>NZ_BMDH01000002.1 GCF_014635685.1 Galliscardovia ingluviei
CAACAACCACAACAACAACCAACACAGCACAAGCCACAATGCCCAACACCATGCCAGCGAGACCACGCCGTCTCACCACAACCTCCAGAATCCGACATATGGAAATGCATTCATTACGATAATACCTCTCAGCAATGCTAAAACAAACTTTTTTTAAAAAATTTCTAAAACACTGTATCAAGTGATGCATGTACATTCGGATAGTAATGCAATATGTTCATAACAATGCATTGAAAAATGCCCATCACACTTGTCCAAATATAATCGTTACCATGATGACAGCATTAACAACATCGCATGAGCTAACCCATAAGGTTCTGAAATAGTATGCTTTACGCGCACACGTCATAACCAGCATTGACGCTTAAAACATGCGGTCTGGGACACGTTTTCGTCAGCTCGTTACTGATATGGAGAATTTATGAAATCAGAAGCTACTTCCCCACTTGACCATGTTATTGATGTACTGCAGTTAAGCAAACCAACCATTAAGCACGATCACACGTATCTTACTGGCGAAAGTCTGTATTTCCCGACTGGTCGAGTATATGGTGGACAAGTTATTGCACAATCAGTAATGGCCGCAGCAGCAAGCGTAGAAACTAACCGCTTACCAAATTCTATTCACGGGTACTTTATTACGGCTGGAGATATTCACCAAGATGTGCATTTTGATGTTGAACGACTGCGCGACGGTCGTTCATTTTCAGCACGCCGCGTCAATGTTACTCAAGATAAAGGCGCAATTTTAACAGCCATTGCCAGCTTCCAAGTGCAAGGACAGCCAGGCATTACTTTTGCTGATGCCATGCCAAACAATGTGCCTGACCCCGAAAGCCTGCCTTCTGCTAAGGATTTAATGGCTCCTTACGCGCAATACTCAACATTTGCAAACTATTACGTAAACCAGTCTCCATTTGATATTCGACATGTAGAAAATACGGTTATGCTTGGTTCTGACGCTACAGCAACTGCACATGACACCGGTCACCAAATGGTGTGGATGCGCGCTGATGGAGCTGTTAATGCTCCACAAGTAGTACACCGTGCGTTATTGGCATTGGGTTGCGATCAGATCATGATGGAACCTGTAGTACGCCGTGCAGGATTGAGTTTTATGACTAAAGGCATGTCATACGCAACTATCGATCATTCCATGTGGTGGTATGAGAATATTGATATGAGCCAGTGGCATTTGTATGTGCAGGATACTCCCGTTGCAGCACACGGCAGAGGGCTTACTCATGCCAAGGTATTTACTACAGATGGTCGTTTAGTTGCTGCCATGGCGCAGGAGGCTATGGTTCGCGTACCAGAACCTGAAACTGACAAGCAATAGTAAAATCATTACACCCGTGCACTAGTACACGTCTAGCCGACACGGGTGTATTCATAATTTCTCTGCGCGTAGTGTATTACGATCTCTGCTTAATATACTGCTCCAGCACATTTGCATAATGACCAACGGTCATCGTTTGTCCATCACGCAATTCTGTTTCATCATCCAACTTCGCAACATTCAGTGCTTGCAAGGCACTATCATGCTGCGAGTCGCCTACAATCCATGATTGTGCAAACTCAGGGTCAATATGCAAGACGCACGGGGTCGGAGCTGCCACAACTTCTTGGGCACGCATTTGCTCACGAATCCACGTAATTAAACTTTGTGTATTATGAAATACCAACATATTGGAATCTGCTACTATTTCAGCGATCTGTTGGTATGTTGGCATAAGAGCATTATTATCCCATTGCTCACGCAGTGATCGCGCAATATCCGCCTGCTCGCTGTTGACATCTGGTGATGTTGTAGCAGCAAAAATGCCATGCAGTCCAGCATATATCTGAATTGGATTTTTTTGAATATTAGATCTCGAATACACTTGTGACACATACCATGCCACGGGGTTTGCACTATGCGTTTTGTATGGTTGATTACGCTTCCAATTATGAGTTTTTCTCACATCAATAATTGGTTCATCATCAACTTTCAAAGCACGAACCAACGTATGCTCATTAACACGCTGCCAAAGTCCGCGTGCATCCTTGAAACGGCGTGCATTGCCAGAACCATCAGCAGCACTATGGGCAGCTTTTTGGCACAGCGCTTTGACTGTGATAGTCCGTGTAAAGTCACCTCGAGTGCGCACCGCCTTACTAATACTGTTACTATTAGATGTACTGTCAGACGTATGCTCACTATCTGAGGTTTGAGTTTGCTCATCGGCTTCTGCCGCAGGATATTCGACATTGGCACTCGATTGCCCCACATCGGTTTCTATACTATTGCCATCAAGCAAATCTACAATATCGAGGAAGAGATTAGGACGATTCTTTACATACCGATCTGGTGTCAGTGGGTATTGATCGCGCGAACCATACACGCGCACACAGGTAAAATCTTCCTCCGTGGTATTTCGTGCAGATGGGGCATGCTGAACCCATAATGCAATAGAAGTACCGTCATCTAAAGGCTCACAAATAAAGTTAGTCATACCTCTATTGTGGCACACATTTTCATACAATGGTGGTTTTTACTTAGTTTTCTTTTATATTGTCTTTTGTTCGCGCTGCTGCATTTCCGTGACTGCAGAACGCATCATCTTACGCTGAGCTTTAATTTGCGGATGCTCCGGTCCTTTATTGGGAGGAAGTGTGCACCAATGCTGCCCCACATATCCAGCAATAATATCAAGCACACACACTACTGCAGCAATAGCGCACTGTATACCAACTTCATGGAAATACTCAATTTCCCAATGCGGTATACAAATAAGTAATTGCCCTGCATACCAGCCAACTAATATACTTGCACCAAGTGTCAATGCCTTAGCAAGCACCAGTGTGAGCACAGCGCGATTGGCATCAATATATGGGCGTTTCCCATCAACATACTGCTTAACTTGCCAAGAAAGCACTAAAACTACAACACCCAAGCACACTAGCACAACATCGACAAACCATGGGGCTCCTAGCATAGAGAACGCACTGCGTTCAACCAGTGATGCCACGCTTACACCAAAAGTGCCGCCGATAATAATAGCGACAACAATATGCCACCATGCTGTGTATTGTGCTTTCATTCGCCTATGCTCCCTATGCTTACCGCCATGCTTGTGTACTGCAATCTCCTCTTACTGTACTTGAAATACGTATGTCATTGCTACACAATTAGTCGATATGCGCACTATCCCCCAAAATCCAACTCTGAGACACCAGTGTAACAGCATGAGCATCAGGAGTATTCGGTAATAGTTCTGCAACTGCTCCACTGTGAGCACCAACCAGTTGGGCATCTGGGTCTAGCGCTAGCCAAGGAGCCAACACAAATGCCCGCTGCCAAGCTCTTGGATGCGGCAACGAAAGCATAGGGTCACTGTTTGTAGTATGGTCAAAGTCGATTATATCGAGATCCAAAGTGCGATTTGACCAGTGCTTATCGCGTCTTCTACCAAATGTGGCTTCAATAGTTTGTAAGGTGTGTAGCAAAGTACGCGCGTCAAGCATGGTATCAAGCTGTACTACTGCATTATAAAACTCCGGCGTACCGTCAGGCATGCCCCAAGGTTGAGTGCGGTACAGCGGTGAAATACCACTAATCTGATTGCCCGGTATAGAGTCAATAGAGACAATTGCGCTACGCAGTGTTTGTTCCACATTGCCAATATTGCCGCCTAATGCAATAACAGCATGATGCATACTTGGTTCAGCATTACGCTCATTGCCATACTCGGCGCGCTCAGTATGCTCAGCATGCGCAGTGTGCGAGATATGCTCACTTAAGCTACGTTGTGTGCTTTGCAATGTTGCATTTTGCTGTTCATGAGCTAACGAGCTTACTTTTGAAGCAATACTTGGCTCAGTTTGCCCCGACAATAGCCAAGACTCAATTTCTTGTGCCCGAGTAATCGTCACACTCACATCATCAAACGGCACAGTAATAGGAGCCTGCGGTTTATGTACGGTAACGGTGACCTGCTGCACTGCGTGTGATTGCAAAATAGCATTCGCAATACGTTGAGCTAGCGTTTCAATCAGATCAACATGCTCACCCTCAATAATGTGAACAATACGATTAGCTATCTGCCCGTAATCCACGGTATCCGTAATATTATCGGTTGTTGCTGCAAGCCGTGTATCAACCTGCATCACAACATCGACAACGAATGGCTGCGCAGTGCTGTGCTCATCTTCAAGTACGCCGTGAGTTCCTTCGGCTCTAATCCCCGTTAATTGGATACTATCCATACACACTCCTTAACGCACTCTGCTCTTTGCAATTGCTCGGTATGATAATTCGCTACACATCTCAGACACTACAGTATCTATCTCAGCATCTACCTAATTATTCTGATACTGCTTCCATGCTTGTACAGTTGCGATAGCAAGTTTACTCGCTGCCACATTATGTACACGCACTGCCCATGCACCATGGAGTGAGCAGAGCGCAGAAAGTGTTGCCGTCACATAATCGCGCTGCTCATTCGTTGCTTCAAATCCACATTTACCAGCAAGTGCTGCAGTAAAACGCTTTCTCGATGCACCAATAAGCACGGGGAAACCTAATGTCTGTAAATTATGTAAGCCCGTCATTAAAGGCATGTTCAGGTCAATTGTTGGCTTGGAAAAGCCTAAGCCCGGGTCAATTACAATATGGTCAGAATCAACGCCTGCCTCACATACAGCATCAATCTGTTCGCGTAATTCACCCATCACATCTGCAAGCACACCATGCTCATAATGCGCAGTATCTGCATCAGGCACGCGACTTGTACCACCTTGTAACCAACCACGCCAATGTTGAAGAATATACACGCATTCGTATTGCGCCACAACATGAGCAATTTGCGGATCTAAAAGCCCTCCTGAGACGTCATTAATAATACTTGCTCCAGCATCAAGAGCAGCCTGTGCCACACTTGCTCGTGTAGTATCTACGCTGATAATGGCTCCTTGCTCGGCAAGCGGTTTCACAGCACGCACTACGCGCTGTAATTCTTCCTGCTCATCAACTCGTATTGCACCTGGTCGCGTAGATTCCGCACCAATATCAATAATATCGGCGCCAGCAGCAATCATATCCTGTGCGTGTTCAATGGCTTTGTCTGGATCCAACCACAGCCCGCCATCGGAGAATGAGTCTTGGGTAATGTTCAGTACTCCCATAACCAACGTTTGCTGTGGATTCATCAGCTGTTCAAGCGAAAGCGCCATGATATTCCCTCCCATTTGCCAACACTACCCTATAGGCTTTTCGACCATATCATATGTTGAACTTTGCTTCTGC
Source organism: Galliscardovia ingluviei (assembly GCF_014635685.1). Lineage (GTDB taxonomy): Bacteria > Actinomycetota > Actinomycetes > Actinomycetales > Bifidobacteriaceae > Galliscardovia > Galliscardovia ingluviei. Next base: position 5,288 of record NZ_BMDH01000002.1, read on the forward strand.
TACTCGTCCACAAACACCCTGCGCATCACAGGTATACAAAACCGCCCAAACTCATGATGAATTTGGGCGGAATAATCAATACTGCGTGTATCACTACTGTACTCTGAGCAAGCTGTGCCTAGCGCTAATGCTGCAAAATAAGGCTCATTGCTTCACTTCTCAACGCTGGATCTTTCATAATCCCTCGCACAGCAGAAGTAACTGTTTTGGCTTGCGTCTTACTCACACCACGCATAGACATGCACAGATGCTCACACTCCGTTACCACAATAACACCGCGAGCACCAACCACATCCATAAGCGCATCAGCAACCTGCTTGGTTAAGCGTTCTTGTACTTGGGGGCGCTTTGCATACACATCAACCAGTCTAGCCAGCTTGCTTAGCCCTGTTACTGTGCCATGGCTTGGCACATAGCCAACATGAGCAACACCATGGAATGGTAACAAATGATGTTCACACACCGAATACAGCTCAATATCACGTACTAATACCAATTCTTCAGTATCAACCTTGAATCGAGCTTGCAAAACATCTTCTGGCTGTTGATGCAATCCAGCAAATATTTCACGCGATGCACGAGCTATGCGATCTGGCGTATCAAGCAATCCCTCACGATCAGGATCTTCGCCAATTGACTTAAGGTATAAGCGCACAGCTTGACGCACGCCCTCTTCATCAAAGGACGATACTTGGCTGTGTTCACTTGTCAGCTGTTCCTGTTCGTGATCGCTCATCAACGTACTCCAAATGGTGGTTGTTGTGGATTGCCTTGTGGTGTGTCGCCAGATTGTGGCATCTGCGGTGGCACAACATTACTAGGTTGTGCATTGCCAAATGGTGGTTGTTGCAACTGCTGTGGCTGTGTAGCACCGTCGGCTGGCACGTCTTGATTTTGAGGCGCATTACTTGGCTGCGCTGGAACCTGCTGACCCATACGCTGAGCTAACTGTGCTGGAATTGGCACAGGAGGAATATCAGAGTCAGGGCGAGCATCATCAGATAGCCATAGCTGGCGCTTTGGCGCTTTGCGAATTGGAGCAAAAATAGCAGCCAACTCTTTCTCATTCAGCGTCTCTTTGACCAGCAATTGACGTACCAGCTCATCGAGAATATCACGATTCTCATTGATAATACGCCATGCCTCAGTATGCGCAGTTTCCACTAATGCCAGCACTTCATCATCAATGGTTTGTGCGGTGCGATCAGAGTACTTGCGAGGCTGCAAACCATCCATCACCGTGGTCTGATCGTCATCATCCGCCCACTTAATAGCACCAAGTTGTGAGGAGAAACCAAATTCCACAACCATCTTACGCGCAATATTGGTTGCTTTTTCAATATCATTTGAAGCGCCTGTGGTCGGATCATGGAAGACAATTTCTTCTGCTGCACGACCGCCCATAGCATATGCCATCTGGTCGAGTAGCTCGTTGCGAGACTGTGAATAGCGATCGCCTGTTGGCATTACTGCCGTGTAGCCTAAAGCACGACCACGAGGCAAAATAGTAACTTTTGTTACTGGATCGGTATTATGCAATGCAGCGGCTACCAGAGCATGGCCGCCCTCATGGTATGCCGTATTGCGCAACTCTTCTAATGCCATACCCTTAGAACGACGACGAGGACCTGACATTACGCGGTCAATTGCTTCATCGATAGCACGGTTATCAATCAATTGCGCACCTGCACGAGCGCACAGCAATGCAGCTTCGTTAAGCACATTAGCCAAGTCAGCACCTGTGAATCCTGGAGTGCGCACAGCAACCATATGCAAGTCAACATCGGGCACAAATGGCTTGCCTTTTGCGTGTACCTTCAAAATTGCTTCGCGGCCTTCCAAATCTGGGGCTTCTACAGCCACTTGACGGTCAAAACGACCAGGACGCAGCAATGCCGGATCAAGTACATCAGGACGGTTAGTGGCGGCAATAATAATCAGATTCGTATCGTTATTAAAGCCATCCATCTCTACCAGCAGCTGATTCAACGTCTGCTCGCGTTCATCATGACCGCCACCCATACCAGAGCCACGGCGACGACCAACCGCATCAATCTCATCGATAAAGATGATTGCGGGAGCATTCTTCTTGGCTTCATCAAACAAATCACGTACACGCGAAGCGCCAAGACCCACAAACATTTCCACAAAGTCCGAGCCAGCCATGGAATAGAATGGCACACCAGCTTCACCTGCAATTGCACGAGCCAGCAATGTCTTACCAGTACCCGGAGGGCCGTAAAGCAGCACACCGCGTGGAATACGAGCGCCAAGTGCACGATACTTTGAAGGATCCTTCAAGAAGTCTTTAATTTCTTCAACTTCCTGAACTGCTGCTTCTTCACCAGCAACATCTGCAAACTTGGTATCTGGAGTCTCTCCACCGGCAAGTTTGCCGGAATTCTTCTTGCCACCCAGACCAAACATACCACCGGCAGCACCTTGCATACGGCTTAATAGCCACCAGAAAAGCGCTACCATAATAATCATTGGTAGCAGCGAGCTCAGCAAATACGTGAGCATACTGGTCTGTGGCACGGTACTTGTCCACCCATTTGGCAAGTTTGCCTTTTGCACAGCTTCCGAGATCTGCCCGCCTTGTGCAAATACATAATAGAATTGCACATTCTTGCCGTAATTACGCTCACGCCCAGTATCTGGATCTTTGCGCACAAAATCGTTTTCGAGCTTTAAGGTAACGCTTTGCTTATTTTCGGTGATTTCAGCAGATTTTGCTTTACCGTCAGCAAGCAGTTGCAAACCATCTTGAGTGTTAATAGTTTGCGTGCCTGTCATTTGCACGAATTGCATAGTGCCGAATGCCAGCAGCATCAGCAAAATAATCCACAGCCATGGTTGCTTCCATACACTGCGTTTATTGTCTGACGGTTTTCTATTATTAGCGTTATTTGGCGTGTTATCACGCTTATTACTACGATTTCGGTTATCTCGCCCACCTGGGTGCAAGAATGGATTTCCGTTATCGTTGCCAGGATTGCTCATGCTTCCTGCTCTCCTTGGTAGACTTTCGGATCTAATACCGCAATTGAGTCAAGATTGCGATATCGTTCGTCGTAGTCAAGGCCAAAGCCAACCACAAACTTATCTGGAATGACGAATCCCTGATACTTTACATCAACTTTGACTTCATGGCGTGCTGGCTTTTCAAGAAGCGCAAAAATCTCCACCGAAGCCGCACCTCGCGCACGCAATTCCTTCACCAACCAGTCAAGTGTGATGCCTGAATCAATAATATCTTCAACAATAAGCACATGCCGCCCACGAACATCAGTGGTTAAATCGGAGCGTACAGTAATCGTTCCGCTACTTGAAGTGCCAGAGCCATATGATGACAGGCTCATAAAATCTATATTGGCATGAATAGATAATGCTTGTGAAAAAGCTGCCATTGTATTGACTGCGCCTTTTAACACAGCAATCAGCAATGGTTCCTTATCTTTATAGTCAATGGATACTTGATCAGCAACTTCTTGAATTTTAGCTTGAATTTGCTCGTGAGTAAGTAATACTTCACTTATATCTTGGCTAATATCGGCAATCTGCATGCACTCAATCATGGCACAACTTGCAGACGCACACGGCACAAACACATGGAAAAACACAGCACTTTCATATGTGCTTGCTTAACGTAAAGAAGTTCTTACCAGATACACGTATACAAACGTAAATCGCAGTCGAGCGCTGCTCAGTATAGTCAAACAATTGCGACGCTAAATAGTCAAACAATTGCAACGCTAATCTACTGCTGCACCACCACTAATAAACTTGGATGACCTTGCCTGCCTACTACCGTATGCTGGTTAATCCACACATCGCCTTGACCATGCCAATTTGTGAGCAACTGCCCAATAGCCTCAATTTGTTTTGAAGTCGCTGGAATATTGCACGCATGGAGCATATTTACAATAACACGCATACTCATCGCTGGGTGTTCTTGTTCTAACGCTTTAGCATCAAGAACTGCCACTGTGCCCTCTTGCTGCCATTTCGCTCGAGCAGAATCTCCAGTAACCAAAAGCTGTTCAGTCAGTTGCTGCGCCTGTTGCTGTAAATACTCGTAATCGCGTTGCGCCAAGACACTTGACCGCGATAAATGTTCAACCATATCCGCATGAACAAAATGATTCAAATATGGCAGTAATGCTACGCGGATACGCGAGCGCAATGGCAAATCGGTAGATAAACCGCCTTCATCAGCTTGCTCACCATTAGTTGGATCATCCCACCATTCGATTTGCTGTTCTTTACAAATTTGTGTGGTTTGTTCCCGTGTTAATTCCAGCAAAGGTCTAGCAAATACGATTCCTCCGCGGTCGTTGTATTGTGGCATACCAAGTAATGCATCTAAACCAACGGTGCGCAGCACACCCATCATTACTGTTTCTGCTTGGTCATCTTTGGTATGTGCCATCAATACCACTTTGCAGTTGTGTTCTCGCGCAATATGCCATAAGGCCTGATAGCGTGCGAAACGGGCATCTGCTTCTGTTCCGGCACCGGTATTACCCACTTGTACACGCTGAGTAATAACTGGATTCATACCAAATTCGGTACACGTTTGCGCAGCATGTTCAGCTACAGTATCTGATCCAGCAATCAGCCCATGATCAATAATTATTGCCCCACAGCGCAACCCCATCATTGCACATACTTTGCTGGCAACATAGGAAAGTGCAAGCGAATCACGCCCACCTGAGCATGCCACCATCACGAGCGGAGCATCAAGGTCTGGCACGTGTTCTCCATGCTCTTTTGACGCAAACCCATCAAGCCCTAGTGTGGTGAGTACATGACGAGTAGCGCCAATAGCGGCTTTCATGTCTGCACTGTAGCCCATTGTTACCTCTCGAATCAGCTTCGCATACCCAGCTTGCACACGTGTATTAAGTGAAATACGTCATGCACGCTAGAGCACGTTATGTACTGTACTACAACTGTGCAAGCGCACCAACAAACGTATCAACTGCTTGCATTGCTTCCCACATGTTTTCTGGATTGTTGACCAACACAGCAAATGTGAGTGTACCACCATGCGTGCGCAATACATTACCGGTCATCGAAGTTACATTCCCCAATGTACCGGTTTTCAAATGAATCTGTCCTGCAACACTGCTTGAAAAACTACGATGCAAGGCTGTGCCGCTTAACCCTGAAACAGCAAGTGAGCGAGCTACTACTTGTGCCGGCCCTGTCTGTGTGCTTCGCTGCTCAATATCAATAAGTGTGCGAGCTGTAAGCGTAGAACCTGCGGAAAGACCAGAACAGTCAGCTAAATGCAGCCCCCGTGTATTTATCCCTGCTTGGCTCAACTGTGTGGTTACTGCTGTAATATCACTAGCAATGCTATTGCCCGAATGCGTAGCTAAAGCAGTTAATCTAGCAAATAATTGTGCAAGTGTATTATCAGAATTTTGTAGCGTAAATTGCAATATTTCTCGCAATGGTGCTGAGCGTACCACACTCATAGCGCTGGATGCACTGGCATTGGCATCAAATGGCTCACTTGTAGATTGCACTGTATCTACTACAGTAATACCAGCTGCAGCAAACTGATTGGCAACTGCTTGAGCAACTTGCAATGCGCTATTAGCAGTGCTCGGTGCATATGCCCCTACTTCGTCTGGGTTAGCTGGTTTTGCTAAACCTTGCCAGTTCCTGCCTTCATCAATAGCCATAGATGACAGCGGCGCCGCATAGAGCAAACCATCTTCCATACTGGCAACTCCCTGCGGCAACCGCTCTGTACCAAATAATGAGTCGTCATATTGCAGTTGGATCTGGCTAATGCCTAGTTGTTGCAATTGTTGTACAGCTTGGTTTACTAACGTAGCAATACCAGCCCGACCATTGATATGATCTGGGTCGGATTGTCCTGCTCCAAGCAGCATATCGCCCTGCCCCGTAAGCACAACATGTACTGGCTGCGTAAGATGTTGCGGTGATGAAGCACCTCCTTCAAGCCACAGCGTAGTATCAAGCGTATCGCTCATATCCAAAACCTGACTGGCTGCAAATGCCGTCAGCGTTTTCGCAGTAGACGCAGGCTCACGGACAGTATCCACATCGTGTTCTGCCACAATATGACCTTGATCATCTGCCACTGCGATAGAAAGCTCCCGACCCACACCCTGGCTCGATACGAGTGCGTCTACCAGTTGTTGCGCACTCGTAGCATCAAGCGCAACATGTGAATTTGGCGTAATCAATGTGTCAGTACGCATAATTTGTCGTGCAGGATCTAAAGTAATACGACGGGCGCTTTGCCATTGCAGTACATGCATAGACGCGGGCAATACTCCTGACAAATCCGCTAACACATACGTTATAGATAATGCCAGAGCAACCGTAACACTGATACCAATACGGAGTATGGTTTTATGTGTATTACGCAATGCCATACGTGCTCCTGCCGTTTCCTACACCATCCCAGGCTGTAAACCACATTCAGTTTACAAACTATATTGACTATAGACGGTCGTACCCCAACTACTATGTGCCCCACACGAAGTACATGCAGGGCACATATGAACCAATATTTCGGACAACATTCAACAGCTGTCAAACATCATCGCATAGATGCAAAATTCGTCACAGCTTGCACCAGCTGTAGCTCACGAGCACGCATAATGATTGCTGCAAGCCATACACCAAGTGCGCTGAAGAGTACACCGGATACTATCGCAGTTACGCCTATAATCCAAAGAGACCAACCTTGAGTCAACACTGCCACACTGATTGCAGCCGTTGGCGCAGCAACTACTATGGTAACGAGCATTGAAATAAATGGAAACAGCATTTGCGCACCAATACGACCTTGGCGTGAAGCAAATGGTTTATCAATAGAGGCAGTTGGATACGGCAGCAATACTGCAAGCATTTGTGCAATACCAGCATTTGCCAGCACAAAACTTAAAGCTACGCAGGTAAATACTCCAGCAAGCTGCGCCGAAAACGCATTTTCCCAAGCACGGGAAACTACAAATGCCACACCGCAGCACACCAATACTGCAAGTCCAGAAATTACCGCATTAACAATTGCTCTGCCTAGTCTGTCTTTATATGCCGGAACAGCACTTAAACTTTGGAAAATAAATGGTGTGCCGTCGAGCGCAACATTATTGGACTCCATCATGGACATAAACCAGGCAACTAATATTGGCGCCATCCACATAATCATCATTTGACCGGTACTATAAGCTTGTGCGCCCATAATAACCAAAAACACCACAGGCATTAGGAAATTCAGCATTAGCCGAGGGTCGCGACGCCAATACACTGCACCACGGGCAATTACAGCACCGATGGCATTATCTGGCACGCGAGCAAAAATACCAAGACCGCGAGCGCCAGTGGATGCCTGAGCTCCTTGTGCGTGCAATCTGGTATACCGCATGCACCACATCATTACCCAAAGTGCAAGCGCAACCGCGGCACATGATATTGCCAGTTTCAGTATGACAATGCCAAACTCGCCTGCTACCACATGAGCAGGAATACTCATAGCAGCTCCAAAAGGTAACCATGAGCAAATCTGGGAAGCAGTGCTGAAAGCGCTAGTTACCAGCATTGAGGAAAGCATTGCCGTATCAGCTGTATCAGCTACATCTGACTGGTATGCTCCTGAGAAACTCATAAGAATATTAGGTAATTGGGCAATGCAAATGAACAAACCGAGTACTACTAGATAATAGACTGTTTTGCTTTTCGTTGAGCGAATAAACGTAGCAACTAGCGCTACAATCATGCTGCATAGCGCCACCCACACAATCAGCGTAAGCAAGGCACATACAAAGGCGACAATCATAATGCCGATGCCATACCAGCGCCAGGCACTACTAACAATCAGCAGATCAGCAGCTCCAATAATACTTGGGAAACCTGTAAGCATTGCCGCAAACACACCAATTTGCATACGCGTATCATCGATGCCAAAGAGTGATAGTTGCTCGACATTCAAGGTAGATCCATTACCGGAAAACATGAGCTGGAACAGCAGAATAATCAGTGCAACAATTGTTGCGATAAGGGCAAGTTCCAATCCCCACGCTTGTGCGCTGGCAATGCGTAGCGCACCATGTTGAGTGAGTGTTACATCGGTGGTAGTTTCTAATCCAAGCAAGTGCAGGCTCAACGATGGTAGAGCTTCAGCAAAGAAATAGCAGCCAATCATCATGCCAATTTGCATAATTGCGCCGATTACCAGGCTGACAATAACCCAAGCACTAGCACGCATATTAGCGCGCGTTAATGCCCAACGTAGTGCGATAAAGGTTCGGATAGTTGTGCCCAAGCTGGTATCGAGGTGCGTTGTACCAATTGGAAGTTTTTGAGGCTGTGTGGAAGTCATACTACACCTCTTACTGCTGTACTGCGTTTTGAGCAGGCACGTTTTGTGTACTCTCAAAACCAGACTCATCTTGAGCTGCTTCATCTTGTACTGGCTGCTCGCCTACCCCGCCAAGCCAAGCAAAACCTTGACTTTCATGTCTGCCGCCAACCAGCGAGAAGAAGCGCTCCTCCAAATCCATACCGTCAGCCACTTGAGCAACGGTGCCGGATGCAAGTACTTGTCCATGTGCTATGACTGCCACGTGTGTGCAAATTTTTTCCACAAGTCCCATCACATGCGAGGACACAATAACTGTGCCCCCTGCGCGCACATAGGTTTGCAAAATATCTCGAATATTTGCACTTGACACAGGGTCTACGGATTCAAAAGGTTCATCAAGCACCAAAATTTTTGGAGCGTGAATCATGGCTGTTGCCAATGCGATTTTCTTCGTCATACCTGCTGAATAATCCACAACGAGTTTTGAAGCATCACCCTGTAAATCAAAAGCTTGCAATAAATCATGTGCTCTCTCTGTAGCAACATCACGCTTCATGCCGCGCAGCATTCCAGAATAAACCAGTAATTGTAGACCTGTAAGCCTATTAAATAGCTGGTCGGCTTCCGGCATTATGCCGAGTTGTCTTTTGGCAGCAGCTGTATCACTCCACACATCCTGCCCAAACACATAAGCATTACCCATATCTGGGCGCAGCATACCGGTGAGCATGGAAAGCGTCGTTGTTTTACCAGCACCATTAGGTCCAACTAAGCCATAACACGTGCCTTGAGGAATTTCGAGATGCACATTATTAACAGCAACTTTTGTACCAAATCGTTTCACTAAGCCTTGCAATGCTACTGCCAAGGTTTCTTGCATATTCGTCCCTTACTGTAGTGCCTGTACTGCTATACACAGTACAGGCACATCTCAACATAAGTGAACTATCTCACATACACGTAGCATTATGCGGCACTTTTTGCCTTGCCTTTATGCTCGATCGGCTTCCAGCCTGGCTGAGAGAACATTGCTTGGAAAGAAATAGGAATATAACTAATCAAGTAAATCGGGAAACTCAAACAATATGCCACTAATTCCAAATTCGTAGCATCAATACGATCACGTTCTGCAATGCAAGTTAGCGCGGCTAGTCCCATCAACGCTAGCACTGCAAGCAGTCCAGAGGAGACACCACTATACAGCGATGCGAACTGCGATTGCCACGAGACGAATCCCAGTAAAGCAAAGAGCGCACCTAATACCAGGCGGATACCCGTGAGTAATGTAAATGGGCAAATCAGCAATGCTAAATCAATACACGAAAAATCACGCTCAGTAATAGCACGACGAATCATTGCAGGACCGTAGTAGCGGAATACTTGTAAAAAACCACGACTCCAACGCAGACGCTGTCTCCAGCTTTGTCTAAATGTCACTGGCTGCTCATCATACAAAATTGCTGTGCCACAATAGCCAATTTTGTCTCCATGCAAAATAGAGTCCAGTGTAAATTCCAAATCTTCGGTGAGTAAATGGAATTTCCAACCCTCATTACGTTCCATAATTTCGCGAGAGAACATAAATCCTGTACCACCCACATGGCAGTTCGTGCCAATTGCCATACGCGAATTGTTTAAGAATCGTGATTCACGCACAAACCACAGCGCAGAACCGGAAGATACCCAATTCTCATCAAAATTCACAGAATTACGATAGCTGGTCAAAATTGGGTAGCCTGCATGGAAGCCATTATTCATCTGCATAAAGTAGTCTTTATCCAGCAAATTATCGGCATCAAAAACAAAGAATGCATCATACTGTTTTGCAACCCCACGGTCGATCATGGTGTTAAGCAAAAAAGTTAACGCGAATCCTTTGCCAATCTGCGTCTGATCAAAACGCTCAACTACATGGCAGCCTTTATCTCGTGCCAGTTGTGCAGTATCATCCGTGCAGTTATCAGCTACAATCCAAATATCAATAAGCTCTTTAGGATATGTCTGACCCCAAATGCAATCAATTAAATTACCAATAACTGCCTGTTCATTACGCGCAGAAATAAGCACAGCATAGCGCTTATCACATGGTGCTTGTGGAAATTTTTTTACCGGAGTAAACAGTCCCATCACAATACACACCAGCTGATAGAGCAAACCAACTGCACCGATAATAAAAATAAGAAAGTCAATAATTGACAGTAATGCCATTATTTCCACGCTCCCCGTGCGCCACGACCTTGTGTTGATTCAGTTGAATGCTTGTTGTTTTTCTTAAACTCTTCACGAGAAATTGCAACAGTTTGTGAATCATCTAAATCTTGCTGACGTGCAAAAGGCACTTTGGATTGGCGAGAAATCTGATCAAGCTGCTGGTGCAAATACACTAACTCTTCATCGACACGACCCTCATCAAAACGCACTCGCGCAGAAGACCCCTTAGCAGCACGCGGCAAACGGTCAGCCACTTTAGTCACTTGTTCAGAGATACTCTCTACACCCTGAATTACCTTGGACTTCTTCACTGGCTTTGGATCAGTAAGTAATGGCGAATCAATAAGCTCATAGCGGCGAGTATATGCCTTGAATACTGCTTGGAAACTTGCAGTAAGCGGCAAAGCGAGGAAAGCTCCTAAAGCTCCAAAAATAGCGCCAAGGGCAAGCACAGAAATAAATGCAATTGCAGGATTGAGATCCATAGTGTGCTTGGAAATTGCCGGAGAAAGCAACAAATTTTCAATCTGCTGGTAAATAATAATGTATATCAGCACAAACAATGCTTTCATAAAGCCATTAGTGCCCAATGCTGACAATACTGGAAGCGCTCCGCCAATATATGTACCAACTGTTGGCACAAACTGGGAGACCAATCCGCAGAAAATAGAAAGTGGCAACCAGTATGGCACTTGTAAATACATCAAAAACAGTGACATACATACACTTGAAATAGCTGCCAAAATAATACGCGAATACAGGAAGTTAGAAATCTGATCTTGAACAACTGTCCATACCACAAGGAATCGTTCCTGCGAGCGTGGAGCAATCCACTGACACATACTGCGTCGCATAGCAGGCAATGCTGCAGAAATATAGTAGGTAACCAGCATTACAGTCATAATGCCAAGCAATGCAGAAAAGAAAGATGCCGTAGTGCTTAAGGCCTGATCTGCAAAATGTGTGACGGTGTCCGTTTTGATACTGCTGAAAATTTCATTACTAATTGCTTGTATATCTGGTATTTTCCAGCCGGTCTGATGCTCAATCGCATCTACAATCTGGTTATAGGTGTCTGGTACAGAACGAACCATTGCTACAAGCTGCTGCACAAACATTGAACCAAATAACACCAGCAAGCCAATAATTGCGACCAGCAAACCAGTTAATGCTACTGCTGATGCTGCCCCTCGTTTCCAGCCATGGGCTACAAGCCAGCGCACAATCGGCTCAACTGCAAGGGCAATAAAAAGCGAGATAATAATATAGAGCACGATGCTGTCAATACTTGACCACGCATTCCATACAAATACAAATACTACTATGCCGATCGCAGTGTATAGCAGTGCTCGACTAAACCATTCTGGCGGTCGCCTTGGGTCACCTTTTCCAGGGAATAGCGCTCCTAGATCGAAGCGGTCAGAATTTTCCTGTTGATAAGAGCTTTCCTGCTGATAAGAGGTAGTTTGCTGTTTTTGATCAAGCTGTTCTTGACCAAGCTGTTCTTGATTATGCTCTTGCTGTTGCCCTTGCATCGTATGCCCATGTTCTCGTGCACTCATAGGCATAATTATCGTCAATCACACTGACATACACATGTCTATTACAAGAGCATTCGCTATGCTGGTGCAAGACTACGCCCTCACGTACAGTGGTGTATTGTGCTACGAGTATCACTGATTATTCCTGCATACAATGAGCAAGAGCGCATTGCTGATTGTTTGCGCAACGCGATTATTCAGACTGTTCCTGCACACGAAATTCTTGTAGTAGACAATAAATCTACTGACAATACAGTGCAGGAAGTTGAGCGAGTTATGGAGCAATATCCTGACGCTCCTGTGCGCCTGCTACACCAAAATGCGGAGCAAGGGCTTGTACCTACGCGTAATTTTGGATTCGACCATGCAACTGGGGATGTGCTGGGTCGTTTTGATGCAGATTGTATGCTCCGCCCTGATTGGGTTGAGCAAGTGAGTGCTCTTTTTGAACATAATCCACAGGCTATGGGCGCTACTGGCCCTGTGACGTATTACGATATGCCTGCCAAGCAGTTCAGTTTGCGGTCTGATGACTCTGTTCGACGCCACACATTCCGCGCTGAGCATAATGAAGTGCTGCTTTTTGGCTCAAATATGGCTATTCGTGCTACAGCATGGCAGCAAATTCGCACATCAGTATGTCGCGATGAAGCAGATATCATGCACGAGGATATTGATCTTTCCCTGCATCTCCTTTCTGCCGATTTAGCTACTGTGTATAGCAAGCATATGGTTTGTAGTATTTCGGCACGTCGTATGGATACTTCATTTTCCTCATTTATCGCATATATGAAGCGCTTTAAGCATACTTTTAAGGCGCATCCTGATCATCGCCGTAAGCGCAAAAGCGAGCATGTGCTTATTGCAGCGTATCCTGCTTTACACACACTGTATCCGCTATATCGTAAGTATTTAGATCATATGGATATCAATCCTGCAGAACGCATGTGGATGCGTGAACGCATCAATTTTGATATTGATGACCAGTGGTTTGATTAGCCCATGTGATGAATGTATTTGTTTAGTGCTTCTACTATGGTGTCTCAAAGGTTAATTCGTTAAGCCATGCTGCGTAATGCTCAGTAAGTCTCGTGTTGCTCGTATTAGCACAATCTGCGATGTTTATGAGTGCAGTGTGAGCTGTGTATCAGTGCTATGCAATGCTTCTTTATTTGCGTATTGCTGAAATTTATTGTCTAGTCAAGGAGCTGCCTATTGTGAGTTTACAAACACGTTTTCATCAGTTAGTAACACCCGTATTTTGGATGGCTTTAGCCATAACTTTACTCACTACAGCATTGGCGCTGATATTTCCTCAGCCTTTCCAAGCAATTACTTCGGGGACACGCGCTTGGATTGCCGTGAATTTCGGCTGGCTTTATCTTGTTATTGTCACCTTTATGGTTGGCGTGTGCCTGTATTTAATGATTGCTCCAGCAGGCAAAATTCGTCTTGGTGACCCTGGTACGCGCCCAGAGCATAGCACGTTTTCCTGGCTTGCTATGCTTTTTAGCGCAGGCATGGGCATTGGTTTAGTCTTTTATGGCGCTGCTGAGCCGTTAAGCCATTTTGCTATTGAAGCACCTGAAGCTCAGCTCTATAGTCGCCAAGCATTACGTGATGCATTGCGCTATTCGTTCTTCCATTATGGTATTAACGCTTGGGCAATTTACGCGATTGTTGCGTTAGCACTGGCGTATTTCCAATTCCGTAAAAAAGAACGCACGCTTATGTCAGTTACCTTAAAGCCGTTGTTTGGCAATGCCATGGAAGGCTGGAGCGGCAAAATCGTGAACGCGCTTGCAATTGTTGCCACAGTTATTGGTGTGGCTACTACATTAGGCTATGGTGCTGCTCAAATTAATGGTGGTTTGCATTTTGTATTTGGTGTACCAAACACTATTGGTATCCAGCTGATTATTATTGTCGTCGCCACGGCATTGTTCTTAGCATCAGCAGTTTCCGGCATTGGAAAAGGTGTGCGCATTTTAAGTAATGCCAATATTATTGCCGCAGTTATTTTGATGGTTTTGGCCCTATTTATGGGTCCTACTGTGCGTATTTTGAATATGCTTATCTCTACAACAGGCGACTATCTTAATAATTTGCTGTCTATGAGCTTCCACTCTTCCCCATACGTGCCAAGTGAGCAAGCATGGATTCGTAAGTGGACTATTTTGTACTGGGCTTGGTGGATTTCATGGTCACCATTTGTCGGTATTTTTATTGCACGCATTTCCAAAGGTCGCACTATTCGAGAATTTTTGATTCATGTATTAGTTATTCCAACCGTCTTTTCGATGCTCTGGTTCACCGTGTTTGGCGTGCTTTCTACTGATGCCGTGTATACAGACCGATCTATTGCTAAGCAGCCGATAGAAACTATGCTCTTTGCCACATTCCAGCACTATCCGCTTGGTATGCTGATGTCTATTGTGGCAATAGTGCTGGTGCTGGTATTTTTCATCACTTCCGCTGATTCTGCAACGTATGTGTTAGCCATGCAATCAGAAGATGGCTCTATCAATCCGCATAATAGTGTGAAAGTAATTTGGGGTCTGATTCTCAGTGCTATTGCAGCAGTACTGCTAGTCGCTGGTGGTTTGGATGCATTGCAAAATGTGTTGATTATTGTGGCATTACCATTCTCTGTGCTACTGCTCCTCATGACTATTGCTCTTGTCAAAGAGCTGCACTATGAAGCAAAGCAAATGGGATTGGAAATTAAACCAGAAACCTACCCTACTAAGGGAGAGCCGTTTAGATCCTACGAGGATGAAGACACTGAGGTAGAAGATATTGTTGTTGACGGCGATATTGTGTTAGAAGGCACTGATCCCGTGCTGGAGATTACCAGCGGCAAAGAGTTTGTTCCTGATGCGGTGAAATAACACATGCGCAGTGAAATAAAACGGCGCATGCTCAAGATACACAATCGCATATTGCGATTGTTCTATAAGTAATTGCGCTGTAAGGATAATTGGTATGTGATGTTTATCGCACACCAATATGTGAAGGAAACTTGAAGTTCAACACCAACCCAAGGATAATAGGTCAGTGACCTTGCAATTTGTGTAGCCATAAATCATAGTGAAAACGATAGCGATTTACCAATGTGAAATAGCCTTGCTTTCACATCACTGTCAGCTACACAACACTTAGCAAAGTAGAGAAGTAAAGGATAGAAAGTATGGACTTTCGTAAGTATCTCGCCGAATTTATTGGCACTCTTATTTTAGTTACCCTTGGCTGCGGCACTGTTGTTGGCGCTAATGCCCTCGTAGATCAGTTGGAGCTTGGTGGCAGTGCGTTGGCAGTAAGCTCAGTAATTATTGCACTTGCCTTTGGTATTTCCATTATTATTGCAGCCTACTCAGTAGGTAATATTTCTGGTGCTCACCTGAACCCTGCAGTATCCTTGGCTATGCTGATTGACGGACGCTTGTCCGTAACTGATTTCATCGGCTACGTTATCGCTCAGGTGCTTGGCGCAACTGCAGCAGCTGGCTTGTTGGTAGCATTCACTGGTTCCAATGCTTCTTTGGGTACCAATGGCTACGGCGAAGCATCTGCACTCGGCACCAATATGGGTCAGGCTTTCTTAGTCGAAACCGTATTAACCTTCTTCTTTGTGTTAGTGATTTTGGGTGTTACTGCTAAGGCAGAATTCAGCAAGATTGCTGGTCTGGTAATCGGCATTTCCTTGATGGCTGTAGTACTCACTGGTTTGCCATTCACTGGCACTTCTGTAAACCCAGCTCGTTCTTTGGGTCCAGCTTTGCTCGCTGGTGGTACTGCTCTCGCTCAGGTATGGCTGTTCATCGTAGCTCCACTAGTCGGTGGCGCTCTTGCAGCACTGGTTCACCGTGCATTAGTACGCCCAGCATTAGAAGCCTGATAAGTAGCACTACACTATAACTACATTATTAAAGTCCCACACGCTTAACCACGTGTGGGACTTTTGTATATGCTATGCATGTCTGTGCCATGTAAACTTACTGTATACGACTTACCATGCAGCAAGCATTTCAGCCACAATTTTGGCAGCAGTATCAGCATATTCACTAATATCAAAAGTATGGAAAGTTTCATACTCAGTATCAGCATTATCACTAAGCGCACGAATAATAAGTACCGGAATACCACAGCGTGCAGCTACATGTGCTACTGCAGCACCTTCCATTTCCACAGCATCAGCCTGTGTTAATGCCTTGACTTGAGCTGTTTTTTCATCACCTTCCACAAAGGTATTGCCCGTTGCAATAGTTCCTGCAATATGCGTGATACCCAGTCGTTCTAATGCCTGATGCGCATGCTCAATAAGCGCATCATCACTATGATATTCTTCGGTGAAAGGCGCTGATTGTGCAATAAGGTGCATATCAGAATCTAAATACCGCAAGGTTTTGCCAAGAACCACATCATTAATATGCAAAGCTGGGTTGAGATTGCCAGCAATACCACTAAAAATAATGACATCAGGGCGTATTTCATCTACCAGATACTGTGTGGTTGCCGCGGCATTAACCATGCCCATACCTGCAACCGTTGCACATACTTTGATAGTGTTACCAGATCTTGCAGTATACGTGCCATGAGTGATTTTAAGACTGACATCTTCACTAGTAAAAACATCATCTAAACTTTGCGCTAAATGAGCCACTTCCTCATCCATAGCGCCTATTACAACAATTCGGGTAGGTGCAGTATTCACTCTATTCCTTTTCTATGCTTCTATTCCATGCATGTAATTGCTTATACAGCCAACTATGACCAGATTTCTTTTGCACGACGAGTACGCACTGCCTCTGCAAGTTCTTCTAATAACTGCTCACTCGTTTGCCAATCAATGCAGCGGTCGGTAATTGAGCAACCATACTTAAGTTCGGCAAGTGGCGCCGGCTTTTGATTACCGCCTTCAATGAAGCTTTCCATCATAATGCCTGTAATCCCCTGCTCACCTGCAGCCAAGCGTTGAGCTAAATTGCGCACAACTTCAGCTTGGCGTACCTCATCCTTACCTGAGTTGCCGTGAGATGCATCTACTACAACACCATGAGCTGCCGCACTATCAGCAGGCATATCACGGCGAATAGATTCATTGGCTAATGCCACACTTTCTGCGCCATAATTAGGGCCGTGGACTGAACCGCGCAAAACCACATGGCAGTCAGGATTGCCAAGCGTTTCTACAGCTGCTGCTCTACCTAAATGGTCAATACCAAAGAAAGTATGACGCTGGCTTGCTGCAATACAACCATTCGTGGCAGCTTTTACTGAGCCATCCGTAGCATTCTTGAAACCAACCGGCATCGATAAACCACTAGCAAGCTGACGGTGAATCTGGCTTTCGGTATTACGCGCACCAATAGCACCCCAAGTCACGGCATCAGCAATAAACTGAGGAGAAGTAGGCTCTAAGAATTCTGTCGCAGCAGGCATACCAGCACTGAGCACATCGAGGAGTGTTTGGCGAGCCAATACCAGTCCTTTGCGAATATTGTGCGAACCATCAATATCAGGATCGTTTATAAGACCTTTCCACCCTACTGTGGTACGCGGCTTTTCAAAGTATACGCGCATCACAATCATCAGGTCATCATTCAAACGGTCGCGCACAGTAGCAAGGCGATGCGCATAATCTAGCGCTGCTTTAGGATCATGCACCGAGCATGGCCCAATTACTACAAGTAGCCGATCATCTTGTCCATATAGACATGCGCGCACTTGATCGCGGCTCTTCGCCACCAGTGTGCGCATATGTGCGTCAAGAGGCATATCGCGCAGTATCTGCGCAGGGGTAGGTAGCGGATCTAATTCCAATACACGCCTGTTAATAATGCGGTCAATACCGACCTCATCTTCCCAGCGGCTGATACTCGCATCTAATAGTGGATTATCTTCCCCCATGACCACCCCTCCAGTCTGTATACAAACTCAGTATCACAACTATCTACATGCAATTGCCTGTCTGCCAGTGTAGCCCAGACGGTAACCACACGCTAGACGCTATGCATATACGCATTTATGGCAATATATACAAATGTAATGCGTGACGTATTGTAATCAGGCAATATAGTCAGATCTTGCAGTCATGTAATGCGTTAAGCGTTGCGCTGGTGCATACTGCGCGCTAGCACCTCGAGCAGCTGTGCTGTCTTATCCCATGGCACACAACGGTCAGTTACTGACTGCCCATATGTGAGTTGATCAAGTGGTGCTGGCTTTTGATTACCGGCTACTAAGAAACTTTCCATCATGATGCCCGTAATCCCCTGCTCGCCTGCTGCCAGACGTTGGGCAATATTTTCAATCACTTGTGCTTCAACAACTTCATCTTTACCGCAATTGCCGTGAGCTGCATCAATGACTACACCGTGCTCACCAGCACTGCCAGCATGAGAAGCACGCAATTGTGCTAATGCCTCCTGTACAGATGCTTCATCATAGTTTGGTCCACTAGAGGAGCCGCGCAACACCACATGACAATCAGCATTACCTTTTGTTTCAGCAGCAATAACTTGACCATCAAGGTTGATTGATAGGAAATGGTGCTCGTTGCTAGAAGCATAGCAGGAATCAGCAGCAGGTTTAATAGAGCCGTCTGTAGCATTTTTGAAACCAACTGGCATCGATAAACCACTGGCCAGTTCTCGATGCACCTGACTTTCGGTATTGCGAGCGCCAATAGCACCCCAGCTTACCGCGTCAGAAAGGTACTGTGGTGTAATAGGGTCAAGCCATTCCGTAGCCACTGGAAGCCCCAGTGCTAGCACATCGGACATGATTTTGCGTGCTAAAAACATGCCTTTACGAATATTAAATGTGCCATCTAAATCCGGGTCGTTAATAAGACCCTTCCAACCAATCGTAGTACGAGGCTTTTCAAAGTACGTGCGCATTACGATTTCAAGATCATCCTCATATTGATTGCGCAGCGCTGCCAAATTATGTGCGTACTCCAAAGCTGCCTTTGGATCATGAATAGAGCATGGTCCGACAATAACGAGTAATCGTGAATCTCTGCCATGGAGAATATCACGTATTCTATTGCGCGATTGTGCTACCACATCAAGTTGTGCGTCAGTGAGTTGGATATCGTTAATAAACGAGCGCGGGGCTGGAATCGGGTCGAGTTGGCGAATATTGATGTCCATGGTTTCAGGAAATACTGCACGCTCGGATAATGTACGGCGTTCATCAGTGCTGCCTGGTCCTCGCAAAATTGCCATCTCTCCTCCAATCGTCGCTACATACCTGTGCGCCACACTACTACTCACCATAACGAGTTTGCTCGCCAACTATGGCAATAACGCTACAGCCCTAAGTCCTCATAACTATAATCGAGTTTTCGATATGAGAGTAATTCTTGTCCAAATTCTTTTGAACGAATATTGCACAAAGGGCGCATCCACACAGATACGCCCTAAGTACACACAGTCTCTTGCTATGATTTTACTCTTCTAGTCGCGTGCCACACTTTGAGCAGAACTTTGCCTGTGCCGTTCGTTGCCTTGCTCCGCAATTCATGCAGAAAGGCAAGTCAGCTTGTTCTTGGTTCTCAGCGGATACGACTGGAACAGGCATAGCATTGGGAGCAGCTGTCGTATTAGCAAACGGCATGTTGCTTGTAGGCGTTTGCACCGCAGGAGCAACATTCATGGTCTTGCCCTGCCACGGAGTAGCTTGCGCCTTCGCACGCTTATTGCGCAGTTTTTTAACAATCAGCAGCACGATAAGTACAACGATGATGAGCAACAATACGGTTGCAGCGATCAGTACTACAATCCACCATTGACCAAGCTCATGTTTTACCAGTGCTAACGTACTTGTAGCCACGCCTGTGGCAACGACTACAACATACTTATTATCGGTATCTGCGAATGTGAGCATCGTATTGTCGGCAGAGAGCACCGGAATTATTGAATCATTTTCGACGGTAGCACCTTTAATTGGGTAGTCAATTGCTTGCTCATTACTAGTTTTTAAGTCTTTTACCACAAATTTACTAATCTTCTTACCCTTTTGCTGTGTAGTAAAGAAATAGCGACCATTATTAGAAACTGTATTTAAGACTGCTCCGCCATATGATGCATCAAGCCGAGTTGAATATGCTACTGCTAATGATCGGTAATCAATAACATCGACTTGAGAAGACTTCCCTAGAGTATCCGTTGATCTAGTTGCATATACATGATGTGCGAAATTATAACCAATTAATTCACTATCGCCAGTAATTACACCTTTAAAGTAATTCGTAGGTACTGGTTGCTGATGTACTGTTTGTTGCTTCACATCAAGTTGAACAAGAAAGCCCTTATCTTCATCATCTTCCAATCTATAGCCGATATATGGTATGCCTTGTTCATCGTAACCAAGCAATATCGCATTGTACACATCAATATCAGATATAGTATTTTCAATATTCCATTGAGCAACATACTGACCATTTGATGTATCGTAGGCTTCAACCAGCAGACGATTGTCGTCAGAATCATCTTTGTTGATATGCACCACCAAAGCACCATCAAGGCTAAGCATGTATCCATCAAGTGACATTGGAGCACCTATTTGCCGATAGAGATCATCTGCATCTACGAAATCAGGTAACACGAGCTTTCGAGTTTGTGTAGTCGCATGTGCTCCATCAATGGAAAACACGTTGAATACATTATTATCAGTTTGATCTTGCGAAATAAAAGAGAATGTGGCATCTAGGACATCCTGCTTCAAAAGTGCGTTGTTAAATGTAGGATTATTTAAAAGACGATTCCATTTTCCGTTGGGAAGTGGAATTTCTGCAGTTTTACCCTTATCAAGATAGGTAATTTTTACGCTGGACACATACCCTTCGTCTGAATTGTCATATTGTATTGTCACTACTGCATTATCTTTATAATCTGGCAAGATAATATCTCTTTTTCCCTCTTTAAAAACTTCTTGCTTACCAGATTGCAAATTACGTACAGAGATTTTCTCTGATCCTTGTGAGAAAAGATACTTGCCATCAACACTAGTGGAAGCAGTATGCACCCTCTCATCTTTATTAAACCCTAATTCCTTAAAGCTCAACACATACGGTACTCGAGGTTCCGATGACATTGCATGAGCCTGCTGAGGCACTACCAAAGTTGCGCATAAAGTCAGCAAAGCCAAACAGAAAGATAACAATACTGCAACAATCGAAATACTTCGTTGAGCATCTTTGCTACGCATAATAATCCTCTCTCAAACAAACTCTTCAACCTCAGTGTATCGTAAAGCATTTGAAAATTACCAAATCAATCCATAATTCACGTCACTGGTAAAAATTCACGTGCATGCTTCAACGAATACACTACCAATACAAACACTCTCCCACATAAGTCTATAAAATTTTATTTGAGAGCACCTACGGCACACTACGGTTCCCAATCGACAGACGTATTGCTATATTATGTAGGGGTGAAAGGAGCCATAATGTCCGTAGTGTTGGAAGGCGTTCCCGATAAGCGCATGGCAGTAGTTTCAGGTCGAGCATATCCTGAACTCGCTCAAGCAGTGGCAAACTGTTTAGGAACCGAACTCTTACCAACGCAAGCATACGATTTTGCAAACGGAGAAATGTACGTGCGTTTTGCACAACCTGTTCGTGGTGCAGACGTATTCGTTTTGCAAAGTCATTGTGAACCAATCAACACATGGATTATGGAACAGCTCCTGATGATCGACTCGTTAAAGCGTGCTTCTGCAGCGTCCATTACTGTTGTGGCGCCATTTATGGGTTATTCTCGCCAAGACAAGAAGCATCAAGGACGTGAGCCAATTACCGCACGTCTCATGTTTGATTTATTCCGCACTGCTGGCGCGGATCGCATTGTCACTGTTGACTTGCACGCTTCTCAGGAGCAGGGCTTCTTCTCTGGTCCAGTAGATCACCTTACTGCTATGCCAATTTTGGTGGACTATGTACGTGGCACGCTCCCACTGGAGAACGTCACCATCGTCTCCCCTGATGCTGGTCGCATTAAGGTCTCTGAACGTTGGGCTGCAAAACTCAACAATCGTCCACTAGCATTCATCCACAAGTCACGCGATATCACCCGACCAAATCATGCTGTGGCACATGGCATTATTGGCGAGGTTGAAGGTCGAGACTGCGTGGTGGTAGACGATATGATCGACACCGCTGGAACTATTTGTGAAGCAGTGCGCGTATTGCGTGATGCTGGTGCTAATTCTGTTACTATTGCGGCAACTCATGGTTTGCTTTCCGGTCCTGCTGTGGAACGTTTGCAGGCATGCGGAGCTCGTGAAATTATTTTGACTGACACTGTTCCAGTTCCTGAGGAAAAGCGTTTTGAAGGTGTAACCGTGCTTTCGGTAGCGCCACTACTTGCCGCTGGTATTCGTTCAGTATTTGAGTCTCGTTCTGTCACTCATTTGCTTGAAGGGCTTCCTGCCGATATGCGTGCACGCAATATTTATGCGTAGTCTGTAGCATGCTTACTAGTGTGCTGTGTATCTACTAGTCTCGACTAGTCTGTAGCACACTTACAAGCTCTGTATCTCTTCCCGTCTTGGATCTCTATTCCAAGGCGGGTTTTATTTTATCTCTACTACCACTGTTTACTTTGTTATACTTGTTATACTTGTTATACTTGTTATACTTTATGATTTCTATTGATATAGGACACTTGCCATGTACATCAATCCATTCAAACCAACTGCTGGAAAAACACCACCACAACTTGTTGGTAGGGAACAAATATTACTTGATTTTACTGAAGGTTTGGAAAATGGTTCTGGTGCTCCAGAACTTCTCATGAGAATCACAGGTCCACGAGGCAGCGGAAAAACTGTAATGCTTAATGAGCTTGGAAAAATAGCCCGAGACCGTGGCTGGCTAGTAATTGATGAGACTGCATCCCCTAACCTCGGATCAAGAATTCTCGAACAATTACAAAAACCACAGCACAAATTCGGCAATTTTGCATCAGCGAAATTTGAACCTCGAATTTCAGCAGCCGGACTAGACGTGAGTTTGGGAGAAATCACTATTGAACCTACAATGCTTCCAACAACACTTCGTCAAGCTATCAGCATGCGACTTAATGCTATGAAACCAAATCAAGGCATTATGATTACCATTGACGAAATTCAGGATGCACAAGATGATGAAATTACGGCAATTGCTATTGCTATTCAACATCTCATTCGTGAAGATAACAATGTAGCATTTGTTTTTGCAGGTCTCCCCCAATTCACATCAGAACTTCTGAATGCGAAGCTTCTTACCTTTTTGCGGAGAGCAACTGTCGAAAATCTTGGTGATGTACCACTTCAAGAAGTTAGTCAGTCATATCAAGAAGTACTTTCCCAAAATAATGCCGAAACATCACAAGAACTTGTTGATAAAATGGCAGACGCTTCAGAGGGGTATCCATACCTCATTCAGCTTGTAGGATATGGTGTTTGGAGAGCTGCTACGCGTCGCACTGAAAAAGAGACACAGGCGCGCCAGTCAACAGGACAAACCACTGATAAGCATAATAAGAAGCAACCACCTCTAATTATTACTGAGACCGATGTGGAAGCTGGTATTGTCGAAGCACGAGCCCGAGTAGGTCAAGCCGTGTGCGCACCAGCTATTAATGGATTATCAGACGTTTCTTTGGAATTTATACAAGCCATGGCCATCGACAATGGCCCCTCAAAGATCTCAGATATTGCACAGCGTCTTAATAAAGATAAAAGCTATATTGCTTCCTATCGAAGCAGGCTCATCGAAGAAAAAGTAATTCGCTCCGCAGGCTACGGATTAGTTGACTTCGCTTTACCATACATGCGAGAGTATTTACGAAGCATTATGTAGTTGCAGTCATACACTATCCACATCAGCTAATCAATGCATATCAGATATTGAAATACAAGATACAGTTTTGGGTGGAGATTTTTAGCTCTCCACCCAAAACACCTAATACGAGAAATGTGTTACTTTTCTTCAGGATCAACAATCACATTCTTTGCTTTTGTATCAGGCTGATCAAGCATAAGTAGTGGGGTCTCTTCCGCAATATTCCTTATCAAAAATGAACTCTCATCACCATTAATAAACCCAACAAAGTGCATATCATATACTTCTGGTTCGGGCAGAGCTACTGCACCCAAAGGAATTTCCCATCCATTTGGATAATCTTCAGTGGCATAGTCTTTTAATCTCAATGTTTCGTCTTGCGTAACATTACCACTGTCATTAGATTTAACAATAAACTCGTACTTTACTTTTTCAGGTGTATACTTGGAATTGTTCTCCAATTTTTCAATTTCTTTATTGTAACTTTCTATCTGTTTATTACAATACTCAGCTAGATCTTGGTATGTACGTATACCCCCGGTATTGATAGTACCTGGTAAGTAATCACCGTACTCATCTTGTAGAACATAGTACAAAAGGGCATCCCAATCCGGTATTTCAGGATCATCAAAATCTGGAATCCATGCTTCCGCCGTCTTATCAGGAGCTGCGTCAGCATCAGACAAATATGATTGCAAAGACCCTATGACTTTGGGCAATTGCTCCTTCAGTTTTGCAGAATACTCATCTAACTTTTTTTGAGCATTTTTCCCTGCGAATTCAATAATCTCGTCATCTTTTTTCCCACGCAAATCAGATATCTTGAATAATTCAGAATGTTCGTCTGGTACTTGATAAATGGTTAAATTTCCTTTACCATCTGAGACAAACATTGCGTCAATTACGGTATCTTTACCTATGTTTGAACTTCCAGATCCAAAATACCATATTCCCTTTTCGCTAAAAGCCTCAGAAGCAGAAATTGCTTTATTTTCCTCAGTAGTTGTTGCTTTTTGCGTTGGCGTAGCGTTCTGAGTTTGTCCACATCCGCCAAGCATTGGCAGCATTGCCATCACTGCGGTAATCGAAGCTAAAGTTTTTATTATAGTTTTCTGTTTCATCATTACTCTCCCCTCTTCAATGAGAAGCAACTAAAACGGCATTTTCATAATCCCCCCCCCCCCCGAGACAACAATGATGAAAATTGCAGTATACAGCCTAAATACACGCAAAAGCTCCCTGCATNACTTATACAAGGAGCTTTATTGCAAGGATGCAAAGCGCTACTTGGCAGTTTTCAACCAAACTTAAGCTAATGCGCCCATTGGATCCCAAGCAGGAAGCACAATAGCTGGCTCTTCTAATGCCTTAGCATACTCCGCTGGCAACATGGACTTTGGTACAGCAACCTCATAGACAAACTCATCGAACCAAGCATCGCCCATAGTAAAGTAACCATTATCAGCGATTTCATCACCCCAAGAGTTCTCCACACGCCAACGACGAGTAGTCTCGCCATCATCAGCCACATCTACGCCCACAAATGCCATAGCATGATTCATTTGAGAATCAGCAAAGCGTACACGAGTTTCTTTATCCATATCAAAATCAACACTGTATACGCGATTGTATTCAAATAAATCAGTAGCCCAAGCACCTTCTTTGCGATCCATCATAGGATGACAGTCCGCGCCAAACCACACTGGAATATGCTGCTCAGAGAGAATCTTGAGAGCGCACTGCTTCATGAAGTCAATAGGAACATTCAAATATGCAGTTTCTGTACCGTCAACTACATTGCCTAAATGCTCAATGGCAATGCGGCGACCCTTTGGATGATCAGCTCGTGGATCATCCACCAAACACACATACTCGTCAAGCACTGAACCTACATACTCATTCCAGAATTCCTGTGGCGTCATTTCGCCATCGCGGTGGAAGTTGCCATCATCATCAGTGTACTCCCATTCAAATGAACGTGGAGGCTCTCCTAAATGAATGCATAGCATGCGGTATGCGGAGCTTACGCAATCATCAATGACCTGCTGAGCATCCTCCCCAGCATACAGACGGGCTACTGCACGATGCAACATCGTACGCAAGTTGGTGTTCATCGTTGCGGTTGCCTTGCTGGAAGCGGATTCTGGGAATACCTCCTTAGGCACAGCACCATACTTCTGATAGATGTTCATAGCCATGGTCCACTGCCCACCATCACCCATAACGTCATGCAACAAATGCTGCATCAGTCTGGAATCTTCACTCTCGCCTGCAGCCACTAGATCGGCAACATCGCGAATAAAGTAGTTCACGCGCTCAAGCTTGTCGAAGAACATAGCGTAGCTTTGAGAAAACTCAAATTCCTTGATACCTAAGTTCTTCTTTGCAATATTACGAGCCACATTCAAGGAACTAAACAGCCAGCAACGCCCTGATCTACGCTGGTTGGTTACTTTGCCATTGTCTACAGTTACCGAGAATCTGCGTGACAACGTACGAGCGCGGGAAGCGTTGCGTGCTACGGCATCAATTCCTGATTCCACAACCGCATTCATGGCAATGCGATTGATTGGGTTTTGCCCAAATTCATCGCGAATTGCGTCTAGGCGTTCATTGTCAAGTGGCTTCATTGCTTCTTGAGCCATGATATTCCTTTCCATGGAATGGTGTTTCCTATGATTGATCGGTGTGAGCCCCTATTGTGCTTGTTCACCCTGCTCTTCGTTCACAGCATTATCAGACTGTGCACTAGTCTGTTCGTCGGACTGCTCATCAGATGGCTCGGCAGATTGGTTATCATCTTGCACAGGCTCTGATTCATCGTTCAATACCGTGTCTGACTCATCGTCATAGTCCACGCTTGAGGCATATACAGGAGCTACCGCATTGGCAACTGGCACATCGGGCATGCTTACATGCTCAAAATGCTGTGGTTGTACAGCATCTCCAACAGATCCACTCATTGCTGGTTGTGCGCTATGCTCAGCAGAGTTTGCAGATGTAGCATCACCCGCATGTGCAGCAGATGCCATTGGAGAGGCACCCGTACCAAACGCATTGGCAAAAATAGCACGAATCTCATCTACACGCGCTGTAATAGAAGCCTCACGCGCCTGCAATGCAGCAATATGCTCGTTAAGCCCCTCAATCTCGGCCTGAGCGGCCTTCCTGCGCTCTTCGACCTGCGCCTGTGCCTTAGAGTTCGCTTCTTCGATAATGCTCTTTGCCTGTGCATCAGCTTGCTGACGGGTGCGGGCAGCATAATCATCAGCATCTTGGCGGATAGTTGAAGCCTGATCCAAAATCTCTTGAGACTTACGCTGTGCTTCCTCTTGACTTGAGCGAGCATCAGCTAGTAATTGCTGCACTTTTGCGCTGGCTTCATCTTGTTGAGAAGCAATGTCTTTGCGAATCTGCTCTACTTCCGCACTGACCTGTGCTTTAATCCGATCGGCTTCTACCTGAGCATCATCAGTAATACTACGTGCCTGAGCTGTAGCATGATCCTTAATTTCTTTGGACTGGCGTGTAGCATCTGAGTACATTTTGCTCACCTGCTCACGCATATCTGCCAATTTGGCATTAGCTTGGTCAATTACCTGCTGAATGCGAGTATCGTTTTCATTAGTTTTCTTCGCAATTTCCTCATCAGCCTGCTTACGACGCTCAGCTAATTCACGTGTAGCCTCAGTGCGCTCCTCAGCCAATACGCGCTCGTGCTCTGCCTTTTGCGCAGCAAGTTGCTTCTCCTGTGTTTGACGCAAATTATCAAGCTCAAGATGCAGCGTATTGTGCTGATCATCAACTTTCTTTTGTGCTGCATCAGTAAGTTGCTGTGCATGCTGTTTTGCAGCACTAACTAACGATTCTGCTTCCTGCTTCGCCTGTGCAAGCATCGATTGCGCTTCGCTCTGTGCTTCATCATGTACCTGGCCTGCGTCAAGGGATGCATTATTCATCACCGTATCTGCTTTTTGCTGAGCAGTTGAGCGAATACGGGCAGCATCCTGCTTGGCGCGGTCGAGTAATTCACGGCTAGTTTGTTCTGCAGAAGCCAGCAATTGTTGAGCAGAAGCACCTAAAGAAGCGAATGAATTCTTTTGTGGAGCCTTTTTAGCTTTTTCTTCCTGTAGTTGAGCTTCAAGCTGGAGAATATGCTGATCGTATGCCTTAATCTGTTCGCGCATACGTTCAGTATTATCTCGCAATTGTGCTACTGCACGATCTACACTATCTTTTTCATATCCGCGCAATGCAATCGGAAAATCTTCTGCCATGCTGACTCCTACCTCTTACGGCATGCACACTTCCAACGGCTCAAACTCTACTCCGTTCGACATACACGTTCAGCCCTATAGTGTAGATTCGCACGTGCTACACACACCTCGCGCGTGTTGCCGTAACGTTGCAACTTGAGATGACCGCAATCATAGTTTTTCTAATCGTGTTATTCCAAGATTTCATTAGCATGCGAGCGCAATGCGTATGTGAGCGTTTGTTGTACTGCAATGCGTCCAGCACTAATCATCTGCTCAATAGAAATACCTGAACTAAATTCTGTCGCAGCATTTACTGGAGGAAAACTCAGAAAACCAGATAAACACTGATCCTGCTCAGCATTCCAATGTAAAAGCTGATAGAACAAGGAATTACACACAAAAGTTCCAGCATCTGAGCTCAGTACTGCAGGAATATTTGCAGTACCATACTCGTGGAAAATTGCGCGCAGCGGCAAGCGCGTCCAGTACGCAGCAGGACCGTTGGCATCAATAGGTACTTTACGAGGCTGCACATTATCAGCATCAGGACGATTGGCGTCAATAAGATTGGTAGCACAACGTTCCAATGCAACAGAATGTGCCCTACTTTTCACGCCAGTTGCCAATACAATATCCGCATGCACTGAGTTCACTGCCTCACGTAATTTCGGCCACGCATGCTGAAAACTAGTAGGCAGCAGCACAGGAACCACTTCAACAGACACTTCATGTGGTACAGCAAACTCTTGTGTAGTAAGAGCTTGAACCACTTCTACACACGGATTGACATCAAGCCCATCATAGTGTTCAAAGCCGCATACTACTACGTGCATTCTGCGCATACTAACCTACTTTCGCATACTATGAGCTACAGCGCGTACTACTTACTACTGAAGTGGTTGTACCTATAACTATAGCTCACTATATGTAACCTTATTGCGCCGCATTTAATCGCGCACGATAACAGCAAGCATGCGTCCTTCTTGGCTGACTCCTGCGCGAGCTGCACGCCTATGAGAATGCCACAGTGGGTTTTCTAACGTACACAGTGAATGTTTTACACCATTCCAACGCTCAATCAGATCTTCTGGACCTAAATTATCTTGCAAGCAAATTTGCGTGAGTTCCTCATCCTCGTTCAAGTATTCGGTTGCAGCATGAACGCGTGGTACAGAAGAAACTTCTTTAGTAACACCAGCAAATGCTAAATCAATGCGCACTGCCTCAGCTAAGTCAATACCGGTGCCACCAAATCGTGTTTTAGTGCGAGTCAGAGGAAAGCGTTGTTCAAAACTATCAGCAATTGCATCGCCAACTTCGTAGCATTCGCCACAAATACTTGGTCCTAATGTTGCTACAATATTGCCGCGCTGCGCACCTTTGGCTTCCATTGCTGCAACAGTTGCTTCAATAACACCGCCGACCAGTCCTTTTCTTCCACAGTGTGCAGCACCAATAATACCGGTTACTGGATCTGCTAGGAACAGAGGTAGACAGTCAGCCGCAAACATACCTAAAGCAATTCCTGAACGCACGCTCACCTGTGCATCAGCTTCAATACGTGCAGTTGTAGTGCCATCTGGCAAAACAACATCAGATCCGTCAAAACCATACGCCACTTCGGTTGCCTCAATAGTATCAGCATCAGCTACTGTTGCCCCGTGCACTTGTGTAACTAGCGACAGTGGCGCGTGAATTGATTGTGCAAAAGAAACACGGTTTGCATATACATGCTCAGCACTATCTCCAGTATGCCCTCCTAGATTCAGCGTAGCCCATGGACCCTGGGAGACGCCTCCCAGGCGTGTGGCATAATACACGCGCACTCCAGGAGCTAAAATAATAGGAACGGTTACTGCAACTGGCGTACCGTCCTCGTAATGTGATGGTTCAGATGCTGAATCAAGAATTTCATTATCCTCATGCTGTGGAAGATTCCATGCATTAAATTCCTCTGCCATAACTGCTCCTCATGCGCGTCAAACCGCGGTATGGTATCACCTAATCGGGTAGTTTCTATAAGTACTCGCTTAACCCAAGTACCGGTTAGTCTTAAAGAAGCAGTCTACAGGGTTTCTTCCACTTATCAACTTTCGTTACGAGAGAACGTGCAATTCGTACACCAAGTACAAAACATTATGCCCTGTCTGCACACTTATACAAACAGGGCATTTGCAAATAGGACATGTAGACTTATCCCATGTGCACTCTGGTAGCACGTACTATAAGTGCACATCTACAGACACTAGAACTGAGGTAAATCCTGCAAATCCTGCTCAGTAAGCTCCAATTCACCAGCCTGCAGTGAATCGAGAATAGTCTGTGGACGATGAGCTCCTGGAATAACAATAACCTTCTTACCCAAGCTAAGTTCCCAGGCCAGCACGACTTGTTGCCAAGAGACATTATGACGAGCTGCAACTGCCTTGAATGGATCCATCTTGCTGACATCATATGCTGCACGATAGCCGCCAAGTGGGCTCCAGCATACAAAGTTGAGCCCTAACTGCTCGCAGTATTGCAGTGTATCAATGGTGGATGTGTAGATTGGAGAGAACTGATTTTGCACAGCGATAAGACTATCGCCCAAAATCTCGCGTGCAATGTCAATTTGCTCTACAGAAGCATTAGAAATGCCAATAGTACGAGCGACACCCTCATCATGCAGCTGCTTCATCGCCTCAATAGATTCGTTATATGGTACCTTTGGGTCTGGGCGATGGAAATACAGCAAATCAATAGTATCTACGCCGAGTGCTTGAGCTGACATTTTGCCATGACGCAACAGTGTTTCTGGCGTGCCATCCTGACCCCATGTAGGTACGCCATCGGTAAAGTTACGGTTATGCCCTACCTTGGTAGCGATAATAACCTCTTCTTTGGGTCCTTTCCATGTTGACATAGCTTCGCGTACTAGTTTTTCACCAGTTTGTTCTTCACCGCCTGAGCAGTAATATGCCCATGCAGTATCTATTTGACGACAGCCAGCGTCAAGAGCAGCATGAATAGTTTCAATACCTGTTTGCCAACCTAAATTATCTTCAATAGTTAATGGCATCTCCCCTTGTCCTACAGCTGTAGATTGCCAAGGACCAAATGGGCGCATTTGTAATGTTGTCATTGCTACTCCTTATTAGTCATGCAAGCAATATGCATACATATAGTTTGTACTGCAAAGTACATAAGCTTCCGTAGCTTAATCACCTACAGTAATACAGTAATGCTGTAGCAACTGATGTTGTACACCATACAGCCACAAATAATTATACGGTTTAACTTTGTAACCATTTGTCAAAATCCTTAATATGGTCGCTTCCATGCTCAAAGCGAAATTCTCCTCGTATGAACCATGACGCGCCGATAGAAAATGTGAACCATACCACATGTCAAAATGCATCAAAATTCTTTAACACCACGACACACGCTTAATTTCAAGAAAACACTATATCTAGTATTGAAAAAAATGCACGACACTACCAATTGTGGTTTTGCATAAATCCATTTTTCTATTAGTATTACCTCTCAGCGTTAGAAATAGAACGAGGAGATGAACGTGACTGTTACCGTGTACGCCAAACCACATTGCCCGCAATGCGACGCAACTCAGCGCCAGCTCAACCGTTTAGGTGTGCCATATCGCAAGATCGACATCACTCAGGATGCACGAGCACTGCAGGAGATTCTTGATGCTGGATTTAAGCAGGCTCCAGTAGTGATGACTGATGTTGACGCATGGAGCGGTTACCGCCCAGATAAGATTAAGACTTTGGTACCACGCACTGATGAAGACGTTCGCGCTGCTCAGTACGCTACCGTTCGCTAAGGCGGCGTTTGCGTGGAATCTTCAACCCCAGAATTTCAAGCCCACGGCACTCATATCGGTGCCGTGGTCTATTTCTCTTCAGCCTCTGAAAATACAGCTCGATTTATAGCACGTTGTCAGCTCGACGCTCAAGGAATTAACGTATATCGCATTCCATTGCGTATGAACGAGCCTCCTTTGGCTGTTCGTGAACCATATGTGCTTATTGTGCCCACCTACGGCGGAGGTAATATGAAAAAAGCGGTTCCACCACAGGTTAAGCGCTTTTTGAATGATCCAGCAAACCGCGTATGGATTAGAGGCGTTATCGCTTCTGGCAATACTAATTTTGGCGAAGCTTATTGTGCAGCAGGAGATCTTATTTCTGCCAAATGCCATGTGCCGTACTTGTATAAGTTTGAGCTTATGGGCACCCAGGAAGATATGCATGCTGTACAACATGGTATAGTCACCTTTTTTGCAGATTTAGCTGCAGGAAAAGTTGATGTCCCAGGCATGAAAGAAGCCCAACAGCGCACGCAAGAGCGGCTTAAGACTCACGTTGCAGCCTAACTAGCTAGGGATTTTGCACTCGTCTGGCATGCAGTTTACCAACGCATTACTCACAAATACACCAAAACTGATAGAACCAGTATCAAAAGCACTACTTAGCCAATAGCGCAAACTCAAGTAGTTTAAACTCAAGTAGCAATGCTACTCGCGCAGACAACTCAGACGGTATATATCGAATGAAACACTGTGCATAGGGAGGAAACATGACTCAGTCTGCACCAACAGCAAGCACTACGCCTGCTCCATATGATCCAGCACACGATTATCATGCATTAAACGCTATGCTGAATCTTTATGATGCGAACGGTCAAATCCAGTTTGATAAAGACAAGCAAGCAGAGCGCGAATATGTTACTGGCGAAATTGCCGATCGCATGATTACATTTGCCTCCACCAAGGAACGCCTCGATTACCTGATTAGCAATAAGTATTACGAGCCAGAAGTTTTTGCACAGTATTCAGCACAATTTCTCGATTCGTTCTACCAGCATTTAGCCGACAGTCATTTCGAGTTTGGCACATTCCTTGGTGCATTCAAATTCTACACGTCATATGCGCTGAAAACCTTCGACGGCAAGCACTATTTAGAGGACTTCCCTCAGCGTGCCGGAGCCGTGGCATTGGAATTAGCTGCCGGTGATGAGCATATGGCATTAACTATTGCTGATGCCATTATCGACGGTAGCTTCCAACCAGCTACACCAACATTCCTCAATCTTGCTCGCGCACAACGCGGTGAGCCAGTCTCCTGCTTCTTAGTACGCATCGAAGACAATATGGAATCCATTGCACGCGCAATTAACGCAAGTTTGCAGCTATCCAAGCGCGGTGGCGGTGTGGCACTATTGCTCAGCAATCTACGTGAGCTTGGCGCCCCAATTAAGCATATTGAAAATCAATCAAGCGGCGTAGTTCCTGTTATGAAGCTACTTGAAGACTCCTTCTCATACGCCAACCAGCTTGGCGCACGCCAGGGTGCAGGCGCAGTATACCTTTCTGCACATCACCCTGATATTATGCGCTTCCTCGACACTAAACGCGAGAATGCTGACGAAAAGATCCGCATTAAGTCACTGTCTTTGGGTGTCGTGATTCCAGATATCACCTTTGAGCTTGCAAAGAACAAAGAACAAATGGCATTGTTCAGCCCATATGACATTGAGCGCGTTTATGGCAAGCCATTTGCTGATATCTCCATCAACGAGCACTATCGTGAAATGGTAGCGGATGATCGTATTCGTAAGAGCTACATTGATGCTCGCGAATTTTTCATGACCTTAGCAGAAATCCAATTCGAGTCCGGCTATCCATACATTGTGTTTGAGGACACAGTAAATCGCGCGAACCCAATTGAGGGACGCATTGCTATGTCTAATTTGTGCTCTGAAATTTTGCAGGTTCAGGAGCCAAGCAGTTTCAATACTGATTTAACATACAGCCATGTTGGTCGCGATATTTCTTGCAATTTGGGATCCCTTAATATTGCCAAAGCCATGGATGCAGGTCTTGCAGATACCGTTAATACGGCAATTCGTGCACTTACTGCTGTTGCAGAACACACGAGCATTGATTCCGTGCCATCCATTAAGCGCGCCAATGATGAAGGACATGCCATCGGCTTAGGTCAGATGAATTTGCATGGTTTCTTAGCCCGTGAAGGCATTATGTATGGTTCTGAAGAAGCACTAGACTTCGTAAACCTATACTTTATGACTGTTGCCTACCATGCATACCGCACTTCCCATGATTTGGCAGTAGAACGCGGCAAAGCATTCAGCCTCTTTGCTACTTCTGCATATGCTAAACCAGCCGGTCAGGGCAATTATTTTGATAAATACACTGATGGCACACTAGCACTTGAACCACAAACCGAGCGCGTGCGCGAACTCTTTGCTAAATTCAATATTGCTTTGCCAACTGCTCAAGATTGGGCTCAGCTTCGCGATGCCATTATTGCGGACGGTATTTATAACCAGAATTTGCAAGCAGTGCCACCAACCGGATCTATTTCGTATATCAATCATTCGACCAGCTCAATTCACCCTATTGTTTCTAAGATCGAGATTCGTAAAGAGGGCAAAGTCGGCCGCGTATACTATCCAGCTGCATATATGACAAATGACAACTTGCAATACTATGCAGACGCATACGAAATCGGTTGGAAAGCTATTATCGATACCTATGCTGCTGCAACTCCACACGTGGATCAGGGCTTGAGCTTAACACTATTCTTCCCTGATACCGCTACCACACGTGATGTGAATAAGGCACAGATTTACGCATGGCGTAAGGGCATTAAAACGCTATACTATATTCGTCTACGTCAACAAGCACTACAAGGCACAGAAGTGCAAGGCTGCGTAAGCTGCACGCTGTAAGTATGAGGAGAGAGCTATGGCACCAATTTCCGTACCACGTCAACCATTGAAGCTTATCGACCGGGTAAGCGCCATCAACTGGAATCGTCTTGAAGATGAAAAAGATTTGGAAGTATGGGATCGTTTAACTGGCAACTTCTGGCTTCCAGAAAAGGTTCCTGTTTCTAACGATATCCCTAGCTGGCAAACCCTCAGTGAGGCTGAGCATACTCTCACCATGCGCGTGTTTACCGGTTTGACATTGTTGGATACTATTCAAGGCACTGTTGGCGCAGTATCGCTTATTCCTGACGCACTTACTCCTCATGAAGAAGCGGTATATACCAATATTGCTTTTATGGAAAGTGTGCACGCCAAGAGCTACTCCTCTATTTTTTCCACCTTGTGCTCCACAAAGGAAATTGATGCAGCATTCTCTTGGAGTGAGGAAAACGAGTTCTTGCAGAAGAAAGCTCAGATTGTGCTTGATTATTACGAAGGTGATAATCCTTATAAGCGTAAGGTTGCTTCTACATTACTGGAAAGCTTCCTCTTCTATTCTGGATTCTATCTGCCAATGTACTTCTCAGCACACGCTAAGCTGACCAATACTGCCGATGTGATTCGTCTGATTATTCGTGATGAAGCTGTACACGGCTACTATATTGGATACAAGTATCAAAAGGGTATCGAGCAGCTTACTCAAGCTGAACGCAATGATATGCAGGATTATACTTACGACCTGCTTAACGAACTCTACGATAATGAGGAAGAATATACGACTAGCTTGTATTCTGAAGTTGGTCTAGTAGAGGACGTTGAAAAGTTCTTGCGCTATAACGCGAACAAAGCGTTGATGAATTTAGGGTATCCAGCGCTCTTCCCTGCTGAAGCCACTGATGTTAATCCAGCTATTTTGGCAGCGTTAAGCCCGAATGCTGACGAAAATCATGATTTCTTCTCTGGTTCTGGTTCATCATATGTGATGGGCAAGGCCGTGGAAACCGATGATGACGACTGGGATTTCTAAGTAACACCAAATCCAGTGAAGCCTCCTAGAGTATAAGTTCTAGGAGGCTTTATTATATGGAATAAGGCGGATACTGCGCTATGCATTATGCACTATGCGCATCACTGCACTCTCGACTCTGGCATACTGCAATGCATCTCACATAATTCGATACCCTTAATGCAAACTTAATTCTCCCGCAATTGGCGTAGCCATCCAATGACGAAGCTCATCGCCTTGTAGCCCTTGCGAGAGCAGAAATACCAGTTTCGTGTACGCTGCTTCGAGCGTCATATCTCCAGTGCCGATAGCACCAGCTTTTACCAATGGCGAGCTTGCCGCATATCTGCCTAAAATTACTTCTGCTTGCAAGCATTGTGAAGAAATAATAACCGGCGTACCATTATTGATTAAATCAATAACCACGCGAGCTAATCCTGGCTCTTCATCTGGAACATTACCCACACCATATGCGCGCACAAGCACCGCGCTTGGAGCCGGGTCAAGCATGGCACGCAGTCGCTCAGCGCTAATTCCAGGTACTAAATCCAGTACGGCAATATCTTGGCGCACATACGGTTTGGGATTAGGCCAGCCAGTTGCGGGAATTGGCGAAGCGTACCAATGCCACGGCGTACCAGTGCGAGCGAGAGGACCTGTTGACGGCGCAGTAAAGCCCTCAAAAGCCCATGAAGAAAACTTGGTGACGCGATTTCCCGCAAACAAATGATGCCCAAAAAACAGTGTAACCCCTGTAGCCTTACCGCTAATAGCCGCATTGAGTGCACCTGTTACATTCGCAATAGCATCTGATTCCACCACGCCTAGTGGGTGCTGAGAGCCGGTTACAATAACCGGCTTGCCAAAACCAGTGAGTGCATACGATAATGCAGAAGCCGCATAGCTCATGGTATCTGTGCCATGCAGCACTACAAATGCGTCAGCCTTCTCCCAGTGAGCAATCAAATCATCGATAATAAGCTGCCAGTGTGCAGGGGTTGCATTTGATGAGTCAATTAGTGGGTCAAACGTAGTAAATGACACTTGTTCAGGATCAATTTGCGTCCCTTCAAGCACATTACTTAACCAGCCTTGCACATCGGCACCAGGCAGCAGCCCTTCTGGCGAATGAATCATACCAATAGTGCCGCCTGTATAAGCCACATGAATACGCACTTGCCCTCCTAACACGCCTACTCTTGCGTATCTAACATAGCGTCCATCAGCGTAGGATTGATTCGCTTGCGCACAGCAAACCAACCAATAACCATCAGCAACACTACTACTGCAAATAGTGCTAATGTCCATCGACCAGAGCTACTCGTCAAATTAGAAAGCACAACAATCGCAAAGAATACGAGCGCGGCAATATTGGTATAAGGAGCGCCTGGCATGCGATAACTTGGACGAGTATCCTTACCTTGTTTCACACGGCGCAGGAATGCCAAATGCGATACTAAAATAGCACTCCATGTACCAGCGATGCCAATACCTGCCAGATTCATAATAATTTCAAAGGCATCCGCCGGCAAAACTGCATTCAAAAGCACACCAAGTAACCCCAAAGAAGCAGTAATAATAATGCCACCATAAGGCACATGATGTTTATTCAGTCGAGAAGCGAAACTAGGAGCAGAGCCTGCAATAGCCAGTGAGCGCAAAGTACGACCTGTTGCATACAGTCCGGCATTTAATGAAGACAGTGCCGCAGTGAGCACCACAATTTGAATAACATCACCGGCATGAGGTACACCAATGCCACTAAAAAATGTTACAAACGGAGATTCGTTAGCGCTATATGCAGTGTATGGGAGCACAAGCGCCATCAACACTACTGAACCTACATAGAACACAAAAATACGAATAATCATGGAATTAATTGCTTTAGGCAGTACGCGCACTGCTTCTTTTGCTTCTCCAGCTGCTACGCCTACCATTTCGGTGCCGCCAAAGGCAAACACAACGCCTAGTGTGAGCGCAAAAATAGGTGCGATGCCTTCTGGGAAGAAGCCACCATGCTGTGTGATATTGGCAATTCCTGCATGCGTATCAGCCACAGGTGCGCCAGTGAGAGTAGCCCAAATAGCAGTGAGCATAAACACAATAATGGTGGTTACTTTAATGGCAGCAAACCAAAATTCTGCTTCACCAAAGAGTTTCACGCTCATGAGATTCAGCACAAATACAAGAGCTAATGCGCCTAATGCCAGCACCCATTGTGGGATAACGGTAAAGGCTTTCCAATAGTGGAAGTACACAGCAACCGCAGTAATATCTGCCATAACTGTGGTGGACCAGTCTAGGAAAAAGAGCCATCCTGTAATATATGCGCCTTTTTCTCCCAAGAATTCGCGAGCATACGATACGAACGCACCAGATGATGGGCGTCTGATGGCGAGCTCTCCAAGTGCACGAACCATGAGGAAGGCAAATACGCCGCATACAGCATATGCGACCATAAGTCCTGCGCCGCCCATAGATAATCTACCGCCAGCGCCAAGGAATAGACCTGTGCCGATAGAACCACCTATAGCAATCATTTGAATATGCCGAGGCTTCAAGTCTTTTGCATATCCTGCATCTGCACGATCTGTGGCATGCGTACTTAGTGACTGGTTCTGCTCTTGATTTTGAATTTGAGTGTGAGCATGGTGGTCTTGATGTTCAGACATATGCCCTCCTTGTCCACGTATAGTATTGCAAGCAATACTTTGAATCGTTTTATACGTTCTTATGCGCTATATACGCTCTTATACGTTGTAAACGCTCTTATAAGCCGCATTTACGCTACTGAACCTTTGTGACAACCGTGGTAACATTACCGTAAAATCTCATATTGTGGACAAGCGTGTGGAATAAAAAATCCCGGCGCATAAGCAACCGGGATCTTGACTTATGCGTGCACAATAGATTGTGAGAATCGTTCGCAGCTCATCTCACTTGTGCAAAGAGGAGGAACGCATAAGCCAAGTTTGTGATATGAACCCTTCCTCAAGAAAGCATTACTCTCCACATGTTCAAATGAAATATTAGCAAAGCATACGCATAGCATCTACCATTCGTACAGCCAATAACAACATACTATACCCTCCCCCCGCAAAAAAGGCT
This sequence comes from Galliscardovia ingluviei, assembly GCF_014635685.1. Classification (GTDB taxonomy): domain Bacteria; phylum Actinomycetota; class Actinomycetes; order Actinomycetales; family Bifidobacteriaceae; genus Galliscardovia; species Galliscardovia ingluviei. The sequence continues at coordinate 44,334 of NZ_BMDH01000002.1, forward strand.
TACTGCTTTGTAAACAGTAAGCCCAGATACTGTAACGCATATATTTGCTACACGTTAAACGCAGCAGTCAGCTCTTGACGATGGCGTAAATCCCATACCTCCGCCAGCGCCGGTAACAACGGCAGTTTGTACTCGTGATAGTTGTTGTGCTACTTCACTCATGCTGCACCTCCTAAATATGCTTGACGTACACGTTCATCTTCTAGCAAGTCACTTGCTGCACCATGCAAACGAATACTGCCATTTTGTAGTACATACCCATAGTCAGCGATAGATAATGCCAGCTCAGCTTGCTGCTCAACCATCAGCACCGATACTCCGAGATCATCACGTAGAGTGGCAATCTGTTCAAGGACTTCTTCAACTAATCGTGGAGAAAGACCCATAGTAGGCTCATCCATGCAAATCAGGCTTGGTCTGCTCATAAGTGCTCTTGCAAAAGCTAACATTTGCTGCTCGCCACCTGACATAGTGCCTGCCTGCTGGTTTCTACGCTCTTTAAGCCTTGGAAAACGCTCATACATAGCTTCCAAATCTTCCTGGATGCCAGCACGATCCGTTCTGGTATAGGCGCCAGAAAGTAGATTTTCTTGTACGCTCATCAGCGGGAATACTCTACGTGCTTCAGGTACTGCGGCAATACCCGCAATCACACGATGTCGCGTGGATTGACTGGTAATATCTTTGCCTTGATAACGAATTGTTCCTGATTTTGCTCTATTCAATCCTAAAATAGTTTTCATCGTTGTGGATTTACCAGACGCATTACCGCCAAGCAGTGAAACAATAGCACCCTGTGGAATGCTGATAGAAACATCTTGCAGTGCATGAACTTGCCCATAAAATACATTAACGGTGTCAAGTTCTAGTAGTGGCGTTTCATGCTGCTCTGCCTGCTCATCGGACTTGAGCTTCGGCTGTTCAGGTTGTAGCACAGGTGCAGCATGAACTTCAACCGATGGAGTATCCTGCACCGCGGATTGTGCTTCAATAGCGTTCTGCATCAGCAGTACATTGCTTTGCCCAGAAACTCGCGTTTTATTAAGCTCTCTGCGTTTTCCTAAATACGCTTCAACAACTTGCGGCGCATTACGCACTTCTTCAGGAGTGCCTTGAGCAATAATAGTGCCACCATCCATAGCAAGCACGCGGTCTGAAAGCGCAGAAACCAAGTCCATTTTGTGCTCAACCAGCAGTATGGTATGCCCCTGCACTTTGAGATATTGCAGCTGCTCCAACACTTCCGCAGTTTCTGACTGGTTCATGCCTGCAGTTGGCTCATCGAGCAGTAATAGCGTTGGCTCACTAATATGAGCGCGCGCAATTTCTGTGCGACGACGATTAGCGTATGAAAGTGTGTATGTAAAATCGTCTTTACGATTACCGAGTCGCTCTTTAAACCTATCTATTTCCCTATCAACACGGATAGCAGCATCGCGGGCTTCACGTTTTGCACGAGGTCCTGGTATAAGCGCTAATCCAGTTTCTGCCAAAAGAGGCAACCATTGCAAAATAGGATATTGTTGCAATTGCTTAAAAGGTCGCTGCGCATCAAGGCGTTTATGCGTGCCCAATTCCACATTTTCTCGCACAGTAAGCCCACCAAAAACACGCCCATTTTGGAAGGTTCGAGCAAGACCTCGTTCAGAAACATCGGCAGCACTTAATCCTGCAACAGACTGTTCATTGATATCAATTAACCCCGAGTCAGGAGACAGAAAACCAGAAATCAAGTTAATGGTTGTGGATTTTCCCGAACCATTTGGCCCGATAATAGAAATTACTTCTCCCTGATGCAGGTCGAAAGAAACTCCCCCAACGGCTTGTAGACCTTGGAATGACTTTTTCAGATCGCGCACACGCAACACTACTGGAGCATCCATCACTTTAGCGCGATGATGTTTAGCATATGCTTCAATATTACCGCCAAATGGGGCGAGTTCTTGGTTAAACAATGCTTGCGAACTTGATTGATCGATGGGTTCAGTAGTATTGGTCCAAATTGAAGACTGTGCTTCTTGTTGTACTTGACTCATAAGACTAGCCCTAGCCCTTCTTTGCAAACAAACCCTGTGGGCGGAAGAGAATAATAATAACGAGGAGCAAACCGTAAATCAGAATGCGAGCATCGGAGATCGGGCGCAGCAATTCAGGCGCGCCAATAAGCACTATGGAGCCAATTACTGCGCCAAGTGGAGCATTCATACCGCCAAGCACAATAATGGTCAAAATCGTCATGGACATAGTGGAGTTGAACATCGTCGGATCAATATACGTGTATTCGTGTGCCATTAACGATCCAGCCAAACCGCCTAGCAGGGCTGCAATCGCATATGCTAATGCTTTATAGGATCCGGATCGAATGCTCAATGCCTCTGCTGCTTCCTGATCAGCACCAATTGCTTCAAACACGTGTCCTACATGTGATTTGCGGATACGAGTAACAATCCACAATGCCACTAACAGTACGACGGCGTTCAACAAATACATTTCCTGCTGCGTATTTAATACTGCACCAAACACATTTGGGTAGCTGATGCCAGTAATACCCAGAGAACCCCTAGTTAATGGCTCCCAGAGGCGAATAATTGCAACGGTAACTGCACCTAGACCAATTGTGGCGATTGCTACATAGTGTCCAGAAAGTTTCCATACAGGGAATGTAAGTACCGTAGAAATAACTGCTGCAATAACTCCAGATGCAACTAGCGCTAAGAGGAACGGCCAGTGCAGCGTACCGACTAAGAGTGCTGAAGCGTAGGCGCCAATAGCAAGTGGTCCTGCCATACCGAGAATAGTTTGTCCAGCAGAGCCTGAAATTAAAGTCAATCCCACCGCAGCAATAGCGTAAATAGTGGCTTGGATGCCAATGCCCGACAAGTAATCATTAAAGAAGAACGGAGTTGCGAGCAGCAATACAGCAAGCACCCAGTTTGCCCATCGTGGTAGCTCAATTGGTCGTGTGGCTCCCAGGAAAGTGCCAGTCATCGGCTCACTCGTGGCGTCATGTGCTCCACCAAAAAGCCCTTGTGGACGCAAAATAAGAATAAGAATCAACGCGCCGAAAGTGATAAGGTCATGGGCGCCATCACCGAATGCGCGCACGCCAACGGCTTCCACCAATCCAAGAGCCAATCCACCGACTACCGCTCCCGGAATTGACCCAAGACCACCGATAGTCGCAGCAACAAATGCCGTCATACCAATAGTTCCGCCGTTCATTGGATTGATATTGCCGTTGAAAAGCCCTACGAAAATACCAGCAATACCAGCAAGCACTGCACCAATAACGAATGATAGTGTGCGAATGGATGCTACTGGAATACCCATCTGACGAGCAGCATCTGGATCCTGTGATGTCGCGCGGATTGCTTGACCTGCTTTACCAAACTTCAGGAATGCCCATAGTGCCAGCATGCTGATGATAGCAACAATAATCATAACAATATCGGATGTGCCAAAGCGCACTCCGAAGGCTTGGAGATTATGTGTAGGCAAAATCTCTGGAAAACTTCTGGTTTGAGGACCAAAAATCAACTGTAAACCATTATCAAGTATCTGTCCGATACCAATAGTTGCCAAAAGCGCTGCGATTGGTTTCCTACCTTCAAGTGGTGCGATTACACCAATATTCATCAATAGTCCGATGATGCCGCACACCAGAGCCACAACTGGAATCACAACAATAATTGGCAAACCAAGTGGACCACCAAGCCACCATGCCACCATCATGCCCGCAGCAACTATTGAGCCTTGTGCGAAGTTGGCTACATTTGTTACGCCGAAAATAAGCGACATACCCACGGCGACTAGCGCATATGCACTACCGTGAATAAGCCCTGCAAATAGGGTATCTATCATGTCTATCTCTTCCTTATGCTGTGTCCGCAGCTTTTGAGTCTCTTCCTTGTGCTGGTAGGCAAGCCTGCAAGAGGCGTGCTACAGGCATACCATGTGGTGCACTGCGTGCAGACCGTATATCAGGCTATATGCATACCGTGTGGCGAGTAGAATCACTCGCCACACAGCCCTCCACTTCGTACCACTATGCCGCGCTAGCCCTCGTACTGCTGGAACTTACCGTTCTTAACGATGAGCAGAATTGGCTCAATATTGTCAGCTCGACGGGTTTGCTGGTTGAACTTAAACGTACCGCCATTGCCTTGATATAGCGGGAAATCAGTAGCTGTTTGCAGTGCTTTTTGAATACCTTCGCGCGTAGGCTCAGTCTTATTAGCAGCATGCGCTAAATCAATAATGGCTTGATACGCAGTGACTTCGAAGTTTCCAGGATTATTACCGTACTTATCCTTAAACTCCTTGACAAACTCCTGTGCTTTCTTGTCCTTGGTGCCAGTAGCTGAGAACGAACCTGTAATAATCGATCCCTCTGCATTCTTGCCAGCAAGCTCTAGGAATTCCTTAGTCTCCTGCCCACCAAAGAAGGCACCTTGGTATCCCAAATCATCACGCAGAGTATTGAGTACCAATGCACCATCTGGACCGTAGCCAATATCAACTACGGCATCAGGCTTGGCATCGCGTGCCGGAATCAAAATTGGAGAAAGATCAGTAGAATCAGCCAAATATGAGGACTCATACACAATCTGCGTACCGTTCTTTTCAGCTTCTTGCTTGAAGTACTCGTAAGCCTGCTTACCCCAGTCATTTTCAATATAGACTACAGCAATTTTCTTTGCAGTTTTCGCTACAATATCAGCATTAGCTTTCTGATAGACATCCTGCCCAATTTGCGGCGTCCACACATGGTCGCCAGTATCAGTAAATGTTGGTGCAGAATTATTAAAACCATAATGCACTAATCCTGCTTGCTGGAATGTTGGCGAAGCAGCTGCAGATGCAGGAGATGCATAATCTCCAACTACTGCAATAATTGAGCCGTCGCTAGCAATTTTTGGCGCAACAGCGGCATCTTGTTTAGCATCAGATTGCGTATCAAAATACTTCAATCCCAACTTTTTACCGCCTACACCGCCTTGAGCATTGACTTGCTCTACTGCCAGATCAAAACCTTGCTGGAACATTTTCCCGTATTCAGCATACTGACCTGTTTTTGGATAGATTACACCAATATTTACGGTATCGCCTTGTGCCTGTGATGCCGAATCGCCACCTAAACCGCAAGCGGTAAGCGAAGTTAGTAAGCCAGCTGATGCAAGTGCTGCAGCTGCTGTTTTCAGTATTTTGTTTGCTCGTGTTGAACGCGTAATGTGTGCCATGATACCTCTCTTTGACACTTCCTCTAGCATTTATACCTAGTTGGCTTTGTTAATATGAGTTTCAACCTAAATGTTTTTTCAAGTTGCGATCAAGATTGAACTTTTGTAACTTTTATAACTTCAGTACGCGCGAATCTTGCTTAATACTGCTAATGAAGCTTCACTTGCTGGTGTTGGTACAGTGCAGCTCGGAGCCAATAAGAATTGCTTATCTCCTGCGAGTGCAATCGTTTCTTGCAAATCTTTTGCAACTTGCTCAGGGTCTCCGCTCTCATTAAACTCTAAATAATTCGCGCCTGCTACTGGAACAGCACCCAAATCTGCATCAACGTGCGGATTACCTTCGGCATACTGATCCCAGTGCACAATATCAGCACCAAGCTCTGCGAACCATTCTGGATGAGAATCTGCACGGCAAGTGTGCACTAGCACGACCGCGTCCGGGTTTGCTGCACGAATCGCGTCAATAACAATGCGATCATATGGCAAAGAGAACTCTTCATAACGCTCACGATTGAAGTAGTTTTCGCTTACGGTACCGGTTACCGCATAGAAAATACCATCTAATCCGACGCCACCTTCAGATTCTGGCTTCACGAGTTCACTCACATATGCGGCCAGTGTTTGCGCAATATTGTGTAGCGCCTGCTTAGCAACTTCTGGCTGGTTATCAATAATGTCAGCAATGGTTAGCGTTGGTGTAGCGTAATCGTCACCTGGATATAGCGGCAAATCAGCCAACTGTAGCAATATGGAAAGCGGAGAGAATACGGATTGAATAACGCCACGATCTAGTAGTCCTTGGCGAATGAGGCGAGCACCTTCAATATGTTCTGCGAAATATGGTGCTTCTTGTGCATTAGTTGGGTCAAGTACGGCAATTTTTGCAACGTCTTCGGGCTGCTGGATACCGTCAACGAGTTTCTTTGGAATTACATATCCGTCATAGTTTTCAGGATCGTATTTGCCACCCCAGCTTTCTGCATAGTAGATGGCGCGTGGGTTAATTTTTACCCAATCCCAATCCCACTTTTTTACAAAGTTAATATAGGCTTGAGCAAATTCTTCTGCCCCATACTCGTATCCGATCAGATGCTGCCAGGCTGCTACAAGGTATGGAACTTCTGCTTTTTCGCCGCGTGCGATAGCGTGGAAAGCTGCTCGACGGTCAATTGTTGTGCTCATGGTTACTCCTTAAACGTACTAATACCTAGTATCTAGTTCAAATACCTAGTATCTAGTGCACTTGCATGTACTAAATATGTTGAGCCATAGTTTTGCTCATTAGTATGGTATTTGGTTCGTGTATTTGTAGGGATTGCTCTTCTAGGTTTGATGCGCTATTAACACTAGAAGTTTCGGGTTGCTACTTCGTCATGCAATGTGCTTTAGAAGCGGCGAGTAGTTGGCAATGAATTCACTACTTGTAGTCAATCGTATATTGCGTATAAAGTCAAGCTATTCCAAGGGTTTTGGCTATAGCCGTTAGTTATAACAATGTATCAACCACTACTTTTTATTTATAGTTAGGGGGTATGTGAGTAACAGATGCTATAGCACTCATGCACAGTGACATTGATAGAAATGTTTATGGGTGGCTTATCACTTTTGCACCGTATTGCTTGCTCTCTATCGAAAGTGAGATACTGTCTATATGTGTCTGAGTTTGCAATCTCGGCGGCTCATCGGTACTCGTTCACTTGCAGTAGGCGTTGCCACACCTTGCTAGTTCTTGCAGAGCAGTGCACGCATGCAGATATACAGAGATACCAATAACCGTTATTTAATATATGCAAATCTCGCTATAAGCGAGCATACTACAAAAGCGATAAGCAAAATACAAAACATATTCGATTATGCGATGTGCGAGTAAACAGCCTGAGCAGTAACCCAACTCGTTACGCTCAACTATCTGCTACTCACTAGATACATAGACATCGCATAGAAAAACTCATGGTTGAAACCATAACATCACACCTTCCCATATTCAACAGCATGTTATCTATATCTCATTATTTGAATAATGTGATGTTGTAACACTTTGTATTTGCCGAAACTCGCACTAGCCAAAAGCAACAGCAAATGCCTGCTCTAAATCAGCAATCAAATCATCAGCATCTTCTAACCCAATAGAAAGGCGAATCAAATTATCACTCACTCCTGCAACCTCTCGCAAACGGCGAGGAACCTCTCGATGCGTTATTTTTGCCGGGTTCACAATTAACGATTTTGAATCACCAATATTCGGAATATAACTAAACACCGTTGTAGCGTTAATAAATCTGTTCATCTGCTCAGCAGTGCCATCAAATGTGAATGAGAGCACTTGACCGACGCCCTTAGGAAGCATAGTGTGCACAAGATCAGTCTGCCCTGTTGTGCCGATACCGGAATAATTAAGCTGTCGCACATGCGAATGATGCTGTAAATACTGCGCAATGCGAGTGGCAGACTGAACCTGCTGACGTACCCTTTGCACTATGGTTTCCAAACCAATGAGCTGCAAATATGCATTGAACGGACTTGGCACTGCGCCAAAAGTACGCAAATACTTAATACGCACGCGTCGAATATACGCTTCTTTACCAAACGCAGAAGCAAAACTATGCCATACCCCATGCTCTTCATCGCTGACTACGAGTTCTTCTTGCGTAAACTGCGGATGCTTACCTGCTGCCCAATCAAAATTTCCAGAGTCAATAACGATACCGCCAAGCGCATTACCATGCCCGGTAATACCTTTTGTCGTAGAATGCACAACTACATCGGCACCAAGTTCTATAGGGCGACACAAATACGGAGTCGGCACTGTATTGTCAATAATTAGAGGAATACCATGTCGATGGGCGAGCTTGGCAAGGGATGCAATGTCAGTAACAACTGTTGATGGATTAGCCACAGTTTCTGCAAAAATAGCACGAGTATTAGGCTGAATTGCCTGCTCAACCGCAGCTAAATCATTGATATCATCGACGAACGTTGTTTCAATACCGAACTGTGGGAAGAATGTTTCCATAGCATCAACCGAGGCGCCGTAGAGTTCAGCAGCAGAAACAATATGACCGCCACCCTCCGCAGCTGCAAGCAGTGCAAATGAAATAGCAGCCATACCGCTAGCAGTCGCTACTGCGCCAATACCACCTTCAAGCTGAGCAAGTCTGCGCTCTAAAGTGTCAACAGTCGGATTTGCTACGCGAGAATATGAAAATCCCTGTTCCTCGCCACTTGAAAGTCTGTCTCCTCGCTCAACACTGACCATATCAAAAGCGGCACTTTGGTAAATTGGAGTACTAGATGCACGTGCAACGAATTCGCGATCATATCCCGCATGTAGTGCTTGTGTACCAAATTGCAAGTGTTCTTCACTCATTGATCCCCCTTTACGGTCGGTAAGTCATGAGCAATACTGTACGAAAAAATCAACGTTGACCACACGGCGTTGTTATAGCGATTAGTTATACAAAGTTATTAGTCGGTGATAGATAAGTGCTTTATAATCCGTAGTATTAATTGACTCGGATGGGTTTCCAGACCTTCACAACAGAACGCAGTAACATACAGAAGGTGTATTAACAGAAAAAGTTACATCCTGAGTTACTCTGCTCATAAGAACGTTCTGAGCTTTTATTGACTCTCAAATGCTCTGTGGTAGTCTACAAGTACTAGTACCGGCTCGCTACATTATTTTAGTGTGGTCAGAGCCGGTCGTCATATGTTCGGGGGTGCGCCAATGGTCAAACCATGGACAAGCCTAGACGAATAGGTCATGCTGAATGATGTGCTATAAAGAAACCTTTCTGATACCACTACTTAGTCATCTCTGCATATCGTTCGAACAAAATCTGTAAACGCTCATCGTTGTCTTTGCAAGATTTCTGTGCACCAAATGCGAGATCTACTACCTTGTCAAGACCTTTATGCGTATCGCGCGAATCATAAAACAACAATCAACGCAAAACAAAAGTCGGGCTAGCGGGATTTGAACCCGCGGCCTCTTCGTCCCGAACGAAGCGCGCTACCAAACTGCGCTATAGCCCGAATGCACTAGCACTGCCAGCACTATACTGCTTGCTTTTGTCGCAAGACCATGCCAGCACCATGCAGGTTACACAATAGCAATACCACCACCCATGCGTGTCGAATAGTGGTGTCAACACAACAGCGAAGAAGTAGCGCCAAGTCGCTACACTATGCACTATAACTGACAAACTAAAACTAACCATGTGTGTAGAACATTCAGTAATGTACGTAAGGTACGTAATGTACTCAGTACTGAAATATATACGCACACAGGCGAAATGTAAGCACGCGGTTTGCAAAGCAAGCTTGAGGGTAGGACATGCAAGAAGAACAAGCACAGCAAGAAGTACAAGACCAAAGTGTTGACCAAGCACAGCAGGAAGCTCAAGAGCAGCATCATATGAGCACTGTTGAGCGCGCAATTTTGCTGCTGAATCAAGATAAGGCTATTGCACAGCGCATTAACGACGGTGCTACCTTGGATGAAGCAATCGATCCAAGTGGTAAGGAATTTGGTCCCCTAGGACACCCTGAGCAAGTGCAGATGCGTGTAGCCAAGCGTGCGTTGATGCTGGCACAAGGCATTGCACCATACCCCGTGCATCTTGATGTTACTGATAGCATCGAGCAAGTGCGCGCACAGTATGATGGCAAGCTCGAAGCCGGACAAGAAACGGATGATGTTGTAGGCATTGCTGGTCGCGTGCTCTTCCTCCGTAATGCTGGTGGTTTGTGCTTTGTGCAGTTGGCAGCAGGAGACGGCACTACTATCCAGGGTATGGTTTCCAAGCGTGAAATTGGCGCAGACTCAATTAAGCAGTTTAAGCAACTTGTAGATTTGGGCGATCACCTGTATTTGCGCGGTCGAGTTATCGCTTCTAAGACTGGCGAATTATCAGTATTTGCTACAGAATGGGCCATTGCAGCTAAAGCATTACAGCCACTTCCTGCGTTGCATAAGGATTTGGGCGATGATACCCGCACGCGCAAGCCGTACCTTGGTATGATTGCTGATCAGCGTATGCGCGATATGGTGCGTAATCGCTCTAAGGCTGTGGCAAGTTTGCGTCACACGTTTGCAAATCATGATTTTATTGAAGTTGAAACACCAATGTTACAGACAGTGCATGGCGGGGCTGCTGCACGTCCGTTTACTACGCATATGAATGCTTTTGATATTGATTTGTTTATGCGTATTGCTCCTGAATTATTCCTCAAGCGCTGCTTGGTAGGCGGCATTGATCGTGTGTTTGAAATCAACCGTGATTTCCGCAATGAGGGTGCTGATGCTACTCATGCGCCAGAATTTACTATGGTTGAGGCATATCAGGCATATGGCACATATGACACTATTGCTGACTTAGTCAAAGAGCTTATCCAAAAGACTGCTATGGATGTATTTGGCTCATACAAAGTGACGTTGCTTGATGGCACTGAGTATGATTTTGGTGGCGAATGGAAGTCCATCAGCATGTATGAATCACTGTCTGAGGCGCTTGGCGAGGAAATTATTCCAAATGCTGGCCCTGATGCTCCTGGTACCAGTGTGGAATATTTGGGCGCTCTTGCCGATCGCTTAGGCGTGGAGCGCGATGGTGTAGAAAATCATGGCAAGTTGGTTGAGCATTTGTGGGAGCATTTCTATGAAGATAAGCTTGATGAGCCAACGTTTGTGCGTGATTTCCCAGTAGAGACTTCCCCACTGGTTAAATCTCATCGTTCTATTCCAGGCGTAGTAGAAAAGTGGGATTTGTATGTGCGCGGTTTTGAGCTAGCTACTGGCTACTCTGAACTCAACGATCCAGTAGTGCAGCGTGAGCGTCTGGTAGCTCAGGCTAAGGATGCTATGGCTGGTGATGAGGAAGCTATGGATATTGATGAAGACTTCCTCGAAGCACTTGGTGTTGGTATGCCTCCAGCCGGCGGTATGGGTATGGGTATTGATCGTCTCTTGATTGCTCTTACTGGCGCAACCATTCGCGAGACTATTACTTTCCCTCTTGTCAAACCATTGCAGTTCTAATAGTTTTAATTCATGTTGTTGAGGCTCTAACATTCGTTAGAGCCTTTTTCTTATAAACGTTCGTGTATTGTATACACAACATAATGACTGTATATTGCAATTTAGGATATGCACCATTGTTCACAATGATAGGAATAACAATAACTACAACAAATTTGAAATTCGTACAGATAAAAAATTAAAGAACAAGCAGAAAGTATTTTTGCTGAATTAGGATTAAAACTCACTACTGCAATTAACATGTTTTTGCGCGCCGGGATTAGAGAAAATGGTATTCCATTCCAGCCCAAGCTCGACAGCCCTTACGCGATAACGCAAGCAGCTATCGAGGCGGGGCGTCGTATTGCAACAGATCCAAATGTGAAAGGCCACAAAATCATGGAAGATCTCAAGGCGGCACTCGACGTATGAAATACGAAGTAAAATTCACTAAACAATCTTACATATGCGATTGCACTAGCATAATCTATTACAATAATCTAATGCATCGTGCATGCCTATCACAGCTCCTTGCTGAAAGAGGATCCTATGCGTAGACTTCCACAGATTACCGAGCAGCTGCTTGATTATGGTTTTGACGCATTACCCAAAGCTGAACAGATAACACAGGACGACATTGCAACAGCGCAATCTCTCTACGAAACGGGATTGCTGGCACAGTTACATCGTCAATGTGAGCGCGCGGCACAATACTGTTTTGAAGCAGCTCAACTTGGCAACGCCGATGCAATGTATTTATGTAGCACATACCTTGAGGATCATTTTGGCACCACCGAGGGCGAGGAATGGCTGTATTATGCTGCACGTTACGGCTCTATTGCTGGCATGATTGAATGGGCACGCTGGTGTGATACTGATGGTGCAGATATTGAATGCTTGCATTGGCTGGTTGAAGCGAAAAGCGCTGGAGCTGTTGGTATTGACGAGTGGTTGTGCAGTCATGCAGATTATATGGCATCTTGGCTTACGCTATACCAAGAGCCATCTCAAGACTACAGTAATCGCCCGCTTTCAGAGCAAGAACGCTCAGATATTACCACATTAACAACTCGTGCTTATCAATTACTTGATGCTGTAGATCAAAGCGAAACCCACGCCAAACTTGAGTATGAATACAACATACTCAGCAAGTTTGCATACACCGGTGTCGACCGAGATATGGATACTTTTTTATCTGTGTTATATGCGGGGAATGTAGCGCTTACCGAGCGGGCTTGGCAGTTCATTACAAGCGCGGAGTTTATCCCTGTTATCCAGAGATAAACCTATACAACTTCCCTTCTTTTATATTCACCTATTCGTCTTGATTTTCTTTCTCAATATTGCGCAGCACTTTATTACTCTTTATTTATTGTTGGCATTAAGCTGAACTCCACAGATTTTACGCCTGATGGTTTTAGCGAAGCAGATAGTCTCTACGTCGCGCAGCGATTAGCAAAACTTGGTATTGATTTTATTGAGGTCAGTGGCAGCAATTATGAACGACCAACCATGTCACAAGCAACTACCAGTCACAGCGATCGCGTATTTATTGCCGACTATAGTGCAAAACTTAAAACCCTCATCAATACCCCCGTTATCGTTACTGGTTGAGTACTTACTTGCTGTGTACGCACATTTTATATGTACTAAAAGTGATATTTAAGCCTACGATCGTGGATGCGATAAGTATCCACCTAAACGGACTATAAGAAAATAAACGTATACAAAAGTTGAATCTTAGAGGTCGGTCGGATGAATGTATTGTATACGCGATCCCTCACTCAGTATGAGCAAGGCACCAACGCGCAATACTCTGTATTAATTCTGCTGGCAATTGGCTCTCATAAGGAAACTGGACAGCACCTTTAGAGTGATTAAAACCAGCTTCCTGAATTTGCAACGAAAACTGCTCTATAGCTTCAGCTCCGGGATACAAACCCACATGATGCTTAAAACCAGCGAAATGAATAATATTTTTACGCATCTTAAATGTGGGCATTCTCCAAGCAATTTTTCGCTCAGCATTCGGCAAGACTTCACTAAGAATACTATCTATTTCCTCGAGTTTCGCACGAGCAGGTGAATCAAACGTTGCTATATAAGCAATAATTGGGTCACTGCTTTCTGCCATACATCCTCACTTACTTAGCATTAGCATGCGTAAAGTAGACTGTACTACCATCGTCTACTGTGATATATCCATAAAATATACAGGATACCTGCATAAATAGCAGCATTCATAAATCTCAGTGAAAGTTGAACTTTCCCTCATTATTGTGTTGCCCGTTGACTCTCGTTATTACTCAAACTCCGACCCAAACCCATCATCGGCAAGCGGATAACGCTGCTCCATTTCTTCTTGACTGTAATAAGTGCCTGTATCATTAAGTAAACGTTGCACTACCTCTTGCAAGAGTACATAGTCTTCTTGCATACTCACGTACTAATCGTATTCTTCTGGAGCAATCATTACCGCTGCCGGCTGATTATTACGCGTCACCACAATAGGATGATCTATACTCAGGTCCGATAGAGTTCTTTCTACAGCTCCATGACTAAGTTCTGTGGCTGAAACATAATTTTTCATTAATATCGGCATATCACCCCTCCTCACAATAATGCTTATAATTGTTATAAGAATAATAGTTATAGTCAATATCAAGACAACCATGAATTACACCAGCAGTATTGAGAAATATTCAGAGTGCTGTAATATGAGAAATACTTTTACTCAGTCTGGTATCTACATTTATACTGGTTGCACTACTGTAGCATACGGTTCAATTTCAAAACGTTGCATTTAAGACCACCCCATGTGCACACTCTTAAACAACTATCTGTTGATAGTTAATCGTATTACGACGAATTAAAACAACTACTACCCCACCAAACAGGCACAAGAGAAACAGAGTACAGGAACGTAAAATCTTATAATCACACAGTATATCAATATCTACAGCTCACGGACCGAATTGCATACTAGCTTCCTTACATACGCCGTAAGGTAATTCAATGCCACCATTGGGAGAAGCCGCAACATTTTTGGATGTGTTCCTCTCCTTACGTAAACATTGTGCCAATCGCATTACGTTCACCACCAGTACCGAGTGAATAGGCTGCATCAATGCAAATACCCGTATGCATCCGGTACGTAATGCAGCGCTTACCGAACCTACTTCAATAAACGGCGAAATAACACGGGATCGTTGCACTTTTTGAGCTGTTAAGTATAGTTTTCCCACAATATGTTGGCTTAAAACTGCTGTGAGGTATTCATTTCCATAGAACAAACATTAGCATTAGCATGGAGCGGAGAGGTAGAGACAAACTAGCGAATCACCCCATATCGGTCAATTATTTTTGCTGGTGGAATTTCCCCACTCTCTTTCATCTGCATGAGTGCACACAAAATTAACTTGCTATTATCATGACTGTTCGCTAGTTCGTACTCGAGTACTTGATTTGAAGGTATTTGTGACGTTTTATAGTTTCCTGATTCATCTTCAAATATTCCTGCAATATACCTAAATGCCTCCCTCATTTCTGCGTCCCAAGTTCTCATCTGATATCCGGTGAGTTGTTCAAACCAGCGATAATCGTCACTCATAGATGTAAACGTCCAATCCGTCCAGCGTTGTCTACATTCTAATGCAATGTCACCATTGTCATACAACGACCACCAGCGAATTTGATGTTTTTGATAATCAATATGGATTCCAGTATCCGGGAGGTCTTCATTATACTGTTTACCCCATTCAAGGGGTTCACCCTGTTCTATACCCTCTCGCACATGTTGCGCAAAATGATAGAATGAATTCGGAGAAAATGCGGGGAGTAATGAGTCTAAAAACTGATGCCAGCAGAATGTTACGCCATCTTTGAAAGTAACAGCAACACTGTCATCTTCACAATGCTTGCTCCATGGTCCAGAATCTAAATATTTCTCCCAGTCAATTTCCTCAAAATCATCGAATGGTATAGGTTCTTGAAGAGCGTCAATACCGCATGCTTGTAATGCGCTGAGACGTTCTTCTGCACACCAGATTGCTGTCCAACTCGGCCACGTGAGTTCAATAAGTGCATTAATAATTCTTGGAAGATATAAGCCAGCATCTTCTTCATACCAAAACACATTTTTGTTCAATGAGTCGATAATCAGCATACCTTCAGCCCAACTGATGTCAGATACTGGTTTTTCTGTAGCTTCCTCAAACTTGAAACAATCTGCAATATACTTCATTGTATTTTCATACCCATTACGAGCAATCATGTAGCCAACACTATGCGCTCCACCATAACGACCATAGGAGCTCCATCCGCGACTATCTCTCAAATAAACGGTCAACCTTGATCCCATGCACCTATTTTACCAAAGTATCTTATTTGCTCGCACAACCAAGTTTAGACTGTGAATTGTATTAATAGTTGAAGAATGCGTTCGATTATGATTAGAATTGATACGCTTCGTTGATGTGTATCAGTTCTAATCGTTTGGGAGCAGCGTAAGTCGGGGGATACTACAACAGAGATATTGGCAGGTGGCGATATCGATAAAGAAAAAATAGTCGAAAATAGTGTATCTCCAATTTTTGCTAACGCTTTAACTAATGATGGAATTGTTGGAGATGATAACGATTATTTTAGAGTAAAAGCACCTGCAGTGACCGTAACGGGACGCGGCGAAGTAGGATATCCGAAGGCAAGAACTATTGATTTTACACCTGCTGTAAGGCTTCTTGCTATTCATTCAAACCATGATTGTAATTATTTTGGAAAATGCAATAAACAATCATAAAGTTGTAGTTGAATCAACTGGTGTCCCTCAGCTAACAGTTCCCCAGCTTTCATCGTACGATATATATTTTCCTACAAGTATTGAGGAAGAAACTATGATCGGAGCATTCTTCCAGAAGCTTGATCAACTTATTACCTTTCATCAACGTAACCTCTTAATCCTGCAAATACTCCACATATGGGCGGTGTGGCGCACCAAAAAATTGTGTATATTATTTAATTTGCGAGGTAAACTTTTTCTTATGTAAGCAAGCCTCAAACACCACACTTACGATGTATGCGTTGGGATACATGCTATGTTCACATGGCGGCAAAACAGTTAGTTATCCATACTGTTTGCACTACAAAGTGGGTAGCGCAGTATAGTGAACCGGTAGATAATTTCAGACAACAGTACTATAGGAGAGCGAAATGGTTGGGATGCGCGATGTTGCCAAACGGGCTGGGGTGTCCGTCAGCACCGTGTCTCTGGTAGTGAACCGCACGGGTTATGTTTCTGATGCCATGCGCGAACGCGTGGAAAAGGCTATGCGCGAACTGTCCTATATTCCTAACGAGCTTGCACGCAATCTATACCACGATCGCACTAATTTAATCGGGTTAATCGTGCCAACAATTCGCCACCCATTTTTTGCCGAGCTTACTATCCACATACAGCATGCTTTAGCACAGCGTGGATTACGCACCATGCTCTGTTCCACTCATGATGAAGAAAATGGTGAAGCTACCTACGTGGATATGCTGCGCCGCCATATGATGGATGGCATTATTATGTGCGCTCACACAGCGCATGATCCGGATTATTGGACTTCTATCAACCGCCCTATTGTAGCTTTTGACCGTTATATTGCAGATGGCATTCCATCTATTGGGTCAGATCATGAACAAGGCGGACGTATTGTAGCTGATTTATTGATTCGCTCTGGCGCTAAGCATGTGGTAATGGTAGGCGGTCCGCGCGAACAATTCTATGATCGTGTAGACGCCTCGGGTACACGCACATCTACTACCACCTTCCCTACTGTCCGCTACTATATGACACTTGAAAAACTGCTCAGCGAAGCCGGTATTCACCATGAATATGTAGCAGCCGGCGATGTCAGCGAAATGGCAGAATATGGCAAAGCCATGCATTGGGTATGCGAGCGCGTGGCAGATGGCGCTTTTGGCGGAGAAACCATCGACGCTGTTGTCAGTTCTGATTTAGGTGCCGCCTACTGCGTGCAAGAAGCATTACGTATGGGCTTGGAAATTCCTGATCAGTTACAAGTTATTTCATATGATGGCACATATATTGCTCATACCGCTGGCATGCGCATTACTACCGTGGCACAAGATTTGTCTACTTTAGGCACACTGTTAGTAGAGCAAATTTCGAGTTCTATTGACCGTCAGCATGCTGTTGATAATAAAACTGCGGATAACAATAAGCCTGCTGAAAATGGAATTGCTGGTAACAACAAGCACATTGATCACAACAGCATCGCAAATGGAAGTACCCTTATCGATATCGCCGATTCTAATAATGCAAGCCCATCTGCCACATCTGAGCTTACTCATGATAGTCTTATAAATGCAACAATGCATCAGTTGGCGTTTAATCATGATTCGCTACCGTTAGATGCTGCCAGTGTGCCAACATTAATGGATATTCTCGTCCCTGTGACATTGCAAGAAGGTGAAACGACGAAATGAGCAACGCGAAACGCCCACTTTCTCAACGCCTATTTGACGACAATAATGCTTTTTTCAGAATTATGGGTGTTGCGGGTGATTTGATATTGCTCAATATTCTTGGTGTACTTGCTTGCATACCCGTTGTCACTGCTGGCGCTGGATTTACTGCAATGAATCGCGTACTAGTGAACATGCTGGAAGATAAGCCAGTGCGTATTGTGCGCGATTTTTGGCAAGCATTCAAACATAATTTCAAGCCTGCGACAGCATTATGGCTTATCTGCCTGATGGTGATTATTATCGCTCGTGTAGATATGTGGGCGCTTGCTTCCGCGCAGTTTGCTTCGCTAGATACTGCTATTCGTGTAATTGCATTGGTGGCTCTTTTTGCTATTGGTCTTATTGTTGGCGCAATCGCGTACTACGGTTTTATGCATATTGCACTCTTTCAGCGACCGTTTGGCACACAATTACGCAATGCTGCATGGTCTGCGTTTGCTTTGTTGCCTCGCACTATTGTAATACTGATTATTCTTGTAGCATGTGGACTGCTTATTGGACAGTTTTTTGTGTATGCTGTGCCTGTTTTGCTGTTATTTGGTTTGAGTGTGCCACTTGGAGCATGTGCTTGGATAACTCATAGTGCTATTGCTCGCATTGTGTATCCGCATGAATAATTACTATTTCAAACTAACGGCTTTCTGCGGCTATTCCTGTGCACTGTCTCCTACGTATGGTTTGAAACATCTGATATTCCGAAGTAGCGACTTTATCTCTATGTGCAATCTATTTCCTGCTTATTTGAAACATCTGATATTTCGGAACAGCGGGTATGAACATTCATAGTATACACATTGAAACATCTGATATTCCGAACTAGCTGGTTTAAGTGGACGTCCTGTATGATTCCCGCTTTTTGAAACATCTGATATTCCAAACTAGCGAGTGTGCACAATCACAGTGTACATGGCGAAACATCAGATATTTCGAAGTAGCGACTTTTGAGTACGAAGTGTAATCATACGAATAATCGTTCTCGCAGCACTCTTGCAATAAGCCAATTGCCAGCAACATACTTCTTATCGCATACCAATTTAGTCTAGAAAAAAATGTACTTATCACCACTCTATTAGAACGCTCTAATGCAGCACCTATAACGATGTGAGCGGTAACCCTTGCAATTATTGATATCGAACCGGTTTACGACACGCCGTATTTTCGACTTGTGCACATATCGAACCGGTTATATACTAAACACATCAAACCGGTTCGAGACTGGTGGATCACAGACTCAACTGGAAGAGGCATACTTCATCACAGCACATAGAAGCGCTGGAGTATGTAACGGAACCGAGCAATGTTGCGTCAGTTCCGCAAAAGGAAAGGGAAACCCATGGTACACAACACAAAGCGTACACTCGCAGCAGTTCTCGCTTCAGTAGCAGCACTCGGCATGCTTGCCTCCTGCGGAAGCGGCACTGGAATTTCTGATGATAGCAAAACCTTAACCATCTTCAATTCCAAGATGGAAATTCAGTCGCAATTCGAAGAAATGGCCAAGAAATATGGCGAAGAGAAGGGTGTTAACGTAGAAGTTAGTTACTCTTCCGACACCGTCGCAGCTCATTTAGCAACTCGTTACGCATCAAACGCACCATATGTGCTCTCCATGGTTGATGCAAAGGATATTTATTCACTCGGCCCTGACCATGCACTAGACCTCTCCAACGAAAAGTGGGTAGGAGACACCGATCAGGCAATCTCCGTAGATGGCAAAGTTATGGGCTTCCCAGTATCAGTTGAAGCTCGCGGACTTATCTACAATGCCGACGCTATTGAGAAGGTAACTGGCAAAAAGTTTGACCCAAGCCAGTACAAGACCCTCGATGAATTCAAGAAGCTTATTGCCGATTTGAAGGCAGACGGCATGCAAAGCCCAGTTGGCGTATTGAAAGAAGATTGGTCACTTGCAGGACACTATCTGCCACAGATCTACGAAGAGCAACCAAACGTCAATGAATTCGTCAAGGGACTGCATGACGGAACAGTAAAAATTAGTTCAAACGACAAGTTCAACTCCTTAATGGATACTTTTGACGTACTTAAGGCTAATAACTACGCTAAGGATGCTCCTACTTCTGCAGAACGTGAAGTCACATCACAGAAGCTTGCACAGGGCGACATTGCTTTCCTCTTCGGTGGCAACTGGGATTGGTCCGTTATCAACCAGTATGAACCGAACAAGAACCTCGGCATGATGCCAGTTCCACAGAATACTGACGATGGTACCAACGAAAAGCTCGTCGGCGGCGGCTCCAAGTTCTTCTTCATCGATTCTTCCGACAAGGTCACCGATGAGCAGCGTCAAATGGCTAAGGACTTCCTCAACTGGCTGGTCAGCGACAAGGAAGGTCAAGACTTCATCGTCAACACCTGCTCCATGGTCTCCCCATTCAAGAGCAATACCTTGGCACCAGCCGACCCACTTGGCAAGTCTGTAAAGAGCTACGCCGATAAGGGTGCGCTCATTCCAAACTTCAACTATTTGCCAGATGATCATTACTCCAAGCTCGGTGCAGAGTACCAGAAGTACCTCGCAAACCAGATTGATCGTCCAGCACTTGCAGATGCAATTGATTCTTACTGGCAGAGCACCAAGATTTCTGCCGATATCAAGTAAGAAATAACTGCCAACCGTACCTGAACAATGCCGCATATCATACAGCTCCTCGTAGGGTATGCGGCTTATCGGAACGGAAGTGAAATATGAAACGCAATAAGCTTAGTTATAAAGCCGGGCAATTCCTGATGTTTGCTGGCCCAGCAGCCTTCTTGTTCATTATGGTGGTTATTGTTCCACTGATTTATGGTTTATATCTAACCTTGACCAGCTGGGATGGTGTCAGCCTGTCCAAACCATTCGTAGGACTAGCCAATTATCAAGCAGCACTTGCTGATACAGAATACTGGCAAGCCTTACTATTGACCGTAATTTACTCAGTAATTACCGTTGTAATAACCAATATTGTAGCTTTCGCACTGGCATACATGGTAACCAGTGGCATTAAGGGTCAGAACCTATTCCGCGCTGGCTTCTTTATTCCAAACCTCATCGGCGGCATTGTCCTCGGTTATGTATGGAAGTTCATTTTTAACCGAGTATTCGTATCCGTAGGATCTGCTATCGCAGGAGGAGCTACGGTTCCTTCCTTGCTCTCTACTCCAAAGGGTGCGCTTTTTGCTCTGATTTTCGTATCAGTTTGGCAGTACGCAGGCTATATGATGCTTATCTACATTGCAGGCTTTATGGGCGTGGATAATAGCCTGAAAGAAGCAGCATTGATTGATGGATGTTCTCCAAGCAAGGCTATGTGGAATGTGACGATTCCACTGATGCGCACCAGCTTCGTCACCTGCATCTTCTTAACCACTACCCGCTGCTTCATGGTTTACGACATCAACCTTTCGTTGACTAAGGGCGATCCGTACAAGTCATCTGTTTTAGCAGCAATGCACGTGTACAACAAAGCATTTACAGAAAAGCAATTTGGTGTAGGTCAGGCAGAAGCACTGGTGCTCTTCCTTATTTGCGCCATTGTTGGTCTTATCCAAGTCTATGTCGGCAGGAAAGGTGAGGTGCAAGCATAATGACTAGCGCACACACAATCTCAGTTCGAGATAAGGCTCCACTTTCTGCTCGAATCGGCAAAATTCTACTCTTCATTCTGCTCGTCATTCTTTTACTCGCATTTATTTTACCTTTTATTTTGGTAATTTTTAACGCCTTTAAGAGTATGAACGATATTACGGCAAATCCAATGGCAGCGGTCGGCGCCCACGGATTTACGCTCAAGAACTTTGTTGGCGCTATGGCAAAAATGAAGTTCTGGACCGTACTTGGCAACTCGGTTATTATCACTACCTGCGCAACTATTCTTACCATTCTTTTCTCCGCAATGGCAGCATTTGTTATTGCTCGCAATCCTCAATGGAAAGCCAGCATGATTTTGCTCACCGCAATGGTTGCTTCCATGGTTATCCCATTCCAGGTATTGATGGTACCAATCGTATCCGTATACGGTGGTCTATTCGGTATCTTAAACAGCCGCATTACCTTGATTCTTATGCACGTAGGCTTCTCAGTCTCGATGGCTACCTTCATGTTCCATGGCTCTATTAGGTCGAATATTCCTGTGGAACTTGAAGAAGCCGCAGATATTGATGGTTGCAGTCGTTGGAAGACCTTCTGGACTATCGTATTCCCACTGTTGAAGCCAATGATTGCAACAGTAACAGTAATCGATGCTATGGCATTCTGGAACGACTACCTCCTGCCATCGTTGATTTTGCAAAAGCCAAGCTCACTGTGGACTATCCCAATTGCTACCCAGCAGTTCTACGGCACGTACTCCACAGATCTAGGTCTGGTGTTGGCGGCACTGCTACTGGCAATGCTTCCTATTTTGGTTCTGTATTTGTTCTTGCAGCGATTCATTGTTGAGGGCGTTACCTCAGGCGCTGTTAAGGGCTGATCCGACCTACAGGCTCTACAGCGCCACGCTGGCCAACCTTTCCGGCTGGCATAACCCGAGATGCATTCACATGTGTCTCGGGTTTTTCATATTCATATCCGTAGACTTGCTGCTACGCTCTATCACAAATCAACCTAATCACTAATCTGCAAACGTTTGACTGTCGCGACACTAAGATAAAACCATTACGGACTTATCTACCTGCTACTGAGCACTGGAGAGCAATGAAACGCAGCATTTTAGCCCTAGCAAGTGGCGCTTTTGTACTAGGAGCCTCTGAATTTGTGATGATGGGAATTCTGCCTTTCGCAGCCCATGATATGCATGTAACAATTCCACAGGCAGGCTGGTTTATCACGTTATATGCTACAGGCGTATGTTTAGGTGCACTTATTCTTGTTTTTGGACGCAAGCTATCTCCAAAAACCTTAATTATCTTTTTTATGGTGCTCGTATTAATTGGTAATGCCATGGCAGCATTAGCTCCAAATGCTGCAGTATTGCTTATTGCTCGTTTTATATCAGGACTTCCCCACGGTGCATTCTTTGGCACAGCAACTCTAGCTGCAAAAATGCTTGCTGACCCTGGCAAAGAAGCACAATCAGTTGCACTCATGGTTACTGGTCAAACCTTTGCCAATATGGTCGGTGTACCAGCAGGAACTATGTTGGGCGAAATGATTTCATGGCGTTATGCCTTTGCTATTCTTGCCGCATGGGGCGTGATGACCATGGTACTGGTTGCGGCGTGGGTACCGTATCTTGCTCCTGTAGAAGATAAAGGGTTAGCTGGTCAATTTAAATTCCTCGCCAAACCCGGTCCTTGGATGATTCTTGCAGCAGTGCTTCTTGGAAATACAGGTATTTTCTGCTGGTGGAGTTATGTTTCCCCTTGGCTTACCCATATTGGCGGATATCAAAGCGCACACGTACCTTGGCTAATGATGCTTGCAGGATTTGGCATGGTTGTTGGCGGGCTAGTAGGTGGCAAAATTTGTGATGCATGGCGTCATGCCGGTACTGCTGCTCTTGGTCAAGCTATTGCCACTACTGGTCTTATTGTTATCGCATTAACACCAGGGTCGAGACTCTTGTGCGCAGTATTGACATTATGGCTTGCTTTTGGCATGTTCTTTATTTCCTCTCCGCAGCAGCTGCTTATGGCAGAAGCTGGTAAAGGCGGTGGAGAACTTATCGGAGGCGCTTCTGTACAGATTGCGTTTAATGCTGGTAATGCGCTTGGATCTGCTTTAGGTGGTCTTGCGTTAAATGCTTCGGGCATGAATTATCATATTCCAGCACTTACTGGCGTGCCTATTAGTGCATTAGCAGTGCTCAGCCTCTTGGTATTTACGCTTAAATATGAAACTCAAACTGACGCTGCTTCACGCATGCGAGAGATTCATGTTTAGCCGCTAGCAAGTCCAATTTATACATCATCGCCAAATAATGCATACCATAAACGAGTAGTAAGGCAACTCACAAAACTTCTTTGCTCTACTGCATGTTGCCCCACTTGCACTACATAACCTATGCGTAGACTAAGGGGTATATGCAAGGAGGCTTTATGAGTTCGATTGACGCTCGCACACCATCACACGCATCTACAACTACGCAATCATTTGATGCTGAGCAGTTTATGCAACATCTTGATCAACTCTTTGCCACACATACACCAGCAGCACAAATCGAACAGTACTTATTGGATTGCTTGCAGCAAACACATGAGTTAGACGATGCAGCTGGAGAATTTAGCGTACTGAATGAAATCCTCGGATTCTACCGTTCACAGGGTCGTCACAGTGACAATATTGCAATGGCTGAACGCCTGATTACTCTAAGCAAACATATGCATATTGAAGGCAGCGAAGCTTGGGCAACTACCCTGATCAATATTGCAACTGCTTATCGTGCTGCAGGACAGTACGCACATGCCCAGCAATGGTACGCCGAAGCACTCGATCAGAGTGAACAGCTTTTCGGCAAACATGACCGGCGCCTTGCGGCCCTACACAATAATCTTTCTATGCTATACAGCGAAACTGGAGATCTTAGGCAAGCAGCAAACGAGCTTGAACAAGCCTTATCGATTATTAGTGCCTCTAGCACTGACCCTTCACGCGATATCGATGTTGCTTCAACACACACTAATCTTGCCCTTGTGCTTGCTCAAACCCAAACTGCTGATAGCCGTGAGCAAGCCTATGATCATGCTGCAACTGCGCTGCGTATTTATCACCATGGAGGGCTTGAACATAGCGGTCATTTTGCCTCTGCCCTAGCCTGTTTTGCACAAGTATGTTTTCTACAAGGCAATATCCAACAAGCTATTACAGCTTTTAGGCTTAGCCTAGTCGTTATCGAACAATGCTACGGCAAAGATACAGAATCCTACCGCGTTATTGAATCAAATTTGCATGATGTACTGGAAGCTGCACACCAATCTCATATTGATATTCCTCAAGAACCGCCGTTATCTGGTAACTTTGACCATGATATTGCACTTTTTTGGAACGCTCTGCAGCTTGAATCTCAAATACATGATGAGAACCGCCATTCAGTAACACATACTGATACGACTGAAACAGCACATCAATCAATGTCTGGGCTAGCACTGGCACGAGCCTATTGGATAGAGTATGGCAAGGTCTTACTTGATGCATTCCCCGCATTACAAGGACGTGTTGCAGTTGGTCTAGTAGGACATGGCTCAGAATGCTACGGCTTTGATGATGAGTATTCTCATGACCATGATTTCGGTCCGCGTTTTTGTATGTGGCTCACTGACGAAGATTATCAGCAATATGGTGAGCAACTTGAACAAGCATATCGAGCCCTACCGCATGAATTTATGGGTTATGCGCTCAGCGATGATGCTCGCACACCACGCTCCCTAGGAGCAGGACGACGCGATGGCGTATTTGCTATTGGTGACTTTTTTGAATCGATAACAGGGTATCGCAGTGCGCCTAGTAGCGATCCACAGCAGGCTCATCAATGGCTGTTGCTTGACGAAGCTACACTGGCTGCCGCAACTAATGGCGAGATTTTTGCTGACCCACTTGGCGCTTTCTCTTCCACGCGACAAGGCTTCAAAAATATGCCAGATGATGTGCGTCTCGCCTTGATCTCTAGAAGACTTGGCATGATGAGCCAAGCTGGTCAATATAATCTGCCACGTATGCTCAAACGTCATGATGGGGCTGCAGCATGGCTTGCTCTTCGAGAATTTGTGCAGGCTTGCTCTTCCCTAGTGTTCTTAATAAACCAGCCAATTACTGTGGGTTATTTGCCGTATTATAAATGGCAGTTTGCAGCTTTACGTAAACTTTCTCGCCGCATGGCCAGCCGCTTGCCTCAAGTGTGCGAACAGCTTGAATCATTAATGCGTCTTTCATCTGCAGCATGCTTTGGTGGCGTTGGATTTGGTGAAGGCGGCAAGGGGGCTGAACCTGCTATTGAACAGATTACGTCTTGTATTGACAGCATTTGCTCCGCCGTTGTTGATGAGCTGCTTACAGAAGGACTTACCCGTTCTCAGGAAACCTTCCTTGAATGGCAACGCCCATATATTGAGGAGCATATTACTAATCCTTGGTTACGTAGTTTGTAGTATGTAGTTCAACAGCGTATTGGTAATAGTTCGTAAACACTGATAACACAAGTTAAGACACATATAAGGAAATACCTATGAGTAATGAAGAACACGACGAAACCATACTCACTCCGGATGCGCTTGGCACTAAAATGACACACATGCCAGATGATGCTGACGATTTACGAAAAACTACTGAACGTGGCGAAACTGGCGTATTACAGCACACGCTATGGTATGACAATCCAAGTGATATTAACGAGCAAGCTCATCGCGCTGAATTGATTGTGCGTCACGAATGGGACCAATTCCAACTTGTCAATAATGAAGGTGGTAGAGCAAATTGCCAAGGTAATTGGCCAACATTCCACCAAATGCGTTTTAGTCAATTTATTACATGGCCACTAGAACTACAAGCCAGCTATATGCAGGATTTGCAAGATGCTGACGATACCGGTCGCAATCTGCTCACTGAAAAATATGCGCGTATGATGAGCACCACTGAACCAGAGCGTTATGCACGAGAACTTGAACCAGCACTTCCAAAACTTAGTGTTGACCGTATAGCACGACAAGAGAAAGTAATTGCTACTCAAGTTGAATGGGCACGTCAATTCCGTGAATCTTGGCCTAAGCTGGGTCTAGCGATGCGTGTGCTCACTACTGATGAAGATGAAATTGATAATACTTCATTTGAAACATATTTACGTGGCGAATTAAGCACCTATTCAGACACTACATTTGCTTTATATGAATCTATGATAGGCACGCTAGTTGAACGAGGTGAAAATCTGACGCAGGCAACACTACTGGCTACAGTGCGTTTAGGTGGATTTGTTGATCTTGATGAGGCAGAAGCAGCTCAGTAGTGTTCAGTCTTTTGTTTCTAGCATGTAACAACGCGCGAACAACTATGTCAACGACACAGCTCACCTGAAAATAAGCAACCTAGTGAAAGTAAGATTTTGTTGATTTTTCAACCAAAATAAGCGTTAATCTGTTGGTAATGAAAAGTTGTCGCATGTTGGACAATCCATTGAAAACTTATTCAGCGTATTCGTACAATAGCGCCATACCCGTATTCAACTAACGAATAGGAGTTTCCATGCTCAATAATGAATATCTTAAGCGCGTATATGCTCAGGTAGAACAGCGCGATGGCGATCAGCCAGAATTCAAGCAAGCTGTTCGTGAGGTTTTTGAAACACTCGAACCAGTAATCGAGATGCATCCTGAATATGAAGCAAACGGCATCCTTGAACGCTTTGTAGAGCCAGAGCGCGTAGTCAAGTTCCGCGTACCATGGGTTGATGATTCCGGCAAGGTTCAGGTAAATCGCGGTTATCGTATTCAGTTCAACTCTGCAATCGGTCCATACAAGGGCGGTTTGCGTTTCCACCCAACAGTAACCGAGTCTGTAATCAAGTTCTTGGGCTTCGAGCAGATTTTGAAGAACTCTTTGACCACACTGCCAATGGGCGGCGGCAAGGGCGGTTCTGACTTTGATCCTAAGGGAAAGTCAGATGCTGAAGTAATGCGTTTCTGTCAGTCATTTATGACCGAGTTGCAGCGTCATATTGGTCAGTTCACTGATGTGCCAGCAGGCGATATTAATGTTGGCGGTCGCGAAATTGGTTACCTCTTCGGTCAGTACAAGCGTATCCGCGATGAGTACTCTGGTGTGCTCACTGGTAAAGGCTTGGAATTTGGCGGTTCTCTCGCTCGTACTGAGGCTACCGGTTACGGCTTGTGCTATTACACTCAGGAAGCATTGCGTGTACTGCGTAACGACTCCTTTGAAGGCAAGACTGTAGTTATCTCCGGTTCTGGCAATGTTGCAATTTTCGCTACAGAAAAAGCACAAGAGCTGGGTGCAAAGGTTGTTACCGCTTCTGATTCTAACGGTTATGTATATGATCCAGAAGGTATCAAGCTCGATATTGTTAAGGATATTAAACTCGGTCATCGCGGTCGCATCAAGGAATATGCTGATCGCGTTCCAGGTGCTGAATATCACGAAGGCTGCGCAGGCGTGTGGAGTGTACCTTGCGATATTGCTCTGCCATGCGCAACCCAGAACGAGCTTGACGGCGAAGCTGCAAAGACCCTGGTTGCTAATGGCTGCACCGTCGTATGCGAAGGCGCTAATATGCCTTCTACCCCAGAAGCTATCGAAACCTATCAGGCAAACGGCGTACTCTACGGTCCTGCTAAGGCTGCAAACGCTGGTGGTGTAGCAGTTTCCGGCTTGGAAATGAGCCAGAACAGCTACCGTCTCGCTTGGACCTTTGAAGAGACTGACGCTAAGCTCAAGTCCATTATGGAAACCATTGTTGCTGATTCTTTGGCAGCAGCTAAGGAATACGGCGTTGACGGCGATTTGATGGCTGGCGCTAATATTGCAGGCTTCACCAAGGTTGCTAACGCTATGGTTGCACAAGGCGTGTGCTAGTACTCGTACATTTCAGCGATTAGTTGCACTAGTTAGCAGCTGCGCTATAGATGAAGGCTCGGGCTATTGAAGTCCGAGCCTTTGCTTTTGAAACTAAAGGGCTTTCCAGATTGTGTGATTTGGCATATAGGCATGAAGGGACCACGGACGAAAAGTTGGAGGTCCCTTCATGCCTATATGCCACAATTATTCAGTTTTGGGTTCGTTGTCTTTTGGCTCTTCATACCCAGCTTGGATCGTATTCTAACGTCCCATATTTAGGGTATTCATCTGAACTGAAAGGGTAGCTTTTTTGAAGAGCGGCGGCAAATGGTCTTAGCTCAATAAGCATCCATTTAGCGAATACAATGATAAAGGCAGCGATAATATCATCGTGAAAGTTTTTTGCAGCTTTACATTCCTTAATGAGCGCATCCTTGAATAATGAAAAGTTAAGTTCTTCGAATGTATGGCTTCGTAATATCGTATTATAAGCCACAAGAATCTTGCCTAGCTCATCAAATGTAATATCGTAGGTCAAACAAAATAGGTGGAGAGAAATTGGGTCGTGGGTCGTCGAACCGATACTTTCTGCAATTTCGTTAAGCGCATGTATGAAAAGCCATTCACGACCTGGAGTAATGCGCTCTGGATATTCAGTCATATTAGATAAACCAACTCAATCCTTCTTTAATTGCCAATGCCACCTTTGCTGCTGTTTCGCGTGGAACACTGGCATCCACTAGTGCTCGAAATACTGCATCATATACTGCTTGAGCTGGTAGGTCAGACCATTGCAGTAACGGTGAGATGGCCGAAGATATTTCGTCAAAATGCTTTATGAAAGTATCTGCGGCTTTTCTTCCTGAAATTCTTTCGACGACATTTGCAGCAGCTCCTTTGTGTTTGATGATGAATCTAATTGCGCGTTTGGCGATTTGGGTTATGATGCTTCTTTCGCCATATGATGATTTGTAATCACTCTCTTTCGGCGCAGGAAGTGTTGTGTTTTGGACGGAGGTCGAATAATCTGGCTCATCGGCATACACGGTAATCGATGGGATAGCTACCGAGAAAGAAAGAGCGAAAGAAGCTAAAAGTGCAATAATTCTATGTCTCAATGATGGTTTTTTTCATATCATTCCTCTTTGAATAATAGTTTGTCAGTTTGAAGATACTTGTCCGTTGAGTAAGAAAGAAGACTCCAAGAAATACCCTCATTATTTATGATATCTCGTATTTTTCCGATGTCAAACATTTGTGGCATATAACAGTTATTGAATACATAGGCACTTGCCACATCGACAGAAAGTACATATGCAAAAGGGTTTCATGCAAATGCTTGAAACCCTTATCTGCGGACAAGGCGAGATTCGAACTCGCGGAACTTTCGTTCAACGGTTTTCAAGACCGTCTCCTTCGACCGCTCGGACACTTGTCCAATGCACTACACATTTACATGTGCAAAGCACCTTGAATAGTGTAGCGCAAAGTCTAGAATGTGCAAGTTAGTGCACATAGTGCGTGTTGAATACGCGTTGAACACACATAATGCACGTTATGCTTCCCAAGTAGTTGGCTCAATAACCTCGCGACCACCCATATATGGGCGCATTGCCTCAGGAATGACGATAGAACCATCTTTTTGCTGATGATTTTCCATAATGGCCACAAGCCAACGAGTAGTTGCCAGTGTACCATTCAACGTGCTTACTGAGCGAGTACCATCCTCTGTACGCTCACGAATATTCAAGCGACGAGCCTGATATTCCGTGCAGTTAGAAGTACTCGTAAGCTCACGGTAACGACCTTGTGTTGGTACCCAAGCTTCGCAATCGAATTTACGAGCAGCAGAAGAACCTAAATCACCAGCTGCAGTATCAATAATGCGATATGGAAGCTCCATCTTACCGAGCATACGCTGCTCCATATCAAGCAAGAACTTATGCTGATCGCGAGCATCTTCTTGGCGGCAATACACGAACATTTCCACCTTATTAAACTGATGCACGCGAATAATGCCGGTAGTATCTTTACCAGCAGCACCTGCTTCACGTCGATAGCAGCTAGACCAGCCAGCGTAGCGCAGTGGACCATTGCTCAAGTCGAGAATTTCATCACGGTGCATACCAGCGAGCGCAACTTCTGAAGTACCCACTAAGTATTGCTCATCTGGTTCACGCAAACGGTAGATCTCATCCGCATGCGCATTAAGGAATCCCGTTCCTGCCATAATTTCAGGCAGTACGAGTGTTGGTGTAACAGTGGTGATAAACCCTTCAGACTCTGCCTGATCTACTGCCATAGTGAGCATGGCAATTTCCATTCGCGCAATAGCTCCGCGCAGGAAGTAGAATCGAGATCCGGAGACTTTTACACCGCGGCGCATATCAATACCGGCAACACCTTCGCCCAATTCTAGGTGGTTCTTTGGCTCAAAACCTTCTGCAGCAAAATCACGTGGAGTGCCAAACTTACCGACTACCACATAGTCATCTTCGCCACCTTCTGGCGCTTCTGGCTCAACAATATTCGATAGCTTCCACATAGCAGAGGTATATTCCTCAGCTGCCTGGTCAGCTTGGGCCTTATATTCTCCTACCTTGGTAGCAAGCTCTTTGGTTTGTGCAATCAGTGCTGCTTTTTGCTCTGCAGGAGCGCTGGCAACTTGCTTGCCCATAGCTTTTTGCTCTGCTCGGGCTGTTTCAAACGCGTGCAACGCATCGCGGCGCGTCTGGTCGGACTGCAATACAGTATCTACTAGTTCTACAGATTCGCCACGCTTACGCTGGGACTCTTTTACAACATCAGCGTGCTCGCGAATGAATTGAATATCAAGCATACTGTAAGGCTAATGCGCACATACGACACTACTACAGGTAGGTACTCAGGGTAGGCGCTCAGGACTAAGGGTAGGCGCTCAGGATAGGTACTCATTCGAGAATTAGTCATGTGGAATTAACTCATATAGAAATACGTCAATGTGGCGCGGCTTACACATTTCGTAGAGATAGCGCGTACATTTCAGGAAACTGTTCCATCAAAACGGCTACTTCGTGCACAATACAACATATGCGAGTGGAATCAGTATATTCAGCAGTTGCTATGTTCAAGCACTTCTTGGCACCTAGCACAACACCAAGTTCGGGGACAGTAACTCATATAGGAATAGCAACTGGCAGATTGCAGATGAATATCATTCCGATTGCACTGGCGATTATCATTATTGCTATCGCAGCAATAGCGCTTGTAGTATGGCTGCTCGGTGCAAAACGTCGTAAACTCGCTCAAGAACTTCAACAGCGCCACCACGCACCATTTACTTACGCATTTATTCTTAACCCCTCAAAGCCCACTGCCGCTGACACTCGCGCACACATCGAACAATTTTTCTCACACCATACTGTGGGCCGAGCTGTGTTTTATGAAACACAGCTCGATAAAGACGGAAAAGCATGCGCACAGGAAGCACTTGAGGCAGGTGCCGATGCTGTAATAGCCGTGGGAGGCGATGGCACAGTGCGAACTGCTGCAAGCGCCGTCGCCGGCACAGAGCGACCATTTGGCATCATTCCAATCGGCACCGGCAATCTGTTTGCGCGTAATATGGGTATACCTATCGGCGATATTGAAGCGGCACTACTCGTAGCGACGTCGCATGGTTCGCGGCGTGTGGATATGGGTAGGATGCGCCTGCTGGATTCCGAAGAACCGCAGCGAGGGCATGCTTTTCTCATTATTGCAGGCATTGGTTTTGATGCTGATATGATTGACAGCACCGATCCAGATCTTAAACGTAGTATCAGTTGGCTCGCCTATTTTGCCAGTGGTGTCAAGCATCTCTTCTCCCCTAAATACCACGGTGATCTTGAAATTACCAGTGCTGACGGCAGTAAACACACCTCAACCAATATTACCTTCAGGACGCTGATGGCTGGTAATTGTGGCCAAATTCCTGGCTTTTCACTAATGCCTGATGCCGCATTTGATGACGGTATTTTGAATTTTGAAATTATTGACACTACCGGAGGCATTATTGGTTGGGCCAATTTATTTGGTGACGTATTAACACAAACCATTACCCATAAATCTGGGCAAAATCCGCTATCTACCAATTCATCAGTTGACCAAATTCAGGGAGTACGAGCCGAAATTACACTCCAAGAGCCTGCTTTGGCACAAGTTGATGGCGATATTCTCGGCAAAACTTCGCGTATTGAGTTCACTATTGAGCCAAAAGCGCTTTGGGTGCGTGTTCCAGCAGCAACCACTGACACACAACCAAATAATCCTCAGCAAGTGACAGATCAGTTGGAACAAAGTCAAGAAAAAAGCCCAGCAAGCGCTGCAACTGCTGCTTCAACAGATGAGATTGCGCAACCAGCCCCAGATAATAGTGATGCTCAAAAAGCGTATACTCGTGATGTGTAGCATAGATCGTTGCTGTAGTGTACTTCATGGAGCAATACACTGCTTCGAGTGAAGTGCTCCACGCTCCAAACATTGCTAGTCGCATTCCTTAATATGGACGATTGTGCGATAAATCACAGTAAATTGTTCACCCCTATGGCACAATAGAAACTATGGTTGCAAAAAATGCGGGGTTACCAGCTACCCCAGAAGATTTAATCAATGTCGATGAAGTCATCGGTTCCTACTACGACCGTATTCCAGATCCCGAAGTTCCAGCTCAGCGTGTAGCTTTCGGCACTTCAGGTCACCGCGGATCTTCCCTGCTGACTTCCTTTAACGAAGCACATATTGTAGCTATTACGCAGGCAATTGCAGAGCTACGCAAATCACAAGGTATTGATGGGCCACTCTATATCGGTCGCGATACCCATGCGTTAAGCGAGCCAGCATGGAAAACTGCTATTGAAGTACTGGTTGCTAACGGGGTGCGCGTGCGCGTTGATTCACGCGATGATTTCACTCCAACTCCAGTAGTTTCTCAAGCAATTCTGACGCATAATCGCGCCGCAGACGGCACTCAGCGTTTCACTGGCGCTGATTTGGCGGACGGTATTGTGGTTACACCTTCTCATAATCCTCCAACCGATGGCGGCTTCAAGTATGATCCTCCAACTGGTGGTCCTGCTCCAGCAGAAACTACCAATGCTATTGCTGCACGCGCAAATGAACTACTCGGCAGCTACAAGCAAGTAAAGCGTGTACCTTTTGAGCAGGCTATTACTTCTGATTTGGTGGAACGTTTTGATTATCGCGAACACTATGTTGCTGACCTGAGCAATGTGATTGATTTCGATATCATTCGCTCTTCTGGTGTACGCCTTGGTATTGATCCTCTTGGCGGCGCGTCAGTAAACTACTGGCCATTGATGAACAAAAAGTATGGTCTTTCTATTGATGTAGTACGACCAGAAGTTGATCCAACATGGCGTTTCATGACTATTGATCATGATGGCAAGATTCGTATGGATCCAAGCTCAACCTACGCTATGAAGGGCTTGGTTGATGAGCTTAATGCTGGCGCTTGGGATAAATATGACCTTGTGGGTGGCACTGACCCTGATGCTGACCGTCACGGTATTGTATGCCCTAACTGGGGTGTGATGAATCCAAACCACTATATTGCTGTATGCGTTGAGTACTTGTTTGGAGGTAATCGTCCAGGCTGGCCTACAGGCGCAGGTATCGGTAAGACCTTAGTTTCTTCTTCGCTTATTGATCGTGTTGCAGCATCAATCAACGCAAAGCTCGTCGAGGTTCCTGTAGGATTTAAGTGGTTCGTCGATCCTCTGTTTAGTGGCGAAGTAGCATTTGGCGGCGAGGAAAGCTCTGGTATGAGCTTCTTGCGCAAGGATGGTCGCGTGTGGACCACTGATAAAGATGGTTTGATTCCAGACTTGCTTGCTGCAGAAATTACTGCTCGCACAGGCAAGAATCCAGCTCAATTGCATCAAGAGCAGGTAGAGCGCTTTGGCGAAAGCTGGTACAAGCGCGTAGATACTCCTACCACACTTGAGCAGAAAGCAAAGTTTGCTACGCTTACGGGAGATGCTGTAAGTGCAGATACTTTGGCTGGAGAGCCAATTCTTGCTAAGCTCACCGAAGCTCCTGGAAATGGTGCAAAGATTGGCGGTTTGAAAGTAGTCACCAAGAATAATTGGTTTGCTGCACGCCCATCCGGTACTGAAAATATTTATAAGGTATACGCGGAGTCCTTTGTCTCCGAAGATGCACTTGATCAAGTACTTGATGAGGCTACACAAGTTGTTGATAAAGCACTTGGTGAATAATGTACCTGCTGATAATGCAATAGATGAATGATTTGCATTATCAGTACTTGACTTAAGCACTTGCTATGAGGTTTTCCCTTCTAGCAAGTGCTTTTTATATCGTTTTGCTGTTGAGCTAGTAGCTTTGCTACTTGACAATTTGTAACTTTTGTTATTACATATAACTGTAATGAAAAAAATTACAGTTATGTATTTGGTAGCGCAAAAAAATACGAGACTCCCATACTGCATAACCAAGTGAGGAGGCAATGTGAATAGCGATTTCGCGATAGCACTTCATGCATTGGTATATCTAGACCACCGCAATCAGCCCCTTGCCAGCCAAGTCCTTGCAGCAAATATTTGTACCAACGCTGTACGAGTGCGCAATGTTATGCGAGCGCTTACCCATGCGCATATCGTAGACTCAAAAGCAGGCATTGAAGGAGGATACACTCTTGCGCAACCAGCGAGCACGATTTCACTACGCGATATTGCTCAAGCGCTCCACACAGATTTTATTAACGCCAACTGGCTCCCAGGCGATATGACATTAGATTGTCGCGTATCGCAATCAATGAGTGGCGTGATTGCAGGGCTTTCCCAAGCATTAAACACAGCATGTTATAACAAGCTCACCCAAATTACTGTACGCGATATTACACAGCGATTATTCAGTCCTGACCAAGCCATACTTGATCAGCAAGGTCAGCAAGATCATCCACTGATCCCACGTGAAACAACTGAGGATAAATACGTAATTCAGCAACGAGTACAGCAGATAGAGTCTGTATTTGCAACGATTATTGCGTAAAACTCTGCCTTCACACAATACATATATAGAGGATACCATGACTACAACAGCAACCAATATAATAAGCGCAACTGTAATCGATGAATCAATTTCAACGGCTACCCCACTCACACCAGACGCACCAGCACCAACTTCACCAAAGTCAGCTCAATCTATGCACGCCGATGCGCTGATTATTGGGTTCGGCAAAGGAGGCAAAACACTTGCAGCCAAACTTGGCGCACAAGGCAAACACGTAATAGTAGCCGAGCAGAATAATCAAATGTATGGTGGCACCTGCATCAATATTGGATGCCTACCCTCCAAATCACTCATTTTGGATGCTGAACGTGCGCAATTTTCTGGCGAAAGTAGCGATCCAGACAAGCGCAAACAAGCATACAGCAACGCTATTGCAAACAAACGTCAACTCACCGCTATGTTGCGCTCTAAGAATTATCATAAACTCGCAGATCAAGAGCATATAACGGTACTTGATGGGCACGCGCATTTCCTCTCTGCAAGTGAAGTGCAAGTAGATACCGCGCAAGGGCCAGTCGTAGTGAATGCTGACAAAATTTTTATCAATACCGGCGCTACTGCACGTATTCCAGATATTGAGGGTATTAACACAACTCCGGGCGTATATACAAGCACCGGCATGATGGAAGTTGACGAAATTCCTGAGCGTTTAGTCATACTTGGAGCCGGCTACATTGGACTTGAATTTGCTTCAATGTATGCAGATTTCGGCAGTCAAGTTACGGTACTTCAACACAACAATTCATTCTTGCCAAATGAAGATGAAGATATTCGCCAAGCCATTCACCAAAGCCTTGAAGCACAAGGCATCACCTTCATAACCAATGCCCATACACACCGTGTCAGTCAAGCAGCTGATGGACATGGTGTGCTCTTAGAAGTAGCAGTTGATAATGCGGATACCGCATCAGCAAATACTGCATCAGCAGATAATTCAACAGACAACACCATTACACACATCCAAGCGGATGCTGTACTTATTGCAACGGGTCGAGTACCGAATACTGAGGGTCTTGATGCCCAGAAAGCAGGTATTGCACTCACTGATCGCGGTGCAGTACAGGTCGATGATTTACTACGCACTACTGCTCCAAATATTTGGGCACTTGGCGATGTCAATGGAGGACCACAACATACCTATATTTCACTAGACGACTATCGCATAGTGCTTTCCCAGCTTGATGAGCGTGAAGCTCCGTATACACGCAAAGATCGCAAAAATATTGCCAGCGTCACTTTTCTACATACACCATATGCACGAGTTGGACTCAATGAGCAAGAAGCCATTGCAGCCGGATTCGACTTTGAAGTAAAGAAAATGCCAACAGCAGCAGTGCCAAAAGCTCAAGTTATGCGCCACACCGAAGGTATGATGAAAGCGCTGGTTGAGCGTGGTACGCATAGGATTCTCGGTGCGATGCTGTTTGCAGCACAATCACATGAGGTTATCAATATTGTGAAACTTGCTATGGATCTTCAAGCGCCAGCAACACAACTTCGCAATATGGTATTCACCCATCCAACGATGGCTGAAGCACTGAATGATCTTTTTGCTTAACTTATAGTGTGCTACCACAAGTTATTACAGTTTCTACAGTAGCCTCTGTGAGCACACGGACCTAATACATACCGTGTGCGAAGGTCAATTTGCGGAGCTGAACAGTTGAAAGTCCAGTGAACTTTCAACCAGCTCCGTGAGCGAGACAACGAGCGAAATCAAAGGGATAAAGACCATCAGGTACAGTAGCTATATGACAATTACAGTTTCTACAGACGGTAGCGCTTTAGGTAATCCAAAAGCAGAGGCGTGAAGCTGACACTCCAGTGAAGTGTCAGTAGCCTCTGTGAGCACCCAAAGTGCGAAGGTCCATTTGTGATTACCTACATATAAATTTCTAATATGACAATTACAGTTTCTACAGACGGTAGCGCTTTAGGTAATCCAAATGGACCAATGGGCTGGGCGTGGGCTGATCATAGCACCTCATTAGGCAATGCAACATCACACCAGCATACTGGGCAATATGATGCTGGCGGAGCGACAAACGGCACTAATCAAATCGGTGAACTTTGCGCAGTCTTAGAAGCTTTGCGCACACATCGAGGTAGCGAAGAACTCGTTATAGAAACTGATTCACAATATGCTATTAATTGTGCAACAAAGTGGGTGCATAATTGGAAGCGCAATGGCTGGAAGAATGCCAAAAAGCAGCCAGTGAAGAATGCTGATTTAGTTAAGGCTATTGATGCTGAATTGACTGCTCGCGAAGGTGCCGTGCGCTTTGTGTGGGTTAAAGGGCATGCCGGCAATGCTGGTAATGAACTTGTTGATGAGCTTGCACGCACTTATGCTACTGATTGCCGTAGCGGCGCAAAAGAAGGGTATTTGCCGCGCGAAGGATGGCAATCATTGCTTGCCTCCGAATATGCGGATGAACACACTCACGTACCTGATGCTGCGCAAGAATTATTACAGGGAACACTGAGTGCACAAGATTATCGTGACGCACATAGTGGAAGTATTCACCAGCCGCATTCCCAAACTTCACCAGCTCAACAGCCAACAGCAACTGCGCAACCAGCAGCGAGCACGCAATCAGCAACTGAACAAGTCTCGACGACTACCCAGCAGGTTGCAGCAGAGCAACTATCAACAGCTACGCAATCTGCATCAATTGCTCAGTCTTCGCCAAATAACACGCGATCTAGTGGATTACACGCAACCGGGGATATTGTCATTACTCCCCCACCTTCATCAAGCCCTCATTTTTCTGGTGAGCGCATGCATATTCAAGGCGCTATTATTTTTGATGGGTTTGTTGATGCGGATGGTCACCTGCACCTTGACGGAGATGTGGTATTGTCATAGCTTCGCTGTTTATATTTGCTCATACACTAGTACTACGATATGCACGTTCAAATATGGAGTGTACATATCGCCAAGTGTGATGAGGTTGTTGTACGCTAGAGCTTGGAAACCATAGCATACACATATATGTTTATGCACAGCTAAAGGGGGCATGATGGACAAGGCACAGCAAGACGCGCTAAAGAAGGCAGCTGGCATTGAAGCAGCAAAATTAGTGGAAAACGGTATGGTTGTCGGTCTGGGCACTGGCTCAACCGTTCGTTTTTTGGTTGATGAGCTCGGTCGCCGTGTGCAGGAAGAAGGCTTGCAGTTCACTGGCGTAACCACTTCTCGCCGCACCCAAGAGCAGGCAGAAGGCTATGGCATTAAGATTGTTGATGTTGATGATGTAGACCATATTGATGTCACTATTGATGGTGCTGACGAAGTTGATAAGAACTTCGATGGCATTAAGGGTGGCGGCGCTGCTCTCTTGTGGGAAAAAATTGTGGCTACAAACTCCAACCGCATTGTGTGGATTGTTGATGAGACAAAGGTAGTGGATACCATCGGCGCTTTCCCACTGCCTGTTGAAGTTATTCCATTTGGTGCTGGTCATGTTATCAGCCGTTTCAAGGATCGTGGATACAATCCTGTACTACGCCTCGATGCCGATGGACAGCCAGTACGCACCGATGAAAAGAACTATGTAGTTGATCTGCATCTTAACCGTATTGATCACCCTCGTGAACTTGCTGAAGACCTCATTAACACTGTTGGCGTGGTTGAACATGGTCTATTCCTGAACATGGTGGATATGGTTATTGTCGGTGACCCTAATGGTCCACGTGTAATGACCAATAGCAACAAGTAAAGCATATAAGTACTTACTACTGGTACTAACTTACTTATACAGATAAGTGGTCCTCTACACATAATGTAGAGGACCACTTGCGTTTGTCATGATGTGTATTTGAAAAGCAATACTGTATTAGCGAATCTTGCCGAAAGTAAATGCGCGGTATAGCGAGATTACACCAAGCACAATCATCATAATGCCAGCAAATGCGATAAGCATAACTGCTGAACTAAATGGTTCAATAAGAACAATTACGCCAGCGATAATAGACAGTATTGACGCAGCAATAGCCCATCCAGAGCGAGGACCCCATGATTCTGCAAGCCCTAAAATACCTTCAATAATCCATCCAATACCCACATACGCCACAGTGATAAACGTCAGCGACGCGGTAGACACTTGAGGATTACGGATCATAGCAATACCGCCAATCAAGAGTACCAAGCCTAGAATAATACCCAGCACGCGCCATCCTGCAGGAAGTAGTGGTTCAACAATTGCGCCAATAATGCGTACCACACCAGAAATAATAAAATAGATACTGATGGCTACTGCAAATAGTACCAAAGTTTTACCAGGCAGCAGAAGCAGCGCCAAACCAATAATGCATGACACTGCACCAAGCACGCCAAGTACTGATTTCACAACATGAATTGCTCGAGAACCTAGCTGATTTTCAAACAGTGAAAATGGGTCATTAATAATTTGTGGATCAAAAATTTCATCCTCATCAGTTTGTGTTTTATTCATTAATATCAACCTTCTTTATGATTCTTCGATATATGAAAAAATAACAGTACTTCACATCGGTCTAGATATACACTACTACCTAGAAATCAAAAACTTCATCAGGCGACCTATATTGTTCCGTGCGTTGTACTCCTTCTCGTGCTTTTTCAAGTTGCTTACGATACCAAGTAATTCCACCATATTCTGCAGCTCGAAGTTGTTGTTCAGCAGATTTGTAAAGCTGGTATGCTGCAGCAAGTCGATCTTCATTTTCAAAATCACCGGCACCATGCTCAATACTGGTTGCTAACCGCAGATAAATGCTCCCAATAACCGCATTATCTTCCGGATTTTTGTAATCACAATGCTTTCGCGCCAGATCATTAGCTTTACAATACCATTGATATGCCTGTTCTGCATCATGTGGTTTTCCAGAAGCATAGTAATAGCAATCACCTAGCTTGTAGCATGCCTCCTCATTACCTAAACCTAAACCAATCTCATACCAGCGCGCAGCTTCTTCCATATCTTTTGTACCTAACCGACCAAACTGGTACATGTATCCAAGATTTGTCGCAGCCTGACCATTACCTAACTGCGCACTAATTTCATACCAGTGTGCAGCTTTCTTGAAGAGCTGAGATTTTTTCTCACTTATGCATTCATGCATTGCCTCCTGATAGTCCTTTGCACCAATAGTCAGCGAAATAGCTCCTTTACTATGCTGATCTTCTATACTGTTATAGTATTCATCATTTTGTGCTGTCAAATTCTTACTTATTCGTGGGTCTATATCTGCCATTTGCACCTCTTAGTACACGAACACTACTGTCTTTAGTATAGCCTTATTAATAGCTTATTGTTGTATTAACTGATTCAGTCTGTAAAGTGATTTTGCTAGAATGCGGTTATGGAACAGAACTTTCAAATACCGACGCAATACACATGCACCAAATGCGGATGCACTGAGTTTTCTACTGACGAAATTCATACTACTGGCGGTAATGTTTCCAAGCTTTTTAATGTGCAGAATAAGCGTTTTATTACTGTTTCCTGCAACAACTGCGGATTTACCGAACTCTATAAAGAGCAAACATCAACTGGTATGAATGTGCTTGACTTTTTAGTAGGATAAGACACTTTCATATTCATAAAGCAACACCATATATAACAGCTGGATCTCACAGCATAAACACATGCATACAAAAGAAGCTCGAGGCTAACCCCGAGCTTCTTTGCGTTATGACTTATCTAATAAGCTTTACAAACCCTTACCAGATGGGGAGACCAAAATCTTTACAGCAGTCTCATTGTGGTGAATCAGAGTCTCAAAACCTTCATCAACTAAGTGCTCAAGACCAATCTTGCCAGTAATAAATGGCTTCAAATCAACCTTGCCGCTCTCCACAAGCTTAATGGTATCTGGATGGTTATTGACATACGCAATAGTACCGCGCAGGTCGATTTCCTTCATAACCAGCTTGTGCATATCGAAGTTGGACTTCTTACCCCAGATGGAGATAACCACGATAACGCCAGTTGGCTTAACAGCATCCATCAAGGTGTCCAATACAACCTGCACGCTGGTAGCTTCGAATGCTACATCAGCACCCTTGCCATCGGTGAGCTTCTTAACTTCTTCAGCAACATCAACTTCAGCTGGGTTCAAAGCCACATCTACTACACCAGCATCCAATGCCTTCTGACGACGCAATGAAGAAAGCTCAGAAATAATAACCTTAACACCAAGAGCATGCAATACTGCTGCTGTCAGCACACCGATTGGACCTGCACCACCGATAACAGCGGTCTGTCCAGCCTGTACGCCAGAACGCTTTACAGCGTGGTATGCCACGGACAATGGCTCAATCAATGCAGCTTCATCCAGTGGAACACTCTTGTCAATCTTGTGTACCCAGCGACGCTTTACTACGATGTTCTCAGCCAAGCCGCCACCGCGACCTGCGAGACCAATAAAGTTCATATCCTTGGACAGGTGATAGTCTACGGAGTCTGGGCCAACATTAACATCATCGCGGATAATGTATGGCTCGACTACTACATGGTCACCAACCTCAAGGTCGGTAACGCCCTCGCCAACTTCACTGACAACGCCAGAGAATTCGTGACCGAGAGTTACAGGGCTCTCCTCACCAGAAATTGGATGTGGATGTCCTGGAGCTGGGCAGAAGATAGGCCCCTCAAGGTATTCATGGAGGTCGGTACCACAAATACCAGTCCAAGCTACGTCAATACGAACGGTGCCTGGAAGAAGTGGCTGCTGCTCAATATCTTCGATACGAATATCCTTTTGACCGTAATATCTTGCTGCTTTCACTGTAGAACCTTTCTTCTTCGAAAGACTACAACTCGCCTAATGCTAATACCCTAACCCTTAGCATTTGCTCGTTGTATGGACTATGTTCGACTTCAGCAACCTTGTCGAAGTCTGCTTTAGAGGTTAGTCCGAAAACACCCACATGTCAAGGTGAGCAGTATTGCGTTTTCTCACAAAAATAACGGCTTGTCTTCAATGAAAAATTGAAAACAAACCGTTATAATACGCAGCAAAATGTACGCTAGAAGCTGACAAGTCTTTCCTGGACTGTTCTTTACTTGACCGCAACCAGCCATTAACGCCGACACACTGTCGACTCAAACCACCCTCACGACCCCATGAAAGGGGTCGCTCGGCGCGGTCAACGAACAGTCCACCGGACTGTTCTTTACTTGACCGCGCCCCTCATAACGCCGCCAATTACCCACTTCTGTGCGAATACGTAGACAATAATTACCGGAGCCATAGCCATCAAGTAACTAGAGAATGCCATTGGATAGTTCGTAGCAAACTGCGAGCTAAAGACATACTGAGCCAGAGGAATCGTCTGATTCGACTGATCCGTAAGCACAATCAATGGCAGTAGGAAGTCATTCCATGCCCAAAGCGCCGTCATAATTGCAAGGGTGGCATTAATAGGGCTCATCAGAGGGAAAATAATCGTCCAGAAAATTCTCCAAGTGCTCGCCCCATCAATACGCGCAGCTTCCTCCAAAGAAACAGGAATAGAGCGGATAAACCCTGTTGCAATAAACAGGTTGGTACCCAGACCCAAAACCATGTACAAAATAATCAAACCAAGCTGATTATCCAAATGTAACGTACCCATTTGCTTAGCAATTGGAAGCATTACTACAGGGAATGGAACAAACATAGCTGCAATAAAGAAGTAATACAGGAAGCGGAAGAAACGCTTATCCATATTACGCGCCACAGCATATGCCACAAACGTGTTAGTAAGCAGTGTCAGTACTACAGCTGCAACAGTAATAATTGCAGAGTTCAACGCGGCTTTTGGATAGTCAACTTTAGCGGAAGCATCAGCAAAATTGTGCCACTGCCAAGAGGTTGGAAGTGCAAAGGTACCTGCTTCAGCTGGGGTCTTGAGTGCGGTGACAATAGTGAAATACAACGGCACTAAAATAGTCAGCGAAAGCACTGCAATTGCTGCTGTAAGCCACCAATTAATATTATGATCCTTGCGGAATTTCACTGGCTTGCCGTCACCGGTAGTCACTGCGGTATTTGATACAGAATTCACGGTTGCACTACTCATCTCACACCTGCTCCCTGCTACCGAAGAACTTAAGCTGAATGAACGCAATAATTGCTAACACGATAAAGAAGAGCACAGCATTTGCAGTCTGATATGCGTATTCGCCACCAGTCAAACCGCCCTTCCAAATCAGATAGGTTACTGTTTCTGTTGCAGAGTTTGGACCGCCATCAGTCAACGCGACCACCTGATCGAATGTACCAAGTGCATTCTTCATCGTCAGCACGAGGTTAATAGTGAAGAATGGTCCAATCAGAGGGAATGTAATCTTCCAGAAGTTTTGCCAAGCGTTCACGCCGTCAATTTGCGCTGCCTCATAAATCTCACTATCAATAGTTTGCAAACCTGCCAAGTAAATCAATACTGAGTAGGCTACAGACTGCCATACTGCAAGAAATACAATTGGAATCCAAGATAATGTTTCACTAGTCAGCAGTGATGTTGAAAGCCATTTAATACCCAGTGCTTGTCCTAACGCTGGAAGTGGCTGCATAAAAATGTACTTAAATACGTAGCCAATAACCAGCACTGACAGTGTGTATGGGATAAAGTAAATTGCTCTAAACCCATTCTTAAAGGCAATGCGACCGTTTAACGCAACTGCAAGAAACAGCGCAATAGCGTTTACCAGCACCGTAATTAAAATTGCGATGAAGAATGAGAACAAATAAGCATGCCCTACACGGCTATCTTG
Source organism: Galliscardovia ingluviei (assembly GCF_014635685.1). Lineage (GTDB taxonomy): Bacteria > Actinomycetota > Actinomycetes > Actinomycetales > Bifidobacteriaceae > Galliscardovia > Galliscardovia ingluviei. The sequence continues at coordinate 88,446 of NZ_BMDH01000002.1, forward strand.
GAATAGTGCAAAATAATTCTTCAAACCAATAATTTTATAATCGCCATAGCCTTGAGAGTTGGTAAATGAGTAGCCAACACCTTGAATAAATGGCCAGTACAAGAAGAATGCAAAAATAACCGCCGCTGGAACAGCCATCCAGTAGAATGCGCGATCTACTTTACGGTTGGAAAATGCGTTCTTAGCTTTTTTGGCGCTCTTTGCATTAGCTGCGCTCTTATGCGAGCGGGCGCTCTTTGCATGAGCTGTTTGTGTTGCTTGTGTAGATGTCATTTCCCCTCCTTACTCGAATGTGCGAGCCTGGACTTTGTCCCACTCGGTTTGCATTTGATTGATGAAGCGATCTACATTGCCGCTAGTCACTGCAGTTTGCAAGAAACCACCAATATTAATTGATGATGGAATGTAATGATCGCAGAAGTCTGCCACCTTATTCTTTTCAAAGAATGGGCGCACTGGCTCCAAAGCATCCGTACCAAAATGAGTTTCCTTCAATGGAGTAATTGCTGCGTTAGCATCAGCATACTCATTCAATACTTTTTCACTCATCAAGTAGTTAATGAATTCCATAGCTTCTTTTGGATGCTTAGTATTGGCACCCATAGTGAGCATGACGTCATCACCAGCAGTCAAAATTTGCTCGTCTGCATTGTTAGTGGCTGGCAATTGGGCAAATCCGATATTGATATCCTTATTAATCAGCAGAATTTGAGGGATAGCATAGGTTCCTAACGGAATAATTGCAGCAGATCCCTTGGCGAAATTCTGCGTACCCTGCTGGTAAGTTACACCCAAATCAGAATCTGAGAACTTATATAGCTCTGTTTCCTTAGTGAGTACATCAGTCCAGATTTCTTTGAAATTCGTTTCACCAGTCTTTAACTTGGTGTATTCGCTTTCTGGCACTAATGTTCCTGCCAAAGATGCCAGTGGAGCCTGCGTAGTCCATGCGTCTGCAACAGTTGCTTGTAATGGATTGATACCCGCAGCACGGAACTTGTCCATCAGCTCAGTGAATTCATCCCAAGTCTGTGGAGGATTATCTGGATCCGCTCCTACCTTGGCAAAAAGGTCCTTATTGTAAATGTATCCGGAAGCATTTCCTGCGAATGGCAGACCATACAGGCGCTTTTTTGCAGGATCCGTGGTTTGTACCAGATTCTTGGCAATCTTTACCATGCCTGGGTTCAAATTGTCAACAATAGGGTCGTCAGTAAAATCGTGGAACACACCAGATGCTGCAAACATACCGAAGCTGATGTCACCGTTGAAAGTAATAACATCTGGTACGCGATTCTTCACGAAGCGCGTACGCAAGTCGGTTTGTGCATTTGCTGAGTTATTGATATTGATGCGGATATTAGGGTGTGTATGTTCAAAATCTTTTGCTGTTTGTTTGAACCAGTCTGCAGCTTCTGATTTGAATTGGAAGAAATCGAGTGTTACAACTTGTGCATTGGCATTATCGCACCCAGCAACACCAACTGCTACGGCGAGCGAGAGAACCACGCTCATCGCTTTTGCCCATAAACCCTTTCGAGCTTGCGGCACAGCATTATGAGGAAGTGTCATACTGACTCCTTTGTCTACTACTCTCACAAATACTTGCGAAGTCGAACCGCCATCGCAGGCACACATCCTACTTATGCGAATCGTGGATACTTCGTGAAGTACTTGTATAGATTTAGTTAAATTGTAGGCTTTTGCACTTTCTATTCCTATTTACTGCGCGTCTTTCTATGAAAGAAAGTAATTCACATTATTTTTGTGTTTTCGTAAACTAATTCCCAAATTTACCCAAAATAGTAGTATTATGGTGGTGCTAATACGACATTCGGAGGTACGCATGAGCGCTGATCAATACCATAATGCCAATGTGCCACTTTGGTTTTCAGGATCAGATAACATGCATCGCGTTGCACGTACCATTGCGCAGCGCGGTCCTATTTCTCGCATTCAGCTCACCCACATGCTCGGACTTTCTCAAGGCGCTCTTTCGCGTATTACCGCGGATTTACTGCATGAAGGTGTTATTGAAGAAGTAAATACATTCACTCCAGGAATACTTGATGAGGGAAAGGAAAACGACGGCAGTGAGCATCGTGGCAGACCACAAACTGGTTTGCAATTGCGCACCGATCAAGTTTCTTTTATTGGTATTAATATCCATAGTAAAGAAATTATTATGGAACATATTAATGTGCTCTGCCAACCATATGCGCCAAGCTACAGTGAGCCTCTAGAAAGTTTTGAACCTCATGCCCTCACTAAGCAGATTGCTCGCATGATTCCGCAATGCACAGCCCCACATACGCCACCTCTTGTTGCCATCGGTATTAGTGTTGGCGGACATCACACCCATGATCGTTATGTCCAGTATGCGCCTTTTCTACGATGGAATTCCTCCGTGGATTTGGGAGGCATGGTAAGCGATGCAACTGGTCTTCCCTGCGCAATTTTTAACGATATTGACTCTCTACTGCTGAAAGAGGGCTGGTTTGGTAGCGCAACAGGATTACATTCTTATGCTGTATTAACTATCGGTGCAGGTGTAGGCTACTCGCTAGCAGTAGATGGCAAAGCCGTGAATTATCCCGATAAATCATTTGGTTTAGTAGGACATATTCCTCTCGATTTTACAGGACCTCGATGCAGCATTGGGCATGTAGGGTGTTCAAGTATATTAACAAGCGATTCTATAGCTGCTGAATACAGTGCAGAAGTTGGTCATGCCGTCTCGTATGAGCAATTTGAACGGGATGCACGAGCGTTTGTGCCTGCCGCAGTTCGACTTGCTGCTCGCACCGCACATAGACTAGGTACACTTATTGCCATTGTTGCCAATATTGCAATGCCACAAAAAATTATTATCAGCGGTGAAGGCTCTGGTATTGCTGCTATGAATATTGAAGAAGTACGCACTGGTATTACACAATATCGGCACAGCCAAGCTCAGGCAGTGGATTTTGAAATCCTACAATTTACTTGGTCGGATTGGGCTCAGGCTGCTGGCGCTCGAGCCATTGCTCGATATATCGGCTAAAGAGTACTGCACATGCTACTCCAATACCAACAAGCAGCCACATCCACATATTGACATGCGCTAGTTCTATAAGAAATACCGTAGCAAAAATACCACTGCGCTGAGTAACTGCAAGCACACATGCCGCACCAATCAGTGCCATTGCAGCAATAAGAGGTGCGATAGGAAGCGTAAATCCGGGTACAAACCACTGTGCAGCAATACACAGCGCACATCCTAGGCTTGCTCCCACACTGGCAGATGGCATCAGTAGACCGCCAATCATGCCAGCGCGCAACGAGTATGCCGTAAGTAGCGGCTTTAATACAAGTACTCCGCAAGCAACCGCTAAGCTGATAGCCACTATTGGAGTGGCATTGCCGTAGAGAATATCAAGCGTATTTTTGCCATTACCCAGCAGTTGCGGAATAATCACAGCTACGCATCCGGTTAATGTGCCAGCACTGAGCATAGTCACCATCATCAACGCGCGCTGTTGTCTAGTCGATACCACTGCATAATGGCGCTGCGCGTAACGTGTAGCCCCAGTGCAAAGTTGTCGCATGATAATGCCAACTACAGCACTGCAAACTATGACAAGCACAAATATTACTGCCAGTACTATGCCCTCTAGCGTGGAAATCTGTTCCAAACGCTGTAGCATTTGACCAGCACTAGGAAAGCGTAATGGTGTAGAGGGTGCTCCATGGTTAACTATCCATACAATAGGTGTGGCAATAGCGCTGACGTACGCTGCACTAGTGCATATTTTCCAACTATACTGGCGCAGTGTTACTCCTGCAGTAAAAGCAATAGCCGCAATAGGCGTATTATAAACTGCCGCGAGCGCTGCTCCCGCACTAGCAGCAATAGCATAGCGTGCAAGTTGAGCATTGATACGCAGCCTTGTTGTAATGGCGTAACTTATCGCTGCTGCCATTTGGCGTGGCGCATTTTCTCTGCCGAAAGAATTGCCCGCGCCCACTGCCATAACTTGTACCAGGGCGCACGCGATCATAGCCAGCAATCTGCGCGGTGCAAGGCGAGCGCCTGTGTACTGAGTGGCTTTGAGTAGTCCTGCGACAGAAAGCACCGACTCTGTTCTACGCAACCATGCCCATACGGCGCTTGCACATGCTGCGCCAATAATCACAGCAAATATTCTGCGCGTGGGATTCGCTCCTTGAAGCGCTACCATAAATGATTCGTTCCAAGTACCAAAAAATACCCAGACGCAGGCTCGTAAAAAGAGAATCATAAAGGCACCAACACCGCCGCTAACAACCCCACATAGTGTGAGCGCAAGCACATATGTTGCCAACGATGAGGCACGGCTATGTTGCTGAGCATTGGGTTGCGATGGTGTTGATGCCTTAGTCATAGTGCAGAACTTTAGCGCAAGGTGTGCGCTATACGTTCACACACGGTTTACGAAACGTTGTATAAAAATTATTTGAATATTGATTATTCGTTTCGCAGATTGTACGTTATGCAAATACTATTATTCTGCAACAGCAGCACGTGCTGGAGTTTTGCGCATAACTAGCAGAATAGATACCAGCGCTACAGCATACAGCACTGCCAAAATTGGCATCAGTGCAGCATAGCGGTGTGCCGTATCCGTAGCATGCGTCACCACAAAGGAGGCCAACTGGTTACCGGAAAGACCAGCAATAGCCCAAGCACTCAGCGCCAAACCATGCACAGTAGATACTGATTTCATACCAAAATGCTGCTCAAGCAACACTGGCAGAGTAGAGAAACCACCGCCGTATCCAGCGTTTACTAAGAAAAGCATAATCAGAATTGGAATCATCAATCCCAGCTGAATGGAATGAGTAAACACCTGCAGTAAGCACACTGCAATTGACATGACGAAAATCACCACATAGCTTGTTTCACGACGCTTAGTGTGATCGGAAAGCGTGGAGAAGCCCATACGACCCGCAGCATTGAACAGCGCATCCACTGCCAACACAGTACCAATGAATCCAGCAGCAGCGATCGCAAAAGCATGAGAGTCAAGTGAAGCATACTTTGGCAAGCCTTTAAGCACATCGTGAAGAATGTCTTTTTCCTGAGAAATAAGCGCTAAACCGCAGGTAATATTGATATAGAACGCCAACCAAATTGCCCAAAATACTGGCTTTTTAATGAGTACTTTACGGCTGATACGGTTCTCTTCCTTGTACACATAGCCTTGTGGACGCTTAATTGTGAGGTAACCAAGGAACATAGCAATGGCGTAAACTACAGAGAGAATATAGAACATATTCACTAACCCAGTAGTATTGATAAGCCATTCCATTACTGGGCTTGCAATAGCCTTTGCTAAACCAAATCCTGCAACCGCGATACCAGTAGCAAGACCCTTATTATCAGCAAACCAGAGCATCAAGTTTTTGACAGGAGTCAAGTATCCTACGCCTAGACCGATACCCATGATGACGCCGTAGAAAATGAAAACACCAGGAAGCCAGCCGACTGCAATACTGACGCCAGTTCCTGCGAAACCAACAACGAAGCAGACCAAAGAAATAATGGCCGAACGCTTAATATCACGTTCGACCATAGGTCCTAAGAAAGCCGCTGACATACCGAGGAAGAAGATTGCCAGCGAAAAGCCCCATTCAACAGTTGTAGGGGCTGCGCCGAGTTGATCGGCGATAAGCTGTTTGAATACACTCCAGCAATATACGGTACCAATAGATACGTGGATAAGTAATGCTGGGATTACTGCGCTAGTCCAGCGGTTTCCGTGGTTTTGAGTTTGCAATGTGACTCCAGTTGATGTCATGGATCCTGAGTTCGATGCAATAGCAGTATGAGATGTTTGAGATGATGTAGAAGTAATGGACGATATGGATGCGGATGATACGGATGATTGCTTTTGGTTACCATAGTGTCCTCTCCGCAAGGTCTTGCGTGTGAGATCTCACACGTTGGCAAGCCTCGCAGTTTGGAAGTTTAGCAATCGCCAATCCCCGAAAAATAGGGTTTGTCCATCATTTGGGCACAGTGTGACGAGGTGCACAATTTATGAAATACTCGATTTTCATTCCATAAATGAACATATGTTTTGTTATTTTTTTCTGGGTACTGCACTATCACAACTAGTTATGAGACTTGATTCGGCATAACTCTTACTATTAAGTACGATAGAGATGCGTTGCTCATGCAACTTACAAATATCAATCACTGCACACGAAGGGAAATTATGAACGCCGTACTTCTTGCTGTTATCGTCATGCTCGCGCTTGCTCTCTTGCGCGTTCATGTGGTTATTGCGCTCTTTGTTGGTGCTCTAGTCGGCGGTCTTACTGGAGGACTTGGCCTTGACGGCACCATGACAGCATTCCAAGACGGACTTTCTGGCGGTGCCATGATTGCCCTTTCTTATGCATTACTTGGCGCATTTGCAACTGCCGTCGCCTCTTCAGGACTGCCAGAGTTACTTGCGCAAAGTGTGATTAAGAAAATTAATAATGCTTCACATACACAACAGCAGTCCGTTATTCTTTGGGTAAAAGCAGGTCTTATTACTGGAATTCTCGCCATGTCAATTATGAGCCAGAATCTCATTCCTGTGCATATCGCATTTATTCCACTTATTATTCCCCCACTACTTACTGTGTGTAATCGCTTGCATATTGACCGCCGTCTGCTCGCTTGCGTGATGACATTTGGTTTGGTAACTACTTACATGTTTTTGCCTGTTGGCTTCGGCGCTATCTTCTTAAACCAGATTTTGCTGGGCAATATCAATAAAGCGGGACTCAACACTGACGGCATCAATATTATGCAAGCTATGGGCATTCCAGCGCTTGGCATGTTTATTGGTTTGCTCATCGCTATTTTTATTTCCTATCGCAAGCCACGCGAGTATGAAGATCGTCCTGTTGCAGATGCTCAAGAAGTTGCTGTTATTAGTAAATACAAAGTGACCGTTGCCATTATTGCTATTATTGTCACCTTTGTTATCCAAATTGTGATGCAAGCTATGGAAACTGAAGCAAATCCTTTGCTTGTCGGCGCTCTTGCAGGTTTAATGATTTTCCTTGCTACTGGTGCTGTCAGCTGGAAAGAGGCAGATAAAGTGTTCACTTCTGGCATGCGTATGATGGCACTTATTGGCTTTATTATGATTACCGCTCAAGGCTTTGCTGCAGTCATGACAAAAACAGGTGCTGTTGAACCGCTAGTCGCCTATGTTGCTAACTTGTTTAATGGCAATAAACCAGCCGCAGCTTTGGCTATGCTGCTCGTTGGCTTAATTGTCACCATGGGTATTGGCTCGTCATTCTCAACGCTGCCAATTATTACTACGATTTATGTGCCGCTGTGCATGTCTCTCGGATTCTCCACACTAGCAACTGTTGCCATTATTGGTACTGCTGGCGCTCTTGGTGATGCTGGATCTCCTGCATCAGACTCTACACTTGGACCAACTTCTGGGTTGAATGCTGATGGTCAGCATGATCATATTAGAGATTCTGTAATTCCAACATTTTTGCATTTCAATATTCCACTGCTGATTGCTGGTTGGATTGCAGCTCTTGTACTCTAACTCATTGCGTTTCTTAGTACGCTTCTTGCAATTACGTATATATATACGTATGTTTTAGAGGGAATCGTTCTTCATCGAGTGAGCCGCACCCTGATTGTTGGATTGAGTAAATTCTGATTCAATGATTGGAGGTGCGGTTCACTGTATCGAGCGACTCCCCTTTGGTTTATATAAGTTTACTTACTCTTGAACAGCTGATACTGGTTTCGCTTTCTTAACAATTGGAGAGCGTAGCATTGCATTTTCCGGCAAGTTATGCGGGAACGGGAACGAATACACGCGAGCTGGGTGACGAATCACATCTACAGGATTGCCATCCGCATCTTCAATTCCTTCTGCAGGTAGCTGCCACACCAAAGGCTCTGTACCAGGCAACAAAATTTCAATGCGTTGCCCTGGCTCAATTTTATTACGGCTCATAATGGTCAGGCGACCATCCTTCCAAGAAAGCACCTCACCTACTACCATCCAATCGCGGATATACCGTGATGTCTCTGTGTGCTGTGACACCTTATTATCTGGGTAATAAAAACCAGTAGAGTACTCACGATGCGCAACCTTGTAAGGCTCATCGAGTACCCACTGTGGCACATGAATATGAGGTTGCGGTAAAGAACGAGCATGCTCCCAACCGGAAGCGGCATCCACATTTATATCTGCATCTGCTTCTGCAGTTTGTTCAGCTGTAGTTTGTTCATTCGCCGTATCTTGCAGTACCGGAGCTTCCATATCTGGCATAACAGAGAAAGCTTCATTACTCTGCGCCAAAGCCTTATCTCCCGCAGCATTCCACTGATCAAGCGTAATGCGCCCCTCACGCACATCATTCATCGTAATAACCTGATGATGATAGGGTTGCAACGTATTACCATCCGTATCCTCAAAGCCACGCTGAACCATGTATTCATTGACCGCAATCTTATAAGCATTCGTCATTGCAGCCACATAGTACGCACTTTTCGCACGCCCCTCAATTTTCAAGCTCGTTGCCCCTGCATCAAGCACATCATCAATATGCTCAATCATATTCATATCTTGAGAATTGAAAATATAGGTACCGTCATTGGTTTCTTCTACAGGGAAGTACTGCCCTGGGCGCTTCTCCTCTACTAACGAATACTTCCAGCGACATGGCTGTGCACACTCACCATGATTACCATCACGACCAGTGAGATAATTAGAAATCAAACAGCGCCCAGAAAATGCCATGCACATTGATCCATGCACAAAACACTCGATATCCATATCGTCAGGAATGTTTGCACGAATATCACGAATAGCCTGAATATCCATTTCTCGCGCTAATACAACACGGCGAGCTCCAAGCGCATACAGCGACTGAGCCGCGCCATAGTTGGTAACACCAGCCTGAGTTGACACATGAATTTCCAGATTTGGCGCAATTTGATGCACCATCATCAGCACACCAATATCCGTAACAATAACAGCATCAATGCCTGTATCTTTGAGCTCGCCAATATAATTGCGCATTTGCTCAATTTCATCATTTCGAGGTAATACATTGCATGTCACATATACTCGAGCACCGCACTCATGAGCATAACGAGCACCTTCCTCAAAATCTTCAAGACTCAAGTTTTTTGGCGCAGTGCGCATGCCGAACGCTTTTCCACCGCAATACACAGCGTCAGCGTGGAAATCGACAGCCGTTTTAAGACCACGTAGGTTTCCTGCAGGTGCTAGTACTTCTGGAATTCGCCTTGCTTTCATGTGCTCCTCAACTTCTTGCATTACTTAACGCTTTGCATTACTCGGTATTCATGCATTACATTACGGCTTGCACTACAGTCTTGCACTACATAACGTCTCGCATGAGCTACTATCTTGCATTAGCCTACACCACTGCCGAACCAAGTAAATACAAAGCAACGCGCTATACACAACACGTATTTGGAAATATACCAAGGTTGTGTATAATAGCATTCGTTGTGTTATGCACAAGTATCGAGCACATGCTTGATTTACAGTGTGTTTCGCAAAACGCGGACGTAGCTCAATGGTAGAGCCTCAGTCTTCCAAACTGATTACGCGGGTTCGATTCCCGTCGTCCGCTCCAATAGAACGTCACTATGGATACAAGGCTTTCCGGCCAGGCCGGGAGGTATCCGGGGTGGCGTTTTCGGCGTTCTGGCGCGGTTTTGATTTATGGCGACTGATCACTGATGCCCCTTGATGGACTCCAGGAGACGGCTGATTAGGCCCTCGGAAAGTCCTCTCGGGGGCTTGCTCAGCAGGTTGTGGCACGAAAAAAGTATGGGGCTAACGTCAATAGGTTTTCCGAAGCCATGAACCGATGCCGTAAGTGGTGTGGAAAAGCTCAATCGTTGGGGCGCTCGGAGTGTTTTCGGCGTTCTCACAGAATGCGCCATAGCCGTGGGATAGCCGGTCTTCTTATGTGGAAGTAAGTGCAATTCTCAATGTAGATCGTGTATAACGCCCATAGAAAAGATCAAGGTGGGGTACCCAAGAGCTGACCCGTCCTGGACACCCCACCTTTGCGCTGATGTGGCTATGCCACCGGGATTTCCCAGACAGGGATGCGCATCTGGTCTGTGGCTAGATAACGCTCCACAGTGTTGCGCTGCGCTGCGGCTCGTTGTTGAAGGAACGTCGACTGTGTCTGGTTCATTGGTAGGTACTGGTTGATGACCCAGGCTCGTGGCGTAATGTCAGCACGGGCGAGGTCATCAGACAGCTCCTTGGCTTCCAAGATCGGAGTTGACTCGGGAAGCGTTACCAGGATCGGGAATGTCCGGCTCTGATCTCTCAGACGCATAAGAGCAGTCAGTGTGCCATCGCTCTCTTCAGTTGCCCCGGACTGGCGCATGAGCTCACGGTGATAGGAACCGGTAGCGTCCAAAAGCAGCAGGGTGTGTCCGGTGGGAGCTGTATCGATGACGACCCAGCGTTGGTCGGATTCTTCTAGGACAGCAGAGAAGGCCCTGAAGACGGCGACTTCTTCCGTACATGGGCTGGCGAGGTCCTCGATGAGCTGTGCTCGGCCATCAGCATCCAGTACCGCACCCTTGGTGTTGAGCACTTCTTGCCGATACTCTTCCACCACCTTGCGAGGATCAATACTGACCACATCGAGACCTGGATATTTCTGCGGAAGAGTCATATCCAGGTGTGAAGCCGGGTCAGTGGTCGCCAGAAGCACAGGCAACCCCTTGCTGGCTACAGAAGTGGCAAGTGCCTGCGCGACGGTGGTCTTACCTACTCCACCTTTACCCATAGCCAGAACGACTTTGGGGCCACCTTCGATGATCTGTTCTGTTGCCTGAAACAGAGCAGCTTGCACCGCTTCGTTAATATCGGTGGCGTCAGAGGACGGCAGTTCCTCAAGGCCGAGCACGCCCTCGTGGGGTTCCGGGGCAACAGTGGTCAGTCCCTTCAAACCCATGACAGGTTCAGGGTTCATGGGGATTGTGAAGCATCCCATTCCGTTGAGTGTCGGATGGGTAGTTGCCAGCCCATTGAGGACATGCTGCTCACCGAGCATGAGCCTACGGTGGAGCGGGTCGTTGTCTGCTTCAGGCAAGAGTGCGTTGACAACCAGCGCCTGCGGATTAACTCCGAGTTCCGAGAGCTCGCTGGCTGCACGCTCAGCCTCCTGGAGGGTGGAATCTTGAGCGCGTGCCACAAGCACCAAAGTGGTCAGCGCAGGGTCCTTCAGTACATTGACCGCATCTTCGTAGGTCTGACGATGCTTATCAAGCCCTGACAACGGGCCAAGGCAGGAAGCGTCACCAGTTCCCTTCTCTATGAAAGACGACCAGTCACCTGGCAGTGCGAGCAGCCGAAGCGTATGGCCTGTGGGTGCGGTGTCAAAAACAATGTGATCGTAAGCATCGACAATGTTCGGGGAGACGAGGAAGTCAACAAATCTGTTGAATGAAGCGACCTCCACCGTGCATGAGCCAGAGAGCGTCTCCTCGGACTCGCGCAACACCTCGGGCGGCAGAAGATGACGAACTGGCGCAAGAATCGACTCGCGATACTTTTCCGCCTCCATGTTCGGGTCGATCTCGATCGCATCGAGCCTGACCTCCACCCCCATCTCCCTGGCGACACTCTCGCCTAGCGCAGTAATTTCAGGTCCAATGGATTGACCGAAAACCTGCGCAACATTTGATGCCGGATCTGTCGACACCAGCAAGACTTTGCGCCCTTGCGTAGCAAGTGAAAGCGCGGTAGCGCATGACACCGTCGTCTTACCGACCCCACCCTTGCCGGTGAACATCAGAAACTTTGTTGTTGGCGGCCACTGGCTCAACAGCATCCCGAAGTACCTCCACAACACGACGAGCTTGCCATTGGAAGCTCCGATCTGCCGTCACATGCAACCTGAGAATCGAGACTGCCCGCAGAATCCCGACGCGCCCACGCACGCAATTGCGCCAGGGTGGGATACACGCCCTCGAGGACGATCTCGCCGTTAATCACCACCACGGGAAGAGAACCAGCCCCTTCAGACTCAAGCAGGTCGCGTACAACCGGAGTGGATGCGAAGTCCAACGGGGCGCTGGCCAAGTTGTGACGCACCACGTCCAGTCCCTCCTTCCGTGCAGCGCTCACAGCTGCCGCCACATCAACGACTTCCTGGTCAACGTTTTCTCCGCATACACCCGACGAACAGCACATCGCCGGATCAAAGATATCGATCTTGGTCATCTCTTACCTCCACATGTCATATCGATGATTATCGATACGTTACATGCTACACCTACGTATCGAAAGTTGTCAATGTGTGGCATACTGGAAGGGTGAACGATAGTTACATGTGCGCTTGCCCTGTGGGCGAGGTGACCTTGCCGTCAATGTCACTTAAAGCTCGGGTGGAACAGTTCAAGGCATTGGGTGATATCACCCGGCTGCAGCTAGCTTTGATGGTCAAGCAGGCTGCGCCGTCCCCAGTATGTGCATGCAACTTCCCTGAAGCCTTCGGCATGAGCCAGTCGACAATCTCCCATCATTTAGGCAAGCTGGTCAAAGCAGGGATTCTCGAAAGACAGAAGCGAGGGAAATGGGCGTACTTCACGCTCCATCCAAGCTTTGATCGCAATCTTCTTGAAAACCTTGAGTCAGGAGTCGCCATGAATGTCAGTGACACAACCTCAGAAACCACAATCTTGTTCGCCTGCCGGCAAAATGCGGGGCGTTCCCAGATTGCCGCAGCGTTAGCTAAGCAGCTTGCTCCAGAAGGTGTGACGATTCTGTCGGCAGGATCCGAGCCTGCCGATGCAGTTCATCCCGTCGTCGTTGAGGCGCTCGCCGAGATTGGCCTCCAACCCGATTCTCAACCCAAACCACTAGACCCCGCACAGGTCAAAACGTCTGACTGGGTCGTCACCATGGGGTGCGGCGAAGCCTGTCCCTTCTTCCCGGGCGTCCATTATCAGGATTGGAAGATCGACGACCCCAGTGATCGTTCACTCGAAGAAGTCCGGGTCATCATTGACCAGATCAGAACACGCGTCCAGGAACTGCTTGTCACAGTCTCCCAAGGGTAATCTCAATGAGCCTCTCTGATTGCAAAGAGTCTTGATGTAACGAGGAAAGTCGCCGGGACCAAGTTTTTATTGCTTTCACGTAGATTCCGGAACTCTAGCAACAGCCGCATTGAGCCAGTGAAAAGCACTCGGCGGAGCGCCAATGTCGCTTCAATGCTCCCCCCCCCATTAACAGTTGTGTTCCCTGCGTTGCGTCGCCTAACAGCAGCAACAGAAGTTATAGGCATTGCCTCCATACTCAGCACCCCGCAATCAGCTACACGTCCGAAGCCTGGCGAGCCCTCGTTGACCACGCCACCATCCTCCCTGACGGCACAATCACCACCACGTTCAACGACGGCACGACGATCTAGACCGGTCACCCCCATTGCCCCAGGTACCCGTGACCTAGGGCCTCATTGTTTCCGTGGCCACACCATGCACCCATCTGCACCCGACGATGCACCCACCTAGGTACGGGCTGCACCCAGCGGGTCTCGTGCTGCATCCACCCGCCCTCAGCTTGCACCCACCCCAGACTTTGTATCCATCGCGACCATCTTTGGTCCATTTGATTTTAGAAGTGATAATCTAAAGTTTTGTTTATATCAAGGCTGAGAAGCGTATCCCTCCTCCACTCCAATATGTAATCAATTATACTTCAATGCTTTTCCTCAAGTTCCTCAGTTTCATTCTCGTGTAGCCGCCGCGTCGCCTGCGTAGCAATCCGGCGCTCGTAAAAGTACACGCCTACCCAGATAAGCACATATACCAGCACAAATGAGGCTACGGCTCCAGCAACACCCTCCCAGCTTCCAAACCAACCCAGAGCTACACCTACAACGCACACAGTAATTGCAATGAGTACAAAATGTATTGCGGTACTCATAATCAACGGTTGTTCTTCATTTTTGAAAAGCAATGTACCCAGACTACTTACCACACCAATAAGCGCATACAATGCTCGCTCAAAAGCGACAGCTACATTGATATTTTCAAAATGAACCAAGAAGCTAGGAATGCCAGGCACATAGTAATTACCAGCAAATATTGAAGAAAAAATCAGCTCTATGAGGCAGCCTATGGCTATACCAAAAACAGCTCCTTCAACAATCAAAAAACCTATTGAACGTTTCATGGGAATACCTCCAACTCAAATGTGTTATATACCTATTGCTCGTTTGAATGCACTCAAATAACGACGTGAAATAGGACAGCGCGTTCCATCTTTCAATACAACAACAAGACTTGTCGTGAAACTAGTCTCAACGCGATCGATAGCACGAATGTTGACGATATCGGATTGCGAGATCCTCACGAAGTTCCTGAGAGGTAAGATTTCTTCCAGCTCAAACATCCTATGCCGAATCTGCCAAATACCATCATCCATCGATACATACACTTTCTTATTGTTAGTAAAAAAGCGTTGGGCATAGCGAAGTTCAACGATTTTAATCTGTCCATCTCGATATCCGGCTATTGTCGATGAGTGAGCCCCAAGCGCAATAGCTTCAATAGCACGCACACGCTCATCAATCGCTGCAGCGCGCACATTAACAACAGCTTCTACACAGTCTGGATCAATATTGAGAGCGAACTTCATTGCTTCCCCCCTAACTTTCCTGACCAGCTTTCGTAATCCACCTTATGTTCAGTTAAGCACGGGATGCAATGAAGTACAAGCAGCATGCGACAGATGGTTGTCTTTATGTGATAAGTGGCAAGATCCCATTAATAATCACTTAAAGCAGAGCTTCACACCCCTAACTTACACTGCGCACAATCTGTAGTCGTTACATCTGCCAATATGCTTGGATTGCGTCTGTATTTTTAGCAAGTCGACTGTGTTATTGCCATATTTTCGCGTATTTCTTCACTACAATAGTGCTTGTTATCAGTAATAAATTATTATGAAAACTTGAAAAGTTCGGATTTTGGTCACTACATTATTCGGATTTTTGTATTTTACTTATTCGGATTTTGGTAAGCTTAATATTCGGATTTTAGTTGATGAAAAGTTCGGATTTTGGTAATCTAGATTGAAAAGTATCGAAAAAGAAGGAATTATGGCAGAACAAAGTGTGCAACCACAAGGGTATCAGCCACGCATTGTAGATACCCAAATAGAGCGGTATTTGCGTATTTTTGGTGCAGTCGAGATTGCTGGAACCAAATGGTGCGGCAAAACGTGGGCTGCTCGTCAACACGGCGCAAGTATTACTTACGTTGATCGAGATAACAATCTCCAGATAGCACACGCCGATCCCTCACTCATGTTGCTAGGAGAACAGCCTCATATAATTGACGAATGGCAACTCGCGCCAGCAATTTGGGATGAGGTACGTCACCAAGTTGATGATAATTCCAGTCGAAAAGGGCAGTGGATTCTTACAGGATCTTCCACTCCGCTTTTTAATAAACTCCCTAATCACAGCGGTTCGGGGCGTATAGGTCGCATAAAAATGCACCCAATGACACTCGCTGAAAGTGGGCTTTCGACACAAACCGTTTCCTTGCAAGGTCTGTTTAATCACGAATTTACTCCAGCACAGCAGGAATTACCTACGCAACAATTATTCGATGCCGTATGCCGTGGCGGATGGCCGGAAACGCAGCACATGCCGGTTGAAGATGCACAAATCATTATTCGAGAATACATCCGCCTCACACTTGAACATTCATTCGCCACCCACCAAAAGAATACGGATATTGCACGCAGATTATTACAATCGCTCGCTCGAAATGTAGGACAAGCACAAACCTACAAAACTCTCGGTACGGATATGTTTGGTGCAGATGCCGAGGAAACGGGTTTTGAAAACTTCATTTCTACACGTTCCATCGCTGAATATCTAGAACTTTTTCAACACATGTTTGTAATTGATGAGATTCCTGGCTGGGTTCCCGCTGCGCGTTCTCCAAAACGTTTACGCACAAAGCCAAAACGGTATTTTGCAGACCCCTCAATTGCAGCAACAGTACTCGGTATGACCAGCGGTTCGCTACTTAATGATTGGCAAACCTTTGGACTACTGTTTGAAAATCTAGTTATCCGAGACTTGCAGGTGTATGCTCAGTCTTTGCCTCAGACTTCTGATGTTCCAGTGCGCTACTACCATGACGATTCTGACTTGGAATGTGATGCCATTATCGAGCTTACAGATGGGCGTTGGGCTGGAATAGAAATAAAAGTGAGTCACGATAAAGTAGACCAAGCGGCTGAAAACCTTCTACGACTAAGGCGCAAACTTGTTGAACATCCAAAATCACAGACAAGGGAACCAGAATTTCTTGCTGTTATTATTGGCGTTGGCAAATTCGCATATCAGCGCGAGGATGGCGTGTATGTGATTCCTCTTGGCACTTTGAGTGTGTAACTACGTGCTAAAACATATATAATCCCAGTTTTTCAGCCAGTTGGTGACAGCTTCCTTGGATTGGTCACTGATTTGAGAGTTATTGCTACCTAAGTTAGCGGGCACATCTGATTCAAGTACTGCTAGCCTTTGAGTAACTTTGGCAGCAACTATCGATAATGTAGCGCTACACACTCTTAACTCACATCATACATAATATGCAATCGTTACATCTGCCAGTATGCATAAATGACACCATGTAACAATTCGCCCATATTTGAATAGTGTTCGTGAAGTTCTTATTTATTAACGAATGTTGTGTTCGAATGTAGAATTTACGGGCTTAGATTGCGTATATACGCTCATTTCAACGACGTCCAAGTAGTGTAATTCCTGCAAAAGCAATAGCCATAAAGCAAGAAGCGAGACAGAGCATAAGCATCCAAGCCGAACCACCCGATGCGGAGGCAGGAGCGCACCTGCAAGAAACATCGCAACGCACAAAACCAAAGCTGCTGCACTGCGAAGAAGTAGAGAGCGTGCGTGCAATAACCCCATAATACTTCTCTCAGCCGTGATACTTAACCGACTCTAATATGTGTTTTCGTTATTGTGTTGCCCCCCAACCAACCACAGTTCTACCCTGTTTTTGTAGTAATCACAAACATAACTCGGCGAATCCTAGTACTCTGTATTACATTCCAATGCTCAGTAAAGTGCGGCAAGAATGAACCAGTCATGCATAACGAACAGCGGTATCACATCTCTTGAAAATATTTTCCACTAATCGCTAAATGTACTTGTTAATTCCCCGTTCGTGTTTTGTCTGACACAGTGAAGTAGTTACAATACCCATGACAGAGCTGAGCAGTATGACACTGCGTACAATGTGACAGAGCTTCACGACTCAACGATCCTGAAGGGGAGAGAGCCCATGAGTACCACAAGAGTAATTAATACTCGACCATTTTCGATACGTGACAAAATCGGCTACATGTTCGGCGATTTCGGCAATGACTTCACCTTCATTTTTGCCAGCGCTTTCCTTATGATTTTCTACACGAAAGTTATGGGCATTTCCGGCGTTATTGTTGGCACGCTCTTTCTTGTGGCTCGTATTATTGACGCTGTTGCTGATGTCACTGTTGGTGTGCTGGTTGATAAAGCCTCCACGCACGAAGGCGGAAAATATCGTGTGATAATGATGCGCATGGCAGCCCCAGTAGCTATTTTCTCATTCCTTATGTATCAGGGATTTTTTGCCCAAAGCGCCATGTGGATTCGTATCACCTACATGACCATAACCTATCTCGCATGGGGCATTCTCTATTCATGTGTGTATATTCCTTACGGCGCTATGGCAGCAGTAATCTCTCCAAATCCTAAAGATCGCACTTCCCTTTCCACATTCCGCGCTATTGGAGCGGCATTTGCCGGCATGATTGTTGGCATTGTGACGCCAATTATTGTGTACACCAAAGATGCCCAAGGCAACCAAATTATTCGAGGCGGCGAACACAGTAATATTTTCATGTGGGTGGCGCTTCTCTACTCGATTTTGGCTTTTTGCTGCTATGTATTGTGCTATATCAATACGGTAGAGCGCGTACGTATCGAACCAGATACACACCAGCACACTGATGGCAATCAGCCTACTGATAATCAACCTACTAAGCACCGTACTATCTGGCAGATGATTATTGAAGCATGTTCTTCACGCGCCATGCTTGGTCTTATGGGATCTGCTGTTGCTCTACTAGTGTCATATCTATTCCTGCAGCAAATGGTGATGTATATTTACACCGACTATTTCCGCAGTGCAAAAATGCTGTCGATGAACTACGCCATTGAAGGCACTGTTATGCTTTGTATTACTGCCCCTTGCGCCACTTTTGCTGCTAAGCGCATTGGACATCGTGCTGTAGCAATATTTGGTTCGGCATTAGGCACGATAAGCATGCTCGTACTATTCTTGCTGCATACCACTAACGGCTGGCTTTTCCTCACAATTTACAATATTGCCGGTATCGGTATTTCCACGTTTATTTTCGTGGCGTGGGCTATGGTTACCGACGTTATTGACGATAATGAAGTTCGCCATGGCATTCGCGAGGATGCTACATATAATTCCGTCTACTCGTTCGCTCGCAAAGTTGGGCAAGCGTTAGGCGGTTGGTTCGCCGGTCTTTGCCTTACTCTAGTCGGGTACCAAAAAGGCGCACAAGCTGTGCAATCCCAAGCAACACTTGATGGTTTATACAATGCCATTACCGTACTGCCAATGATTTTCCTCGCAATCATGTTTATTATGCTGGTATTTGTGTACCCGCTTTCAAAAGCTCAAGTTGACGCTAATACAGCACGCCTACAACAATTGCGTAGTATGTAACATACAACGTGCGCAACACAGTATGCGGTAGATATATCTGCCTAAACTCAATCACTCAACCCTCGGTAACACACTTGTGCTGAGGGTTGTTTGTTAGACTTACCCTATGAGTATCAATGAAGCCGCAGCCCGTAGTACAATCCACTCACCATCTCACCCCCATACGAAACGCAATAATGCCGCACATCTGACCCACAACGGCTGGCTACCTAACTACCACGGCGCATGGGCTATGATCACCATTCCTCCCCTACTTGGCATAGCCTTTACCCATGCGCGACTTGTGCATATTGCATTTCTGGGCACATGGTGGATTGGATACTTTTGCTTCTTTGCACTACTCATGTATATCAAATCACGATTTGCTAGGCGCTATATTCCTGCGCTACTGACGTACGGTACACTTACTGCAATCTGCGGAGTTGCAGTACTGGTACTCGCTCCTTATGCACTACTTTGGGTTATTCCATTCTTGCCACTTATTGCGATTGCTGTTGAAGAGGCTCATTGTCGTCGCGAACGTTCTGTTCTATCAGGCTTTGCCACAGTGCTTGCCGCAAGTCTTACATTACCTGTTGCTGCCGGTTTTGGTATAGCCGCCCCAGGTACTGGTCAATGGCAAGACATACTTCACATCCCTTGGAGTATTTGGCTATGCACCATATTTGTGTTCTTATACTTTGCAGGCACAGTGTTTTACGTGAAAACTAACATCCGCGAGCGCGGCAATAGCAAGTATCTGGTTGCTTCTCTGGCATGGCATGGTATTGCATTAGCATGTGCTGGCATAGCAGCATTTATGTTTGGCGGTTGGTGGATTGCTCATGCGTTGCTGTGGCTAGTGCTCACTTTCCGCGCATGGATTGTGCCGTATCGCGCTCAACATGGCAAGCCGCTTACTATTATGGCTCTTGGCATGGGAGAAGTTTTTGCCAGCATAGTGCTTGCCATAGTATGGTATTTGTGTATTTAAGAGATCAAACTGATGAGTACTGTTCTCAATCTAACTGTTTTATCTTTGATTATGCGTATATAACGAATTAATGATTCGCATTCATATTTCTATTCCTATCTCCCTCTTGTATACTGGAAGTACTCGGGAGGCATTATGGCATCATCACGTAAACACGCTCATCTTACTCATCGCCAGTTTCGCATACTCATTATTGCTATTGCATCAGTGGTAGTAGTAGCTCTGATTGCAAGTCTTGGATGGTTTGTATATTGGCAAAATAAGAAGAATCATGCCATTGCAGCACAAAACCTTATTGCAGCACAGTATGATTTCAATCCGGGTTTTATTATTGCTGACGATCAGTTTTTCGATGCCAATAGTATGAGCGAAAAGCAGATTCAGCATTTTTTAGAGGAAAAGGGTGCCAAATGCAGCGGCAATAATTGTATTGCTACCATGCAAGTAGACACCAAAACTCAAGCACAAGATAACGAATGCGCAGCATATCAGGGTGCAAAAGGCGAGCACATATCGACGATTATTGCCAAGTCTGCAAGTGCATGTGGTATTTCTCCTAAAGTGTTGCTTACTATGTTGCAAAAAGAGCAGCATTTAGTTACTGCTACCGAGCCGACTGATTTTCAAATTGAGGCTGCTATGGGATTGAGCTGCCCTGACCATGATTCGTGCGACCCGAAATATGCTGGTATTTTCAATCAGATTTTTGGCGCAGCAAAGCGTTTCCGCTACTATATCAATCATATTGACGACTATGATTATGCGCCTAACACGTTTAATGATATAGCGTATAGTCCCAATGCGCAGTGCGGTACCAGCAGTGTGTATATTGAAAACCAAGCAACTGCGCTACTCTATATTTACACGCCTTACCAGCCCAATACTGCTGCGCTTAAGGCAGGTGCAGGCGAGGGCGACTCATGTTCAGCGTATGGAAATCGCAATTTCTCGATTATTTATACCAACTGGTTTGGTAGCCCTCGCTAAGCGAGTATCAATGTTACAAATATCGATCAAGTAATGCATCAGTTGCTGCATAGCGTTTGATACGAGGACGATCAACCATACGACCTTGCATAAAGACCATGCGCACATTACGCAGTACGCTTAAATCCTCAAGCGGGTTGCTATCGACCACAATCATATCCGCAAACTTACCCGCCTCAATACTGCCGGTATACTCATCGATACCAACAATACGCGCATTACCCAAAGTAGCTGTATGCAAAGTCTGCACCGTGGAAGCACCGACGAACTTGTGGAAATAGCACAGTTCCCGCCAATAATCATAATGGGCAACAAACGGACACCCAACATCATTGCCAAGCCCTACAGGAATCCCTTCTTCAAGACAACGCTTGGCACAATCAATCATGCCTTGCATCACAATATTGCCATTTACTTTTGCCTCAGGAAGTGCATGGCTTTCTTCAATATCAAATAATGCATACGGCAAGGATGGTGAAATGGTATTGATATATGCAGCACCTGTTGATTTGAACAGGCTTACTAGTTCATCATCAAGTTCAGCACCATGCTCCACAGTATCCACGCCATGCTCTAACGCCACGCGCACTCCAGCAGCACTTTCTGCATGCGCTTCTACTTTCAGCCCAAGCCTGTGCGCTTCATCGCAAGCTGCCTGCACAATTTCCTCAGGCATGCGCAGCACACCTGGCTCTCCTTCTTTATCCGCATCCATCACGCCGCCAGTTACCATAAGCTTAACCCACTGTGCGCCACTATCAGCGAGCGCACGGACTTGTGATCGAGCCTCGTCCTCATCATGAGCAATGGTGGCAATCGATCCAGCGAAATGCCCTCCCGGCACTGAAATAGCAGTATTTGCAGGGAGAATACGTGGACCTTTGCGCTTTCCTGCATATATTTCATCGCGAATTTGCGCATCAAAATCCAGTACGCCGCCCGCTGTGCGCAACGTAGTTACGCCACTATAGAGCTCTATTTGTGCAAAACGCGCCACCATTGATTTTGCAAGTGCTCGAATCGCCCGATTGCCAGTCATCAGAGCATACATTTTTGTGTAATCCACTGGCTTTTTGCGTGGTTTAGGCGGTTTGCCACTTGGCGCGAGATGCGCATGGAGATTGATAAGACCTGGCAGTACATAACCGCCGTCAATATCAACAAATTCATAATCTTGTAAATCAGGAAGCTTAGTATGTTCACCGACTACTTGCTCAATGCGATCGCCGTTGACCAGCACTACTGCATTGTGCAATGGTTGCATATCCGCAGTACCATCGAGCACTGTTGCATTTACTAATGCATATTTCATTGTAATCACCTCTACACGTGTTACACGCTACAGCATGTTCTATAGATAACTATCGCTATATAGATAATGCTGTATGGTGCTGTATTCGTTATTGGTTATATGTATATTGCCTCTTTGCAAACAGTGTCACTACTATATCATGGCAATGTATGTATTCTGCCTATATGCCTGTATTCTATTGACGCAGTAATACAAAACCCCTGCACATATAAACACCATAAACCATACGTTACAGTGATTACACGCGCAGGGGCAACGCTTGAAAGCTTGCCGTGAAGGCTCTACTACTTGCGCTGGTGACGAGTCTTACGCAGCAGTTTGCGGTGCTTCTTCTTGCTCATCCGCTTGCGGCGCTTCTTAATGACAGAACCCATCTCAAGCCTCCGTTCTTATCGATAAGATTGCAACTTGCCCAATGCTACTACGTATTTTGGACGAAAACGCAGTACACACCCGAAATTACCCTTTTTCACCCTCTACATGGACTCTTAATAAATAATAGAGTATGGCCGAGGGCTACTACATAGAGAATTTTGCGTAGAAATCTACAACATCTTCTTTTGCGCCAGTAATTTGGAATACCACTGTGTCATTTTGCCACACAGCAACTGCTTTACCACTGCTCTTCTGGCTATCAGATTTCTTAGAAGCTTTATTGTCGGTAGCACCATCCGTACTACTTGACTTATCTGAACTTGTAGTATTTTCTGACTTAGTATCCTGTTTATCGGTATCTGTGGTGGATTCATCTGCTGCTGACTCGTCTACTACCGGCAACTCATAGACCTCGTACAGTCCAGTCTGTGCGCCTGAAACTTTCACACTACCATGCGCTAAAAGCTTGCCATTACTTGCTTTGTCAGTTGTACTCAGCTGCTCATAAAGCTTTGCAGCTGCGCTCGCATCACTCCACTGTGCCACACTCATGGTAATATCATGACCTTTTTCACCAGTTGAATACGTCACTGTGTATTCTTCCAGAGGGCTCATATCTTGCCACTCAGTGGATGCTTCAACCTTCGTGCGAGCAAAATTCAGCACAGCATCCGGCAGTGCCTTCATCAAGTCTGTTGCATCTTGAGGTAGAGCAACGGCATCAATAGCAGGTTTTTCAGGACGTTGCTGCGATTGTGTAGTTTGTGTTGTTGCCTGCGCAGATTGTGAAGCGTTATGGCGCATTGCCCAACCTGGCCATACAAACGCACTCAATACTATAAGCAGTACTACAACAATGGCAAGAATCACTACAATGCCACGGCGACGTGATGAAGTTGCATTACTATTTGACATAGTAGTAGTCTCACATCTCTTAAGGACACCTACGAAACATGCTACAACTACACAGCGCAGCCTCCAGAACTAAGCATGTGCGATGGCGGATACCATGGTGCACATGTGCTTCATACTAGCCGCTCGCGCTGTTCCGCATGTTTTCTAGCACTTGTGTATTTTATAATGTATTTTCATAGTAAGTATGTTCAATGTGCGCTTTTAGATGACTGATTTGCGTGCTAGGTTGGGATTATGGCAAAACAAGCAACGCACTTTTTATGTTCTGAATGTGGCTGGAGTGGCTCGAAATGGTTCGGTCGCTGCCCTGAATGTGGACAATGGGGTACGATTGCTGAATTTCATGAAGCACGACCATCAGCAGCAGCTCGAACTAGAATCGCGCGTACCCGAGGGCAAGCTACCGCACAGACTGCAGGTTCTGGTAATGCACAATCTGCCAAACAAGGCGATTTTGATGGCACAGATATCCGTATGATACGCACTGCGCCACTAAGCGGCGTGGAGGGGCTTGCCCAACCTATTACTGAGGTCGATGAGCAATCAGTGCAACGTATTAGCACCGGTTTTGAAGAATTCGACCGAGTACTCGGGTCCGGAATTGTTCCAGGATCTGTAGTACTCGTAGCAGGCGAGCCCGGCATTGGTAAATCAACGCTTTTGTTAGAAACAGCAGGCAAAGTTGCCGCCGCCAACCCTCAGTACCAAGTGTTGTATGTTTCTGGCGAAGAGTCTGCATCCCAAGTGCGTATGCGTGCCAGTAGAATACACGCAATATATGAAAACTTGCTTCTCGCATCAACCACCGATTTAGGTACGGTGCTTGGTTTATTGGAATCAACCAAACCACTACTGACGATTGTTGATTCTGCACAAACTATTATTTCTGCTGATGTTGATGGCATTGCTGGCGGTTCTACACAGGTGCGTGAAGTGGCCAGTGCGCTGATTGATATGGCAAAAACGTATGATATTCCTGTGCTGCTAGTAGGGCATGTTACTAAAGATGGTTCTATTGCGGGCCCACGCACTTTAGAACATTTGGTTGATGTTGTTTGTCAATTTGAAGGCGATGCGCAAACAGCACTGCGCCTACTACGCGCTACGAAAAATCGATTTGGGCCGACAGACGAAGTTGGCTGCTTTGATATGAGTGGCGAGGGTATTGAGGAAGTGACCGACCCTTCGCAAATCTTCCTCTCCCAAACAGGAGCTGCTACATCCGCTGATGGTAGCGGACAGACAGATGCTTCCAATGGCGGAGCAGAAACGACAATCCCTGAAACAGAGGGCACTTGTGTAACCTTTACTGTTGATGGACATCGTAGTTTACCAATTGAAGTACAGTCTCTGGTAACCACTTCAGCATTGCCAACGCCAAGACGAGCAGTCAACGGTATTGATTCAAGTCGTCTTGCCATGCTTATTGCTGTGTTACATCGCCATGGTCGCGTATCAGTATTAAGTAATGACGTGTATTTATCAACCATTGCTGGTGGTCTTGCCAAAGAGCCTGCTTGTGACTTGGCAATTGCTCTAGCCCTAGCATCAGCGGCACAGCATACGCCAATTCCGCGAAACTATGTGGCTTTGGGAGAAATTTCTCTAACCGGACAAATTCGCCCGGTGCCGCGTCTTGAACAGCGTCTACGCGAGGCAGCACGACTTGGTTTTACGCATGCCCTTATCCCCGCGCATCGTTCTGGTACGCGAGTACTGCATGTGCCGGGGATAACGGTTATTGAAGTGTCTACACTTGCTCGTGCGCTATCTGCATTAGATTTACAAAAGCGGCGAGCTGTGCGCATGGACTGATGAGTGCAAGCTTTACTAAAACGCGTAAGCTACACTGATATGCATAATCTACTGAATAATAATATTGATATGCGCAAGCTACTGAATAATAATAGGAACTTGCGGTGAAGAAAGTTTCTTCATATCTGGGAATGATAATTGCGCCACATACGTACCTGCATCCACATGTGGCAGTTCACCGTCTTCCACGCAAGTGTCACTAGTTCGATTGGTATTCCACACAATTTCGCTGGTATCTGTAGACTCATCGCTACCTGAAGCACCTTTGGACATCAGGAGCATACGCGAATCTACAGGGCAAACATTAGATCGCCAAATCACTTCATCGCCGGAAGTAATTGTCAATACACGTTTGGCGTTAGAAAGGTCAATAAGACACTGACTATTACCCGTGTACGTAACTGTGGCTTTGAATTTCACTGTTCCGCCCACACCTACGGTTACGGGTTCTGCAGCGAGTGAAGCCTGTAAATTGGAAGCATTGCAGTTTTTAACCGTGTTTTTTTGCTCTTGTTGCTTCGTATCGTCAGCTTTCTGATCGTCTTTCTGGTCTGTTTTTGACGATGCTTGTTTATCCGAAGAGGATTGTTTATCAGATTTGCTCGTTTGTTTAGACTGCTTCGACTTGTTGGATTGTGATGAAGTTTGACTTGAACTTGATACTGCGCCAGAGCTATCCCCCGAGCTATGCACCACGTGCACAATGCCCACAATACCCACAATACCCGCAATAACGAGAGCAAGCACTACCACCAAAGCTGCAAGTGCGACTAGCCGACGCCGCATATACATACGACGTTTTTGTGGACTCATGTTCTTGAGGGATTGTTTGACCATATGCTGAGTGTAAAACATTGCACGCACAAGCACACTTCAAGGCGCCACATACTCGGCAAACTCACACACTTTTGGCTTAGCTCTCGTAAGTCTCGCAGACTTTCGTGGGTTACACACTACTACATCCTAGATGGGCCTACTACGTAAGAGTTACTAGATGAAACTACTGTACGAAGTTACTAGATGAAACTACTGCGCAGATGGGAAACTAATATCTCCTTGTGGCAGTATTTCAATCAACCCATCGTTGTCTAGAGATGCAAGACATTCACCAAGCTGTGTTTGATTCTCCCAAAGCTGCTCCACTTGTGACCTTGTGAGCACACTTCCTTGCGGTAGTTTACGCAAAGCATCGAGTACAATGCCACGCACTTGCCGGTCAGTGCCCTTGAACTTCTGCCGAGGCCGAGTACGTTGCTGTCCAAGACCAGGCAGACCAGCAGCATAAAATGCACAATAAGATTGCAACGGACATTGTTCGCACTGAGGTGTTTTAGCAGTACACACTGTGGCACCAAGCTCCATAACCGCTTGATTCCAAATAGCTGACGGTTTATTCCACGGGGCGATGTGATCAGAGCTCTGCGTACGCTGAGTCTGCTCAGACTGATAAGCGTGATTAGCTTGTGTAGTGTTGCTCGTTTGCTCGGTGCGATGTGACTTCGCAGTGTGATGTGACTGCTCGGTGTGGTTAGCGCATGCAGCGTGCTGTACTTGGTTAATATCGTGTGGCAGAACATCGCTAGCGAGCTGCCGTTCTTGCTTGGTTGCACTGCCGCCAAGCGATTCTTGCCCGAGAAATACTCGACTGAGCACGCGCCTAATATTAGTATCCACGACGGCAATGCGCACGCCAAACGCAAAACTCAGCACCGCACTGGCCGTGTAGTCACCAATGCCGGGCAGTGCAACGAGTTCATCATAGGTAGTGGGCAATATCCCGTGGTAGTCTTGCGTGATTACTCTCGCACACTCTTGCAACCGTAGCGCTCGCCGTGGGTAGCCGAGTTTACCCCACGCGGTCAAAATCTCTGCGGCTGTGGCCTGGCTTAAGCTCTGCGGATCTGGCCACTGTTGCATCCACATCTGCCAATACGGTACTACCCTTGACATTTGCGTTTGTTGGCTCATCACTTCGGAAACCAACACTCCCCACGGCGAAGTATGACCAAATCTCCACGGCAGCTCGCGTGCGTTGTTCAGCCACCATTGTTTCAGTGTTGCATGCACATCATGTGCATGCAACAGCGCACCATCGGGACTTTCAATCTTTGAAGTGAGCACAATATCGTGTTGTTTTACCGTATTCTTTCCCATCATTGCATATTGTAACCGTTCCTCATGCAAATTCGACTGTACTTCGACCGCACTTCGCCTGTCAATCACTTAACAACTCCCTGCTCCCCATACCTATATGAACCACTATCCATCGAGTTGTGAAGTGATACAGCAATACCCTCTGGGTACGCGCCTTGCACCACTGCTCGATAACCCTCAGATTGCAACAATTTGCTAAACCGAAATTTCTCCACGAATCGACTCTAGGATAAAATCACTTCACAACTGTCAACACCCTAAGCCCAATGGATACACCACCGCTATAATCAGTACTCAGGAAACACCGAACAGCGCTGAGACCACGAACCAGCCTGAAACCATGAACCAATTTGTGACCACGAACCAGCCTGAAACCATGGACTTAGCCCTTGAGACCATAACCAGTGCGCATCCATGCAAACAGCGTGCAAACTGACTTGAGAGAAGGAACCCGTGTCAACTTCACCAACACCATCACAACCAAACACAGATGCTACTGCACCACACGCCGACCCAGTTTCTCGCGTGGAATCCATGTTCGAGTATGGATACCGCAAATCCGGCTATGGTCCTGATGAACTCGTCACCGACGCACACGGCAATCCAATTAGCGTTATCGATGCCATGCTACAAGCAGAAGAGGCAAGTAAAGCACAAACAGTAACCCCACACTTGTGCTACTACTCTCCACGAATCCCTGGAAATACTGGTAGTGCAATCCGCTTGTGCGCGGTGACCGGAACAATTTTGCATCTTGTTGAGCCATTGGGCTTCAACTTGCAGGATACCAAGCTACGCCGTGCGGGACTTGACTACCACGATATGGCTCATGTGGTATTGCACCCGAATTTTGAAAGCCTCGTAGAGTCGATGCCTGATTCTCGTATTATTGCGTTTACAGCCCACGCCACGAAGCTGTACACGGAAGTCGAATATCGTCCGAATGATATTTTGCTGTTTGGTCCAGAGCCAGGCGATATTCCTGATCCAACGGATATTATGTTTGGCCCTCATGTAGCTGAGCAGGTTCGTTTGCCAATGCGCCCTAGTTTGCGTAGTTTGAATCTTACAAACTGTGCTTCAATCGCTATTTATGAAGCTTGGCGTCAGCTCGGATTCCAGGGAGGCAAGTAAGTTTCACTCGAGTTCTTCAAGCACTCACCTAGAGTTCTTCAAGCTCTCACTTAACAGCTTCAAGCGCTCACCGACTTCTTCAAGTTCAAGCTTAATTCCCATGCGTATTCCATATAAGCTCACACGTATCCGCAACTATCTCATAACTGAGCACCTTTGCGCACACGCCCGAGCTTTTTGTTAGCATGGATATGTAATCTACCCCACATTACACAAGGATTCATATGAATAAGGCAATTATCACTGTTGTTGGTCAGGATACTGTCGGCATTATTGCGCGCGTTTGCACGTATCTGTCTGAGCACCAAACCAATGTGTTGGATATTTCTCAAACAATTATTGACGGCTTTTTCAACATGATGATGATTGTTGATTACACGCATACTGACACTGATTTTGAGCGTATGGTTAATGACCTTGATGCTATTGGTCAACAGATTGGTGTCCATATTCGTTGCCAGCGCGAGGAAATTTTCACTCGCATGCATCGCGTATAGACGAATAGCACCTTGCACTATTCAGCACGTTATTCGTGCATGCAACCCAAAGCCTAAACTTAACCTACTGCTTAACGATCAACGTAAGGTACTGCCATGCTCAATATTATGGAAGTTCACGAAACCAATCAGATGATCGAGCAAGAAAAACTTGATGTCCGAACTATTACGATGGGCATTAGTTTGCTTGATTGTGTCAGTGACGATCTAGAAACACTGTGCACCAATATCTACAATAAAATCACCACAAAAGCTAAAGATTTGGTAGCAACCGGTCAGGCTATTAGCCGTGATTTCGGTATCCCCATTGTAAACAAGCGCATTACTGTTACTCCTATTTCACTTGTTGGTGCCGGCGCATGCAAAACACCTGAGGATTTCGTGCAAATCGCTCATACTCTTGATAAAGCCGCTCACACGGTTGGCGTGGATTTGCTTGGCGGATATTCAGCATTAGTGTCTAAATCTATGACTCCTGCAGAAGAGCTCCTTATTCGCTCACTGCCGCAAGCACTCAGCGAGACTGAGGTAGTGTGCTCAAGCGTTAATGTTGGTTCAACAAAAACCGGCATTGATATGAATGCGGTGAAGCTGCTTGGCACGATTATTAAAGATATTGCTAAAGCGACAGCAGACCGTGATAGCTACGGTTGCGTCAAATTTGTAGCGTTCTGTAATGTGCCGGACGACAATCCGTTTATGGCTGGCGGTTTCCATGGTGTCACCGAGGGCGACACTGTGATTAACGTTGGTGTTTCTGGTCCTGGCGTGGTCTCCCGCGCTTTGGATGCGGCAAAGGGCAAGGATTTTGAATTCTTGTGTGAAACTATTAAGCGCACTGCATTTAAGATTACGCGCGTAGGTCAGCTAGTTGCACAGGAAGCCTCTAAGCGCCTTGGAGTGCCTTTTGGCATTATCGACTTGTCTCTTGCTCCAACGCCTGCTGTTGGTGATTCTGTTGGCGAAGTCTTGGAAAAGATTGGTTTGGAAACAGTTGGCGGCCCTGGCACAACCGCCGCGCTCGCTATGCTTAACGATCAGGTGAAAAAGGGCGGTATTATGGCTTCCTCATATGTAGGCGGCTTGTCTGGAGCCTTTATTCCTGTTTCTGAGGATAGCAATATGATCAATGCTGCTGCACAAGGCTGTTTAACTATTGAAAAGCTCGAAGCAATGACTTGTGTATGCTCTGTTGGTTTGGATATGATTGCTATTCCTGGTTCGACGAGTGCAGCAACTATTTCTGGCATTATTGCAGATGAAGCTGCTATTGGTATGGTCAATCAAAAAACAACTGCGGTGCGTATTATCCCTGTAGAAGGCAAGGGCGTTGGTGAAACAGCTCATTTTGGTGGGTTGATGGGGTATGCGCCAATTATTCCAGTCAACCAGTCCAGCTGTGAGGCATTTGTTAATAGGTCTGGTCGTATCCCGGCTCCAATTCACTCGTTCAAGAATTAGCAGCTGACAATTAGTGACTGATTACTAGATACCATTTCCATACACCGCAACACAAGCCAAGGGGTATGTGCTTACCGCACATACCCCCTAATTATCTATGATTATCGCAGTTGCAACTACATGACTGCAAAACTACTATCTCAAGGCCGCAACCTCAAGGCCGCAACTATCGATTAGAGTCCCTGCCACTGTGGCTTATTATCAAATACCCAACGATAATAATCAGCTAGCTTCAATTTGCTAGCTGCTGCCTCATCAATAACAAATGTGGCATGTGGATGCAACTGCATTGCTGATGCAGGACACATCGCGCTGACTGGTCCTTCAATACTTTGTGCCACAGCATCAGCTTTATTCTCGCCAAATGCCAAAAGCACTAAATGACGAGCTTTCAAAATAGTGCCAATGCCCTGCGTAATGCAATGTGTTGGAACCTCATCAAGTGAATTGAAGAAGCGGGCATTATCAAGCCGCGTTTGTTCGGTGAGCGTTTTAATGCGCGTGCCGGATGCGAGCGAAGAGCCAGGCTCGTTAAAACCAATATGCCCATCAGTACCAATACCAAGAATTTGCACATCCACACCGCCAGCAGCTGCGATAGCAGCATCATAATCGCGACCTGCTGTAGCAATAGTAGATAAATCACCGTTTGGCACATGCACCAAATCAGGGGTGAGCCCTACCGGCTCTACTACAGTACGTGTGATTACGCTACGGTACGATTCAGGGTGTTCGACTGGCAAGCCCGCATACTCATCAAGCGCAAATCCTTGAACCTGCGACACGTCAATATTGCGTTCTTTAACTTGACTTGCTAGATGATTGTACACAACAATTGGCGTGCTACCGGTTGCCAATCCCAGTACTGCGCGGGGGTTTGCAGCAATCAAATCAGCAATACTAGCCCCGACTAAAGCACCAGCTTCGTCTTGAGACTTAACAATAATTACTTCTGCCATAATTACTCCAGCTTTGCAATCTTAAAAACTTTGCCTTATGTCTATTTTTCCCAGTTTGTTGCAGCAGACACTTCCTCGGCTGAGCGAGCTAACGGTAGACCAACTTCACGTAGCACCTCGGCAATAGCTTCAACATTTTCGCCCTGCAAAGGTCGCACAGGATTTGGCATCTGGTTAGTATCAAATACACCAAGTAGTGCCAATGCAGTCTTGAATGCACCTACGCCAGCACCAAAACCTTGTACGCCACGAGTTACCAAAACAATGCGCATCAAATCAGCAAGTGTATCTTGCTCAGCTTTTACTGTTGCCCAATCACCCGCCTGTGCGGCCTTCCACATGCGCACATATCCGGTTGGCTCCACATTGGCAAGCCCTGGGACAGAACCATCAGCACCGGCCATATATGCTCCATCTACAACCACTTCTTGGCCAGTAAGCAGTGTGAGCGGATGACCTGCCTTATTATTGGCATCAATCAGGAATCTAAAGGAGACATCATCATTAGATGAATCTTTAACTCCTGCCAGCACGCCTTCTTGCCCCAGACGCAGCAGTAGATCATTTGGCAACTTGACATGTACGCAAACTGGAATATCGTATGCAAACAGTGGTAGTTGAGGTACTGCCTCATGAATTAACCTGAAATGACGCTCAATTTCCGCTACACCGCCGAGAGCATAGAATGGCGCCGTCGCTACCAATGCTGCCGCGCCTAATTCCTGAGCCACCTTAGCATGTTCAATAACACGGTTGGTTTCTGTATCAATGCAGCCCACAAATACTGGAACGCGACCTGCGACGGCTTGCATTGCAGCTTCTACAATTTCTTTGCGACGAGTGTCGGTGCTAAACACTACTTCACTACTTGATCCTAAAATAAAGAGCCCATCAACACCTGCGTCAATCATACGGTCAATAGAGCGCTGGTAGCTTGCCTTATCAAGTTCACCTTCAGCGGTTAATGGTGTTACTACTGGTGGGATTACTCCTTGAAATGTTGTCATGATTACTCCTTAATTTATACTTTCTCTCTTGTTCAAGAAAACTATTTTTTTGATATTTGCTTTCAAGCGCTGGTATAACTCTGATACCAGTACTGTCCATCAGCACCACTGTGCCCTGCTTTTGCTTCCGTGCCCTGTGACAGCTACTGCGCTGACCCCTGCGGTGTGCGAGCAGCAAACCAGCTGGTAATTGTGGTTGGGTGTGTGATAGCAGTACCTACTACTCCAGCCCAAGCGCCACACTCCATAACTTGAGCTAACTGGTCTGGAGTATGAATACGACCTTCACAAATAACTGGAAAATCACTAAATTCACGCACCATATCTTTGAGCAGTTCAAAGTCTGGCCCGTCTGTTTTTTCACGCTCACCGGTATATCCAGACAGCGTAGTGGAAAGGATATCGCTCCCAGCGAGAGCTGCCTGTTCAGCATCAGCAAGCGAGCCGCAATCTGCCATTACAATGGCGCCTTCTTCATGCAATGCTGCAACCGTTTGTGCATACGTTCTGCCATCAGGACGTGGTCTGCGCGTAGCATCAATAGCTACAATGTCACATCCTGCAGCAATACAACAGCGTGCATGGCGCAGTGTTGGCGTGATATAGACACCCTCATGCCCTTCTTTCCACAATCCGATAACAGGCACATCAACTTGCCCTTTAATGGCTGCTATATCAGCAAGGCCTTGGCAACGAATAGCGACAGCACCACCTTGCTGTGCGGCAAGTGCTACGCGCGCCATAGTGTCAGGTGTGCGCATGGGCTCTCCTGGGTAGGCTTGTGCGCTGACTATAAGTCCGCCTTTAAGTCCCTGAATTATTGGATGAATTGTGTGCATATATACTCCATTCTGCGCGGTGGTCTGCTCCGTAACCATCTGCACTATGAATTTGCTATGACGATGTGTTATGACAATTTGCAATGAATTTGCTGTACCAGTCTGCTTGATACCTCGCATTGCATATGACGTTCGGCGTAGTTTGTGCTATTTCATCTGCAGTACTCCTATACCTGTGCGTTGCATCGTTGTAAATAGGACTCAATAACATATGCCGCTCCAAGCAGCGGTGCCGTAGCATCAAGACTGCCTAGCACTATACGAGTTGCAGCTATTGATGGCATTGAACTTGAAGCAAACCCCTGTTGTACTGCCTGCCACCAAGGCTCTCCAGCATGAGTAACTGACCCTGAAATCACCACAATATCTGGATCAACTATATGGCAGATGCCTGCAAGGCTTTCTCCAAGTGCTATTCCAGCATCATGAATTACTTGGCTTGCTAGCACATTGCCTTGGGATGCGAACTGCGCAACTTGCCCTCCATTAGCAGCTGGAGGGAATGCAAGTTTCTGCTCTGCTTGCTCTGATACGTCTGACCCAGCATTAGATTGAGCAACACAAGCAAGTCGACGCTGCTCATACCAAGCATGGATACCACTTCCGGAGGCTATCGCTTCTAGATGTCCACTATCGCTACCACAAGAGCAGTGCATGCCGTATGCCAAGCGGTGGCACACGTGTCCGATGTGCCCTGCAACATGATGCGCACCTTCAACCGGCATGCCGTCGACAATAATGGCTCCACCGATGCCAGTCCCTACAGCACAGGCAAGCACACGTTGATATTCAGCACCAGCACCCCATACTGCTTCACCAATGCCATGTGCCATAACATCATTGGTCACTTGCACCGGCAATCCTGTAGCTTGTTCCAATGCTGCTCCCAGAGGCTGCCCCGCCCATCCTGGCATAATATCAGTGGCAGCAAGTATAGAGCCTGTTTCAGGATCTATTACGCCAGCAGAGCCAACACCAATACCCGCAATATCAAATCCTGCTAAACGAGCCTGCGTTACTTCATGCTGCGCCAGTCCAATAATGCGTTGTAATACTTCAACACCGCCAAATTCAGCATGTGTTGCGATGCTGTGTACATCGCTAGCCACACTTCCAGTTGCTGCATCAACAACAGCTGTTGCTATTTTTGTTCCGCCAATATCGATACCAACATACATGGGTTACCTCGCAAGCTCGCCTAGTTACAGGGTGAATACTTTTGCCGATTGCTGTTATGCAGCAATTACTGCATCATGAATATGCTGCAAGAACGATAGTCTTGTTGCCAACGTTGCATCTTTGGGCACGCAAATCTTGGCACCCAAATATTGCAACTGCTCAGCTTGATCGATGGCAATTCGCGTGCATGCTTGAATACGTTCGGCATCCATCAGCGAGCTTGGCTCATCAACATTCATTGGCAAATGACCGTCAATCCACGAGTAACCGTATTGCGTCTCTTCAGGACCGGCGCCAGAGAACATCAATCCTTGTAGTACTCCTGCTGTAGCTGCAGCCTCAACATGCTGCTGAGGCGTGAGAGCATCACGCCCTTCCACAGCACTTCTACCCCAATTGATAGTGATCCCAATGCCGAGTTGTTGCGCAACTGCAATTTCTTGATCGATGCTCAGAAAGCCTTTTTCTGGCTTTTGCTCAGCAATATACCGATCGCAATGTTCAATAACCAGCTGAGCCCCCGACCAATTCCATGCGCAGACTTCTTCAAGCGAGCGCTGGAATGCTGCTGCATCTGCTAATTCGGTCGGCGCACTGTGGATTTCTATTGCTGTAATATCATCCGAACCACGTAATTGAGCAACGTCTTCTACAGCATCGCGCAATGTTTTCAGCCACTGGATAGCTGCATTCCGACCTTGCTCGTCAGGGCTTGCAAGACCAAATGTGCCATCTTTCCACACATGTTGCATCGTTCCAGGGATTGCCGTTACCGTATTGGCATGCCAATGCTTTGGTAACGTGGTTGCCAACCAAGCCCTCGTAGCAGTGTCTGCTAAATCTCCGGGATATGGCAGTTCAGTTCCTGCAATCCAAGACTGTTCTCCTAAGAGTTGGTAATACTGTGATTGACTCTCTTTATCTGCCGGCATAGAAGCATAAGCTCCTACGACGAATGGAATCTGTTGTGCTTGCTGTCGCATGGTGTTCCTTTTTGACACTGGGTATGCACTACGCCTATGTAGCACACACTCTATTTGTCCGATGTCATTTGTCTGATGTCTTATGTTTTATTATAGTTATAGCACAACACGCAAGACAACACGAATCCTTGTGTTGTCAACATATACAGCCACCAACTGCGTTGTACTTCAAAACAGATTATGGTATGCTAATTCAAGATGTCTGACGTCTGATGTTTAGTTTACTTAGCGAAGATGTACATAAGGAGATGACAATGGCGTCCAATCCGTGCCCAGCCTACAGCCAAGGAACCATCACATTTGATATACAAACACGTATCGATACACCATTATTTACAGCCCAAGGATCAACAGGCGAAATATGTCTTACCATAACCAATAACCAACTCGTATATCGAGTTACCACTCAAGAGCAAACTGCACTACTTGAAATAGAAGATATTCGCAATCTAGCCGACAACCAATGGCATAGCATTGCTATAACCGTTGATTCTTCCGGCACACGAATATTTATAGACGGTTATCAAGAATTCGGCGGAACAACATCCGCATTTTTTACCGATCTCGGAGACGATGCAAACTATACCCTTGTCGAAAATGCACTCATCAATATTCGAGAGTTTGCAATCAGCGATCGCGTTGCCACACCACAAGAAGTGTTAGCCCAAGCCACTACTCCAACAGCACTTATAGAGTTTGCAGCTCCGTATCTCTCTTCATATGATGTTATGCAAGTGGGCGAGCTTATATCAGGAAGTATTCGAGTTATCTTCCGCGTGCGTGGGCATGGTCAAGCTGGAACTATGTTTGCTGCTGCAGGAGCAGGACGTGAAGCTATGTCCCTTGCCATTGACACAACAGGAATCACCTATCGCGTATTTGGTAAATACGGTCAATGGCGTATATTCCATGCTCAAGGCGCATGGGATGACGGTAATTGGCATGATGTCGTAGTCACTGCAGCTTATGGCGCAATAGAAATCTATGTCGATGGTTTTAGAGAGCTTCACGAACCAGGACAACCATTCTTCGCCGATATTGACGAATTAGACACCGTCGTTATAGGACAAGACACTATCGGCATTCGTTTATTCGGTGAAGCTACACAGGCTATGATTTATCCAACACCGCTTAATGACTCACAAATTAAACACTTAGCACGTATTGCTCCACTATCTACACAAGCACTGTTTGACCGTGGGCTTATGGGATCCAGCTCATACCGAATTCCCTCACTTATTGCTCTACCAACAGGAGTAGTTATTGCTGGTGCAGATCAACGAACAACAATCCCAAATGACAGCCCAAACCACATTAATTTCACTATTCGCCGCTCACTTGATAATGGTGCAACATGGTTACCAGTACAAACTATTATCGATTCACCAGGATCAGGGCACAGCGGAGCCTCGGCAAGCGATTCTGTACTGGTCTATGACGAACAGGCACATCGTGTTATCGCGCTTATCGATCGTTTTCCGGGCAATATTGGTCAGCCAAACTGTGGATATGGATTGGGAGCAAATACCCAAGGAGAGCTTCTTCTACATGACAAACAAGACCAGATATACACCCTGCATGATGATGGCACAGTAACTGATAGTGAAGGTGCAGCTACCGCATATACAGTAGATAGTCAAGGTAATGTCAACTTCGATGGACACGATGGTGGCAATATTTGGTGCGCGCAGGACAAAAATCCACATCAAACTCTACTCGTAGAACGCACATGTTTCCTTGAAGTTCTGTATTCTGATGACGAAGGCGAAACATGGAGTGAGCCACACACTATCAACCATATGGTTAAAGAACCATGGATGTCTTTCTTAGGGACCAGCCCTGGAAACGGAATTGTGTTACACCATGGCACACATGTAGGACGCATTATTATGCCAGTGTATTTTAGCGGTCGTAATAGTATGCGCTTTTCTACAGCAGTAGTATATTCTGACGATCACGGCATTACATGGGAACGCAGCCATTCTACTAATGACAATCGTATGTTCAATGGAAGCACTATAGATCCTGAAACATTTGAAGATGCTGAGGCCTGTCTCTATGAGTGTGTGCCAGTAGAGCGTGAGGATGGTTCTATTATCTTCTTTATGCGCAATCAGCATCCTGAGGGAAAGGTTGCTATTGCCATCTCACATGATGGCGGGGAAACTTGGGGTACTCCTTATTTTCATAGCCAGCTTCCTGAGATTTTTTCACAACCAAACGCCATTTCTCTATCCGATGCTGAGCATCCTAATCGGCTTGTATTTGCTAATGCATCGCAACTGCTCCCTTATCGTGGAGCTGGTGTCTTGCGACTAAGCGAGGATGGGGGTACAACGTTTAATATTTCGCGTACGTTTAGACCATTCCACTATGTCTATCAATGTATGGCTTGGCTGGCTAATGGTAATTTAGGATTACTGTGGGAGCACGAATGGCAGGGACTATACTTTACTCAAATCCCATTGCAATGGTTTGATAATCCTCATATCGAATAGAATGTACCCATCTTCAAAATCGTCTATAACAACTTAATACTGCGCACACATGTCACTTATGCCAC
Organism: Galliscardovia ingluviei; assembly: GCF_014635685.1. GTDB lineage: Bacteria > Actinomycetota > Actinomycetes > Actinomycetales > Bifidobacteriaceae > Galliscardovia > Galliscardovia ingluviei. Next base: position 126,446 of record NZ_BMDH01000002.1, read on the forward strand.
ACACCAAAAGTCACACACAAAAGACACGAACATCGTTATACATACTATAGAATAGACATATTGGAATCGGCACCTGTGCATATCGCGCGATGAAAGGAACTATCATGGCGGCTCAACATGATTCTTCTGGCAAAGACCAGACATCTTCTGCACATCATATTGCGCATACCACCGACTCTTCCGAGCACTCATTTACCCAGTTTATAGAAGATATAGCAGAAAAACCGCTATTTCTTCCACCAGCAACAATTACACTGCCATCAACCAATACGTCATTGTTGATGCAACAGGCAGGCTCACCATCGCTAGGCATACCCCATGCCCAAAATAAATTGCATGCAGCCTCCAGTCGAGTTGATGAAACCATGACAGCGATTAAGTCATATATTATTGATCACGAGCTCATGCCAGGAGACGTACTACCAACAGAACAAACACTATGTGATGAACTCGGCGCTTCACGTTCTTCTATTAGAGAGGCTGTGCGCAAACTTGAAGCTCTGCATATTGTGCAAGTTACGCATGGTAAAGGAACTTTCGTAGGAGATCTCTCTCTTGATCCTTTGGTAGAGACATTGGCTTTCCGCGCCATGATAGGGGCATCCAAAAAGCGCAATTTGCAGGAATTGCGTGATGTTATTCAAGTACGCCGCTCACTTGATTTAGGAGCAGCAGAAGAGATTGTCGCAAGATTACATGGCACCAAACAGCCAGAACTTGAGCAGATAATCGCAAGTATGAATGAGTCAGCGCAACAAGGTGACGCATTTTTGCAGCAGGATATTGTATTCCATTACTACTTATTGTCACTTACAGACAATCATGTACTTGTGCAGCTTGCTCATAGCTTGTGGCTGGTGCATATGGCAGTATTACCTCAGCTCGGACTTGCAGTAAGCACTGAACTAGATACCACAGCACATGCTCATCAGCAGATGCTTGATGCGGCAATTGCTGGAGATGCCGAACAATATAAGGCGGCAGTATATGAGCATTATCGTCCAATTGAAGCGATTCTCGACCAGCAAGAACTCCAGTAATTTCAAGTATTATAGGTAGTTGCTGCTTAGTCTCATATACATATATGTGTAGACATATATGTATAAGCTCTACATAAAGAAGTGGTGGGATAGGCTTTTACCCCACCACTTATGTTTGCGATCAATCACATGCTCTCATATGTACCACAAACCTTGCATTGCGTACTACAAAACCTGCAGTACGCAATGCGGTGCTATGCGACTTTACGCTACTTTACTAGCGCATTGTGCTGCAAACGCAGGCAGTGCTTGAGGAGCGTTGAATCCATGCTCTGCAAACGCATCAGCAATTGCTTGAGCAACCTCACGAGCATGACCTGCATCAACTAAAGCAATAATTGATCCACCAAAGCCGCCGCCAGTCATTCGAGCACCATATGCACCATGAGAGCGAGCCACATCAACAGCAAGGTCGAGCTCGGGCACAGTAACTTCATAATCATCACGCAAAGAATCATGTGAAGCATTAAACAACTGTCCTGCGCGAGCAATCTCACCTTGTGCAAATGCTTGGATAAATTCGTCAACTCGTGCAATTTCAGTAATAACATGACGCACGCGCTTAACGCTAACCTCGTCTGGCAGTTTGTCAAGCACTGCCTGCAATGCCCGATCAGGATGCTCACTAGCATTAACTTCATCAGCGACTTCGCGCAGATTACGGTACCCCAAGGCCTGAGCTGCCGCCTCGCAAGTGGAGCGCCTATTCGCATATTGTCCATCATTAAGTTGATGAGGAGCGCGAGTATCAAGCACGAGCAACTCTAAGTTATGCGCACCCAGATCAAAAGACTCTGCCTGAGCAGACTCCATAGCGCTTAATCCTGGAGTAAAATCAAGGCGCAACGCATGCCCCAGCGTACAGCGCATAGAAGCACTCTGATCAAGACCACCAGTAGACGCGCCTGCCATATCATTTTCAGAAGTAATAGCAGCCCGAATAAGCGTTAACCGCCCTTCATCGCTACCACCAAAGCCCAATGCAAATACGTCATCGAGGGCGAGCGCTGTAGAACATGTCATAGCAGCAGAAGAACTTAACCCGGAACCCAATGGCACGCAGGAGCTAAACGCTGCATCAAAACCGCGCACCTGCTCGAAGCCCGCCTGACGTAGTGCCCATGCTACGCCAACTACATATGCCGCCCAGCCGTCTACGCTACCTGCACGCAGACCATCTAAATCAGCCGAACCGATATGTTCAGGGGCGAGATCTGATACCACGCGAACCACAGTATCTACACGAGGACGCAAAGCTACATAAGTACGATGCGGCAATGCAATAGGAAGGCATAAGCCAGCATTGTAATCAGTGTGTTCACCAATAAGATTTACTCTACCTGGTGCTGCCCACACTCCTTGTGGCGTCTGACCAAAACTTTGTTCAAATAATTGTGTTGCACGAGCCGCACCAACTTCATCGGTGAGGGGCTCAATAAATGCTACTTCACTCATAGGTATTCCTTTTCAGCAAACCGTTAATGCATCACATAGTTTTCATTTCACGGTTGGTCCTACACATAGTTCATTACGCGCTTCACGCAAGTTAGGCATCAATATCAATAGGTCCAAGCTCATGGAATCGCTTAGCGATTAGCTCTGGAGTGGTATCAGAAATCCAAGCAGCCATGCCAGATTCAGAACCTGCAAGATATTTGATTTTATTTGCAGCTCTGCGGAATGAGAAGAACTGCAAATTCAAGCGATAATGCTCACGGCGCGCATCATGAATTGGAGCCTGATGCCATGCTGCAATATATGGCAAATCCATACCTTTTCCGTCACCAGTATCAAAGAAAGCATTACCACGCTTCAGTAATGTCGAATACATCTGTGCCAAATCCCAACGCTCCTGATCATCAAGCTCGTCGATTGTAAGCACATCGCGCACTGGAGCCACATGTACTTCCAATGGCCAGCGAGCAGCTGCAGGCACATAAGCAACCCAACTGTGATTGCGCATCACCACACGCTCTTGAGCTTCGAGTTCAGACTGCATCAAGTCTTTGAGCAGGTTGCCACCTGTGCGTTCAAAATACTGCTCAGTGTGCTGCAATTCAGTTTCCAGTTTTGGAGCAATAAATGGATAGCAGTACACCTGACCATGGGGATGAGCCAGCGACACACCAATTTCTGCACCGTGATTTTCAAATGGGAAAATCTGCTCAATACCTTCAATATGGGAGATTTCTGCTGTACGGAATGCCCATGCTTCAACAACTGTACGCAAACGCTCAACAGGCAAATCTGCTGGAAGACCATGTTCATTAGGATCAAAGCAGATTACTTCACACCGCCCCGCAGCATTACGACGTTCCCACAAAGGATTACCATCAACATACTGCACATCGGCGCTTACTCCCGGCACCTGCACCATGGATGGGAATCGATTTTCAAAAACGACCACATTGTAATCAGTATCTGGCACTTCGCCATCTTGATATGGGTCTCCCGGTTTGCGAGCCGCCAGTGGATTTCCTGTTGCCGTCGCACCTGGACCCGCTGTAATTGGGCGATTCATACGTGCGGTTGCCATAGGAATCCAATCACCGGTAAGTGGATCACGACGCATTTGTGGAGCAGCATAAGGCACTTCGTGACCATCGGCATCTAGATGCGAAGCAAAACGATAATCAAGCTGGCGTGGATCGGTAAGTTCACGTGTGCGCTCGCCGCTAACGTATGCAGGATCATCGTCTAAATAGAAGAAATCTCTACCATCGGCAAGTGTTGTAGGCGTGATACGAATATGCTCTTTTGCATATGCGCTAGGCTGATAGTATACAAATGGCGTTTGCTGCGACTCGGCTGAATTATTCATAATCTTCTCCATAATTTCCAAATGGTGAATGTTGTTGTAATCCTGAAGTGTGTGTCATATGAACACTGGCATTGGCTGTATTGGCACCTAATCCTGAAATTCCAGTATTTGCGGCACTAATCGATTGAGGTAAGGCTTCTACTCCTGACTGTGGTGCTAGCACAAGATTTCTGACGAGTTCTTGGGCTTTTTGGGCAAGTTCAGGAGACAGTCCGTCGTCGGTTATCAACACATCGATGTCTGCAAAACTAGCGAACATCGACAGCGAAGTATTTTCCCATTTGGTATGATCTGCTAACACAATTGAACGATCAGCAATAGAAATAAGTGCAGCGTCCGTAGCCGACTCCAAAGAGTTTGGAGTGAGGAATCCGCGAGGCATAGAAACTGAATGAGTACCTAAAAATAGTGTATTGACACGCAAACTTGAAATAACCTTATCCGCAATAGGACCGACAAGCGCATTAGATCTGGTTAATACGCCACCGGTAACAATAACTTCTACATCTTTGTTTTCCATGGCCTGCACGAGCTCTGCTACTGGAATGGAGTTTGTAAGTATCGTAATACCCGATGCATGGTCACTTTCCAGCAAATGCTGTGCAAATACATATGCTGTTGTACCGCCGCCGATAGCAATAACATCACCTGGCCCTACATAGCGTATTGCCGCATTAGCAATAGTATCTTTCAACCCAATTTCCATTTGCGATTTAACAGAAAAAAGCGGTTCTGCAAGTAAGGTACTGGTTGTTACTGCTCCACCGTGTACGCGCTTGAGCAGCCCCTTATCTGCAAGCTCGGTAATATCTCGTCTGATCGTCATTGATGAGACGCCAAGTTCTTTGCTCAGTGCCGTAATACGCACAGCGCCCCGTGTGCGTAGTCGACTGAGAATCACGTGTTGTCGTTGCGATGAAATCATAATTACATTATCGCACATAAAAACTCAAAAAAGCAAACTTAAATGAACAATTGGTTAAAATATTTTTGACTATTTTGATATATTTACAACACACGTGTGAGCACTCACAACACACCAGTGAAAAAAGTGACAAAACGACACGCAGCACAGAAAGTATAGCTATAATAGTGCTTTGTATGACTTATGCTGTTGACTTATGCATAATGCATAATCGAATGCAGTAAAGTAACAATCGAATAATTGCATTACTGTTAAGCAATGAAGCTGAACGATATGGGGGGTGAACACTTGGCAAGCCAAGATTTTAACGAACAGGATCTCCGACGTGAAGCACTGTTACGCACTGCATTATTTAAGCAAGTAAAACCACAGGAGGCTGACCAGCTACTTCCGCATATGCAAACCCACCGCTACAACAAGGGCGAATCAGTATTTCGTGAAGGCGATACCGATAGGCGTATGTATTTACTGGAGTACGGTCGCGTGAAATTAACACGTGAATCCAGCGATCACCGTATTCACCTGTTATCTATTCATGGACGAGGCGAATTACTAGGTGAAATTCCAGTATTTGATCCAACTGGTGGTCCGCGCACAGCTTCTGCAGTATGTATGACGCATGGCACTATTGTTGCCTCTCTCGAACGCAATGCCCTTTTTGCATGGCTGAGTGAGCACCCTCGAGTAGCTATCGATATGTTGCAAGTATTAGCTAATAGAGCACGACTTAATAACGAGCGTATTAGCGATCTCGTCTTTATGGACGTGCCAGGCAGACTTGCAAAAACACTCATTGATTTAGCACAGCGCTTCGGCGAACCAAGCGAAGACGGTCTAGTGGTCCCTCACGATCTTACCCAAGAAGAAATGGCACAGCTTGTTGGCGCTTCCAGAGAGACCGTGAACAAAGCTCTCATGGACTTTACTCAGCGTCATTGGATTTCAAGACGCGGACACACTATTATTATTTATCAGCCTGGCAAACTTATTCGCAGAGCACACCAGTAATTGCTGATTTTGTCAATACATATATAAATTTGTTACAACGTTATGCATCTTTATCAATATGCATAACGTCTATACATGCGAAGGCATCTATACAAATATTGTATGTGTACAGATATAGTGCAAATCGTGCGAACAGCACCACGCATAGGTTAAAAGGTTGGCATATCCTTTTACAATAGAGAACATGCCTGAAAAGACTCCCCTAACATTTCGACGAGTGCTTGCTTTGATATTAGCATTCTTGATGTTCTGCATTGCTGGCGGTGCTGTTGCTACTGGATTTTTCTTACCAGCAGTTTTCGGCGCAAACACCGTAACACAAGGACTCACCTCCACACTCAAGCCGGAAGATCTCAACTTTGATTTAGCAGATTTGCCACAACAATCCCGTATGTATGCTTCCGATGGCAAAACAGTAATTGCAACATTTTATGAACAAAACCGCATTATTGTGCCATTAAAAGATATCGCTGATGTTATGCAAAAAGCTGTTGTCGCTCGAGAAGATCACCGTTTCTGGGAACATACAGGCATCGATCCACAGGGTATTGCGCGCGCTTTTGTGCAAACCTATGTCAAAAAAGGCGATACACAAGGTGGTTCTACACTTACACAGCAGTATGTAAAAAATATTTTAATCGATCAAGCCATTCAAAATGATGATCCGATCGGCGCATACCATGCTCAAGAAGAAACAATCGCACGTAAACTACGTGAGATGCTCATTGCTGTAGAGCTTGAAAAACAGTATAGCAAAGAAGAAATTCTGCAAGGGTACCTTAATATTGCACAATTTGGTAAGAACGTGTACGGTGTAGAAACTGCTGCACAACATTACTTCTCCAAGAGTGCAAAAGACCTGTCTCTGGTCGAGGCAGCAACTATTGCTGCAATTACTAAAAACCCTGCGAATTTTGATCCGACGGTAAACCCAGAAGAATCACAACATCAGCGCAATATTACACTTGATTTAATGAGTCAATGGGGTTTTGTCGATAAAAAGGATACCGACGAAGCTAAAAAAATCCCTATCGCAGATACCCTCCATGTACAAGATGTTCCAGTGGGATGTCAGGCTGCAGGAAATGCTGCGTATTTCTGCGATTATGCATTACACCAAATTGAGAATTCCAAAGAATTTGGCAAAACATTACAAGATCGAAAGAACCTTATCCGCCGAGGTGGCTTGAGTATCTACACTACACTCGACATCAATGCACAGAATGCAGCACAAGATGCTATTGAAAGCTATCTACCAACCACAGATCCAAGCGGCTATGAGAGTATACTTGCAGCAATCAAGCCTGGAACTGGTGAAGTGCTTGCTATTGCCCAAAATAGAATTTATGATGTTTCTGGCTCTGACCCAACAAGAACATCAATGAACTACGCAGTAGACCGTGTCGATGGTGGCGGCATGGGTTTCCAAATTGGTTCTACATGGAAGCCGATTAACATGGTTGCTTGGTTACAGGCTGGTCATTCTATGAATGAATATTTGCCAACGACTACTAACTACCCACTTTCTTCATTCCCAGACTCTGGAGGCAATGAAGTTTGGCATGTTACTAACGATTCAGGCGGCACAGTTAATCCAGAAACGCCATTGAACGGTCTTAATCAGTCACATAACACCATCCAGGCATCTATGGCACAGCGTATTGGTTTGCGTACTATTGCTAACACAGCTACTGCGTTGGGATTCCACAATGGCGATGGTACGGATATTTCTAAGCTGCCTTCATATTCACCAACTATGGTGATTGGTACAATGAATCCTTCGCCACTTACTATGGCTAATGTATATGCCACTATTGCCGCGAATGGTGTAGCATGTACACCAATTGCATTAACCAAAGTAACCAATAGCACTGGAAAAGAATTCAAAGTTCCAAGTGCAGACTGTCATCAAGCTATTCCTCCTAATGTTGCACAGTCTACAGCTTACGCCATGAACTTAAATGTTACTAAAGGTATTGCTTCACCAGCACAACTTTCTGGCGGTCGTAAAACCTTTGCAAAAACGGGTACTAACGAGCAGACTGGTTTGACTACAGGTGGTTTTGTGCCACAAGTTTCCGCATTTAGTGTTATTGTTGATGCTGAAAATCCAAATAATGGTATCCATGGTAATATTAATGGTCGCTACTACAGTACATGGTACGGTTTGTATTTAGCACTGCCAACGTGGAAGAAGTTCATGGAATCCTATCTTGCTGCCGCCAATATCCCTGCAGATAACAATTATGGTACTCCTGATCCTGCGCTCACTGCCTTTAGCAATAAAACTGCTTCGCGTTCTACTACGCAGCAAAACCAGCGAAATCAAACGAATAACCAACAGCAAAACCAAGCGAATACGCAAAACCATTAGTTTGTGAGCCGGCCTACAGGCTAGTTTGCAAGCCAATCTGCGCTCTAGTTTGCAAATACAATATCATAAAGGTGAGCCTCTGCAGGGCTCACCTTTTATTCGTACTACGGTATTTCTCCCGTCTATCATCCAAAATGCTCATACTCATGTGTCAGCACTCACTTAACCGAATAATTACGCCGATACACAATGCCATATATTGTTCACCAACCCCATGCGCAGTTACTCCTAGCGCTTAAATCAGTCATACCTTGAGCAAAGTCCTTGTAAACATTGAAGCATTCCTATAATGAACATGGATTACACGGTAACGAATGGAGCAATATGAGTCATTCAAAACACACAAAGCCTACAAACGGTATATTTGATCCTATTGATCTAAGGGGTATTCGAGTACGCAACCGTGTATGGCTACCACCAATGTGCATGTACGCGGTTGAAGCACAAGATGGCAAGCCAACACCATTTCATTTCCAACACTACGTATCACGTGCACTCGGCGGATTTGGCATGGTTATTACGGAGTCCACTGCCGTAAGCGCCGAAGGTCGTATTTCGCCAAATGATTGTGGTTTGTGGAATGATGACCAAGTACAAGCATGGAAATGGATTGTTGATGGTATCAAGCGTGCAGGCGCTGTTGCGGCAGTACAGTTGAACCATGCTGGTCGTAAAGCCTCAAGTGGCGACTACCGCATAGGATTTGAGGGGCAAACTGTACCTAGTGAGCAAGGCGGTTGGCAGCCTGTAGGTCCATCCGATATTGCTTTTGATGGTATGGTCAGCCCTCATGCCCTCACTATTGAAGAAATTCATGGCATTATTGCTGATTTTGCTGCTGCAGCTAGGCGTGCGCTCGCCGCTGGATTCCAAGCTATCGAAATTCACGCAGCACATGGATATCTACTCTCTCAGTTCTTGGATCCACTTGTCAATACTCGTACCGATGAATATGGTGGATCCCTTGAGGGGCGTATGAAACTTACGCTTGATGTAGTTGATGCTGTGCGTGGAACCATTCCAAGCGATATGCCTCTGATCGTTCGTATTTCTGCCACGGATTGGGCTGAACACGGTTGGGATTTGGAACAAAGCGTTGAACTTGCACGTGCACTGCGTGACCACGGTGTTGATTTGGTTGATGTTTCTACTGGCGGCATTATGCCAGGAGTCAGTATCCCAGTTGAGCCAAATTATCAGGTACCTTTTGCTGAAGCTATTCGCAGTGAAGCCCGAATCCCTGTAAGTGCTGTTGGCTTAATTACTAAACCAAAGCAAGCACAGAAGATTATTGCCAGCGGTAAGGCTGATGTTGTAGAAATCGGTCGTGCAGCACTGCGTGAACCATACTGGCCATTGAAAGCAGCACATAAGCTAGGTCTAAGCCGAGACGAGATCCCATATCCAGCAGCATATACCCGTGGCGCATATCGATAAAGACCATAAAAAATTGGCTCTGGGGAATTCCCAGAGCCAGCTGCATCGCTGTGTGGAGACGATGCAAATCCTAGATAAGTGAGGTGTAATGCTAAGCGCATTCCTCTTCAGATGGATGCAGAAGTGATGGTGCTGCAGCCATCAGAATCTTGGTGTAATCATCCTGAGGATGGCGCATAACTTGCTGTGTTTCGCCTCGTTCAATAATAGTGCCTTTATTCATCACAATAACTTCGTCAGAAATGTATCGAATTGTTTGAATATCGTGACTAATAAACACCATAGAAAGTCCCAGTGTTTTCTTCAGATCTGAAAGCAGATTCAAAATCTGAGCACGCACAGAAACATCCAGCGCAGAGGTAGGCTCATCAGCAATGATGGCGTCAGGATTAAGCGATAATGCACGTGCAATAGCAACGCGCTGACGCTGACCGCCAGAAAGCTGCCCAGGCAGAGCCCCCAGTACTTGACTTGGCAAACCAACCATGCGAATCAGCTCACGAGCACGCTTATCACGTTCAGCTTTTGAACCTAAATGATGAACAACCAAGGGATCAATTAACTGGTCAATAACGCGCATACGTGCATTTAATGCCGTTGCAGGATCTTGGAATACCACAGACACTACACGACCAATCTCCATGCGTTCTTTTGCGGTGCGATGTGTGACATCCTGCCCTTTGAACAACACTGTGCCACTTGTCACTTGCTGCAGGCCGCACATAATATTGGCTGTTGTTGATTTACCACATCCTGACTCTCCAACAATACCAATGGTCTGACCAGGCATGAGCTTGAGATTAACCTTATTGACGGCCGTGATGCGGTTCTTATGGAATAAGCCTGAGCCAGCACGTGTAGTGAAAATTACTTCAGCATCTTGCAATTCGATAATTGGCACATTCGGGTCGTTAACTGGCTTCATATTGCGTGAGTTTGCGTGACTCATGAGCGTGCTCCTTCCTGAACTTGTGCCTGAGTAAATTGCGCATTGTGATCTATTATCGGAGCTTGTCCGGCTTGAACTGCTGCGGCAAGTACATCATCAGGCAGTGCAGCATAGAAATGCCATGTACCTGGAACCTGCTTCATTATTGGACGAGTATCCAAACCAATATCTGGGTGCGAAGACCTCGGTGCGAAACGGTCTCCCCTCGGGAAGTCTGAAGGAGAAGGAACTGTGCCCGGTACTTGGTGCAAACGAGCAGAACCCGCTTCAATAGAAGTAACCGAACCGAGTAATCCGCGAGTGTACTCATGACGAGGATCCGTTAAGATTTCCTTGGTCGAACCTTGTTCAACAACCTGACCCGCATACATTACTGTAATTGAATGAGCAACTTTTGCAACTAACGCTAAGTCATGAGATACAAAAATCATCGCAAAGCCAAGCTTTTCTCGAAGCTCATTAAGCAAGTCAATAACCTGCTTCTGCACGGTAACATCAAGAGCAGTTGTTGGCTCATCAGCAATAATCAACTTCGGATCACGAGTAAGTGCCATTGCAATAAGCACACGCTGACGCTGACCGCCTGAAAGCTCATGAGGATAAGATTCTAGAGTACGCTTTGGATCCAAACCGACCAGTTCCAACAGCTCCTCAGCAGTGCGTGTACCGCCACGAGAAGTCAGCTGCTTCATTTGTGTTTTAATCAGCATAGATGGATTCAGCGAGCTTAAAGCATCCTGATAAATCATGGCAATTTCATGACCACGCAAAGCATTATGTTCCTTTGCAGATAAGTCAACGAGATTCTTACCGTCAAATAGTATTTCTCCAGTAATTTCTGCTTTAGGATCAAGCAATCCCATAATTGCAAGCGAAGTAATGGACTTGCCGCAACCAGATTCGCCAACCAGACCCATAGTTTCACCAGGACGTACCGCAAAACTCAAATGATCAACAACATTGACATCACCATGGCGAGGGAACTTAATGCACAAGTCCTTGACCTCAATAACTGGAGGCTCCATAGACGTTGGCTGCAAACGATCAGTTCGCTTAAGTTCAGCTTCCTTGAGTTTAGCAAGTGATTCCACTAATGCATCGTGCTGCTCACGGTATGCTGCGACTGGGTCAGTAAGCAAACGATCTTCTTTTCGTTCGGCTTCCGCATCTGCTGCAGACTTATCAATTGGTGCTGTAGGAGCAGCAACCATAGCATCAGTAATGCCCTCAGAGAGAATATTCAAGCACAATACGGTGATCATAATCGCAAGACCTGGGAACATTGCCTGCCACCAGTAGCCGAAAATCACACCGGCTTTTGCAGAGGACAGAATATTACCCCATGTTGGAATTGGTTCTGGAATACCCGCATTAATAAAGCTTAGCGAAGCCTCAAATACAATGGCGTCAGCAACAGAAAGTGTGGTAAATACCATAACCGGAGCTGCAATATTGCGTGTGACATGCTTGAATAAGATCCAAGGAGCACGAGCACCAGAAACAATAACTGCACGAACATAATCTTTGCCGTATTCACTAATAATATTGGCGCGAACAATACGAGCAATTTGTGGCACATACAGTACACCAATAGAAATAATGATACCAATCATAGATTGACCCAAAATGGAAACACAAACCGCAGCCAGTGCAATACCTGGAATGGACATTACGACATCAATAAGTCGCATAATGCATTCAGAAATCCATGTTCGAGAGACAGCTGCAATAGCACCAATAATTGAGCCAACAACTAAAGCAAAGGCAATAGAGGAAAGACCAATAACCAGCGAATAGCGTGCACCGTATAACACTCGAGAGAGCACATCACGACCAAGATTATCGGTACCAAACCAATGTTCGGCGCTTGGTGCCTGATAAGTTTGTGTAATGGCGAGAGGGTCTTTAGGAGCAATAATAGGCGCAAAAATTGCACAAATAGCAAGCAAAATAATCACAATACAAGAGATCTGCGAGCCTAATGACATGCTCCTGAATCGCTTTACTTTAACACCTGGCTTAGTGACAGCCTCAGCAACTTGATTTTTTACAAATAGCATGTCACACCGTCCTAATTCGTGGATTAATCAGTACATACAGCAAGTCGACAATAATGTTGATGATGATAAACGCCAATGCCACCACCAATACCACACCTTGTACGAGCATTGGCTGATTACCATTGATACCGTCAAACATTGCAGTTCCCATACCTGGAAGTGCAAAAATAACCTCGATAACAATAGCACCACCCATCAAATACCCGATTTTCATACCCAATGTGGTGATAGGCGTAATAAGCGCATTCCTAAACACATTCCGAGCAACAACTACGCTCTTTGGAATGCCGGCACCAATTGCTGTGCGTACATAGTCTTTATCAAGCTCTTCTACCATAGAGGTTCTGATAATACGTGTAAGCTGACCGGCTACTGGAAGCCCAAGTGCAAAACAAGGCATTGCCATACGGGCAAGATATGCACTCGGATCCGTAGTAAACGGTACCAAATCACCAGATCCTGGAAGCCATGCCATTTTAATTTGCAGCATATAAATAAGTAATACACCTAACCAGAATGATGGTGTTGCAATAGCAATAATGGAAATAACACGAATAACTTGATCTACCCATGTATCCCTGTACAATGCTGCAAGCACACCAAAAATAACAGCAAAAATAATTGCAATAAGCAAGCCAATAAAGGTCAGCTGCAAGGTTACTGGGAATGCCTGAGCCACACGTAGAGCGACAGAATCCTTGTTAACGCCATACACTCCCATATTGCCATGGAATAAACCGACGATATAGGAACCGAATTGTTCCCACCAAGGACGGTCATAACCCATCTCGTGACGGAAGGCAGCTAGAGCTTCAGGAGAAGAGTTCTCACCTAATGCTGCAACTGCAGGATCATATTTCGAAAATGACATTAAGAAGAATACTAAAAATGTAACTCCGAATGCCATAAATGGTAGGGCAATAAGCCTTCGCCCTAGCAGTCTCAAGAAGTTACTCATAAGAAATCCAAACGTGTAAAACGGTGTTTTCGTATTTTGTGTTGTGATATGTATTTGTGTATTTGAATATGAAATGAAGTTATAGCTATAAAGCTGTAATTATGAAGTTATAGCTATAAAAAAGCCGACTCGCTCGGAAGGTAAGTTCGAGGAACGAACGAATCGGCTTTCCAGGAGGAAGAGAAACAATGAAGTTATATGCTACTTAGCAAGTTTGGCTTGTACAACATTGATACCTGTTGCGCCAATAGCTTCGTACTGAGAGAATACGCCTTTCTTAATAGCTGTGGTAGTTTTACGATGGAACAGAGGATACAGTGGCACTTCATCGCTGAGCAAATCGAAGCACTGATTCCAGTAGTCTTGTCGCTCACTATCACTTGAAGCAGCGATTGCCTTATCCATCAGCTCATGCAACTTAGTATATCCCTCAGAATCTTTCCAGAATGTTCGAGTCTTGGTCCATGCATTATCGCCGTACCACCAATTCATCAACAAATCTGGGTCATTGCCGAATACTGATGGATCACCAGGAGCCAATACCATAGAGTAATCTGCATCTTGCTTATCAGTAATTGATGGGTACAAGGCAGAAGACTTCATCGACTGAATATCAACATTCATACCGATTTCTGCCAAATCATTCTTAATTTGTGGAGCAAGTTGAGTGATCCAGGAATGATCGGTGGTATACAGCGTGAAGTTGATAGGACCGTCGATACCTGCTTCTTTCAATAGAGACTTTGCTTTATCAACCTTCTTGGTATAAACGTTCTTTGCCTTGTGATAGTTCGGGAAGTTTTCTGGCAAGAAGCTTGTTGCAGCCTCTGCTTGGCCACTCATCTGATTCTTAATAAGCTGGTCAGTGTCAATAGCATACAGGGCTGCTTGGCGAACGCGCTTATCATTAAATGGAGCCTTCTTAGTATTGAACATAATGAATGGCAAATTGAACCCTTGTGTGGTCTTTAATTCAGAACCAGACGATTCCAATGTTGGGAACGCTTTAGCAGGAACCATTTCCATAATATCGGTTTTGCCACCCTGCATTGCAGTAACACGTGCAGTATCATCAACGGTTACATTCCATACCATATTCTTGGTTTGGGCTGGGAACTGACCGTTATATAAATCATTCTTTTCAAACTTGACTTGATTATCAGTAATAGAAGTGTACTTCCAAGGACCGGAGCCAACTGGCTGATTCTTAAGCTCTTCATCAGACATCGATGATGGGACAATCTGAATCAAGGCAAGGCGCTGCTTGAACAGTGGGAATGCCTTCTTTAACTTGAATACTACTTGGTTAGTGCCTTTTGCTTCCACAGAATCAATGAAGTTGAGCATGGAAATATACAGGCTACCTTCTGCAGTGGTGCGCTTGAATGAGCTGACCACATCATCTGCAGTAACATCTTTGCCATCTGAGAATTTTGCGCCATCACGCAATGTGACCACATATTCAGTATCTGATACCTTCTCTGGCTCGCCTTTTGCTAAGGCATTAAAAACTTTGAATGTGCTGTAATCTAAAGCGTATAGTGGTTCAGTGACGTGCCAGTTGCCTGCCATTGGTAATGCGCCAGATGTAGTTGAAGGCGAAAAATCACGGCTTGCGTAGGCAACCTGTGCAGTAATGGTATCTGCGACTGAGGTGCCTGCTGCCTTTGGTGCAGAAGATCCACTTGACGTACCACTACCCGACCCACAACCGGCAAGCAACATCATACTTGCTACGGCTGCAGCAACTGCTGCTGTAAACTTTCTACTACTCATGATCATTTGATCTCCTCATCGTTGAGTGATTATCAGATCGCGTTCGAGTATTGAGGTATTACTCTCGTATCGAACTTACTTAATGATATGACGTCTGATGTCTGACTACAAGTCGGCGTGTTGTAGATTCCTTACTATACCTAAGACAAACACACCATTGCTATCCATCATAGACATATAACCTATCTCGTCTAGCACCCGACACACTATATCTCACCTGATATATCCCCTAATTTACATTTATCTTCATGTGCCTCACTACTGCATTACAATACCCCGTATGAGCAGTACAGAGATTTCACAGCATTGGTTTCGCGGCGAAGCAAAGCAATGGCAAGGAAAACTCATAGCAGTTTCCTTGTGTATCGAATCGAGAGAAGTACTTGCAAGCGAAAATCCTTCTACACCATCGGTAAGTACTACCGTAATTGAAGCCCGCCTCGACGGAGATTTTTTTGATATCACTCCCATCACGGAGCACACGCGATTCGGAACAACAGTCCCAGTGGTGCAACAGCTTGAGCGCCTATTTACTGAGACTGCATTGGTACAAAGTCCCGAGGATATGGCGAGCCTTGCCTGCGCCGTAGAACAGATTGTGAGCGCAAACACTGCCACTGGACTTGTCGGCATCAGCACTTCAGCTATTCTGCTCGCCTATCTACGCGCCCTACATCAGGCGCAGCAAGGCGGATATATCCAAATCACTTCACAACTCCTCATATCGCAAATTCGCGTCCTCAAGCAGCAGGTCTCACCAAGCTCTGCAACTACTCATCTCAACACATCTGTAAGCGAGTACACCCCCTATCCGGATAGCCCGAGTTGTGAAGTGATTGACCGATATGCCTCATCATGGAATACACTCCACCCCTTAATTCTTGAACCCACGGCACTGCCCAGCGCCATGCATATGGCTTTAGATATCACCCTCTCTCAAGCTGTTGCTAACGGCGAGATCCCACCAATTCTGCGCTTTTGGGGCTGGAGCGAGCCAACGGTGGTACTCGGTGCCCACCAAAGTGTTGCCAACGAAATCCACCAAGATATGGCACAACAGCGAGGGTTCACCATTATGCGACGTATTACCGGAGGCGGCACCATGATTGTGCGCCCTCAACAATCACTCACCTATTCCCTATACGTGCCACAGCACTGGTTACAAGGACTAACCACTCTAGAGACTTACCAACAATGCTCCTGGTAGATGATCCAAGCACTGCATCGACTCGGCATCAATACACAGTTTGCCCCACTCAATGATCTCATCGCGCCAGACGGCGGCAAAATAGGAGGTGGCGCTGCAAAAATGTTCTCAGCACGCAGCACTAGACGAGGTAGCACACTCAGCACTACAAGCAGCACCACACATAGTGGCACCACATCACAGATCGCATCAGGATGCATGCTATACCATGCCACTCTTGCTTACAGCATCACTTCGGAAGATTTTTCCACCATCTTGCGCACCTCTGCAGAAAAACTTCGTGATAAAACTCGCAATCACCGAGCAGTAACTTCGGCTGAAAAGCGCATAAGTCCAATATCTGAACAAACCTCATGGACGTATCACGGCATACTCCACCACCTCGTACAGCATGCAACCACACTACCCGGTGCGCAACTGATCTCGTTGCAGGAAGTTGCAACGAAAGTGCCACAAATACTTGAACGCACACGCA
This sequence comes from Galliscardovia ingluviei, assembly GCF_014635685.1. Taxonomy (GTDB): domain Bacteria; phylum Actinomycetota; class Actinomycetes; order Actinomycetales; family Bifidobacteriaceae; genus Galliscardovia; species Galliscardovia ingluviei. The sequence continues at coordinate 143,476 of NZ_BMDH01000002.1, forward strand.
CTCTTGCCCATACACAGTTTGAAAACGAGAATTGGACATATCGAATGTAGCGCATAATTCCTACAGACGTCTTATAGCAGACACCCTCAGCACCTATCTAACACCATATCCACATTATGCCCAACTACCAAGATAGTGCAGACGTGCTGGTAAAACTATAGGTATGAAGTATGTTTCGCAGTCACCAATTGCCAACGCTGTCAGTGGGGCCGGAGCACAATTGTTCCGCTTTGGCTACAAGCACATTGCCAAGCCAATATTCTTTTCCATGCCTCCTGACAAAGCCCACGATCTGATGATTTCTGGTGTTCACTCCGCAGGGCAACTCTCGCCTGTGAATTGGACATTACGTACACTGTTGCAATACACTGATCCCGCACTGGAAACCACTGTTATGGGATTGCATTTCGATAATCCTTTTGGTCTTTCCGCAGGATTAGACAAAGATTGTATGCTCGCGCCAGTGCTTGATGCCGCAGGATTCGGTTTTGAAACTGCAGGATCTATCACTTCCCGACCTTGCCCAGGAAATCCTAAGCCATGGTTCCATCGCTTGCCAGAGTACGGATCTATGGTTGTGCATGCTGGTCTTGCCAACGAAGGCGCAGATATCGTAATGCCGCGCGCACAACGTGCTCATAAGCAGTTACGCACCATGAAACTTTCACTTTCTCTTGCTCGCACTAATGACCAGTATTGCGGCGACTTACAAGAAGGTATTGAAGATTATTGCATTTCTCTGCAAAAAGCCGCCGGAACAAGCGACATGATTGAAATCAATATTTCATGCCCAAACACTATGGTTGGCGAGACTTTTACTGAGCGTCCAGAGCATCTTGATAAGCTGTTTACCGCACTTGACGAGATTGAGCATCCTCAGCCAATCCTGGTTAAAATGCCGTTGAATAAGTCTTGGGAAGAGTTCAAAGACTTTCTTGATGTGCTTGCAGAGCATGAGGTTCAAGGCGTCTCTATTGCTAATTTGCAAAAAGATCGCTCGCAATATCCGACAGTGCCAAAAGACTGGGAAGGTGGTCTTTCCGGTTTGCCTTGCCGTCAAGCAAGCACTGAACTTGTGGCACGTACATATTTAGAGTATGGCGATAGATTTGCAATTGCAGGTATTGGTGGCGTCTTTACTCCACAGCAGGCATATGCCAAAATTCGTGCTGGTGCCAGCCTTGTTATGTTTGTGTCATCGCTGATGTATGTCGGTCCACAAAATATTGCCACATTAAAGCGCGGACTTGTGCAGCTGCTGCATCAAGATGGCTTTGATAGCGTAGAGCAAGCGGTGGGTGCGGATTTCCGCTAAAGACGTTCAGCACAAGCCAATAGAGTAAGCCAACATAAAATACAACATAGATAAACCCCGAGATTCCAGATATAGTTTTCCAGATTCTCGGGGTTATCTATACACGAAGTTGAGTGCGTAGTTGCGTTTTACCCGCGTTTATGCGAGCCGTGCAATAATATCGCGCCCTACTTGCTCTGTAGAACGAGGCGTAGAACCAAGCTGCTCAATATCAGCTTCTACTGCCGCCTCAATGCGCTGTGCAATTTCGTCATATCCTAAATGACGCAACATCATAGCAGCACTCAATACCGCCGCAGTCGGGTTCGCAATACCCCGTCCAGCAATATCTGGCGCAGAACCATGAATTGGTTCAAACATTGACGGGAATTCACCAGAAGCATTAATACATCCAGAAGCAGAATAGCCTACACCACCCACGACAGCACCAGCTTCGTCGGTTAAGATATCGCCAAACAAATTATCTGTCAAAATCACATCAAAACGACTTGGCTCAGTGACCATATAAATAGTAGCAGCATCAATATGGCAATAGTCATGCGTAACCTCAGGATATTCTTCACCTACGCGAGCAACAATACGCTGCCACATATCACCAGCATTAACCAGCACATTCTTCTTATGCACTAAGGTGATATGCTTACGACGCTTCATTGCCAAATCAAAAGCATATCGCACTACACGTTCTACGCCATACGCGGTATTGATAGAAACTTCTGTTGCAACCTCCGCAGGAGTGCCTTTTCGCACTGAACCGCCTGCTCCACAATACAGACCTTCTGTGCCTTCACGCACTACTACAAAGTCAATATCGCCAGGCTTGCTTAATGGAGAAGTCACTCCCTTATACAGCTTGCTAGGACGTAGGTTCACATATTGATCGAACGCAAAACGAAGTTTTAAGAGTAACCCACGCTCCAAAATACCCGCTTGAATGCGTGGATCACCAATAGCACCAAGCAAAATGGCATCATACGATTTGAGCGCTTCAAGCTCATCGTCTGGCAAAATCGCGCCATCGCGCAAATAACGTTCTGCACCCAAATCGAATGGAGTAAATTCGAACTTCGCCACACCCTGTATTGCATATTCGAGGACTTGCTGAGCTACTGGAGTGACTTCTTTGCCAATACCATCGCCAGCAATAACAGCAATATAATGCACCTGAGTATCCTCAGATTGTGCCTGATTATTTTGTTGAGACTGTGTCATAACTCAAGAGTAGAGGAAGAGTGTCCATAATACGTACTCACATTCCATTCTGTGAGACTAACTTACAAGCACTCTTCCATAAACACTGCACTCCAGTTTATTCTTCAATACCCATAGCAGCTAAACACCAAGCATTCTCATACGCCAACTCACGCCAACGCTTGTAGCGACCTGTTACACCACCATGACCAGCTTCAACTTCAATTTTTGCAATGGCATCAACCTCAGACTCAGGCTCCTGCAACTTGGCCAACCACTTCAACGGCTCAACATATAGCACACGAGTATCATTCATCGACGTTGTAATGAAGACAGCTGGAAAATGGCGTGTACCAAAATGTTTCTCACGCTCTGCTGCCGGCATAACATTTTCATACGGAGAATACTGCCTCATATAACGATATACCTCAACATTATGCAGTGGGTCTCCCCACTCATCCCACTCGGTAACCGTCAGCGGCAACGATGTATCCAAAATCGAGGTCAGAGCATCAACAAACGGCACATCAGCTTCAATACCTGCATAAAGTTGTGGAGCCATATTGGCAATCGCTCCCATCAGCAAGCCACCTGCAGAGCCACCATTAGCCACAGTGTGCTTAGGATCTGCAAAACCAGCTTGTTGTAACGCAGCCGTAGCATCAATAAAATCAATAAATGTATTCATTTTATTGAGCTTGCGCCCCTGCTCATACCATGCATGACCCATTTCACCGCCACCACGAGTATGAACAACAGCATAGAGCACACCACGATCAAGCATACTCAGTCGAGCTACAGAAAATGACGGATCAGAACTAATCTCATAAGCGCCATATCCCGTAATAAACATAGCTCCCAATGGCTTCGCCGTATACGCATCTAGCTCTTCACTCTCAAGCGTGCGCACGGACTGACTCAGCGACATATTCTCATAGGACAGCGCCAACTGACGTGGCGTCTCCAACACCTCATCAGTAAGCCCCTCCTCAGTACCATCCAAACTAGGTACCAAACCTTTACGCCACACCAAAGACACCGGCACACACTCACCATCGCGCACACGCACACGCAAACGCTTCTCCGCATAATCCTGCGCATCAAAATCACCAAGCACTGTTGCCTGTCGCAACAGTACATCACTATCAGTTAGCGGATCATACTCATGCAACTCACTTGGCTGCGTATAACTCACCGTGGCATATCGCAAACGAGGTGCATCATAACTGGCATTACCACTCATACCGATGCTATACAATTTGCCATTCACACGAGGTACTAGGCCACCGAACCCCCAAGGTCGACCCGCTTCAAAATCTTCACGAGCCACACGTTTAGGCATTACTGCCAGTTGAGGTAACGAATTTGCGCGATACATCAAGGTGACAAAATGGCGATAAATAGCAATACCATCTACACGCAACCCCTGCACACCGCGCAGTACCTCAGGATTTTGAGGATTATCACTAACCGTATTCACTGACTCATAGCGTACAGCCAAATCATGCGGAGTAGCTCTACGCCCCATCGGAGGCTCACAGCCAGACGGCGAACCCTGAGCCACTACTACCCCCTCACCAAGGGTAAAAGGAGGCTGATGTGAACGCATATCAATAATATCAATTTCAAAATTCGGATTATTAACATTATGAACAACTACAGCAATAGGAATATCTTCCTGTGAATCGTCCTCAGGCTCAAAATGCGCAAAATTCACATCATATTCCACGCCCTCGTGGCGTTCGATAAACGGCTTGAACTCATCTTCAGGATGTTCAACAGCGATCATACGCACTTCTGAAGTAGTTTTGGAACCACTATCAATCACCACATACTGCTCATCCGCAGAAATACCAACGCCAACCCAGAAACGCTCATCATCTTCATGGAATACCATTACATCAGAACTCACATCTGTACCAATCCGATGTCTCCACACTTCAAAAGGACGCCATGCTTCGTCTACACGAATATAAAAAACCCATGCGCCATCTGGCGTTAAACACCCACCTCCAGTTTGCGTAATCACTTCTGGAAGCTCAGCACCCGTTTGCAAATCGCGAATATGAATGTCATAGCGTTCGTCACCTGCAGTATCAATGCAATACATCATCCAGCGACCGTCATGACTTAAATCAATACCACCGACAGCAAAGAAATCATGCCCTTGAGACTCCACATTAGAGTCAAATACTACTTCTTCGCCCTCAAGTTTTACTGTACTGCCAGCAACTACGGCTGGAGGATCCCAATCATCCTCGTGTTTAATAGGCACTCGACACTGAATACCGTACTGTTTGCCTTCTTCTGTCCTAGCAAAATACCAATAGTCATGCAATCTTGTAGGAACTGACATATCAGTTTCCTGAACACGCTGCGTTAACTCAGTAAATAGTGACTGACGCAATGATGCCAACGGCGCCATACGCTTGTCAGTATATGCATTTTGTGCTGCAATATACTCCTGTGTCGCCAGTGAATCTTTGTCTCTCATCCATTCATATGGATCGACAAACTGTTCACCTTGTGTATCGCGAATATGAGATTGTTGCATTGCCTTCGGTGGCATTAACCCTAGAATATCCATTGCACTTCCAACCTTTAACTCACTTCGTGCAAGCCCTGCTCACACCATACACCACAACTTGCCCTTAACCCAAGAATTGTGGGGTGCTTATGTCAGGAGTCGATAGCGCCTTTTTTTCGAAAACACATTGCGTAAATATGGCAACATCGTATGAATCAAGTTCACCCCTGTTGTGCCATAAAATACTGGAACATTAGCACTCGGCGCAGGCTGCGTAGTAGTCATTCCTGTAATTTTTTGCAAATAACTACCCGCTTCTCCTGGGCGTAATTGCCGAATACCAATCGCAATCACACGACCCGGATGCCGTTTACTAATCGTGGCATACGTAGTCGGGTCACGCTGCCCGTCGTCGCCAATCAAAATAAACTTCATATCTGGAAAATCAGCCATCAGCTGCTCAATAAATTCCAGTTTATGTTCTACCCCAGATGGAATAAACGTTACTGGTCGCGGATCTAAATCACGCAATAACAGCGGACCTGATGGAAAACCATGGTATTCAATAAAATGCCGAATCGAGCTTTCCAAATTCCACGGTGACGTTGATAAATAGAAAAATGGCGCGGCAGGAAACATTTCATGTAATTTGGAGTACAACACCGACATAGATGGCACTGACACGCGCTTACGAGGATTGAGCAGCAACGTATTATATGCAGCCCGCCAAAATGTAGGTACTTGGGTGACCATGATCGTGTCATCAACATCAGAAATAATACCAACTTTGGCATCTCTTGCTATGGTATACAGCGTAGAATGCACCGGAGCACGATCGCCTACTGTATATGAAACATCGTGGCGGCCAGGTTTAAGCTCGCGCATAGCTACCAGATCTAGATATCCACTTTCGTCAGAAATCGCGTATTCACTTGATTTCAGTTGCTTGCTATCTGGTATTTCAAAAGTTTCACTATCGCCAACTTGTACTGTTTGCAGTGGAACGCCGTCAATATTAATACGAACTTTTGTACGCGCAGCAGGTACTAAGCAGGCAGCACGGATTCCTCTTACCAGTAGACCAGCCGAGCGCTTTGCAGGGGCAAGTAAGGTTCTACAAATCAGTCTCGAATACGAGCCAGTACCATACCCAATATACGGTTCGACGCGAGGAAACCACCCTAACTTTTTTGCAAAAAACACCATTGCCGCACTGATAACATCAAAACTCTCTGTCACTGCTCGACGCATCACACGCACCGAAAATGGCTTATGATCGATACTGGTAAACTTACCGTATGCTTCGAAATTCGAGCTTGTGGTTTGTGCAGGAATTGGAGGCAAGCCATCAGCGCGCCCCGACTGCTGCAACTGGCTGCGACTGTTTTGATTTGGTTCTACCAACTGCGCTCACCTTGCACTTTCCTCAACTCATGAATACCATGCGTATGCTCAAGCATTTAGTCTACACTATTTCATCACATTTTGCACATACGCATGCTCGCAAAGCCCAAGCAGTATACCTTAGCAACATCAGCAGCTTATTGTGCTTTTGCCACAATTTTTGCGTACTCGTCAGCACTTAATAGTTCAGGATCTTCGTCAAGCTCAATTTTTACGAGCCAACCTTCACCATACGGATCCGAATCAACCACTGAAGGATCGTCATACGCCTCGTGATTGACATAGCGCACAGTGCCAGCAACCGGGCTAATCAGTGGAGAAACCGACTTCGAAGATTCGAGTTGAGCAAGCTCATCCCCCACCTCTACATGGGTGCCAATCTCCGGAAAATCAATAAACACTAGCTCACCAAGTTGCTCGGATGCAAATGCAGTTACCCCGCACACCACCGGATCTACACTATCGTCAACCCAAACATGCTCCTCGCTATAGAGCAAATGAGCCGGTATATCAACTTGTGCCGCTGCCTCCTGAGTATTCAAATTCGCAGTATACATATCACCATCTTCGGCAACATCTTCAAAACCATTTGCATCATCAAATGGATCATATTCTTGCATATCGTCCATATTACATGCTCCTCCTGTAATACGCTACAACAGCATGTATTGCTACTACATATATAGTTACAAATTTTCTCTATAATACACAACAGCCAAACTACAACATGCACATTATGCAGTCATAGTCTGGCTATTGTATTCAGCTAAGAACGAGTGTACCCAATAAATCAGGCAGGACGCACTGCCGAGGTTGGCGTTGACCCAATAACCTGCACCATAGAGCCCATCGGCAAGAAATCATACACCCAATGCGCATCCTCTGGATACATACCAGCGCAACCATGAGATCCTGGAATACCATGATCAACACCATACAAATTCCACGGAGCACCGTGGAATGATTCACCATCATTGTAATAAGTAACCCATGGTACGCCAGGAATGTCGTATGCATCAGCACCAACACCACCACGCATACGTTGTGACTCATACTTCAGATACACAAAAAATGTACCATTATCACTTGGATGTTGCAATGTACCGCTGGAAATATTAAATGTTTTCACCAAAGTAGTACCTTTGTACGCATACGCCTTTTGTTCACTCAGATTGACCACCATATGAGGATCACCATCTGGCACATCATAACGTACCGTGCGCGACTCAGTCTTAAAATCCTCAGTTTGTACTGCAGCCTTAATTTCCGCGGGCTGACCTTGCTCTAAAGCGTTAATAACATCTGTGGCTGTTTGATCAACAGAACCAACTTTGACGCCTTTAACACCTTTCACATCAACAAATAACACTTTGCCAGAAGTATCGACAACATTTTTCTCAGTAACAGCATCTTGATTAAGCTCTTTAGGCAAAGTATCTGCTAAATACTGCTTCACAGCATCAGTATCATAGGCTATATCGAGCTTTTTCTCCTGAATATTGCCAGTGACATGAATCCAAGATGCAACAGTCTGAGCTGGAATAGTGAATGTTTTATTTTCACCATTAGAAATTTTTAACTCATTTGCCAATCGAGCATTAGCAGCATCCGCAGTCTGTTGTGCCGTCTGATCATCGATAGCAGCTGGCTCATTCTTCGTTTTCATAGCCACAGTATCGTGAACTGCTGGATCAGTTTGGACTTGTTTGATTGCGGTAAGCACATTATTAATGACAGGAGCTTCACCATCACGCGAAGGCACTACCTCAAACTTCGCGGCATCATTATTGTACGCAACACTAGCATTAACTACACGCTGACTATCGTCAATTAAGTTCTTAGATAGATACTGGGTCAACGCCAGCTGGTCTACCTCACCCTGTACATCAATATTTTGTTTAGCAAAAGGATTGACAACCTCATACCAATGGTCTTTTTTGGCATTAAGCAACTGTTGTACCGTAGCATCAATATCGGTAGATACACCTAAATCAGATAGTGAGGCTTGTACTGATTCGCCTTGTTTATTAGTTACGGTCACCTTTGCTTGTTGCACAGCCTGCTTTACTGTCTGCTGTAGTTCATTTTTATCCATTGCCAGCACACGAGTTGAGCCGAACGATACCCCAGGTGCAACCTTATCTTTGAAATACCAGCTTGCACCAATGCAATATCCAGTAAAAAGCACAATAAGTACTGCAAAAACAATCAACCCAGCAATAAGACCAACACGAGAACCATGTGATTTGCGAGCAACATGCTCACCCGCACCACTATGTGCAGCTTGCGGATCTTCTTCAAACGCAGCCAAATCATCAGCTGCAGTAACCTGCTGAACTGGCTCCATCACTACTGTCGACTCATCAGTATAAGAAGAAGTCATACCGTGTTGTTCATCATGATCATCATCCGCATGGGAGTCAAGCCACTCTCGCGTTGTCATGCATCTCTCCTTAGCTCAACCACTCTACATAAGTGTACGCAACTTTTCGACAATGCTCTAGTGTTTTTCTCATAATATTGTGCATAGTGAAACTAGTCCCTTCAACCCCTCTAAAAATAGCAATTACAGCATGATACTGTGAGGAAAAACACATTGTATAAACTTGTTAGTACCTGTTAGCACTTTAACCCATTAACGATTTACCCCAGTTGCATTACCAATCAGTTATTAACAATCAGGAAGTGGCGAGCCATACCACTGCTCAATCATATAGCGAGCAATTGCTGCTTTACCAGGAAGCACAACATTACCAGCAATCACCTCATGGAGCAGTTCATCTCGCGTAAACCAACGTGCAAACTGCGTTTCTTTGCCGTCAACATGAATATTAGTATTTCGCGCAACCCCTGCAAACGCTACCATAAGCGAAGACGGGAACGGCCACGGCTGTGAGCCCAAATATTGCAAATTCCCCAGTTCGATACCAGTCTCCTCTAGTGCTTCACGCCGAGCTGCATGTTCTAGATTTTCGCCTGCCTCTACAAAACCAGCCGAAACCGAGTAGAAATTCTGACGCCAAGCAGTATTATGTTGAAGCAATATACGTTGCTGAGCATCAATAATTGAGGTAATAACAGCAGGCTCAATTCTAGGAAATAACAGCTGCTGATGCTGATCACTAGAGTCACTAGATTCACTAGAACAATGCTCACACTGATGCACCCATCCTGCATGAACAATGCTAAGCCGTGAACCACAGCGCGGGCAGTATTGTTCAAGGGCGTGCCATGCCGCAACACTAACAGCAGTTGTTGCCATTCCAGCGTCACGAGCACTAGTGCGTGGAGCAAATTGTTTAAGCGATACCCAAGCATATTTCTGTGCAATAGCTGTCAATAGTGCATACTGGGATGGAGAATTTTGTGCAGGTAATGCTGATTGCGGTACATTGTCTTTAAGCTGCAATGTTGCTCTCAGCGAGACCCCCGGCTGAGCATCCACACGATGAATTGCAAACACCTCAGTCAGATCAAAAGCGATATAAGGCACATGCTTATCAACACTATCGGTTTTATCAACACCTAAGAATATAGGGTGAATATGCGGATTATGCGCAAGATCCTGCACGTAGGAATACGGCAGCGTTGCTAAATGCAGCTTTGCATCTTGAAACTGCACTTGCGCCATCTCTTGCAAAGGAATCGCAACAAATTCGCCACAGACTAACACCACACGTGTGTGCGAATCAGCTTCGAGCTGCTCCATTACATGAGGATCTGCTCGCCTATCTACTTGCTGATCTAACGTGTGCTGCGCAAGAGGCAAAAACTCCAGCACATGAGCGAGCGCCAAAGGATTCAATGCAGAAAGTGCGCCGTTACTGCTCCTTGTATCATTGCTACTGTTTGTTCCAGCCTTTGCAGAAACGTTGTTATGCACAGTACTAGTAGCACTGAGATTATTGGTATTAGCATTATTACTGGAATTACTCATGAATGTCGATATCCTCAATATGCACGCCATCAACTCGAGCTATAAATCGATATAGTGCATCGGCAAAAACTTGTGGCTGTTCTACACAGGAGAAATGACCAGCATGATAAATCACCGTGAATACTACCGAAGGGGGCTCTACAAGGGTAGATTGCTCAATCTGGTCTGCAAGCTGTGCCATAGCTTCTGGAGGGCTCGAAGGGTCACGATCACCGCAAATAATGCCAACAGGGACATCCATACGCGAAAGATACGGCGTCTCATCGGTACGACCTGCTGCCATGCGCTGTCGCCAAGCAATACCAAGCGGATTTTGCGAACGAATCCACGAGGTAAACTGCTCAATAAATTCCGGCGAGCGCTTAATTTCAGAATCATGAGGCTGTACTTCTACAAAATGCATAACAGGATCCGTGGTATGCTCAGTTTCGCAAATTTGCGCAATACGTAGCCTATTGGCACGAGCTTGCCCCAAATCAGCACTCGCTTTTGTATCGCACAGCACTAATCCTTGCACAGCCTCAGGGAATAAACGATGAATAGCGAGCACCGCATATCCACCCATGGAAATACCAACCCAGATTGCCTGACTATATCCAAGCTCATGCAGCTTTGCCACAAATGATTCAGCCATACGATCCATAGCCTGCGTGTAGGCTCCATCTTCAGCGACTTCGCCTGTTTGCTCAGCAGTTGGAATTGGCGTTTCACCAGCGCCAGGCATTTCGAAAGCATAAATATCACGAGCAGCAATATGTAGAGTATTAGCATCATCATCAAAATGTGCAATCAATCGTTCAGCAGCTTTGTCCCACATGCGATGGTCAATAGGAAAAGCGTGAATAAGGATGATAGGTACTTGAGGCTGCTGTGCTTCTTGTACCTCTTGTACCGCTGACAAAGTATTAGACTGCCTAGCTGCCAATGTTTGTGTGTGATACGTCGTTACGCCAATATCAAAATATTGCTGTGCCATGTGTCCACCTTCCTATTGCTAGCTTTTACGTACTATTCTTCAATCCCAAGCCAAGCAAGCGCGCGCTTTAATACAATAGCCTGTCCATTTTCCAATGTTTGTAAGAATGCTGTTGATGCCACAACCTCAGGTCTTGTCCACTCAACTTCTAATGTTTCATCGCTAGGTTTGCAATCACCCGCAATAGGCACTACATAGCATAACGCTACTGCATGCTGTCGCGGATCGTAGCATTCACTGACGCCGGGGGTTGGAAAATACTGTGCAATAGTGAATGGTTGCAATGCTAAAGGAAGTTGAGGCAATGCAAGCTCTCCGAGGTCTTTAGAAATATTGCGCGCAATAGCCTCCCGAATTGACTCATGAAACAGTATTCTGCCGGAGACAATAGTGCGCTTGACCCCTTCTGCACCGCCAATATTGACACCAGTAAGACCCTCTTCTTCAGTCTCGTCAATGCTCAGCAGCGTGCCAATACGTACTGCACGTCCTAAATCATCAGTTTGTACTGGCACTACTTGCACATAAACAATCGGCATTTGCTTGCGGGCACGCTCAATATCACGAGCATCAAGCCAGCCCGGCGGATTGCCGTCTGCACCGTGAATCAAATCATCCGGAGTAATATTGTCAAATTCTCCACGACGACGACCTGCATCGAAATCATCGTCATCTGGTACTTCATCATGTAAAACGCGCATAGTTCCATTATGAGCTATATGCCTCGGTTTCGCTAGCATCCGTTAATGATTTATCACAGAATTTTTTACCGGCTTCGCATACTCCGCACCAAATTAGATCCTACAACGCATAAGCCCAACTGATCTATTGCTCAAAATACATTCGAGATACATGTGAGACGCATGTGAATACATGTGAGATACCTACCAAAACCCATGTCATGCTGTGAGATGAATTTGCTGTGTATCCTAGCCATCTCACCTGTAATATGAGATGCTAATACCAATAGGCATTACGTATGTATCAGGCACAAGTGAGCAATACTTGGTCATACAATGACACTTGGTCAGGCGCTATGCGCTTGACAACACTATGAAAGGGGAATCATGGCAACACAGGCATTGTCAGCACAGAATTTTGAAGACACCATTACAAAAAACCCTATTGTACTTATTGACTTTTGGGCAACTTGGTGTGGACCTTGCCGTGCTTTCGGACCAATCTACGAAAAAGCTTCCGGCGAGCACGATGATATTGTATTCGCAAAAGTTGATGTCGATCAAGAACAAGCCCTGGCACAATCCGCACAGATTCAAGCAGTACCAACCTTGATGGCATTCAAAGACGGCAAAGTAGTATTCAAGCAGGCAGGTGCTTTGCCAGCACCAGCACTTGAAGAGCTAATTGGCAAGATTAAGGCTCTGTAATTATTTGTGCTTACTTATGGTTACTTGTAGTTACTTGAATGATGTCAGTAACCTGTAAGCCATTACAATAATCTTAAAAATAAACGATATGGAGCTATCTAAGCATATATAGGCTATGTGCTTGGGTAGCTCTTTTGTATTTCGCCTTTGCCTTATATCTACCTAGGCACACGTGCGCATGGACTCATATTCGAGAATCCAAATTCAAAAGTCTTATGAATTAGCACGTAAATAAGGCTTATAATATCGCCATTCGCAAGAAATTATTCCGACAGTCGGACAGTAGGACTATGATTGTTGGGAACTGTGTACATGTTGCTTTCAAGGAGAATTATGGCACAACACCGCAAACAGTCATCTCTACTTACTAAGATTCGCACACGTCAAGGAGCCGCAATCGCAGCGCTAGCAACCGTGGCAATCTTGGCAACTGGCGGTACTGTGTGGCATGCTGTCAGTGCTTCACCAGCACAGTCTCCTACAAACGGGATTTCGCAGTATTCAGCGACGGATTCTAGTCAGGTCAATGCGTTTAAGGCAGCTTCCCGTGGTGAATTCCGTGAAACACTAAACGAAGGTCGTGGTGGCGCAGATGCCAATACTTCATACATCAAAGTCGTAATCAACGGTCAGTCCAAAGTCGTGCTTGGCGTTAATTTCACCGACGTGAAATCAGTGCTTGATCAAGGCGGCATTACATTAGAGCCAGAGGACACTGTTTCCCCAAGCCTTACCACAAAGGTCACCGAGTCCACAGTTATTACTATCGAACGTGCTGGGACAACAGTTGAAACCAGCGAATCCGAAATCCCATTCAACACTATCGAAGAGAAAACCGATTCGTTGCCAGAGGGAACTCGCAAAGTAAAAACAGAAGGCAAGAATGGTGTTATGGAATCCACCAACCTTGTAACCAAGACTGGAAACAATGTGGTGAGCAGCGTGCCATTTAGCGCATATGTTAAGCAGGCTCCAGTTGAGAAGGTTATCCTTGTTGGCACTGGGAAGAAGGTCTCAAGCAACTCTGCAGGTTCCGCATCAGTGAATCTGGGGACCACTGCACCTGTGAGCCAAATTCAGCAGGCAGCTCATGATGCTGTTATTGCACGTGGATGGAGCGAAGCTGATTTTACCGCTCTAGTGCAGCTATGGAATCATGAAAGCGGTTGGAATCCAAATGCGCTGAATCCGTCTTCTGGTGCGCGAGGCATTCCACAGTGCAATCCAAGCGGCGGACAGTCTTGCCCTGCACTTGGTGATTGGCAAGGACAGATTACTTGGGGTCTGAATTATATTGCCGGTCGGTACGGTTCCCCTTCCCATGCGTATAGCGTTTGGCTTTCTCAGCGTTGGTACTAATCATCAGGTACTCAGGTACAGTGTGTTTCCTGAGTGAATATGTGATATAGCTTGTGCTCTTGAACTCATCGGGTTCAAGAGCTTTTTTATGCTCCCCTACATGTGACTATCTTGTCGTCACATATCGTGCACTGAGCCGTACCAAATGCTCCTACCTAGTGTTCTTACGGCTTTTCTTTGCTCACATTGCATCAACGCTTTTACATCTTCCCCACCTCTTTCATCGCTTTCGTCTCCCATGCTCACCTCACTCCAATGCTCATCTCACTCCCCTTATCCAGCTCAGCCTCCTCATTTCTTCATCGCCACCACGACTTTCGTCTTCTCCCATCCTTCCCATTGCCCTCTATGACACAAATCTGTCGAGTTGTGAAGTGATTAAAGCTCAGTATTCTTATTCATGACGGTTACTTGCTTGATATTTCGTCAATCCGCTAACTCAGTGTTACAGATGTCTTGCAGCATCACTTCACAACTCAGAATTCCACTGCTTTCATCACCGCTTTATATCTATACCGACCAACTTTTCGCCAATGGACCCCCCCTTCAGCCTCACCTCTTTTCCTCTACCTGAACCATCTGCCGAGTTGTGAAGTGATTGAAGTTCACTCATCCTATTAGCAGAGATTATTTGCTTGAAATTCCGCCGAACTATTAGCTTAGAGTTACGGACGCTTTATCAAATCACTTCACAACTCGATACTGCGTTATTTACAGCAGAATCTCTCGCTTATTCCGAGAAAAATCAATCCGATAAACACTCATATCCCTGCTAAAGCAACAAACTCACCACGGCATAGACAAGTACACATTCTCTACAACATGCCTAGAGACACGTTCCCTGCACGCCCCCACACATACAAATAGGGCTAGATCGCTTGATCTAGCCCTATTCCAATCAAAACCATCGATTGAGCAGTACGAACTCTATCCAAATCGTCCAGAAATATATCGTTCAGTCTCAGTGTCTTTTGGATTTTCAAAAATCACCTTTGTTTCGTCCATTTCCACAAGGTGACCAGGTTTTCCTATCTCTTTGAGATTAAAGAACGCCGTATAATCGCTGACTCGAGCAGCCTGCTGCATGTTATGAGTCACAATCACAATGGTATAGTCTCGCTTGAGCTCATTGATCAAATCCTCAACAGCCAGTGTGGAAATAGGATCCAACGCAGAACAAGGCTCATCCATAAGCAACACTTGAGGGTGCACAGCAACAGCACGGGCAATACACAGACGCTGTTGCTGACCGCCAGAAAGCCCGATGCCAGGTTTATCAAGTCGATCTTTTACTTCATTCCACAAGTTCGCACCGCGCAGTGCCCACTCTACAAGATCATCAGCATCAGATTTGCTGATTTTCTTGTTATTCAGTCGAACTCCCGCCAACACGTTTTCCCGAATAGACATGGTCGGGAATGGGTTCGGACGCTGAAACACCATACCCACATCGCGGCGGACAGCAACGGGATCAACATCATCGCCATACAGATTTCGGCCTTCTAACAGCACTTCTCCCGTCACATGTGCGCCTGGAGTAATCTCGTGCATGCGATCCAGTGTGCGCAATACTGTTGATTTTCCACAACCCGAAGGTCCAATAAAGGCCGTAACTTTGTTGGCTTGAATATGTATATTCACATCTTCAACAGCAAGAAAATCACCATAGTATACATTCAAATGGTTTACGTCTATACGCTGTCCCATGATTCTCCTTTACCAATAACAAATATCTAGTGTAAGTGTTTACGAGTGCAGTATTCTTGTCGCCCTACGCCTATTTTTGCGTTTGTACAGCAAAGATTTTTGCAATCATTCTTCCAATAAAATTCAGCAACATCACTACTATAATCAGCGCCAATGCGGCTGCCCAAGCACGTTCCATAGGAATACTTGACACACAAGTGTTAAGAGCATTTGGAGGGCAAGTTGCATTGAGTTTGCTGTATTCCTGATACACGTACACAGGCAATGTGGTCATTTTGCCAGCGAAAGGATTGAGATTCGTGGATGCGATAAAACCGGCAGTCATCAGCAATGGCGCGGTTTCGCCAACAACGCGAGCAATGGCTAGAATTGCACCAGAAACGATACCTGGCAACGCTGTGCGCAACACAATACGCACGATGGTCCGTTGTTGGGTAACACCCAGCGCATATGATGCCTCGCGCAGATCATTCGGTACAATTCTCAGCATTTCTTCCGAGGATTTAACCACAGTAGGAATCATCAATAATGACAAGGCGACCGCGCCAGCAATGCCATTTGTGGATCCTGGACCAAAGACCAGCGTAAACATAGAGAAAGCAAACAAACCAGCAACAATGGATGGAATACCGCTCATAACATCGACTAGCAGAGAAATTGCTTTGGCGAACTTACCGTTATGCGAATATTCCACAAGATAGACGGCACACATAAGCCCAATCGGAATCGAAATCACCATTGCGGCGAATGTGATTTCAAGCGTTCCAATAAGCGCATGAAGGATGCCGCCATAACCTCCGCTAGGTGTCTGATTACCACCAATAACACCATTCATATTATGGGTGAGGAAGTCTAGATTAAACCTGCGAAGCCCGTTACTAAGTACAGTCCACAATACTGAAATCAGCGGCACAAGAGCAATGAGAAATGCGATACCGATCAGCACGCGCATTACCAGATCTTTGCGTTTGCGTGAAGCAATATGGGAACGTGTTGGCTCGAACTTCTCCCAGTTAATCACTGGCATCGAATCTTGCTGGACCATCAACTCATCCCCATTCGAGGCATTTTTCGCTACATTATGAGTTGCATCTTGACTTGCAAACTGCAATACATTCTGAGATGTATTGATAGTAGTCTCAGTCTCATGTCGCTGCCCTGATTGCTTCGTCAACATAGACTCCTCGGTTGTCGGTGTGCTACCTGAAGTGCCTGAAGAGGATTCAGCCCTTGTAGATGGTGTATGAGTAGACATTACGCACCCACCTTACGAGTAATAGAACGAGCGATTGCATTAACTGCAAAAGTAATCACAAACAACACCAAACCAGTTGCAATTAACACAGCCACGCCTAAATCATTCGCCTCGGGATATTGGGCCGCGATATTAGCCGCGATTGTTTGATTTTGTGAAGCTTGGAAAAGTTTAATACTGTAGGAGAGACCTGGAGAAAGAATCATCAACACGGCCATAGTCTCACCAAGAGCACGTCCCAATGCCAACATTGACGCGGAAATAACGCCGGACATACCGAATGGAAGTACTGCCAGCCGTATCATTTCCCACTTGGTAGCGCCCAAAGCAAGCGCCGCCTCTTGCTGCAACTTAGGTGCTTGAAGGAAAATATCGCGTGAAAGCGAGGTGATAATCGGCATAATCATTACAGCAAGTACAATGCCTACTGTTGCAACAGTGCGTGATGGGTCTGCGACTGGACCAGCAAAAATTGGAATCCAGCCGAATACTGCTGAAATTTGCTTCCAAACTGGAACAATTGCAGGCACTAACACTAATCCGCCCCACAAGCCATACACTACGGACGGAATTGCAGCTAATAAATCAATAATATAGCTCAAGATTGCAGCAAGGCGCTTAGGGGCATAATGCGAAATAAATAGTGCAATACCAATAGATACGAAGAATGCGAATAATAAAGAAATTGCGGAAACTAACACCGTGCCAAACAGCAGAGGTCCAACATAACCCCAAAACGTTTGGGCGCCCCCACCCGTGAGATTAGCAATTACGTCTGCTATCTCTTGCTTATTGCCGCCGAGAGCTGGCCACGCGCGTAACCCTAGGAAAATGAAAACCGCGGCAAGCGTTGCCAAAATAAGCAATCCACAAAGTTTTGCAATAATGCGGAAAATGGTATCCGCAGCTTTACCACTATGTTCGCTACTGGTTGTCATAGTTGGTGCAGCTGTTGTTGCTTCACTCATTGCCTGACCTTCTTTCACCAAACTATCCTCTACTCTGAAGTACTATGCCGCGCTCCGACGCGCGCTGACGTCCTCTGATATATGTGCTATTCGTATTTCGATGAGATACTGCATATCACAATTTTGATGCGGACTGATTATTTGGACTATCTGGGAGATCTGGAACTGCCGAGGAAGCTGGGGCCGCCGGAGCTTCGATAGCCTGCACCGATTGCGCAACACGCTCTCGTAAATTATGGGGAAGAGGCGCCGTTCCAGCATTTCGAGAAGCCAACGCCTGCCCACGCTCACTCGTTATGTAATCAAGCCATACGCGCATAAACTGCGTCGTAGAAGCGTTGCTATACTGCGTGCATGCTATGGCATAGGAAACCAGAACAATCGGATATGCCCCAGGTTTGTCCGTTGTATGATTTACTTGTACAATCACACGATTATTTTGCGAGCGCTTCTGGTCAATATGCGAATCTTCGAGTGCCTTCGTTGCCCCTTCTACACTCACTGCAACAGGAGGTTGACTGCTATTAACAGATAATGCAACAGTTGCGAGTTTGCCAATTTGAGAATAATCAGCATACCCGATGGTACCCGCAGCTTGTTGTACTGTGGCGACTACACCTGATGTACCCTTGGCACCTTGACCAACATTATTAGGCCAGTTTTCACTCAAATCATACTGCCATTGTCCGGCTGCGGCATCCTTGAGATAGCTTACAAAATTCAGTGTTGTACCTGATTTATCTGAACGATGCACCACGGTAACTGGCAAGTCAGGAAGATTAAACTGCGGATTGAGCGCTTGCAAACGACGGTCATTCCAACGAGTAATGGTGCCATTGAATACGTTTGCGAGCGTATTTGCATCCATAACAATATGCTGATCTTGCCCCACAACACCTGGAAGATTGACAATCACTGCAATTGGCGAAATCATAACCGGAACATCGAAAGCTTGCCCAACCGCACATACGGAAGATGATTGAGCAAGCTGTTCATCGCTGAGCACAGCATCAGAGCCAGCCCAAGCAGACGCACCCATAAGAAAAGTATTGACTCCAGCACCAGATCCTGAAGGATCATATCCAATAGCAATATCAGTGTTACTCGCTTGGAATCCTGCAATCCACGATTCCATCACTGCCTGCTGCGACGAAGCGCCAGCACCAGAAAATTCACCTGAGAGGTCAGTATGCGGCGCTAAATCCTGCTGGGTAAGACCAGCACCTTGAGCTTGGGAACGTAAATCCTGTGCGGTTGGGAAGTTATCGCCGCATGCACTCAAAGCTGGTAATACACCGATTATACAGAGTGCGGCAATAAAGCGCTTTACTCGTGGAACATTTGAGGAAGCGTTACTCACGGTTTTACTGGGAGTATTGACAACTTTAGGAGTATTAGTTGCGCTAGTGACTTTTGCTGTGTTAGCAGGATTTGCCGTGTTAACAGGACTTGCCGTATCGGCAGTGTTAACGATATTAGCGGTGTGAACAGCATTCAAGGTATTAGCAACAGTATTTGCTGGAACTGAG
Organism: Galliscardovia ingluviei; assembly: GCF_014635685.1. GTDB lineage: Bacteria > Actinomycetota > Actinomycetes > Actinomycetales > Bifidobacteriaceae > Galliscardovia > Galliscardovia ingluviei. The sequence continues at coordinate 163,032 of NZ_BMDH01000002.1, forward strand.
TATTTACTGTGTTTGTTCATCATTTGCATGAAAAAACCTGCATGCTGATTATGCTTGAGATTCAGCAACCGAAAAACTCGCATCTTATCCCTTACACACGTAGCTTTCATTACTTCAAGCATAAATCATGGGTTTGGGAAAGCGTGCAGTTTATATGAACAATAGGTGAACTCTTAGCATAAGTGCTTTTGAGGTGAGTAATTCTGCAGTGTAGCTATACAATTCCATGTGATGCTAATACATCATGCGATACTGATACACGGTGTAATATGGATACACCCTGTAATACCGATACTCAACTTGGTAAAACTTCTGAATCACTCCATGCAAAATATTATGCAAAATATTAGAAAACCCTACTCTTGAGACTGCGGAAGGTCAAAACGATAACCAAGTCCGCGCACGGTGGTGATATACTGTGGGCGCGAAGGATTAAGTTCAATTTTCGCGCGAATCCTTTTGATATGAACATCTAGGGTTTTCGTATCACCGACATAATCAGCACCCCAAATACGCTCAATAAGTTTCGCACGCGTAACAACCAAGCCCTTATGACGCATCAAATACTCAAGTAGCTCAAATTCTTTCAGCGGAAATGGCACATCCTGACCGCGGACAGCAACAATATGCCGAGCAGCATCTAAGCGAATATTGCCATATTCAAGCACAACTTGGTTATCTGAAGAATCATTGGACAACAACGGTTTAATACCTGTCTGCTCCTGAAATGCAAGTGAGGCATCAGAAGCAGTTTCAGCATTCGTTGAAAAACCATGACGGCGCAAAACCGCATGGACACGCGCCAGCAACTCACGAAATGAATATGGCTTGGTCACATAGTCATCTGCACCGAGTTCAAGACCAAGCACTTTATCAAGTTCACTACCTTTTGCAGAAACAACAATAATTGGTATATGGCTCTGCTTCCTGATGGCTTTGCACAGCGAAAGCCCGTCAAGCCCTGGTAACATCACGTCGAGAATGGCAATATCGATGGTGTTATTGAGAAAAATATCGAGACCTTGATCTCCACTTGCCGCGGTAAGTACCTCGTATCCTTCACGGCGGAATCGGTATGCGAGTGGCTCACGATATGATTCTTCATCTTCAACAATGAGCATGCGAATCGAATGATTGACGCCGTTTTGGGATGTCTTTGCAGGAACTTGGAAAATCATATACTCGCTCGCCCTCCAGTATGTAGCTATGCGGTACGAGATTGTTTACGTCAATGATTATAGGCACTGTACTGAATATGCGAAATGTACCGTCCGAGAGCTCAATGCAGCATGTGCGAAAACTACATGAGTTCATTCCGTATTTAGAGGCAGCACTAGGCATACCAATGATGCGATACCGGATATGGAAACGATGTGATACCAAAATAGAGGCTGGATAGTACCAAACACTATAGCCAGTACGATATCAAACGCAAAAGCTGGGGAAATCTATGTACAGTTCAAAAAGAACGCCAGTCATATCAACGTACCAGACGCGTCGGATACCGGATATTGGATTTATCTGCCGCTCAGCACAATCACAACGAATTTGAGCGCCAAACTATCGATTGTTCCTGTTGGCTACAGCCCGATTGTTCCAGTTTGCAACGGCATGTTTTCTCTCTCTTTCGCGGAGCAAGTCACGAGTTGTGAAGTGATTGGAAAAGTAATGTGTCACTGCTGTTGACGATGCCCTGCACAAAACCCTACAATTACACGCTTCTGCAATAACACAGTGTGGTCGAATACAGGCTCTTGAATCGCAATCACTTCACAACTCTGCCTACACGGTGCACAGTCATCTAGGGACTATCATGCAAGTTGCTACGGTATTCCAGCCCACCATCACATCACAGATCTTTATCCCCATCACATGCCTTCTACACACCATCACGTGCCTTCTACTCCCACCCCATCCTCCACCCCCTACTCAAACTAATAGGGGGTATCCAATGGTCAACAACTCCAAAAACTCTTTCAAAACAAGCTCGCCAAACACTAGACTTTCTCTATGAATTTTTATGCGAATACACTGCCCATCGATGGACTGCAATTACAACAGCAGACTCAAACGATGATAGAACGCTGCCTAAAGGCACAAGCCCGCACAAAGCAGCAGCTCATATTCGGCATGCTTACCGCACTTACTATTCATGGATTAGAATTCCCGCACAACCGTAAAGCACAGCAACACCGCAATACACTTTTTGCCATTGCGCGTAATGCCGCATCACGAACTAGTCTGAAAGGAGTGCTGTTTAGGGTATGGACTCATCCAATGGGAACAATCCGCCTTGACTGTGGGATAGAAATAACCGATGTATTCACAACACTGATGCAGGTGGCACAATGGTGCACCCGCATAGAACTCACTGTATTATTTGACCTCGTACAGCGCAGACAACACCAGCTATTGCCTACGTTTTGCCGAGACGCTGCATCTTTTCTTGATTCCACTGGGTTGTTACGTGGAAAGTCCAATATTCGGTGGGCACTTGCCCACACGCGCGCCAATACTGATTCCAGTATGGAAACTCGCCTACGTTTAGCCCTCACAGTCAAGGGACGATTACCAGAGCCAAATATAAATTTTCGTTTGCAAGATAATACTTCATACGACTATTGGTTCTTGGACCTAGCATATCCTCGCCTAAAAATCGCCATTGAATATCAAGGAGGTACTGTTCATAGCACCGCACACCAAGTGCGCAATGATAGCGATAAAATCACGCGTCTCCAGCTCATGGGATGGCTCTGTCTTACCATCAGCATCCAGCATATACGCACAGAACAAGCAACCGCCACCACAATTCAATGGATTCGAGATATACGCAGAACCAGACAACGCGCCTTTGCTAGACGGCACAAGGCAGCAGCACTGTAACCGTGGTGCCTTCACCTAGGCGCGACCACAAGTCCACTCGACCTCCGGCTTGTTCAACCAACTGCTTTACAATTGCAAGACCTAAACCAGATCCTCCAGTATTCCTTGACCTCGCTGGATCCACGCGATAAAACCGCTCAAAAACTCGCATGGTATCCTCCTTCGGAATACCATCGCCTAAATCTACAACGCGAATTGCGATACAATCCCCATACTTTTCAGTATCAGATTCAACACTGATTGAAACTGTGGTGTATGGCGCGGAATATGCAATGGCATTATTAACAATATTGGCAACGATAGTCCGCAAATCCTGTGCTCGAATCGCGACTATCCAACGACAGGAATCATCATCCATGCTGTACTGCCGGATAACATGCTGGCCTGCAATATGCTGTCCCGTATCATCGGCAGTGCGCCTAAGTCCAACAGGATGCCCATCCTCCACACATGTAAACACCACATGAATATGCTTTGCCTGCGCTTGCACTGCACTGTCATCAATAGCTTGTTGAATTACTTGTACAGCATTACAAACTTCACCAACAACTTCCTTGCAGTTACAGGCATCTACATTGCTCAAAACAGAATTACTATGTTCAACATTGCCGCCCAAAGGGGCAGATTCACCACTTTCCGCCAATACATCAACGCCACCAGCTGTTCCATAGTAAACATCGATGCCAGCGTCAACACTAATGTTACTGTCGCCAACATTCGCGCTCAAATTCGATTCCGCACGCTGACTGCTCGATCTTGAAATATCAAGAATCTGAGCAACCAAATCCTGCAAACGCCTACTTTCGCGCAAAATACGTGAACTAAAATAATGCACAGCCTCAGTATCATCTTCAACATCGGCAAGCGTCTCTGCCAACAAGCTAATAGCACCAATTGGCGTTTTCAACTCGTGTGAGAGATTAGATATCAAATCCTTCTGCATAGTATCCAACTGATGCTGATCTCTAACATCACGCGCAACAATCGCACACAAACGCTCAAAACCACAAAATCCCAAATTCAGCACCTGTACCAGCAGCAACCCTTGCGTTCCCTCAACCGGCTGCTTAATCTGCATGCTTTGCCATTGACAAGCACCACGCTCCACATAATCATTTTCCAACGCCTGCATCACTTGCAGTAGCCCATCATGCAGGACGCGGTTTTGTGCCAAAAGCTCGATCTGTTTTGCGCTATCGTTTACAAAAACTATCTCACCATATACATCAGCGACACAAATAGCATCATTACTACGCTGGATCATCGCATAGGCTATTCGTTCAAAAGCTGCATCATGTAAAGGCTCGGAGACGATGCTTCCTAACTTGCCTATCTTCGACGCATGCTTTGCATGTACCCGCTGCAGCAGCGTAAATATGCCGTAACCAGCAAACCCAAGAACTACTACCGCGCATGCAGCGAGCACTATGCTCACCATGCCTATTGAAATACCAGTCACAGCACCCCCTACATGCATTTGCGTGCACTTTATTGCGGTAGTTTGTTATGCAGCCGTCATCATATCTCCGAGCGCCGATCCCAAATATAACAACCATGGCAACCACAATAATCACATGCAAAACTACTGGAATATCGACAAAAACGGCGAAACAATAGTCGCAAAAACAGTTAGCACCACGAAGAGCATCATCCCCGCATTTAGCCAAGCTGTGCGCGCTGCAATGCCTGGCACCAGCTGCCAATCCGCAGGACGTAACTCGATCTTCTTACGATTGCGAACCCACAGCACGATACCAGCAATAACTAAGCCCAAAATAACCAAGCCATAAATTACATACACTACGCCGCCGCCTTGCATAAGCTCACTGAACTGATCCTTAGCCGACTGCTGATCATCAATTACCAAGCTACCTTCATCACCAGCAATCAGCGAAAGCACTGTAGGCACCACGCCGCCCATGAAGTTCACAGCCATATGCAACCAAATCGTGTATTGAATCTTACCCGTGCGCAAATAAATATACGCCCACATCGCACCCCATGCGAGTGTGTAGAAAAACTGATATGGATTCGCATGCATAAGTGCAAACAGCAGTGCAGACACCCCAATTGCGAGCGCCTCACCATAGCGATGCAAGCGGTCAATAATCATTTTTCGGAATACAATTTCTTCAACAATTGGAGCCATAAGAACCGTAATCACCGCATCAATCAGCATGCTTGCAGGCGTAGGATTTGCATACATACTCTCCAAAATGTTGGAATAATTACCGTTTGACAACGAATCAGCAGTCAGATTTCCTAAAATACTTCCCGCATACATGAGCGGAATGCCCATAATAAAAATGGTAATCCACCGCTTAGGCGTCATTCGAGCAGCTGGATCATCTGCGCGTGGGCGGGGAGGGAAAGATGGCACCAGCTGCATAATTAGCAAACACAGTGGAAAACCAACAAAATACTGTGCTCCGGAAGATTCGAGGGTATCGATGATATTAACCCATTGCCCTTGCGGCTGGGGGAACCAAAAGTCAATGCCCGCAGAGATTAGTGAATAAAACACTGATGTTGACAGTGTATAAACCAGCAACGCTAAGCCAATTCGAGAAAACGCTCTGCGCGCAATTTTAAGATTTACTTTCGGATACCAAGCTGCTTGAAAACGCCGCAATTTCAACCGATTTACATACTGTGGCGCATATCCTATAGGTGCCATATAAGGATTTTGTGAGTACTGACCATCAGAAGGCTGATACTGCCAATTTTGCATCGGGTACTGATTATGGTGATAGGAGGGCTGTAACCGCTGATCTTCGTGACTCATTCATATCCTTTCACCAAATCCATAACCACACTTGTCTCCTGCACGCCATATGTCGGTCGCTCACTAGCTCACACATTTCAACAAGCAGTGCAATGAATATCCATTCATTGTAATTCCTTTCTCCATAGTAGCGATATTTGATGATTTTTGGAACCGAAACGTATGAATCATGGTGCCAGCATACATGCGTAACAACTCGCTCTCAATCTCAGACTGTCAATACATGGACAGAGCTGACCGTTGAATTACAGGTATTCAAGCGCATTGCTAGCCGCTATAGGTGCATCGTTACTCAATATGGGTACGGCACCCCCTCCCCCCGAAAAAATCTACAGCAATTACCACGTATGCTCAGATCATTACCCAATGCAGGCGCATCGTTACTCGATACGTGCAGTTGTGAAGTGATTTCGTTTTGCATATTGCATGAAGCTTACAATCATTGGCGATTTTTCAGTCTTCTTCCTTCTCGAAAAACCCGGAGCACCCGTCAATCACTTCACAAGTCACAATATGTTCGCATATTCCGCCAATGTCTTTCTTCAACTGCGCATATCCAGAGGCTAAGCACCACATAAAACGTAGAACAACCGAATACACCATCAATTCTGATTTCCAACTCAACACGAGACGGCATCCCAAAATCGGTCTTGATACTTCCTGGAAAGTCAGCATGAAACCATACGAAAACCCCATACAGATACCTGTTCCATTTCCATGCAGACACCTGCTCGACACACATAGCGCAATCTAATTCCGTGCGAAAACTTCACCTCAGCAAGCACCAGCTCGGTAGCTTTAGCATAAAAAATCGCGTATGATACACATACAGGAAAGTGGCTGCACATGTAGTTACGAGGGAACAATGCAAAACAGTAGTCGTGAGCAATTCGATAGCGGAAAACAGCGCCATAGGAGTTCTTCCGCATTCCAATTACCGTTTTCCATATTCTCAAATGCCCCGACGAAAAGCTCAACTAATGAGTTACAGAACTCGTCTCCCGAAAAAGGAACAGGCTCTCCGGACCATAACGGCAGCGCACAAAACGTGACCTCTCGAAGTTCTCGCAATGCCACAACACCGTTTGCAGGAAGAGCCACACTACCTGACAATAATCAAAGCCAGCATGCAAATATCCTTGACTATGCTCGAACATTTACACGTTCATTTGATTTAAGCCCACTCAATGAGGTCGATATTCTTGTCTTTGCTCAGTTGATGTATCAGCGCATGCCTCAATGTGTGCCTAGAATTTCTGAAACATGTTTGCGTCAAGAGACACTGCGCAATCGCGTAGCATATGCTACTCAACTGCGCTCGCAACATCGGGCTTCCAAGGCTTTCAATACATTGAAGAACATTTTGTTCCCACAATTAGAGGCTGTTCCTCTTCGCACGGTTTCTGCAGCATTACCGCACACCGACTTTGCTTTTGATCAGGGTTTTGCTGGCGTTGCTGGAGTGGATGAAACCGAAGAATTACTCCGCACTCTTGCTGTAAATCCGCGTTTTATGGATGTAAAGATTGGCGCCTATGTCGATATTCTTGACTCCAATCAAGAAACGCAGTTCGCAGCGGCAGCGTTTATTCTGCCATCAGCCGCACAACAAAACCAACGGTTATTACCTTTGTCAACGAGTGCCACACAGACTAAACCTACTCTTCTGATTGTGTTTCGCGGTACCGATAGCTCTTTTATCGGCTGGAAAGAAGATTTTAATATGTCTTTTCAGTACCCAGTGCCTGCGCAAGAGCATGCTGCACAGTATATTAACCGTCTTGGTAACCTCTATAAACGCTATGCGCTTATTACTGCTGGCCACTCGAAAGGCGGTAATTTGGCGGTTTATGCCGCGCTTCATGCTGATACAGAAATACAGCAGCGTATTTCACACGTTTTTTCATTAGATGGTCCAGGTTTTCCTAAGGAAGTGGTTACTGGTCCTTCGTATGCCGCAATCGAACACAAGATTACAAAAATCGTTCCTGAAACATCAATTGTCGGCATGATTTTTGACACTCCAGAACAATGTAAGGTAGTCAAATCATCAGAATCTGGCATTATGCAACATCTGGCATTTAGTTGGCAAATTGATGCTCAGGCTTTGCTCCAAGCACAATTCCCAACAAACACAGCGTTCGGAGGTATTTCAGAGGCAGACTCTGCAACAATTGACGCCTCCACCCGATCAGGGGTTCAACAAACCACAAAGAACGCAAAAAAACATAAGGTTTCAACAGACACTAAAGAAAGATTGCAAAATCGGAATCAGGAACCGCATTTCATTTTCTTGCCGCATGTTGATTCCACCTCACGATTCTTTAGTGCATCATTGCATGAGTGGTTAGAGCAGCTTCCGAATACCAAACGCGAACAAGTTATCGATAGCATGTTTAGCGTATTACAAGCAAGCGGCGTGCAGTCGTTCATGCAGTTGCCAAGCAAACTTAATAAAGCTATCCCCCATATGCTTGAGGCTTGGCAGGAGCTCTCCAAAGATGATAAAGACCATATTATCGAGGCTTTCACGCTTTTTGCTCAAACTGCGTGGCAACAGCGCAATGTGCTGCAGAACACTGCATCTCATAGTGACAACTCCAGCAGTGCTAGTTCCGATAATATATCCGGAAATTCTAAAGCTGCTGCAACGAGCAACATAATGCCTCATAGCGATGCATAGTCGGTAATTGTTGAAGCGCTAAATGCTATGCTATGCGCTTGATGCAAGAATGTAGCGTTAGGATGAACTTCGCTATACATTTGCCATAACCTTTAATACATACCTCAAGTACTGCAAACACTACATATGGAATGCAAGAAATTAGAGATAACACCAATGAACACAAATACACATACCCCAACCACAGCCGCGCCGACACAAGCGAACAATACTTCACAAAGTCAAAACACCATGCGACTTGAACATGACTGCATCGGAACAAAGCAAGTCCCCGATTCAGTGTACTGGGGCATTCACACCCAGCGAGCCATCGAAAACTTCCCTGTAAGCGGCATCACAGATGGCGAGCATCCCGTCATGATTCAAGCGTTTGCAACAATCAAACGCGCGTGTGCACTAGCAAATCATGACCTTGGACTGCTTACTGAGCAGCAGGCACAAGCTATTACTACCGCGTGCCAAGAAATTGAACAAGGCAAGCTCCTTGATCAGTTCCCTATTGATGTATTGCAGGGTGGCGCCGGCACTTCGCTTAACATGAATATGAATGAGGTAATTGCTAATCGAGCCTTGGAGATACTGAACCAGCCACGCGGCGCATATGAGTATATTCATCCGAATGATGACGTCAATAAATCGCAATCTACTAATGATACCTATCCAGCGGCAAGTAAACTGGCCATTATCCGAGCTATCGAACCTTCGATTGCTGAATGTGAGCATTTAGCCAACGCATTCCACACTCTTGCAGACAAGCATATTGAAGACATTACTATCGGCAGAACACAGCTGCAAGATGCTGTACCTATGACGTTTGGGCAAGAATTCCATGCATTTGCGACAATGCTAAAATCCGACATAGCCATGTTACGCGCGGTAATTCCACATTTATGCACGCTGAATTTAGGCGCCACCGCTATTGGCACAGGTATTTGCGCAGACCTGCGGTTTAGAAAAGAAGCCACACAGCAACTCGCTCGTATTACACAACTACCTATCCGCGCAGCCTCTGACCCAGTTGCGGCAGTCACCGATATGAGCTCATATATGCATACGGCAGACGCTCTGCAAACCCTTGCTATGCACCTGAAAAAGGCAGCTGATGACTTGAGGCTGCTGAACTCTGGTCCTGCTTCTGGCTTTGGAGAGCTGACTGTGCCTGCACGTCAAGCGGGTTCCAGCATTATGCCAGCAAAAGTAAATCCAGTTATCCCTGAGTGCGTCAATCAATGCTGTTTCATGACATTTGGCATGCATACCACAGTAACTTGGGCCTGCAGTGAGGGGCAATTACAGCTCAATGCTTTTGACCCGGTGATTGTTCATACTATTTTGCAATCTATTGATATGCTGACTCGCGCAATGAGCATCTTTCGCACGCACTGTGTGGAAGGCATCACTGTGCATCGTGATATTGGTGAACAACATGCGCAAATGTCTCCTGCAATCGCAACCGCGCTTAATCCATACATCGGTTACGAGGAAGCGAGCGCAATCGCTAAACAGGCTGCCGCACAACGCAAAAGCGTACGCAATATCGCTGCCGAGAGTACTAATCTTTCCTCCCAAGAGCTTGATAATATCCTCGATCCTATTGCGCTTTCTCGGGGTTTAGGGCAGACTTGCCGTGAACATCAAGAGTCGTAGAGCATGTGCTGTTTTGGCTTCGTCTTGTCAGGAGGCACTCGGCTAAAATCCACTGACATGTCACCCTTTCCTCTGACTAATGCCTCTCGTATAGCAACGAGGGGCACTTCATATGCGAAATGAAACATATTGAAGTGTCCTAACCCGCGTTTCCCCTTTTCGTGCAGTCGAGTGCGGTCAGGTGCATTCGATTGCACTCGAGCGCAGTCAATTGTGCTCCACTCTCGAGTTGTGAAGTGATTGCGTCTAACATTCGCTTATACGCTACTATGGTTCGTTATAATTCCAAGCTTTCATATTCATACATAATGCGATATCGAAAATAATCACTTCACAACTGCGTATAGCCTTACAGATATAAACAGATACGAGAGGAGCCGAGAAATCGAAACGATGCGCACAGTGTTACCGCTACCACTACAATGGCAATAAACTATAACAATGCATGTGCTAATGCAGGATGCATTACAAAGAACATGTCCGACGCGTATAACAATGCATATAACTACACATACAACGACACATCAAACGACAAGGAGCAAACTGTGCAACAACTTATCGATGACCCACTACTCTGGCTGCAAGCACACGCAGCAAGTATTATTTTCCTCATCATTGTTGTTGCCGCAGCAGCCCTTATTACTAAAGCCACATCACGTATGCTGCAAATGCTGCTTGACAAGTCACATATACCAAGCGCCTCAATTTTCATTAATATCGTGCGCGTACTCATTTGGGTGTTTGCCGCAGCAATTGTGTTACAGCCGGTGTTTGGTATTAATCCGACAACACTTGTTACTGCGCTTGGTGTTGGCGGCATTGCAGTGTCGTTTGGCTTAAAAGACACAATTGCTAATATTGTCAGCGGCTTTGGTCTGATGCTAGGCAAAGTGTTACAGCCTGGAGACTTGGTCACTATCCAGGGGGTTACCGGCACGGTCAAAGATGTTACTTGGCGACACACTATTGTTATCGACCGCTCTGGCATGGAAATGTGGGTACCAAATTCAGTATTGAACACCACGGCGCTAGAAAAATTACCAGCCGCGAATGAGGCTATGATTTTAGTCCCGTTTGTGGCGCGCGGCACTAAACTCGATAATATGAGTATCGACGAACTGGCTCAATACATTACGGATCTTGTCAATACACAGACGCAAGATGTGATGCTGCCTGGCAACCCTGCGTTAGTTAAGTTCACTGGTTTTAGCCCATACGGCATTACAGGAAATGTAATGGCTTTTGCCAAACAAGGCATGTTTTTGTCAACAATGCAAGACCGCGTAACACGTGCCCTAGCCGGACAAGGGTTCTTAGTACAGGACGCCGCTGGCACAAGCGATGAATCAAGCGCAAACTCAGCCGAATTGGAGGCATAATGCATATTCGTCCCGCACAGCATAGTGATATTGATGAGCTTATTCGCCTGCTGCATCAAGTAGAAGATGTGCACTATCAGGCTCGACCTGACTTGTTTGTGCAAGGTGGCATTAAGCATTTCCCTCACGAATTAGAGCAACTGCTTACAGACCCAAATCAGCCAATTTTCGTCGCGGTGGCTGACAATGAGGATAGCGGCAAAACTCCACTACACCAGCAAACACAGGGCGAACATATTCTTGGTTATGCGATGTGCATATGGCATCACCACGACGGTTCGCACGCACTAGCGCAAGAGCTTTCGCTGCATATTGACGACTTATGCGTTGATCAGGAAGCTCGAGGATTAGGAGTAGGTACTGCCCTATATCGTCATGTGCGGGAGGTTGCGAGCGAGGCTGGCGCTCGCCGTATCACGCTTAATGTATGGGAGGGCAATCCTAAGGCACAGGCTTTCTATGATCATCTTGGGTTTAGAGCTTTTAGCCATAATCTAGAGCAATTGCTGTAGGTAGCTATAGGCAAGGGGTTTTGATTCAGCGGATTCAGCAGATTAAGCAGATTAAGCGGGCTCAGTAAGTAAATTCCGTCGATTCCGTTGATTCCGTAAAATCAGCAGACTCAGCAGTGCCCCTACCCCAGATTCGTTAATATTCCTGCCTAGATTCCCTATCGCCTCTGTCTAGTGCTACTCTAGTGTCCTTGCAACTGGTATGAGCGCTCTGTTGCCGCTTTATCATGGATCCACCATTCCTGATGCGATGCATACCAAGCGATTGTGCGCTCTATTTGCTCCTCAAATTGAGTATGCTGCGGATGCCACCCAAGCTCCCGCTCAATTTTCGAAGCATCCAATGCGTATCTCCTGTCTGCACCTGGACGATCTGCGACATGCTCAAAATCATGCTCATCCTTACCCATACAAGTAAGTATTAAACGCAATACATCTAGGTTGCTGTGCTCACCGTTTGCCCCAATAAGGTAGGTTTCACCAAGTTTTCCACGAGTGAGTACTGCCCATACTGCTGCACAGTGATCATCAACGGCAATCCAATCTCGCACTGCGAGCCCTGCGCCATATAACTTTGCCGGGCGTCCAGTTAATATATTCGTTATTTGTCGCGGAATAAATTTTTCTACATGTTGGTAGGGTCCAAAATTATTCGAACAATTCGAGATAGTGACTGGCACACCATATGTACGAAACCATGAACGGACTAAATGGTCACTCGCAGCTTTAGACGCCGCATATGGGCTTGACGGTCTGTATGGGCTGTGTTCGGTAAACTTTTCAGGAGAGTCAAGCGACAAATCGCCGTATACTTCATCTGTAGAAATATGGTGAAATCGAATGTGATGTTTCCGCACTGCTTGTAGTAGCACAGCCGTGCCGGTAACATTCGTTTGCAAAAATGGCATCGGATCCGCAATAGCATTATCATTATGTGATTCCGCTGCGAAATGTACGACTGCGTCTATTGGAGCAATAGGGCGTCCATCGTAAGTTCGCTTACCGGGTTGAGCAAGTATCTGCTCCACTAACTGCGCATCACAAATATCGCCATGAATAAAGGTATATCGAGACTCATCGCACCCTTTGAGGGAACTTCGTCTGCCAGCATAGGTCAGCGCATCTAGCACAGTGATATATACTTCTGGGTGATTTTTCATCACCCAATGCACAAAATTCGCACCAATAAATCCAGCACCGCCAGTTACCAAAATATGCTGAGGTTTGCATAAATCGTAAGGAACGTGTTGATTCTGCGACTGCATTGCTGTACTCTCCACAATTGCGCTACTGTATCGTATACTTATGAACAATATAGCGTGCTCGTTATGACATAACTACTAAGGCAATCGAATGACATGCCGCGGCTCATACTTGCTGCGCTACCACGCGGATATTGATAAACATAACGTCTGCTAAGAGACTAAATTGCATAGGCGGACATAGATAGAACACGAAATAAGGTGGCTTTTCATGGCTTCAACACCACAAGCACAGACACAAGCACAAACGCAGGAACAAACACAAGCACAACAGCAAGCACAACAGCAACCACACGCTGCAGATCCGCGTGTGAAAATTTTCGTTAGTGTCCATAAGCCATCGCAACTAGTAGAAGGTACTTGCTTCTACCCTGTACATGTGGGCAGTACCCTTACTGACAAGGAACTCTCAGGAACCTTGCGCGATGATATCGGCGAGAATATTTCTGAGCGTAACCCTCGCTATTGTGAACTTACTGCACAGTACTGGGCATGGAAAAATGTAGATGCTGATTATTACGGGTTCTGTCACTATCGTCGATATTTTGATTTTTCTGGCGTCCGTCACCAAGAGAACGATTATGGCGAAATTCTTGACACGTATATAACTGACGAGACAATCAAACGTTATGGCTTGGATGATGAGCATGTGTTGTCGAATGTCGCTGGCTGGGATGTGATTACCACACCATATAACGATGTGCGCAAGATGGATGGTTTCTCTTCTTTGAAAGATCATTGGAATGCGGATGACCACCTGCAATTGCATGATTTGCGTCATATGTATGATATTTTGGTCAATGCATACCCTGATTATCAGCCCGACGCGGATGCAGTATTGAATGGCACTAAGGCTGCTTTTTGCAATATGTTTATTATGCGTAAGGAGATTTTCCACGACTACTGCCAGTGGCTTTTTCCTTTGCTTGATGCTTTTGATCAGACTGCGGATATGTCAACCGCTGATGTGCAAAGACTGCGTACCGTCGGTCATCTTTCTGAGCGACTACTCAACATCTATTTGGCACACCAACAGCGCATCGGTAAACAGTGGCGTATTAAGCAGCTTCAATGCGTACACTTCACACATCCCGAGCCAATTGAGACGCTTAATCCACTTGATATAAATCCACGATATACCATACCGATTGTCTTAGCAGCAGATGATGCATATGTGCCTATGCTAGCCACGACTATCCATTCTATACTGAGTAATGCAGACACAGAGTATTACTACGATTTTATCGTGTTGCATCGTAATATTTCTGTGCAAAATCAAAATACACTTTCCTCATTTGTTAGTAGAGCAAAGCATGCCTCCATCCGTTTCTATGATGTGCAACGGATAATTGAAAACTACGTGCTTGATACCAACAATCCACATATCAGCATAGAAACCTATTACCGCTTTATTATTCAAGATATTTTACCATTCTATAAAAAAGTCTTGTATTTAGACTGCGATTTGATAGTAAACGCTGATATTGCAACGCTCTATGCTACTGATATTAAGAACTATTGTTTGGCTGCGGTAAAAGATATTGATTTTACTGGCACGCTGGCTATGAAGGATGGTAAGAGAAAACAGTACACCGATACTGTTTTGCATATGAACAATGGGTTTAATTACTTCCAAGCTGGAGTAATGCTACTGAATCTTGACGAGCTGCGCATGTTGCATACTGTTGAAGAATGGCTTGCTATGTCTACAGATACGGCATACATTTACAACGATCAGGATATCTTAAATATGGAGTGTGAAGGAAAGGTACTCTACCTTGATGCGCGTTGGAATGTGATGCACGATTGTGCTGGTCGAGTCGATGGGGTGTTTGCGTTTGCTCCTGCTGAGGATTTCTTAGCATATCAGCAAGCACGCCGCGATCCAAGTATTGTGCATTATGCTGGTTTTGAAAAGCCTTGGAAGAATCCATGGTGTGATTTTGGTCCGTTGTACTGGCATTATGCTCAGCAGACACCGTTCTCAGTGCAACTCATCGCTATGCTGGCTGGGATACAGAAGCCTAAGCCTATTCAACATCATGATCGCGCAATTGCTGAGGATAGCCCATTGCGCAAATACGGTGATATTCTAGCTCCTACTGGTTCGAAACAGCGTGAGATCGCAAAGGTGATAGTGCGAAAAATGCGTGGTAGAAAATAGTCTCGGCAAATATGTATATAGCTCGTGTGGGTGTGCTGCATCCTTGATCCTTAGACACATCCACACAGCATATATGCACTTATACGCATCGTATACACACTATCTACAACTAAACCTATACAACTTCCACTGCTCTCCACGGGGCGCTAAATGAGAGTAGTCCTGCACAGGTTGGAGTACTCCCTTATCGACATATGAGTTGATTATTTGCTCGTCATGGAATGGGTCGTATTGCTCTTTAAAAGTGAACATTTGTAAACTCGGCGCCTGTTGACCCATGTCGAGGAAATACTCTTCGCCTTGCTGGCTAATTGGACATACGGTCTGCTCTACTTGCTGCGGATCACCTGAGGCGAATGCACGCTCCACTTGCCCAAAAATTGCACCATTTTTCTCTGCCTTAGGGTTATAAATTGGGTACAACATATCAGTTCCAAAAGCAGCAGTACCATACATAGACCCATTGAGCGGATCCGCAATTACAACATCATCAGTATCAACACGCTGTGCTACATCAGCAAGTACTCGATATTTCTGTGTAGTCATTTGTTCGTGTGGATTGTCGTTATGCAATGACGTATTGTCTATAAGCGTATTGCGCAGATCCGTGCGTAGCGGATTCGCCACTTGACCTACAAGGCATATGCTACAGATCATAAATACCGCTATGCCACAAACTACCTGACGCCAAGCCAAGCGTTCTATTGTTGCACCATACCAGAGCACACTTAACGTATAGGAAAACAGTATGATAAAGAGTAGAGGCAGCATAGTAATAGGTCTAGTTTCTCCGCGATACCATACTGCAGTAACAATATTGGCAAACCATCCAGTAACTGCTGCAGAGCATACATACACAGTTGATACAGCAATAACGAGAATACCAATTGCTACACTCTCTCGCCTAACAGAGTTGTTCACGCTTTTCGTTGCATGGCGTAAATACCATGGTGCAATGATGACAATACCTACAGCACCGATAGCTACCATTGCCACAAGTATTCCCGCAGGCCCCGCAATATTATCCGTTACTAGCACGCCAATACTTGCTGGTAGTGTGCGCGTAGGGACAAAAGTATGAAACCAGCTACTTGGATTAAAGTATCTACTAGACTGATAATGTGTCGTCATATAGGCAAATAATGCTACTGCTCCGGCAGCACATACACCGAGCATACCCAGTATATATTTCAGTGATAATTTCACCACAATAAATGGGACAATAAACAGCAACCAAGTAAATGCAATGCGTGGATGCGCAAATAGGCACACAGCCATCATGACAAGATTAGCAATAATAAACCGCATTGAGCGAAGATTGTCAAGAAGTCTCAGCGATACATACAGCCAAAGCGGAAGTATTGAAGTTGCCATACCAAAAGCAATAAGCGGCCCAGCATTAAGCATCCAGTAGGGGTGGCTTGGTGAGCTTATTGCAAAAACTGGGATGCAGATAGCCATGATGCAGGCAAATAGATTCGAATCAACGAATTGCTTCCTCGTCCAATATGAGGCAAGCAATTGGCAACCAAATGGCCAGATAATGCCTGAAATTGCAATCCAAACGGTATTAAATGCTCCAATAATGCTCAGCTTGATACCGCATAGTGAAGCAAGTTTGACTAGACCGGCAACCAGTACGTGAAAAAACGGCGGATAGTACTCGTCATTGGGCCAAAGCCTAGCTGCAGCAGGCAATCCCTCATCTAGGATTTTTCGCACAAAATAGTAGTGCGCTGGGGCATCAATTTGCTGGATCGGATACGTCCACATAGCTGCAGTGTGCGGAAACCACAGCACAACTATTGTGAATGCAGCACCAACGCCGAGCAAGCAGCATAAGCAATATGCAATCTTGCTGCTTTGCAAACGTCCTATCATAGTAATCCCCTAAATTGAAATCTACGCATGCCTGTCTGATAGAACTTATTCGCAAGCTCTCTTAACAGTTTCTCGCTCCTGTACCAACACAGAAAGTAAACAAAGCACTACAGGAATGCCAAATACTACAGACATTGCATAACGCATGGCTTCAATACTACCTGAATTTGAGGTAACCCATAAGAAGAGATATGACACTATAAACGGTATAATTGCTACGCCATAGGTCAGGCGCTGTCGCTTGTTTCCCCAGCTGACAAACACGAAGCTGAATAATAATACCGTAATCCATGTAGTCCACAAAGCGCGTGAAAACAGTGTAGAACCGAGTGCCGTGCCGTTGATCCACAATATAATGTCTTGCAACAGACGAGCAAAGCGCTTGTCATTATTAGATAATCCTAAATCAGCTGCTCTTGCAAACTCTTCAAACTGCTGAGAAGATGCATCAAAAGTTGTTCCCTCAGCATACACCTGCATTAGATACGCATTCTTCCATTCTTGAGGAAGTTGCGTATGCGGCAACGTGAACCACGATGATTCCATCCCAAGCCAAGCTTCCAGATATGCTTTTGGATAGAGTGTTATGCCCCGAGTCCACTGTTGCATAAATGCTTGTAAATGTGCTTGTTTTTCGCTATTCCAAGAATTGCCTTTAATATAGTCTCCATTAAATTGCACATAACGAGATGCCACATCGTCACCTAAAAGATCGGTAACCGCTTTTTTGAAATCAGGATCAACATTTGAAACAGTGGTAACAACACGAGCTGCTTGCATAAATGGCACCACGAGCATCTCTTGCTTCCCACCGGGTGCAATATGAAATGCTGGGAAAATAAGTGCAACAAGTACCACTTGCACAAGCACAGCACTTGCTAGAATCCCAGCCATAAGAGCCTTGATCTGCTTACCATGAATTGCAAGAAGAGCAATTACTGCTGTGAGTGCAATAATATAAATACCGGTTTTTTTCGTAAGCACCATGAGTATTGATTCAAAGATTACAGCGTAAACAAGCCACTTTGAAAGCTTAATTTTCTTACATATAATCAGTGAACAGTGCGTAAAAAATAGAAGAAAAACAGGTATAAATAGTGAATCTTTTACCATACCAATAGAGAAAATTGGTATAAAAGGAACAAGCGCGATAATTACATAGAGCCATGTTAAGAGGCTTAGTGAAGCTCCAGCATTGTACCAAGTCTTAAGCATACATGTTACTGCACAAGTGGTGACAAGTGACTGAACCAAGGTATAGAGAAACACTCCAAAATTCCCTGAATGCATAACATTGCCCAATTGAACGAAAGCATTGAAAATAAGCGAATCAAATACTGGATGATGATCTGTGATTTGACCTGAAGAAATTACATTAGGCAGTCCGTGCATTTGCAAGAGTTGCGTTAGTGTATCGAACCAAATAATTCCCGGATACAGCAAAATGATGTACGGCACCCATGCTAGCCAAAGCACAGCCCATGATGTAATGAACCCCTTGCGAGTGGTGTTGCATAGCATTGCTCGGATAGCACGTTGAATACGCGAAAAGCATCCTCGTAGATGCGAAGTCGTGGTATGTGCGCCATCCGCAGTAGCTGCAGCATCATCTATGTCGCTATCCACATCACCGCGACCCCTAGCAGTACCGCTAACCACATGCAGCACAGCCTTCCTACCAAAGTGAATAAAAGCAATGCCGAGTGCTGCATAGAACAAAATGTGGAATGGCAAACGCATGTTGAACTGAATTGCATTATCTACTGCTACTGCTTCACTGAGAGCAGCAATAAGACCAAGGAGCAACCCAAGCACCAAGCAACTTACGCGTTGTAGTGTTATGCGTTTACCCATGAATCCACCCAGAATCAATCTACTTTTCAGACAAAGTTCTACCCAAAGAATAAGCTATTGTGCTTACTTGCTTTCTCTGCTTACTTTTAGCCTAGCGCTGGCATGGGCTTCCAGTTAGGATCGTGCATAAGTGCATGAGAATCTTTCCAACCGCGATATATTTGCTTGATGCCAGTGCGCAAATTTTTGCGATCTACAGCTACTAAGCGAATGACTTCTTTTGCTGCTGTGGCAGCAGTGCCGAGGGCAAAAATTACTGGATTGTAGTCACCATATAGTTTGAAATACTGCGCCATATACCCACGATTGCGCATAATATGATAGCGGTTCATATCTGACGTAGAGTTCAGCTGGCGAAGTCCTGCAATATCCCAATTACCGATTTCACGAGTACGGCGAAGAATACGATCTTGAATCACAATTGGCTTAGTAACTTTTGAAGCACGGTAGCCATACATGGTGTCATCCCAGTAGATAAAGAATCGTGGGTCTGGGAAGCCAATCTGGTCTACAATATTGCGCTTGAACAGCCCGCCTTCAAAGCATAACGTATTCATTGGACGATAGCCACGAGCGTCAAATGCTGCTGGAGCAATAGGGTTTGGAATGCCGAGCGGGACAAGGAATTGGTACTGCCAGTAGAATGGGCCGCCATCATAGTCGAAGCGTGAGCCTTGAATCACCTCGTACTTCTTGGTCCAAGGAGCTAGTCGGTCTATGCTTTCAGGCAGGACTGCAACATCGTCGTCCATAACCCAGAACCATTGCGCACCAAGTTCATAAGCACGCTTGACTCCAGCACTAAAGCCACCTGCACCGCCAAGATTATCAGTTTGAGGAGCATAGATTACTCGAGAAGTATTGCCTTGCGCGTCAGGCTCAGTTTCGCCCCACTGCTCGTCAAGTTTCTTACCTAAAGCCTCAACCATAGTTTGGGTTTGTTCGCTGTGCTCATTGTCTACGATGATAATGCGCCATGGTGCTTGGGTAAGCTGCTCAAATGATGCAAAGAGCACTTTCAATAGTTCTTGGCGTTTAAAAGTCACTACGCAGATTGCCAACTTCTCGATATTCATACTCCTATATTGGCACAACCCGCGGAATAGCTACTACAAAATACAAAAATGCAAAAGCCTCACACGAGCAGCATCTAATTCTCCAGTTCGATGGAGGCACTCATATGAGGCTATATACAGCACTTGAAGTTCTTGTGAATCTACTCCACTACTCCTTGCCTGCAAGCATTGGTTCAATCGTGCGCTCAAAAGATGCAAGAGCAGTAGCAATCACCTGATGCATGTCGTAATACTTGTACGTACCCAAACGACCACCAAATACCACATTCGGCTCTTGGTCAGCAAGCTCACTATACGTTTCATAAAGTGATTTGTCAGATTCCGTGTTGATTGGGTAGTATGGCTCATCCTCACGGCTGGCGAAGCGACTATACTCTTCCCATACCACGGTCTTATCAGGATTCTGCTGTGCGCGACGTTCTGGATTAAAATTCTTAAACTCAATAGCTCGAGTGTAAGGCACATCGCTATCCGCAAAGTTCATCACAGGGCAGCCAAAATGATCGCCTTCATCGTAGCGACGCTCTACAAAATCAACGGTGCGCCACTTCAATTCACCGTGAGAATAGTTAAAATAGCGGTCAATCGGACCGGTATACACTACTGGCACGCGACCTACCAGTGCGCTCTTATTCCAAGGCTGAGACTCGTCAAAGAAATCCACACCCAGCTTAACTTCGATACGAGGGTCATCAATCATACGCTCAAACCAAGCAGTATAGCCATCAGTTGGCAACCCTTCCCAAGTATCCTTGAAATAGCGTGAATCGTAGTTGAAGCGCACTGGAAGTCTAGAAATAATAGAAGCAGGAAGCTCAGTTGGATCAGTTTGCCACTGCTTCGCCGTGTAATTCTTGATAAATGCTTCATACAGAGGGCGACCGATTAAGCTAATGCCTTTATCATTCAAATTCTGAGGATCTTTACCAGCAAGCTCACCTGCCTGCTCATCAATTAAAGCCTTTGCCTCAGCTGGAGTATACGATGCGCGGAAGAACTGATTGACTGTGCCCAAGTTGATTGGCAGAGGGAACACTTCCCCGTTATGCGTGGTATACACGCGATGCACATAGTTCGTGAATGTAGTGAAACGGTTGACATACTTCCACACCACTTCGCTGGAAGTGTGGAACAGGTGAGCACCATACTTGTGAATTTCTGCGCCAGTTTCCTTATCGAAATAGCTGTACGCATTGCCACCAATATGGTCACGCACGTCAAGCATTACAACGCGAGCGCCGGTTTTTTCAACAGCCTGCTGCGCAACGGTAAGTCCAAACAGACCAGCGCCAACAATTACTAAATCAGGAAGCTGATCATCAGTGAGTGGTTCACCCGCTGCTACTACTTTTTCTGCCATACAATCTCCTTCGCACACTATACATATATATTTCGCAAGCTGTACGCGCTGTCATACACACATGATGCATACCTTCATGCGCATATCGGGCAATGTGCTACATGCTATCCCGATAAATACCCATTATTGATGCTAATACTATCCCAACAGCGGGATTTGAGTGATACTCTATTATTTTAAGCAATAATGAAAATTATATAATAATAAACTACGATTACTCCAATAATTCACTTCATAGTACAGCTAGTTAACTGGTCCTAGCAATGGTTTTATCTGTATTCTGTCCGTCATTTACCTCCTTCAACTTAAAGTCACATTGGAGTATGTTTGTCTTCCCATTGGGAATTTCAAAGGAAATACGCTCACTTTTCTGAATAATAGGCAGTAAAGAATTACGTGCCGCAGTTTCAGCAGTAAATCGATAATTGATACTTGTCGTCGCAAGTTGGTTATTTGTTGTTTGATCCACTTCTGCAAGGTTAAATTCAATTATTAACGCATCAGCAATCAGAATAGATATCCAACTGTCTTTTAGAGAAAAAACTGCATGAGCCTTGTGTACAACTTCATCACCGTGAAGAAAAACAACATCAAGACTTCGCTCCGGATGTATTAACCTACCCATTTCTGTAATACTAGAAACATCTACAGCCCCCGGAATCGCACTCAGATCAAAATCTGCAGGAATTATTGTACCAACAGGAGCGACCATTATTCTCAGCGAAGTCACTAGATCTTCTTCCGTGGCTACAACTTGTTCTTCCCATGCAGACTTATCTATATTCAACTTGAATTGCTTATCAAGAACAGTAATCATCTTCAAAAGGTTGACGATAAGAACAGCTAATGTACTGAAGAATGCTGTACCAGCAAAATATCGATCCCTATAAGAAAGACTTAGAGCTTTAGCCTTGTTTCCTTTAGGATCGGCATGAACTAAATCTGAATACAACCAAGCTTCACCTATTAATAAATCTGATAAAGGTTCAGATTCTGGAACATTCTCTTTATCGAATCTTTGAATTGTATATGACTTCCCATGATTTTTATCTCGCAAGTTATGAAATGTTTCTTGGCAAGATTGTAAGCATTGATTTTCATCCTCATCCAACTGACGATCACCAAGCAACATTTCTATTGAACGAAATACTTTATCAAGATAAACAGGTTCTGATTCGAGAATGCATGGTCTCGTACGAGCAGCAAGTGATTCAAAGATCTCTTGTTCAGGCATTATATACCTCATCTGAGGAGAATATCCCTCTTTGTGACGAAGGGTAAATGAAGGATTCATGTATTTCAAAACAGATTGATTCTGGACTAATGAATGAGCCTCAACACGACGTGCTCTTATCACAAATCGGCGCAAAATATCTCGTGCCTCAGTATCATTTGTGGGACCGAGCGCCTTCTGTTGTCTCTTCATTGAGTTACTCTTCCTTGACATCGAGTACTTTCTTAGTTGAGCGATTTACATTGAATTGTATTTTACCGCCAATAATCAAACATATGTTCGAATTGCTTATAGCTGAATCAGTGAAAATCTAGCCGCTACTTAGACGCTATCCATGGAATGGCATCTTCACAAACCATCCTTAAGTAAACACCGTGTAGCAACTTATACAATTCTAGATTTTGTGGGTGATATGACTCTCATATCACCCACTTTTCTCAAATACGTCATTTTGCCAAGATCAACCATCTGAGTTTTTGTGATCTTGCAAGTATTGCGCAAACGAAATAGCATACAACTATCGTTATTGCACTAAATAACACCGGTGTCCATAATCTGTTAAATGTGCTAGGAAAGTGCTTCTCTAAGGGAAGGATTATCAACATGTGCATAAGGAATATTCCAAAAGAATATCTGGATAAGTTTGTTACTAATGAACTAAATACTCCCAACTTTACTACTCGATACAAAACTAAGAAGATGCATACAGCAACTAGCGGCAAAGTGAAGAATGAGTACCAGATTGGTCCTTCCACACCTCGACTAAATAGAAAATTCTGATATAATACAGTACCGATAAAAGCCGAAACTGCAAAGATAACTAGTAAGATAGTAATTACTGCTTCTCTTCTACTCGAATAAGTACTTAACTTCAAAGACAAGCTCTTAGCTAGAAATCCCAACACGACATAAATACCATATATACCACCGCTGAATGGAAAACTAACTTGTGAAATAATTTCAGTATTAAAAGAGAAAATATTTTCGTCTAGATATTGGATGGTAGGGACTATAAATACGTAGCAATAAGCTGCGGTTGTAATAATTGACAATGCCTTATTACTAACACTATGGATACCAATTGACACAAAAGGCAATAAAACATATATTCCTATAATCATTGGTATATACCATGCCTGTGCCATATTAACTGGAGCAATCAATAACGCTCTAGCTAAATAGCCAAACACGGAGAAAGTATGTTGATAAAAGATACAGTCAAAAACTTCATATAAGAGAATCCAAAACTGCCATGCGATGATTAATGGTAACAGATTTTTACGGTAAAACTGCAAGACTCCTTTACCATTATCTCCTGAAAAATCTCTATCTAATAATAGATACCCTGTCAGCATAAGAAACAGTGGTACTCCCAATCTTCCAAAAGTGAAAAAAGAAATCTCAATTAATCGGTGTAACAGCGGCATGTTATTTAGATAACTTGAGTTATAGTGTGTCGAATATTCCGTAGCATGATTAAACACCACACAAATAATCGCAAAACTACGTATCACATCAAGTTGGAATATTCGTTTCACGCTCGTCATAATAACCACTCATTCCCTTTTACTACTCATGTAACAGCATGACAGGGTTGATACAGATAAACCTACAACATAAAAACCATCATATTACTTGCGACCGCGTAACTTGCGCACTATCGCTTTTGCGGCTTCTCGCTGAGGAGAACCAAGTGGCGCAATTGGATCGATAACCTTACGTAGAGGGTTCTGCTCCCCGATAGCATTCTCATGTAGGATCTGTCGCTTGCTTGCTGGACGGAAGTTCTCATGCTCAATTTTCTTGAGTAACCGCTCATAGAATGGCGTTTGGCGAGCATAACGCCAGTAATAGCTTGCAAAATCGCAATCTGGGTTCTTCCATGGCTTCTCAAATCCAGCATAATGGATGATTAGAGGATTTTGACGTGATGCTTGGTACGCATCAAAAGCACTATTTGGCGCATACGAGAACACGTTTGCTACTCGATTAGCACAGTCGTGCATCACGTTCCAATTCCAATCAAGATACTCTACCCTGCCTTCACAGCAGACGTTGAGTACATCTTGATCGTTGTAAATGTAATCAGGGTTAGATGCAAACTCAAGCCATTGCGTAATGGAATACTGTTCTCGCATTGCCTTGGTATTAAGTACCAACACGCCTGCTTGGAAGTACTCATAAGGATTCTTCATGCCCAGCACTTCGCGATTGTACTCTAGGCGGTTGCCATCTTTCATATTGAGATTGCCAAGGAAGTCAATATCTCGAACCGCTGCAAGCAGGTTATCGCCAAGCTGAGTATCAAAAAGCTCAGCAATATTGCCGTTAATGACGATGTCTGAATCAAGATACAGCACCTTGTCGTAGAAAGGCAACACTTCTTGGATGAGGAATCGATAGTAGGTTTCCACGCTAATATGCTCGTTATTGGTCGATAGCTCTACGCCAGAGACCAGACGATCAACATTAATGAAACGAAGTTCCATATTGTCAAACTGCTTTTTGAAAAATTCTTTCAACCGCTGCTGCTTAGCCCAAGTGATATTGCTCTGAAGCACTACGACATCATAGAAGCGTGAGGAATCAGCATTAGCCATTGCCGAGTACATTGTAGTAGCAAGTTGAGGTACGTAATTATCGTCCGCTGCAAACACTACAGGAACAATAGAAGCAGGGTTATCAACAGTCAAAAGCTCTTCTATCTGCTCTTGTGGCGCTGGCGACGTGAAATGCACGCACTGAAGCTCTTTGGTCTTCCATCCTGCGCCAATACGCTTATGATGAAGTAAATAAATATTGAGTAGTCGTTCAGCTAAATGTCCAGGAGTGCGCAGCGCTTCCTTGCTGTACCGTGACATGTCAGTTCTGCGCTCAAATTCTTCCAGCAGTGGGAAGAGCCATTCGCAGTAGTCTTGGAAGATTTCCTTGCGCATGATGAACATATTGCAGAAGCATGACTGGTGCCCGTTTAAGAAAGCAATGGCATCCTGCTTGTATGCTGGTTGCAGCTCGCACACAATGTCATACATACGATGCAAGTCTTCGTCAATGAGCTTTGGCGCAGCTTCCCATACTTCTTTCGGTGTGCCATGTCCCTCGATAATTTTTCGTAAATCACCAAATCTCGTTGTGATAACGTCATACCCCTCGATGGAGTTACGTATAGTTTCATCATCAAGACCATACTTAGCGATAGCTTTCGCATCAATATAGTCATCCATGATCTCACCGTACGCATTCTCCTTGTAGTCTGTCGAGGAGAAATTAAAGTAACGGCGATAATGGCAGAATCCATAGTAGTCTGCATCAACATTCTTCCAAGCCCAGTATTGAGTAGTCAGCTCACAGTACATAGGGTTCTTATCGGCAATGTTTTCTCCAGCATCATCTTGCAACGCCCAAGAAAGGCGCTGCGTCTTAGATCCAACTTGTACAGGCTGAAGAATACTGCCATCAGGAATATCCACTTCTTTATGCGTGGTTACAAAAATGCGGATAGGTTGGTTGGAATATGCACTAATTTTCTCTCTTTGAATCATAGCTCTCTCTAAATCTTTACTATGTTGTATTGCCAAACTTCTATTTTCAACTGATTGACGATCAACGTACACAACTTTTGAAATATCAATTTGTTTTATTAATTCTTTATACAAATCAATTAATTGTAGATTGTCATCAATGTCATGTAACTGTTTTCCTGATGTTAACTCGTGAAATGTCTTATATGTAGCATCTCTAAGGTAACGATACAACTCCCAGTAAATGTCACTATCCGTAAAGTGCTCCTGTGCGTATGCTATTGCTTCTTTCTTTAATGAAAGATCAACACAATCATTCCATTCATTAAGAGAGTGCTGAACAAGTTTCTTATGAATCGCATGGTACACTTCAGTTAGTTCTACAGCATCGTTATCTGTTTTATTAATAAAATCCATGCACAAGCTATCTGCCATACTATCTTGCTGACAGATATACTCGTAGTCTTTTGCCGAAAGGCTATCTATACTCGATACACCTCGATCTAAATGATAGATGTAATACTGCGAGTTAGCCAGAGCTTTATATGATTTTGCAAAATATGCTATGACGAAGAAGGTATACAAATCTTCTGAACGAACTAAATATTGTTCGTCAATATATTCTGTAATTCCACGAATTAATGATCCTCTAAAGATTTTGTGTGCTAAATTCCAATCAAAACCATTTTGTCCAAACGCAATTCGAAGTATTTCTGGTGAGCACAGAGTGCGCGGGATAGGATTCATAAATGATTCCATTCCAGCTACTGTTTTTTCTTCCAGTGTGTCTGCTACCACTTTAATACCGAAATGAAGTATATCTACATCTGACAGATGCACCTCATTCATCAGCTTGCTTAGTACGCCTTGTGTGAACTCGTCATCGGGATCAATGAATGTGACGTACTTCCCAGTTGAAGACTCAATTCCTCTCTTCCTTGCGATAAGCGTGCCACAGTTTTGCTCTAATGCAATAACTTTGATTCGAGAGTCTCGATTAGCCATCTCATAAGCTACGTTTAATGAGTTGTCACTACTGCCGTCATCAACAATAACTATTTCAAAATCATCAAAATCTTGATCCTGAATAGACTGAACACATGCAGGCAAAAAATCACGCTTGTTATATACAGGAATAATAATCGAAAGCTCAGCCATAATGTAACCTTTTCGTTATACTTGCATGGTTTCTACTAAGGAAACGCTCATGGATCTATCGTTTATCAGTGCATAGTTGTTGGTATTTTTTGAATCTCTGATTGCAAAAATAAGTGAATTACTATTGTTTGTGAATGCAATCATCTCAGTTTTCTCACTATCGGACAATGTCAACCGTCTTAGCGTGCAGAAAACTTTATATTCACCATCATTAAAAAGATGCAGTGGCATGGAGAATCGAACAATATGGTGTCCTTGAGGTACCTTAAATGTGTCAGGGCCAGAATCGTATGGAATACCTCCACGTTTAATATCATTCAATGAAATTGCAATATACCCATCATTATGCCCATACATATATTCAATTTCAAATATAAAGTCTGATGAAGATTGAGCTACTGTTGGAGATACAGGATTTATCCTTAAAATTGGGACTTCTTTATTTAATCCTTCTGGATAGACGTCAAGCTTCTCAGTATTTTGGTCGGCACTATCTTTTGAGTTCTCTCGCTTTAAATTCTCGAGTGTATAACGATCGGCGACATCGTTTTTATCACCGCTTGCGATAATCTCACCATCTTTAATTAAGATAGCTTTATTGCAATAGCGCTTTACCGCATCCATAGAATGCGTAACCAAAATCACTGTCTTGGTAGGGTCCTTCTTTATCTCAGCAAAGAAGTTATCGCACTTACGTTGGAATGCTTCATCGCCCACTGCAAGCACTTCATCAAGTACAAGAATATCTCCCTGTGCTTTAATTGCTACTGAGAATGCTAACCTTACCTGCATGCCAGAGGAATAGTTCTTGAGTTTTTGATCCATGAACTCTTCTAGCTCGGCAAATTCTACAATGTCATCATACATGGCATCAATCTCATCACGTGAGAAACCAAGCAGCGCACCGTTGAGATAGACATTTTCTCTACCAGTAAGTTCAGGATTGAACCCAACACCAAGCTCGATAAATGGCACCAGTTTGCCATTCACCATCACGCTTCCTTTTTCAGGAACGTAAATCTGCGAAATAATTTTTAGAAGTGTGGATTTTCCAGAACCATTTCTACCTACGATTCCAAAAAAATCACCTTGATGTACTTCAAAGTTGATATCTTTGAGCACTTTTTGCTCAGTATACCCTTTAATGCCTTTAGTCCAATTCAGGAATGCCATTTTAAGACCTGTGGCTTGCTCCGTAGGAAGCCTGAATGACTTTGCTACATGGTCAATTTTAAGTACTACTGGACGTTCAGCCTCTGCTTGCGTCATTTCGTTCGCTACCATTAGAGTACCTCCGCAAACTTTGCGCTATTCTTCCTAAATACTGCGACACCAATCCAAAGTAAAATAATCGAAGCGAGATATGGGAGTACATTAATCAATGGATTATGAATCATCGTCCAAACCGTTGGTACATACTCCGGAGACAGCAAATTATGACGAACATCCATAATTACTTGAGTGCTAGGGTTTAGCATGATGATCTTTGCAGCCCAAGCAAATTCAGGGTTCTTGGTAATCATGGAAATTGGGTAAATAATAGGTGTCGCATAGAACAGCGCTTGCAACACTACTTCCCAAATATGTGCAACATCGCGGAAATACACATACAGCGTGCCAAGAAGAAGCGCAAATCCAAGAGCAATAATATACAGTTGGAGAATATTAAAAGGCACTAACAGTATGCGCCAAGTGTAATGTGCATGAGCAAAGAAGCCGAAAGCAATAACTACAAGCAAATTAATGCTCAGCGAAATCATCGACCCCATAGTTGTAGAGGCCACAATAATGTAGTTCGGGAAATGAATCTTACGAAGCAAATCCCCTCGATCTACAATTGCTCGCATACCCATGCTGGTGGATTCTGAGAAGAAATTCCACAAGCAGGTGCCACAAAGCAATGAAATTGGGAATGTTGGCGTGCCATCCGTGAACTTCAAGAAGCGTACAAAGACTACATACATCACAGCAAACAGCATCAGTGGTTTGACTACTGACCAGAGCATTCCAAGGAATGATCCTTGGTAACGTAGCTGGAAATCTGTCTTTACCAGCTCACGAAACACCACCATTGCGTAGCGGTATCTACTTTGCAAACGCTTTACTACATTCTTCACAGTTAAACAATCTTACTGCAACGGCTTGAACTCGACTTCTGTCTAATAGACCAATTTAATTGCTGAAATATCTCTCCTTCGATAAAAGAATTAAAAAAGCCTTTGTGCTTGCTAACACCCACGAATATTACCAAGCACAAAGGCAATAGCTCATAATTCAACCTAGCTTTATTACTAACTTTGCTTATTATTCAACAACTTATCAACGTAGAATTGACTATACAATGAAGTTTCTTTATCTACAGTATCTTTACCATCGCGTTCAATAAGTGTTTGTTTATTGGATGCTAAATTCGTGCCCAAAGCCAATCGATTACCTTGGATTTTCACACCCAGAGATGACAAAATAGTTGGGAAATAATCCCAAGAAGCATACTGACGATCTCTCAACTTAAAATGTCGCTCAGGAAAATCAGCATTAATAAACGCATTAAATGTAGTACGCTCATACTTCGGATCCCAATCCTTGAAGAAATTCACATCCATGGAAAGATGATCGCCAGTCACCACAATCGTAGTATCCGGACCAAATGGCTGAGCTTGAATCCATTGAATAAGGTCGACAATTTGCTTTTGCGAGTTAAAAATCACGTTAGCATACTGCTTACCAAACTTGTCTTGGGTTTCCGGTTCCACAAAACCATCAGGGAAATGTGTATCAGCATTTTCCATCATCAAGTTAAAAGGCTTACCCTCACTAGCAAGACGAGTCATTTCCTGCTTAGCATAGTCATACAACTTATTATCTTCAAAGCCCCACCACACATTATAATCCTGTGGAATCAAACCATGCTCACGCGCATATTTCACATCAAAAATAGTTTGTACGCCATGATTCTGGTAAAAAGCGTCAAGACCACCGAAATGCGCATCGGCTCCAAACATAATAGTTTGGTTGTAGCCCTCTTTGGCAAGAATATCGGTATAACCAGTAGCCCCAGGCAAGAACCTGCCGTCAAGCCCGTAACTATTTTGAGTACCAGGAGCTTTCAAAGGAATACCAAAATTCATATTGGTCATACCAGCCACACTCCAACTCGTACCATAAATTTGATGAGGACCACCAAAAGGCTTATCAGTATGAGAGAAATGAACTCCGGTATTGGCAAGTTCCATTAAATTGGGCATTAGATTTTCATCCATATACCCACCATTTTGCTTATCTAAATATGATGTCTCCGCCGATTCAAAATAAATATGCACCAAATTGCGCTTATGCTTAGGAAAAGTAAGTTTCACACTCGTAGGATCAACATAATTATCTTGCACATACTCACTTTTTACCATATATGATTGTGCTATCTCTTTTGCGTGCAAATGCTTATATGCATATAAACAGCCACCAATACATATAGCGAATGATAGTGGAATAACAATCATCTGGCGGATTTTGCGCGTAATCCACACTTTCTTCTCAAAACCAAAACCTAATTTAGCTGGTACAACAAGTAGATAGGTTAGGATAAATATTACGAGGAAAAGAAGAAACACTGGACGTGAATACAAATCACGCATAGAGTCTTCATTAGCGCCGCCTACAGGAGAAGCAAAATTAAATAGAAATTGCTCAGGTGTCATTACTCCATAAAAGTCTTGGAACCACCATGATCCGATTCCTGCAAATGCGCCAATAGCCGCTGCAATCACTGCAACTACCATAACTACAATACGCCATGGGGAAAGATGAGCATGGTCAGGTTCCAAGCGGATAAAACCAACCATTGCTGCCTTAATGGTTAGAAATAGTAATCCAATAAGGATAGCTAGTATGACGTACTTCCACCAATAAGGAGTAATATATGCACCTGGATCGACGATATAGTCTCTTGAAAATACAAAGCGCAGCACAAATAATGCAGCAAAATTCACAAGCAATATATCAGAGATGATGATACCGAGAATATGCAAAGCACCTCTTGTGCGCGAGATGAAAATATCACCGAGTGCAATTATGAGTCCGCAAAGAACCCAAATGCTCAGCATGGCGACTATTGCCATTTGTTTACCTTTCTTCAATCTCACCTAATTCGTGTATCGAAGACAAAAGTCTATGACTTATATACTGTACAACTAACTGCATATAGCGTGGTATTACGTACCGCAAATTTGCTACCTAAACATTTCAGCTTTCACTTTTGATATTACTTCAAATACATGCTGTGCTCTAAACTTGTGAAAGTATATCTACTCAAAGGTACAGGGAATGTTGAAGAAACGTAATAACTATTTGTATTTGATAACTGGCACTGTTTCTGTGTTGATGCTGACTACTATTCTGTTATGCCTCCATACATATCCATTTGGCGATAAATTGTTTTTATGGGCAGATGCTGATCAAAATCTAGGCTTTTATTCTTATCTAAGAACTCTCACAGAGGGCAATAACATTTTCTACTCCTTAAATGGAGTCTTTGGCAGCAGTGAATTTTCATCATTGGCATTCTTTGCTTTTAGTCCTTTCAATATACTTTTTATCCTTTTCCCAACACACTTTATTGCTGTAACTCATTTTGTCGCATATTCAAAAATTATCCTCAGTTCAATAACTTTTCTGTATTTCCTCAATCAGATTGAACCTAAGTACTATAGAGTAGCAAAAGTACTGTTATCCATTTCATACGCTTTTATGGGATACACCATATTCTATGGATGGCATGCCGCTTGGCTTGATGCTGTAATGGTCTTACCTCTTATTGTTGCAGGTCTTTATAAGCTCGTTTATGAAGAGGAATATCTACTCTATATTTTCTCACTTGCATATGGAATTATTGCACAGTATTATCTTGGTTTTATGCTTGGAGTTGCCTCCATTATATTTTTCTGTTTCCTCTTATTTATTCGCTTCGCTCCTCAAACAAAGACATACAAAGCTTTTTTCGTGAGATCAAAAGATACCTTATTAATGTATTGCTGTTCGACAATAATTGCAGTTTGTATTAGTTCAATAGTACTCATACCAGCATTTCTTGGGATCCCGAATTTTAGAAAAGTCTCCCCACTTTCACAATTCACTGAGATGGGATTCCCACGATCACCATTTGATATTCTCTCCGGCATTTTCACTGGACAACAGAATACATTATGGGGTAATTCGCCAATAATATACATAGGTATTCTTCCTATAACACTTGTTGTAATGTATTTCCTAAATACCTCTGTTACAAAGATTGAAAAGATTGGATTTGCAGTATTATTATTTGTAATATCTTTTAGTTTTCTTAATTCTTTTATCAATCTATTCTGGCATGGATTGAGTCAAAACTCATGGTTCAATTATCGCTACTCTTTCATCATGAGTTTTCTATTGCTCTATATTGCATTTGAAAGTATACGTAACCTTCACCTCGAAGAACTACCTACTCTCTTTGCAAAAGCTTTTACTTTTGTACTCATTTTCTTCCTTGCTGTGATAGCTTTTGTACCAGGAAAAAATAAAGGACTCCTATTAACTTGGGATATTATTAGTCTCGGTTTAGTCCTATTGATAGTCCTATATACTTCTAGCAAAACCGCTGAAAGTAATTCAAATATACTCGTGATTACTGTCACTGCGCAAATAATAGCCAGTCTGTTGTTAAATAGTGTTGCAATTGTTCAGCAACAAAATCAACAAACATTAACATGGTTTGAGCGGGAAAATAAGTTATTTGCTCGAATTAAAGATTATGCACAACAAGCATCTCCTCTTTATCGAGTAGAAACTGTCAATCAGACTACCCGAACTAATGCTCATTTTTACAATTATCATGGCATAACAAACTATTCGTCGGCTGAAAATAAACAGGTTGTAGAGTTCGCAAAGCAGCTCGGTATGATCAGTGACTGGATGCAAGCAGGCTATAACTCAAATATGCCATTTTCTGCAGAAAGCCTAGTCGGACTTAAATATATTCTTACTGATAACCCCCATAATAAGCCATACGAACTTGTAAAAAATATTAATAACAAATATGCGATATATGAAAATCCATACACGTTACCAATTTTTTTCGAGCAAAACACAATAAAGGATTTTAATACAGAAAATCCTTTTGTTACTATCAATACAATCTATAATACCCTTGACAGCAATAGTGAGACTATTTTTAATAAGAATATTTATTCCATTGAACGGAGTCAGTCTTCACAAGACGGTGAGAATGTTCTTAATACATACATTGCTACAATAAAAGTTGATCATTCTGGTTCTGTCTATATGTTCATACCAAAAAATGCACACTCCATTACTATTCAAAAGGACGATAAAGAAGAGGCACTCAGTACACATACTTTTGAAGAAACATACTATCTGGGTCAATATGATGCTGGTGAAACTATTCAAGTCTCAATAACTCTCGAAAATCAAGAATTGACAAAGGATAATTTCACAAGTTACACCGAAAATGCAGAGGCTGTGAAAAACGTTTTACGTGATGTAAAGAAAGATGTCAAACTTGAGGAAAAATCAAGCTCAAAGTTTGATATCGAGTACACCGGTTCAAGCAAATACTTGTCCATGACTATACCATTCGATGAATCTTGGACCATCACCGATAACGGCAAGCGGGTGCAACCTGTACAAAACTGGAATGTATTCATGTCAATTCCATTAGATCAGTCAAATAATACCCACCATATTGAGATGAAATACACCCCAAGAGGACTTAAGCTTAGCATCGTATTCTTCTCGCTTGGTATCGCTGGACTGGTAGGAATGCTAATTTATACAAGACGAACACGTAAAAAGTAATAGAAATAGTAGAGTCGCAGAAAATTCTGCGACTCTACTATTTCTTTCTTCAACTACCCTCTACCAGTTATCATATCAAAGTAATGATTTCGACCCCATTGCGGAACATATGCCCACCCATGTGCCATAGCACCAGTCACTGGATCGAAGTAATACCACGAGCCATCATAGCGTTGCAAACCTTTAACCATGATGCCAGTATATGTATCGTACCTCACCCATTTTGAACCTTTGGTAAGGTATACATCACCGTATTGCATGGCGCCAGTCTGGCTATCGAATAAATACCAGCCAGTATGTTCTTTATCATAGTCAACATACTGTTCGCCGTACATCATCTGCCCGCTATTCCAGTTGTAGTATACCCATTTGCCACCACTTGACTGTACATACTTCATTCCGCGAGCCATGGTTCCGTAATAGGTATCGAAGTAATACCAGTGACCATCAATCTGAGCCTCACCATACGTAATAGCACCAGAACTCGGATTGTAATATACCCTACGCCCATCAGCAAGAGTCTTCCAACCACGCGCCATAGTACCATCTGGGTTAAGGAGATACCACTTCCCACTGTACGGGTCTTGGAACTCTCTGTTACGAAGCATCGTTCCATTCGAGTACCAATACCAATTATTCCCATTCGATACCCAACCGGTACCCTGAGCATTCAATTGATTTGTTCTTATCAACCTGAATTTTTGGTTGTCACCGCCATTTGCTGCCCAAAGATTAATGAGCGTAGTTGGATTTTTATCTCCGTTTGGTATGTCAATCACCTTGTTTTTATTGCCCGCATACGTTGAAGCAATTAGATAGCTGCCATCACTAGTTTTATACAGCATCCATTGCTGGTTACTCCCACCATTACTCGAAAATTGTATTACGGGAGTTCCATTGCGAGAAGAAGGCCCAGCTGCATCCAATACTAATCCTGAATGTACCGCTTTAATTTGATAGTTGCCATTGCCTAGATGCTTGATATGGAATTTTTGATTACTACCATTATTAAACGGATAAATATCTAACCGTGTATTAGCTTCCTTACTCGCGCCATATACATCGAGGTATCGGTTATCATAAACGGAAGCAATATAATAGTCTCCTTCTGGGATACTACTATCTTTTGTACCGAGTGAGTCAAGGCTCTTACCGTCATGATCAGGAACTTGCGATGCTGACAAATTCTTTACACCAAACGCATTCAAATCGACATGCCCATTGATGCCGGCAACATAGCCGGTTGAAGTGTACTGCCAACCGCGTTTATTTGTTGCAGTCTCAAAACCAGCACGAGCACCATAGCTTGCTACCCACCCCACGCGATTACGAATACTTGCACGATTCAAAGAGCTATTAATATAGCTGGTATATGAGTAGACCTGCCCGTCGTAGCCTGCACCACGAACAATATTCATCCATGTGTCAACAATTGACGCATACACATCTGGATTGGTGGGTACGTGATGCCCTTTCCAAGTCCAATTCTCTAAGTCATAGAATACTGGATATCCAAGCGTTCCAGGATATACCCCCGCTTGACGCATCAGATTTACGATATCGTTAGCCTCTGCACGAGCAGTATTCGCATCATAAGAATATGAATACGAGTAAATACCAAATGGAATGCCGAGTCGCTTGCATTCCTGAATATTGCGCAATCCCCACTTATCGTAGCCATTACCCCACCCGTAGCTAATGCGGATAATCGCACCTTCTACGCCGGATGCTTTGGCTCGATTCCAATCGATATATCCTTGATGCTCAGAGACATCAATTACACCCTTCGCATCTTGGATATACGGGTTGCCTTGACGCTCGAAGAACGCGGGGCGTCCTCCATACGATCCCCAGTACGCACCGTACGAATTATTTTGTAAAGCCGCCAAGCGCACATTTCCCTGAGCTTGATGCTCAACTTGCACAGCTGGACGTGCAGATGCAGTCTCATCATAGGTATTCATTGCACTTGCAGCATTAGTGTTATGTCCATCTTGCTGCTCTACAGCCTCACGCACAGTTCCCACATCAACAGGTATAAACTTCTGTCCGTCAGTTTTTGCTAATGGATCCGCAGGCTTATCCTCAGTTCCCACAATTTTCGGGTCAGTAACTTCTTGACCGGTTTCTATATCTTGCACCGTACCATCTTTTGAAACAGTAAGATCCTTTGATATCACTGTTGCATCAGCTGGAATATTGGAACTAACCTCATCCGGTAATCCAACTCGTGGGTTCTCAGGCATTGAATCAGGATCTTCTTGTTCAGCTGCATGGTGTGTGCTTATTGATTGCTGATACGTGCTCTCAGAGTTGACTAAACCATTGATATCATCTGCAATCTTCATAGCTGAAATTGAACTTACAGTCAAAGGAATCGAAATAACCAGCGCAATTAATTTAACCAAAGCCTGCATATCAACCACGTTTCTCAGTAATTTCCCAATCCGATTGAGTCATCTTTGCTAACCACACTTTTAGCATAACCTTTACATAAGGAGTTTATTATACTCTATCTATTTGCTCTTGTATATAAAAAGAGCGATGAAATACATCGCTCAAAATCAAATACACTTAACTTATACTTAAATTTTCTTCTCTAAAATATATCGAGGGCGATCTTTCACTTCTTCATAAATTTTGCCGATATATGTACCAACAACACCTAGGGAAGTCAGCAGCATTCCACCTAAAATCCAAATAGAGCACATGATGGAACCCCATCCAGCAACCGAGTGACCAGAGAACACAGACACTAAAGTGTAAATAAACATGACGATGCCGATAATCACAGATGCCATGCCCATACCAGTTATGATGGATAATGGCTTCTTAGAAAATGATGTGATACCATCTAGCGCGAACGAAATCATCTTCTTCAGCGGATATTTTGACTCACCTGCAGCGCGCGTGCCACGCTTATAAAATACTTTGGCAGTTTTAAATCCGAGTGAAGGGACAATCCCACGCAAGAAAAGGTTTACTTCGCGATATTGCGAGAGTGCATCTAATGCGCATAAACTCATTAAACGAAAATCTGCGTGATCTGGAATGGTCTCTGTACCCATCGCACTCATGAGTTTATAAAAAGCGTGCGCAGTCCCACGCTTGAATGCAGTGTCTGTTTCACGGTTATCGCGCACACCGTACACAATTTGCGCACCCTGTTTGTATTCTTCGAGCATTTTGTCTATTGCATTAGGATCGTCCTGTAAATCAGCATCCATTGATACAGCACAATCAACCTTTGCTTCACGCGCAGTCATCAACCCAGCAAATAACGCATTTTGATGCCCTTTATTATGTGCAAGTTTAACTCCGTGGAAAGTATTCGGCTCTTGCTCATGAAGTTGTTCAATAAGTCTCCATGTATTATCACGCGAGCCATCATCCACGAACAACACGTGACTTTGTTCAGTAATAATACCCTTAGCAATAAGAGCGTTTAGTTTTTCAAGCAATACTCCAGCCGTAATTTCAAGTACCGCTTCTTCGTTATAGCACGGCACTACAATTGCCAACTTTGGTTGAGTTGACGGTTCAGCTGATAACGCGCTCATAGATCTGCTCCTCATTACTTATACCCAACTCTTATTTATACCAGCTTTGTGTGATATTTCTTTATCTACAAGCTGGTTTCACATCAGTTTTTCGCAAATTCAACATGCTCGAGACACAAGTACAGAAGCATGAAATACAGACATCTATCGAGTTGTGAAGTGATTTCTATTAAGTCATACATCTCCTATTACAGACAGCACAAACCAACCCTCATAAAACATTGAAAAATAAAGAAAAACCGCCATATCAATTTCACTTTATTCATAGCCCACCAATATGCTCACGTAAATCACTTCACAACTCAACATAAGCCATCTCCACAGCGCGCCAAAAGCACAATACTGCAGAGCAAAATTATTAAAGTGATAAAACATAAACCACCCATAACCCAAGATAGAGAGAGTGGTTAAAACTAAATAGATGTGCAGACTACGCTTCCCATCGCACTTTCAGCGGTAAATATATCTCTCGAGCAAAATTTGGCAGACCACTCCTCTGCAGTACAGCACATAATTCTTCAGGCTGTTGCGGATACTTCTTATAGCCTAATAATGCTTCGAAACAGATATTTATCACTACGCTCGGCTCTAGATCTAGAGTATCACACAAGAAATTATCAGGAGTTACTACCTCGATATTCAGCTTTTCTGTGCTCTCAAGAGGGAAATCTTTAACATTAAAAGTAACAATGGTGTTAGCAGGTGAATGACTTGCTGCAGCAAGCACATGCTTGTCTTCATCGCTACACTCCATAGTTTCAATTAGATTTTCATAATCAGAAACCAATGAAGCTGGAAAGAATTCACGCATAACATTCACTCGTTTTCTAGCTTTTTCATCGCCAATCTTATCTGATAGCACTCGTTCTAATTCAAGCAACACATCTTCAGACCAGAAAGGTACGAAAATCTTTCGCTCAGCACAACGAAGTAGTATGTCACAAACAACTTCTCCATAGAGAGTGCATGTATCCAAAAACACTGAAAACGCCATACTTAACCCCTGATCAGCGGGTTATCAACTGTATCTAACGGATTCGTATTAGCTGATAAATCAGACATAGCGAGCATAAAATTATTATGTTGCTTCGCGCTATATGTTTCTACATCTTTCAAATACACTCTACGATGCCGACCCACTTTAACAAACGGAATCTCGTTTTCTTCAAGTAACTTTACAAAAGTCGGTCGCGAAATCCCCAGCAAATCCGCAGCTTGTTGTGTAGTTAACTGCGTTTCTGACGACGATAAAAAGACAGCTTTCCCCTGACGAAGCCTCCGTGCAGCTTCTACTAGCAATTCTGCAAGCTCCTTTGGGAGGATAATAGAATCTTTCCCAGGAATATTTATCTCAGCATACGCAGCATCATTCTCAGTAAGCAGATTAACAATATCTTCAAACTGACTTCTATCACTATTATTCGGATAGCGGGTAATAACATCCCTATCTAATACTTGTGTTCCCATCGATTTTACCTCCACACTATTTACTCTATTCGAAATATTCGAAAATTGCAATCCCCTGCATATTTAACTTCGGAATATTACCTACATGAATCGAGTTGTGAAGTGATTTCTATTAAGTCATACATCTCCTATTACAGACGGCACAAACCAACCCTCATAAAACATTGAAAAATAAAGAAAAACCGCCATATCAATTTCACTTTATTCATAGCCCACCAATATGCTCACGTAAATCACTTCACAACTCAACATAAGACCCAGAAAGATATCTTCGCCCTAGGAAATCAACGCAAACGGCTCACAACCGACCTAAGTAAAATGATCCACCACAAAATACAATTACTTCGACCACAACGTCACAATCAATATCAAGCCCACAAAAACCAACTAATTCCAGCAATTTGAACGTTCTATTAACGGATTATCATAAATCCTATTGATGAATTTGCATAAACTCTGGCATATAGACAGAAAAAGCGGTTGCCCTACATACTAGAGCAACCGCATACCATGTCTCACACTAAGGTGAAATTTAAGTATTACAACTTGCCGCCTTCTACCACGATGTCATCTGGATTAGTCTGATCACCGAATACAGGCTTCAATGTTTCGTCATAATCCTTGTGGAAGAAGTTCTCTTCAGCTAGCTTATCAATCTCGGAATTAATGTAGTCGAGCATTTCCTTATTGCCCTTCTGCACAGCAGGAGCAATAGCGCTCGTCTCACCCAAATCCGTAATACCAACAGCGAAGCCCTTGTTGGCCTTAGCCCACGCCAACACCTCAGTATTATCCGTACTGAATGCGTCACCACGACCATCGAGCAAAGCATTATATGCATCAGCATACTGGTCATACTTGAGCAGCTTCACCTCAGGATGCTCTTTCTCAAAGTATGTTTCAGCAGTAGTGCCCTTCGCAATAATCAGCGTCTTACCCTTAAGCTGACTGACATCGGTAATCTCAGCAGATTCAGGAGATACCACACCAAGAGCCACCTTCATATATGGCTTGGCGAAATCAACTTTTTCTTCGCGCTCAGGGGTGACAGTAAAGTTTGCCAAAGTGATATCAACCTTGTTGGAGCTCAGCACATCCACACGAGCTGCAGGATCAACACCCGTGTACTCCACCTTTACGCCCAAATCCTTAGCAAGGCGTTCAGCGAATACCACATCGTATCCCTGATACTTACCATCCTGATCCACGTATCCGAATGGTGCTTTATCAGAAAATACTGCAACTTTAAGCACACCAGACTTTTTAATTTCATCGAGAGTGCGCGCTTTCACTGCAGTTCCTGAAGTAGAAGCACTACTATCTTTGGCATCGCTTGGTAGGCTGGCACTTGGACCGCAAGCTGCCACAGCAACGCTCATCGTCAATGCACCAAGTGCCGCAACAACTGTTCTTACAACTTTTTTCGTAATATTCATAGCTCTCCTCCATACGCTTGCACATACATGCAGGCGTCCCTAGTTACTCGTTACTCTACAAGTATTAGAACAATTAAAAATAAAATGTATATGCTATTGATAATCTGCCATCAATTACAGCATTGCGCTTTTACAACAACTACAACAACACTCGCTCATAGGAACCTCCTGTTCAGCTGTGCCTTTAGGTTACGCTTGGTCATCAAGATTTTGCGCATGATGACCACGTTCAAAAGCAAAAGTGTGTAAGAACTGCCGTGCACGCTCTGTTTGTGGATGGGTAAAGAATGCTTCTGCATCATCAGACTGCTCTACCAACTTGCCGCCATCAAGCAAAACAATCCTGTCTGCTACTGCCCTTGCAAAAGCCATTTCATGGGTGACAATCATCATAGTAAGCCCTTGGTCAGCGAGCTCTACAATCACGTCAAGCACTTCACGCACCATTTCGGGGTCGAGCGCTGCAGTAACTTCGTCAAACAGCATAATACGAGGATGCATAATTAATGCACGGCAAATTGCCACGCGCTGACGCTGACCGCCAGAAAGCTCATGAGGCCAAGCATCTTTACGATCAGCAAGCCCTACGCGCTCAAGCAGGCGCATAGCTTCTGCAGTAGCATCTTCCTTACTGCGCTTATGCACCAACATCGGCGCCATAATAATATTGCCGAGCACGGTTTTATTAGGGAATAGATCATAGCTTTGGAACACCATGCCCACATCATGGCGGTCAAGTGGCTTACCATCCATCAAAATTTGCCCACCTTGCATGGATTCCAAGCCTGCCACAGTGCGCAATAGCGTTGATTTACCAGAACCAGATGGCCCTAAAATAACCATAACCTTACCGGCTGGCACATCCAGAGAAATCCCATTCAATACCGGATGATCACTATGAGGATACTGCTTCACTAAACCCTGTATTTGCAATCCGCCAGCTTGATTGATTCGCGTATCGCTTGCTGCACTATTACTATTATGTGCATCAACATCCACGGGTACTACAGGTACTGCTTCTTGTCGCTGATCAGTCATCGTGATTCCACCTTTGCTCAAGTCGTCGAGCCACAATCGACAGTGGCCAGCACACAATAAAGTACATAAAGAAAATTACTCCATAAATCCACAGTGCGCCATCTGGATATTGGAATCGGTTTGCATCAATAATCTGCTGTCCTACTTTAATTACTTCTACAACACCAAGCAGCACAGCCAACGATGTAGTTTTTACGATACGTGTTGCCAAATTCACGCTTGCAGGCAACATACGGCGCAGCGCTTGCGGCAGAATTACATGAGTAAATGTTTGCCAAGGATTAAGCCCTAGCATTTGC
The DNA here is from genome assembly GCF_014635685.1 of Galliscardovia ingluviei. Lineage (GTDB taxonomy): Bacteria > Actinomycetota > Actinomycetes > Actinomycetales > Bifidobacteriaceae > Galliscardovia > Galliscardovia ingluviei. The sequence continues at coordinate 205,077 of NZ_BMDH01000002.1, forward strand.
GCCGATTCATACTGTGAGCGAGGAATAGAAGTTAATGCGCCGCGCACCAAATCGCCCAATTCGGCGCCGCCCCACAGCACAAACACGACCACGCATGCTGCAGTAGCGTCTAAATTTAATCCCCAGGCTCGTGAAAAACCATAGAAAGCGATAAACAGCAGTGCCAACTGCGGCATAATGCGAATAAACTCTAAGTACAGCCGCATAATCCAACGCACTACACGCACTCGTGAAGTCATTAGCCAGCCAACAATAAGCCCCACTGGAACCGACAAACCCACGGATACCAGCGCAATCCACGCCGTTACCCACAGACCTTGGAGCAGACGCAACCATACACTTGTCTGCAAAAGCAACTCAGCGCCGTGCATAGTCAAACCTCCGTTCCAAAATCGTGCCAATAATAGAAATTGGGAGCAAAATCACCAGATATGTGATAATGAGCAACGTCAAGGCTTCATACGTGTCGTACGTCATACCCATCAAGTCGCGCGTCACATACATCACATCAGCAAGAGCAATTGCTGAAACTACAGACGACTCTTTCACCAAGAAAATCACATTAGCAACCACGCCAGGGATAGCAGTGGACAGTGCCTGAGGAATTTGCACATGACTCAAGGTTTGTATGCGTGTCAATCCCAACATCTGAGCAGATTCAAGCTGTACTCGCGGTACGGCATCAAAACCGCCACGTAATGCCTCAGCCATATACGAACCGCCCAAGAACGCCAAGCCTACAATGGCACATGCTTGAGCAGAAAGGACGACACCAAGCTTCGGCAAACCAAAATAGATAAAGTACAACTGCACAAGCAGTGGCGTATTTCTACTGAGTTCCACATATACGCGCACAATTTGGCGCAATACTGGCACATGCGCAGATTCAACTGCCGCGCATACCAGACCCACCGCTAAAGCAAGAAGCACTCCGAAAAAAGATATGTAGATTGTCATGAGTGCTGCATTTGCAAAAAACGGCGCGTACTGTGCAATGAAACTCCAGTTCACAGATCGCCCCTTCCAATATCAGCTTCACACATCGTAGCGGAAACCCATGTATGTGTGCACACATTTTTCATATTCACGGCGAAAATTCGCTATATGCATAACTTATGACGCATTATTGAATATGAGTTACATGCGAATCTTGCGCCTGTTGAGTGCCTGCTAAATACCTACCGAGTGTCTATCGAATGCCTACCAAGTGTCTACCGTTAACCACTAGGGACCTTAGAGCGTCCCAAGTACCTATGTGCCATACCAAGTACCTATATGGCATACCAAATACCTATATGGCATACCAAATACCTATATGGCATACCAAATACCTATTGAATACCCAACACAGTAAGCACAATCAACACCATATTAAGCCCAACTACCGCCACAACAATGGCAGCAAATACCAGCGCTGTCCACTTGCCATTAGCCCATTTTCCCATTATTGCAGTATTTCTGGTATAGCGGGCCAGCGGAATAATAGCAAACGGAATACCAATCGAAAGTATTGCCTGTCCCACAACTAAAGCCTGCGTAGGGTCAATACCCACAGCAAGTATCACAAGCGCCGGCACCAAGGTGATAATCCTACACACCCACATCGGCACAGTAATATGACATAGTCCACGCACAATTTCCTGCCCCGCATATGTACCAACCGAAGTACTTGCCAAACTTGAAGCCAGCAAACCAACTGCAAACAAACATGCCACTGCAGGACCAAAAGCATGCAATATTGCCTGATACGCACCCTCAAGCGTATCCGTACCCTGAACACCAAACAGCGTGTGAGCGGCAATAAGCAACAGCAGCAAATTCACACTTCCAGCAATAATCAGTGCCCATAGCACATCAATTTTCGTACCAAAGAGTTCTTTCGCAACTGGAGGGCGCTCAGCATGGTAATGATCATTTACCAATGTGGAATGCAAATAAATTGCGTGCGGCATTACCGTAGCCCCTAGAATGGAGCTTGCTAACAACACCGACTGCGCGTCTGCAAATCGTGGCACTAGCCCAGATAACACACGCTCAGCGGGAGGTGGATCTAAAAATGCACCTGCAACAAAACCAATCGTAATAATAAGCAGCAAACCAATAACGGCCCATTCAAATTGCCGCTGTGTTTTATGCCCTTGCAACATCAATAGTACAGAAGAAACCACACCAATAATAATGCCACCTGCAATAAGTGGAAGACCAAACAGCAATTGCAATGCCACGGCTCCACCAATAACCTCTGCTAAATCGGTAACAATAGCTACTACCTCAGCTTGCGCCACAAATAGCACGCGAGCGCTGAAACTTAAGCGCGACCCGAGCAAATATGGCAGTGAATGCCCGGTAACAATCCCTAGTTTTGCCGACTGATATTGGATAAACACACTCATCGCGTTCGCCAGTACCAACACCCACACCAGCAAATACCCGTACTGCGCACCGGCACTTAGATTTGCGGAGACATTACCAGGATCTACGTATGCTACTGCGGCAACGAATGCCGGTCCAAGTATCGTCGCTAATGTTCGTATGCGCGAGCGAAGTCGTGCCATAGCTATCACCCCAATGCGCCACCTGAGTTGTTTGCTGCAACTGAATTCATACACCGTCTCATTACAGTCACATGCGCAGGCGTATTCACACATTCCTGTGTTCAGTTCACACATTTGAATGTGTTTGACTATCTAGCCGATGTTCTACACCTGTAATATGTCGTATAGATTACGAGTTAGAACACTATATGTTGGGGTAGATATTTTATAGAAAACTACATATAGTGTTTGCAATAGCTTGCATGTACAGCGTGTTGCCCATGCGCCATACTCGGAGATACTGCTAAATCAGTTAATACAAACCTGTCATACAACCAACCTGCTATACAACGAATCTATTATCCAAAAAATACACTGTTACAAAACATTAAAGTTCTACTGCTTGGGCACTTCTTGATTCGGGCAAGTATGCAACACCTGCAACATAGCCGTACGCTCACGAGAAGTTACCGACAACCCGTATTTCGCTTTCACACCAATCTGACGAGCCACGTATGCACAATCAAATTGAGTATTTTCCGGCAACCAATCAGCAGCGTTAGCATCCCCTTTAGCCTCATTAGCAGGACCATCAACTGCCAGCAGATTATAAGGGTCGTTCGCTAGCAAATTTCTTTTATGCGTATCCCATGTATCCGCACCAGAACGCCACGCATCATTAAGAGCTACCACATGGTCAATTTGCACACGAGCACTGGTAGACTGCCCGCGTTTGAACTCTATTGTTTTGCCAGTATATGGGTCATGCAATATACCAGCATTGACTTTACAGTGTTCAGCATTAGCATATTGCACATTCGTTAAATCACGCGCAAGAATATCATTGCGCGCATCGCAACCATTCCCATCAAAGTCATATTCGCGGAAGCCAAACAATGCGCGCTGGTAGCGAGATTGAGGTTTGCGATTGTCCACTACTTGAAGCGTATCTAACGTCTCAGCAGCATCGCCGACTGCGCTATATTCTCCTGCTGCCTGCCCAAGCGTGGTATTGAATTTGGGTAATACAAAAGCCAGCGTGACGCCAATCATTACTGCCAGCACCAGCAATATCAAAAAGCGTTCTATAGGAGTTTTACCAGAAAACCGCCGTACTCTTCGCCTTGCCACCTATACTCCCAACATATTTCAAACTGCTGTATGAGCTTCACCATAGCTAGCGCAGAAAGTCCTTAGCTATAGGAGAAGGTCATGGGATCATGTCCTGCACGAGTTGGTCCATCAAGCGCATCAATAGCAGCAATCTCATCAGCCGTCAACGCAAAATCGAAAATAGAACCGTTTTCAATCTGCCGACTTTGATGCGTTGATTTAGGAATAATAATAATGCCATGCTCAATATGCCAACGCAAAATAACCTGAGCCACACTCACCTGATGAGCCTGAGCAATCTCTTCAAGCAGACCTCCGCCAGCCTGTAAGTCAGCACCGCGAGCCATCGGTGAATATGCTTCAACAGCAATATCATGCGCTCGACAGAACTTAACAACCTCTCGTTGCTGCCAAGTAGGATGCAACTCAATTTGATTAACAGTAGGCCAGCAACCAGTCTCATTATGCAAACGCTCTAAGTGTTCTGGTAAGAAATTACATACACCGAGCGTGCGCACTTTACCCGCATCCCGCAACTGTAAGAAGGCTTTCCATGTCTGAGTGCTGCGCCAGTCAAATGGTGTTGGCCAGTGAATCATGTACATATCCACATAGTCTGTTTGCAAATAGCCCAGCTGCCTATCAAAAGCCCGAAGCGCACTGTCATACCCCTGCTCAGAGTCACGCAATTTTGTGGTAATAAAGACTTCCTTGCGTGCTTGACCATGGGCAAAACCATTACGCACTAACGCATCCCCAACACCTTGCTCATTACCGTAACCAGCAGCAGTGTCAATATGTCGATAACCAACTGCCAGTGCGTCACTAACTACATCAGCAGTGGCATCATTATCGATACGTAAGACGCCAAGACCAAGCTGTGGAATGCGCACCCCATCAGAAAGTTCAATATCTGGAATTGGTCCAAAACTCATTATTACTCCTTGCCACTACCTTCAACATTAAGCGATACCTGACCGGTAAGAGCACCATACATTACGCTGCACCGACCAATCTACAGTCGAGCATTATGCTCTATGACTGCATAGGCACACCATGCTGCGCCACCCAAGCATGCATAGACACCGCTGCAGCAGCACCCGCATTTATCGATCGCACTGAACCATACTGAGAAATATGCACTACATCGTCCGCCATCTCAAGTGCAGCGCTACTTAACCCAGGACCTTCTGCACCAAACAACAACAGACAGTGCTTCGGGAATTGATAGGTTTCCAGAGGAATAGAGCCGGGAACAATGTCCATAGCAATCACTTTGGCATCAGCATACTTCGCATCAAGCGCAGGATTGTGCTCCTGTTTCCATTGCGTAATAAGCGATTCAATCGTTGGCACATGCTCCACATGCTGGTAAAGCTCCGTCATCAGAGAGCCGCGTCGATTCCATTTATGCGGACCCACAATGTATACGCGCCCTGCACCAAAAGCGTTGGCACTTCGTACCATAGACCCTAAATTAAAATCGTGTGTCCAATTTTCTACAGCAACATCAAAACTATGACGCCCACGCTGATCCAAATCTTGCTTAATTGCATCTACGCTCAAATACCGATAGCGGTCGAGCACATTACGCCTATCACCGTGTTCGATAAGCTCAGTATCATAGCGCTCATCAAAATTTGCCGGATCACCACGCCTGTCCGGTCGAGGTCGATGCGGATACACCTCAGCCCACGGACCTAATCCAACTTCACGCCACACCGGTTCATCAGATTCAAGCGCTGCCTGCGTTACCGGATGCATTTGCCGCACAGCAATCTCCAATCAGCTAATCGATTCCCACTTATCATTCTTATCATTGCATACGCTATTCAAGCGTTTACACTTGCCTAATCGCGCAATTGCTGCTCATCAAAAACGCGAATAAATGGCAATACTTGGCTGGAACCATCTACAGGACTAACTACCTCAATATTCGGCTCAGTCATATCCACACCGCCTACAAGAGCGGCAATACCAACAATATGCGCACCCTCATGCTCAATAATGCTTAAATCTAACCCGAGCTCATTACCGTTGCGCAAAGTAACTAACGACGATGTTTGCACATAGGATTTTTCACTTAGCCAAGCGTCGAGCATAAGCACGTGCTTGCCTGCAATACTTGGACCTTTAATAGAGGGGAATACAAAGTCCATCATAAAAGCGTCTAAATCTTCTCCACGCATCGATGCGGCATGTACCATAGCACAAGCCATTGGGAGTGCTGCCGTAGTCAAAGCACCGACAGCATCAAAATCGCCAACACTTAAGCCCTGATCCTCTAATGTATCCAACAGTGCATGCCCAATAAGCCCAGAAGCATGATGATCGAGTGATAACGAAAGTAACTCGCTAAAAGCGCGGTCATGTAGCTCTTCACGCACCATTGGTTCGAGCTGACCACGCGCATCAAAAAATCCTTCAGAAGCGCCGAAATCAATAAACTCACTTGCCGAAGTTGCGCCGTCATCTGTGCCTGATGCAGATGCAGAGACAGCCGCTTGTGCTCCTCGTGCTCCAGTTTTGCGAAATGCTCCAACTGTGGTTGATGTCTCATGTGAACATGCATGAGCATCACCATGGTCGTGATGATCATGATGATGCTCATGTTCATGTGCTGCATGCTCGTTATGCATGCTTTCGTGCTCTAGAGTACTCATGTGCTCAAGACTAGCGATGTGTCTCGTCAAACACTAGCTACACTATTCGCACATGTTTTGCTATTAAGCTGCAGTATTAGTGCCAGTAGTATCTGCCGACTCGCTAATAATTGGGTCACTTGACCATGCGCTGAGTTCCAAATGTTCTCCGCCGGTTTGATCCACAAGCACGGTGTCACCATCATGTACCTTGCCAGCAAGCAACATGCGAGCTAATTGGTCGCCAACCTCAGTCTGTACCAAACGACGCAATGGACGAGCACCAAACGCTGGATCATACCCAGCATCAGCAAGCCACTGACGAGCAGAATCAGTAACATCTAAGGTAATGCGACGATCAGAAAGTCTACGAGCCACCTGATCAACCTGAATATCAACAATTTGCGCCAACTCATCGCGAGTTAATGGATGGAAGATCACTAGATCATCCAAACGATTGATGAATTCTGGCTTGAATTGACGATGAACAGCATCCAACACGGCGTTGCGCTTTTGGTCAGCATCTAATTGACCGTCCACTAGGAATTGTGAACCCAAATTAGAGGTCATAATCAAAATAGTGTTCTTAAAGTCCACTGTACGTCCTTGACCATCAGTCAAACGACCATCGTCAAGCACCTGCAAGAGCACATCGAACACTTCTGGATTAGCTTTCTCAATCTCATCAAACAGCACTACCGAATATGGACGACGACGCACTGCCTCAGTCAGCTGACCACCCTCTTCATAACCAACATAGCCAGGAGCCGCACCGATTAAACGAGATACCGAAGCCTTTTCCATATACTCGCTCATATCAATACGCACCATAGCTTTGTCGTCGTCAAAGAGGAAGTCTGCCAAGGCTTTCGCCAATTCAGTCTTACCTACACCAGTCGGACCCAAGAATAGGAATGAACCAGTTGGACGATTTGGATCAGCAATACCTGCACGCGAGCGCCGCACTGCATCAGAGACATCGGCAATAGCTTCCTTCTGACCGATAACGCGCTTGCCAAGCATCTCTTCCATATGCAGCAGCTTCTCATTTTCACCTTGCATCAAGCGTCCAACCGGAATTCCTGTCCAGTCAGAGACAATTTCTGCAATAGAATCTGCATCCACATGATCTGGAACCATTGGCTCGGACTCATTGGTGGTCGAATTAGCTTGCGCAGCATGAGCCTCATCGGCAGAAGTAGAAGCAGATGCAGCATCAGAACCAGCAGCAGAGTCGCTTTGTTCTGCAAGAGCTAATTCCTTTTGTATTGCTGGAATTTCTCCATACAGAATTCGACTTGCCTTTTCAAGATCACCTTCGCGCGTTGCCTTATCAGCTTCTACGCGCTTGGCGTCAAGTTGAGCACGCAAATCACCGACCTTGTTATGACCTTCCTTTTCAGCATTCCAGCGTGCTTGCAATCCAGACAAACGTTCGCGGGTATTTGCTAGGTCAGCCTGCAGCTTTTCCAGACGTTCCTTAGAAGCTGGATCTTCTGCTTTTTTCAGCTGCATTTCTTCCATTTCAAGACGGGTTACTTTGCGCTGTAATTCGTCAATCTCTTCCGGCTGCGAATCTAATTCCATACGCAGATGTGCTGCGGCCTCATCGACCAAATCAATGGCCTTATCTGGCAATTGCCTTCCAGAAATATAGCGGTGTGACAGTGTTGCTGCCGCTACTAGCGCATCATCGCCAATAGTGACCTTATGATGTGCTTCATAGCGTTGCTTTAAACCACGTAGAATAGCAATAGTATCTTCTACACTTGGCTCACCTACGTACACTTGCTGGAAACGACGCTCCAAAGCTGGGTCTTTTTCAATATTTTCACGGTACTCATCAAGTGTGGTAGCACCAATTAACCGTAGTTCACCACGAGCTAGCATTGGTTTAAGCATATTGCCAGCATCCATTGAACCTTCTGCAGCTCCCGCGCCAACAATAGTGTGCAGCTCATCGATAAAGGTTATGACTTCACCATTGGAACGCTTAATTTCTTCAAGAACTGACTTTAAGCGTTCCTCAAAGTCTCCACGATATTTCGAGCCTGCTACCATCGAACTCATATCTAGCGCAATAAGTCGCTTATTTTGCAAGCTGCTTGGCACATCTCCTGCAATAATTCGTTGTGCAAGACCTTCTACAACAGCTGTTTTACCAACGCCAGGCTCACCAATTAGTACTGGATTGTTCTTGGTACGACGGCTCAAAATCTGTATAACGCGGCGAATTTCTCGATCTCTGCCAATTACTGGATCGAGCTTTCCTTCCTTAGCGCGCGCTGTAAGATCAGTGGAATACTTTTCTAGTGCCTTATAATTACCTTCTGCATCTGGGCTAGTTACTTTAGCGCCACCGCGAATGCCAGGCACTGCTTTACGCAAATCCTGAGCACTGACATGATACTTACGCAAAATATCTGCAGTAGTGTTCGTCCCTGCAGCAAGAGCAATGAGCAAATGCTCAGTAGATACGTATTCATCACCCATGGTACGCATTTCCTGCTCTGCTTGGGCAATAACTTGGGTAAGCTGTCGGCTGGCTTGTGGTTGCGATGTAGTACTACCGCTTGCGCTTGGTAATGCTACTAGCGCATTGCGTACTGCGGCTCCAATAGCTTGTGTATCTGCTCCTACAGCTTGCAGTAAACCTGCTACCACGCCTTCTTGTTGGCGTAGTAATGCGTCCATCAAATGTAATGTTTCGACTTGCGCATTCCCCGCAGCTGATGCGCTTTGAATAGCATCACCTATGGCTTCTTGGGCAAGTCGAGTGAAATTCTGTTCCATAATGCCTCCTCATGCAATCCAAGAGGTCTCCATCGCATGTATACACGGTTTCACTTCTTGAATCTTCACGTTCTGCAATACATAACCTTGAGGGGCATCAATTTATTCCCAAAACTTGAGCTAGTTTGACTCAAGTTTTTACATTCGCTCTGAATTCCTCCTACAAACCCAGTCTCAAACACCCCAACTACCGAGTTGTGAAGTGATTGAACACGAGTGAGTAACTGTTCCACAGACGATGCCCAGAAGCATCGTTGAAAATACTGCAACTTTTACAGTACGAGCATCAGTGCAAATAGCAGCGCATACAACATTACTTACACATCACTTCACAACTCGACATAAGCCAAGCACAGCATCAATAATCTCATCAACAGCATGCTGCGCATCAACTTGCACTGCCACCTGCGTGCGCGGATGAGCATTGCGCACTTGAGCAGGATCTCCAATAGTTCTGCCTCGAAAACCTGCACCCACACCGGTACGTGTTTCAACTTTCATCCCCAGTGGTAAGCAAGTAACCACACCAGGTTCCACAGCAACAAGTGCCGCAAGTGGATCATGCAACGGAGAACCTTGCGCAAAAAGCGGATCACTCGCTTCATTGGCTTCAATATAAAACTTCAGTGTTTGCGCCAGCATCTTCCCCAACTTGCTACCAGCATCAGCAAAAGCACGCATATGCTCCCGCGTGAGCAAACATTGATGGGTCACATCGAGACCAACCATTGTCACCGAGGCGCCAGAGTGGAATACAACATCAGCAGATTCAGGGTCTTGGAATATATTAGTTTCACAAATTAGATCGTAGCAATTGCCCTCTTGTGTAAGCGAACCACCCATCAGCACCAACTTCATCTGCTGTGCAATATCTGGAGCTTGTTCTAACGCTTCGGCAATATCAGTCAAAGGACCAGTTGCCAAAATAGTTACTTGGTCACCATAACGCCGCACTGTATCGATAATCGCTTGCACTCCATCGTGCAGCACAAAGCCACACTGTTTGCTGGCATAAGTAGTCCATGACTGCATATCTGTTTGGTATTGAATCTGCCTATGCGCTAATCGTGGATCATCAGGCTGGACGCGCTCACCGCCAAGAGATAGCACACCAACTTGGGAGGATTCGATAGCTTGCACTGCAGGCGCGGTGGCAGAAGTATTAGCGTACATATTAGCGGACGAATTAGCAGAAGTATCAGCTCCGCTGTGTGAATTTGCAGCACTCTGCGCACGCACACTCTCCCAGCACACATTACCCAGACCATTAGCACCATGAAAGCGAGCGCAACCAGCATCAACAGCAAATCCCTGTGCCCACCGAGGAGCAGCAAGTCCAGCATACACTGGGATTTCAGTACCACCGCAAGCATCAAGTACTGTACGTGAGTTGCGCATGGCATCTGTGGCTAACACATTGCCATAGGTTCCCACACATCCCAATAACTGCACCCGCCCAGCACGCTGTAATGCCATAAGTAAGCACAACGCTAAAGTATCATCAATACCCGTGTCCATATCTGCAAGAATGCACACCGGTTGCGTGCCTGAATTATCTACAGCATTATTTGTTATCATCCCGCTCACTCCCCTCTTGTGAACTGCATAGCTAATCAAGTGCCCACACATTCCATATACTATGGCGTTATGCGGGCACTGGATGAAGTGGATAGATTAGCTAGAGCCTGCAGACCTTACATCTTAATCCGCATAGTTTTGCACCTATCGGAATGCATTACACGAATGCATTACATGAACACACTACTTGAATGCACTACACGGACACATTACTTGAATGAAGGTGCAAGTTCTTGCGCACTCAGCAGGAACTTATCGGTAGAAAGCGTTTGCACCTGTGGTACCGTGTCTACCACCTTACCTGCAGCATCAGTAAACACCTTTGCCTGCGCCAAGAAGTCAATATACTGCTGCGAACCAGACACATCATTCGTACCTAAGGTAAAGCTGCCCTGTTTCATGGCATTCATATCGCCCCAATACGCTCCATCAACAATGGTATGCATACTGCGCTTAACAAAAGCCAGATCTAAATTCGCTTCTGGCGCTTCATCCACTAAGATTTTCGCAGCTTCATCAGGGTGTTCATAGGCATACGCATAGCCGCGCTGTGTCGCCTGGGTGAATTTGCGTACCAGTTCTGGGTTTTGCTTTGCTGTTTTACTATTAGTAATCACACCGATAGTGTCAGCATTGCCCGGCACCCCATAATCAGGCTCGGTAAAGCAACGCAATTGCGGCCCATTCATTTCAGCTTGCACACCTTCCCATGTGGCATAGAATCCACCAAAATCAGCTTTGCCACTGGAGAGCGTTTGGAATGTCGATGTACCGACGGTGACTTTATCAAACTCACCTTTACCGCCATCGTGTTCAATCATGCGCTTAATCACAGCATCCGATTCATTAGAACCAAATGTTGCAAAAGTTTTGCCGTCAAAATCTTTTGGTCTGGTAATAGCAGTATTTGATTGCAGCGAGCACCAAATAGCACTTGGCTTTTGTTGTACTTGTAATACTTGCAGTAGTTGCGCGTCCTTGGTACTGGCTATAGAAACATTTGTGAGATTAGATAGTGCAAAATCAGCATTACCACTATTCACTGCCTGCTCAGCACCTGCTTGAGCTACTGCAACAATATCGGGCTGCAGCCCAGCTTTGGCATAATATCCTAAATGTTTGGCAACGTAGACACCAATATGGTTAGTGTCTGGTGCCCAAGAAAGCATAAACGTTACTTTTTTCAACCCATGTTGTTCACTCTGCGCTGCGCTCGAAGAGCATGCTGCCAACGAAAATGGTAAACAAGCTGCTAATACCGTGCACAATATTGCACGCCAATATCGCTTTTGCATGGAATCCCTAGTTCCTTCACTCATGTACTGTATCTGGGAAGCCACACAATTTGCAATAGATACAGTATGAGGATTGCAAATTGCTCCGTCCCTGCCCCCATAGACCACAAAAACGTGCAGGCATGGTAGAACCACACGCTGCACGCCTATTCCTGTGGACTATAGTTTGCCACACATGGATTTGGCTGGGGTTATTTTAGCCACGAACCACTACATTACGCAACTGCCCGATACCTTCCACGCTCACCACAGCCTCGTCTCCTGGATGCAACGAACCTGTAGCGTTTGGCGTTCCTGTCAAAATAACATCTCCTGGAAGCAACGTGCTGAACTGTGAAATTGCGGCAATCTGCTGAGGAATTGAATGAATCAGATGAGCAGTAGTGCCACTTGCTTCAGGAACTACTTCACCATTTAAGCTAAAACCAATGCGAGCATCTGTGTAATCAAGTTCAGTCTCAATCCAAGGGCCGAGTGGGCAAGCCGTGTCAAATCCCTTAGCACGTGTCCACATTGGATCTGACATTTGCAAATCGCGTAAAGTCACATCGTTGGTGCAAGTGTAGCCGAGCACATAATCCATAGCACGCTCGACCGGAACATATTTTGCAATACGCCCGATTACAACAGCTACTTCCGGCTCAAAATTCATATCGTTGGAATATGAAGGGAACACAATAGGATCGTCTGGACCGATAACTGCCGTGGATGGTTTGGTGAAAATCATCATTTCGCCAGGTTTTGGAGTAGCTGTGGTTAAATGGTGCTCATCCATGTATTGGGCATGTGCTTGATAGTTTTTTGCAAGTCCGAAAATTTTTGACGGAATAATTGGTGCAAGCAAACGCACACCTTCTGCGTCCAAAGCATAGCGTTCACCTGTTGGATGAACTTGTCCTGCTGCCAGAGGGAAGCCATCTAATGCTACTAAATAATCTTTGCCTTCATATTCGTCAGTCTGCACAAAGGCATAACGAACATTGTCATTAAGGGAAAACCGTGCAATTCTCATAATCACAGTGTAGCGATATGCCCATATCAGCATCGACTACAGGGCTACATGAATCTATTTTTACGCACTCAGCGCAGAGCATGTGAGCCAATTATATAAAATCACGAGCGCCAAATAATGCCGTTCCAACGCGCACCAAAGTTGAACCTTCTGCAATCGCATACTGCAAATCACCACTCATACCCATAGATAGGGTCTGCGCATGCTCAGTGCCGTGTTCTTTGGATGCGAGCACTTGGTCGCGCAAAGATTGTAGATGAGCAAAGCCAGCACGAATCGTGCGCCCATCATCAACATGCGCACCAATCGTCATAAACCCTTGTAGTTGCAGTCCTTCGCACTGTGCAATAGCATATGCGATATCCAGTGCTTCCTGTGGATCACAGCCAGATTTTGATACTTCGCCAGATTCGTTCACTTCCAGTAGCACCCCTAATGGCGCAACTGCTATGCCTTTACTTGCAAGTTCTTGATTTCGTACTTGAACACGTTTGGCAATTTTTTGTGCTAGATCTAAGCTATCTACAGATTCAACAGCATTGACAATAGGTAGCACTTTGTTAATTTTATTTGACTGCAATTGTCCAATGCAATGAACATCAATATGGACTTCCGCATCGGTGTGATACGGCAAGCTTGCGCCGTACTGCCAACCTAGCTCTTGGCATGCTGTGTGCAAGCCATCGACTTTTGCAGTGAGTTCTTGTGGACGATTTTCACCGATAGTGCGAATACCTGCGCGCAATGCTGCCATAATTTCACCCACATCGCGTGTCTTGGTTGCCGCTAAAAGTGTCACTTCCTGCGCACTGCGACCAGCGGCTTGTGCAGCCTCTTCAATACGTTCTTGTACGCGATGCACATTATCAGCGATTTCTTGTGCTCGTTGATCACTAATTTGCGTATTTGCTAAATTTTTGTGATCCATATATGCCACAATTGCCCTCCACACGTGTTACTTGCAATGCAATCATAGCGCATTGCATAACAGGTTGAGAGTAACAGCTCATGACAGCGCTAAGCAATTATTTTTACATACTTACTTAACTTATGCGCTTTGGTCGTCTACTTGATCTTGCACATTGTCCATGCGCTCTTTAATCTGACTGACCTCACGCTCAAGATCATCAATACGTCGTAGCTGATGCGCGATGAGGATGTCATAATGCCCATTTTGAATCATTGCCATATATGGGTTTAGCGTTCTACTGATAGTTTCTACGGTTTCATCGGTTTCAACGGGCGTATATGATGCCGCTGGCAATGGCTGTGATTCTTCTTCAGCAGACTGCGCACTGATATCAACTGTTTGCTTCCATCGAGCAATGCAACGCTCAATTCTCTTATATCCAATAAGCGCTGAATCCAAACCGGCTGCTCTGAAAATTACTACTGGAGAATCTCCTGCAGCATATCTACGCATCACATATCGCTTAAATTCTTCTGTATATTCGATTCGCTTATTGCTCACACGTTCTACTGCTGGAAGCGACTGTAAATATGCCACTTCACGCGCACTAAACGAACCACCACCCAAGGTACCCATAATATTCCCCTTTTCCTTCTCTCTTTAGTGAATAATGTTGCGCCTTATGAGTGTTCATACTCTCCAGTTCGTTGTGTATCACAGTGTTACTATCGCATGTTTGTAACCAATACGGTTACCAAGGTTCTCTTCGTACCGAAGTATATTGGCATTTTTTCAATGCCGCATACCCCCGTAAAATAAGAACCAATCCCCCTTATTCATGGATTTTATGGAGCATGCTACACAAATTGCTTAAAAAATAACCCCCCTTGGACCAAAAAATTTATTGTAAAAATTACACAACTCACAAGCTCTATACCATCTCTCCTCCCTCTTAGAAACCGCCCATACCTCTATGTATGAGACGCATTCCATATTTGCAACACCGCGTAGTTAAGTACAGTATACCCCCTACTCAAAGGGGTGGTGTGATTTAGCACACGGTGTTCCAAAAATTTCCAAAGTTACGCCAAGCTACCCAATATTGCAGCCATATCGCATACTGTATCGCTATATACGCGATCCCCGTGCCGGCACTTCCATAAATACTGCAACTCATTACTAGTAACCGGCGTGAAAGAGTCCTGCAATCCCAGTAACTGCGCACATATTCCAAGCACAGCTTGAGCAGAGTGCGTAGATTGGCGAATGACACCCATATCAATCGATTGCAACCGTTTAGCCATGCGCGTACCATCACTATCACGAATCAAACCAATATGAGCGAACTGCGGATCTGGAACCACTGGCACTATATGAGCCTGTTGCAATACATGCCGTATATAAAGCTGCAATGCTGTAGAGCGCAATAAATCACGACCACGCACCACTTGCGTAACCCCCATCAGCGCATCATCCACACTCACCGCCAACTGATAGGAAAATAATCCATCAGATCTGCGCAATATCGTATCGCCTAGTTGCTGCGCTACAGCGTACTCTTGCACGCCCGCATGTTCATCAGTGAAGCGGATAACCGACTCAGACTCACCCAACTGTGGAACTGCTAGTCTCCACGCAAAACGCTGATGCGCGTTCGTTTGCCGCTCCACTACCGGTCGATTTTGTGCCAACCACTCTTTGCCCTCTGCAAAGTCTTGCCGCTCAACAGCGCTATACAATCCAGGTGTCACATGCTTCGGCCGACATGTGCCAGGGTACAGCACAAAACCATCACCCTCTTGCGGAGCTGATGCTGCGCGAATTTGTGCCCTAGTACAATAACACGGATAAACTGGCAAATTGCGCAGTGCCTCAGTATAGAATTCCGTGCGCTGTGATTGATACTGCGGCTCTCCGACCCAATCTAAACCAAGCCAATGTAAATCGTCCATAATCCATCGGTCGGCATCTTGGCGAGCACGATCGGTATCAACATCTTCAATACGCAGCAGCATATTTCCTTCACACGCTGCCCAAGCTGCCACTGCTGCCACAATATTGCCCAGATGCATTCTGCCAGTTGGAGATGGCGCAAATCGACCAAGCGGTTTAGACTGCTTCGTAGTGACATTACTATGCGCAATATGGGTGTTATGTACAAGAGCGGTATTTTGCACACAATATTGCCCAGCATTATTCACTGTTTGTTCAACACAATGTTTCATGGAATACGAAGAGACGGTAGACCCTACACAAGAATCTACCGTCTGATTATCTGCTGTCATATGCTCTAGTGTACCTGTTTTACAACCAAAGCATTGAACTTTTTAGCTTATAGTGCCACTGCAAACAGTGCTTTATATAGCAGTACACCAACAATAGCGCCAACAATCGGAGCAACAACTGGAATCCATGCTTCACCCCAGCGAGAAGATCCCTTATGCTCAATTGGCAACAACTGATGCAATATTCGTGGCATCAAATCACGAGCTGGGTTCAATCCAGGACCTGTAGGACCGCCAAGAGACGTCACCAAACCCCACACAATAAAGCCAACAACAATAGAAGCGGCAGCATGATTGGCTTCACCCCAAGGCATAGTCAAGCACAGCAAAGCACCCAAAACAAGTACCAACGTACCGAAGAACTCATTGACGAAGTAGTTGAACTTTGATTCGCCTGCATTTGTAGTCGAGAATGAGGCAAAAATAGCATCAGCATCCGTTGTTTCACGATAATGAGGCCAATATGCTGCGACAATAATAAGCTGACCAATAACAGCACCAACAAGCTGAGCTACAATATATGGCGCAACTTTTGCCCATGGGAACATGCCAGCTACCGCTTGGGCGATTGTCATTGCAGGATTGATATGTGCACCAGAAACTGCACCAAACATAAGCACTGGGAACATTACGCCAAAACCGTAACCCATAGCGATATTAAGCCAGCCAGATTTATGACCCTTAGTGCGCGCAAGCTCTGTATTTGCTACTGCACCATTACCAAAAATCATTAGAAATGCTGTACCAACACATTCAGCAGCAAGCTGTGTGGTAAGTGAAAAGTCCACGTCATTCTCCGCTCTATCAGTAATGCACGTTAGATCACACTTATGCATAAAAATCGCAAGTGCGCATGAGTACGCAAACATACTGCTTTACACTCGCATCGCAACGATGTCATCTAACGCTTGCAACCGCAGAGATTGTACAGGAAACTATGCCCTAAGCAAAATCACTTGACTTTATTTGATACTTGGTAACAGTAATTATACGCAAAACTGAGAACACGGAAATCTAAACCTATCCAAGCTCGGGAGGATATGGCTTGCGGCTCATCGTGGCATAATCCCAATACCCTTCTGCAGGTTCTTGCTCACCGCGAATCTCAGCCATCATCGCATTCATGCGCTTCAACACACGCATAGTCAATGCTTCAACAGCATGAGCAGGAGGCTGATCCCCCCAAGAATCTTGATCAGCTAACAAATCCGCATAATCAATAGCCGATCCATAATGCAGTACAACATTTTTGCGCGGCCACGGCCACCAATGGTTGATACTCGCCGCACCCCATGTTACCGCAGGAAAAAGAGGCACTTGATAGCCTAATCTGCGCGACGACTCCAATGCCACAATTGCCATACCAGCTTTGAGACTCATTACCCATTTTTTCGGATCGCGCGTCACTGTCCCCTCAGGCCACACGGTAAGCGGACGACCGGAGGTAACAATACGAATCGACTCATCGATAATGGCATGCCCCTGACCAGAACGCCTTGCAACAGGCTGCATACCAACAAGTTGAAACCATTTACCCAGCACCGGCCACGTTGCAAGCTCCGCTTTAGCCATATATCGCGGTCTGCGCCCCATATGAAACAGTGCTGACATAGGCACAAACACGTCATACATGGTTACATGACTAGCAGCAGTAATAAATGGTCCAGTCTGCGGCACCTGATCCAATCCCCACGCGCGCACTTTACTATGCATACGCAGCACCAGAGAAGTTCCCGCAAGCAATCGATCAGTTGCCTTGGGATTCTGCGCATTGATTTCTGCCTCATTCGGTCTTACTACACCAGTTGGGTAATAGCGCGTACTATCAACCAAAGTGTGCTCTTGAGCAAGTTTTGCTACCTGCTCATCAGAAAGCGGTGTAACTGCGCTACGCGGAGAAGGAGTACCTTTAGAAACCATAGTTGGCATTGTACCTCATGCGCTTCTAATAACAATCTAGGCGCGACATTTATGATAATCAGGGAGTAGACCCTACGATAATCCTCCAGTAGACCCTACGATAATCAGGGAGTAACTATTCTTTTTGCTTGAAATTCCAATAAAAAAGTGTGGTATATTGCTATACCACACTATGGTTATCAAAAAAATATTGAGCTACTCATGTGTAATACCAAATACACGGTATTACACATACACGCCATATTACAAAGAACTAGTCAATTTGCGCACCAAGAGCTGTCAATTTGCCACGGAAGTCTGCATACCCACGGTCAATCAGCGAAATACCGTGCACGTCAGAAGGACCGCTTGCAGTCAATGCCGCAATCAGATGACTAAAGCCTCCACGCAAATCAGGCACGTCAATATCTTGACCAGTAAGTGGAGTTGGCCCAAAAATAACAGCTGAATGCTTGTAATTACGCTGCTGGAAACGGCAAGGCAACGATCCTAGGCACTCCCGATACAGTTGCACAGTTGCACCCATTTGCACGAGTGGCTTAGTAAAACCAAAGCGATTCTCATACACCGTCTCGTGCACAATAGACAAGCCTTTAGCCTGAGTTAAAGCCACGACCAACGGCTGCTGCCAATCAGTCATAAACCCAGGGTGTACATCTGTTTCAATAGCAACTGGCTTCAAATCGCCACCTGGATGCCAGAATCTAATACCAGCATCAGTGATATCAAATTCTCCGCCAATCTTGCGGAATACATTCAAGAAGGTCATCATCTCAGGCTGAGTAGCACCCTTAACAAACACGTCACCATGCGTTGCTAATGCTGCCGAAGCCCAGCTTGCCGCCTCAATGCGATCCGTAAGCGCCGTATGCGTATAGCCCTTAAGCTCTTTAACACCTTCAATACGGAATGTACGGTCTACATCAACCGAAATAATGGCGCCCATTTTCTGCAAAACAGCAACCAAGTCCATAATTTCCGGCTCAGTAGCAGCACCAGAAAGCTCAGTTTTGCCCTCAGCAAGCACTGCTGCAAGCAATGTCTGCTCAGTGGCACCAACCGAAGGGTATGGCAGATGAATTTTAGCGCCTTTTAAGCCGTTTGGCGCAGTAATATGAATACCATCTGCATGTTCTTTATCAACTTTGGCACCCAATTTGCGCAATGTATCTAAATGGAAGTCAATTGGACGTCCACCAATATTGCAACCACCCAAGGCTGGAATAAACGCTTCACCAAGACGATGCAACAACGGTCCGGAGAACAGGATTGGGATACGCGAAGAGCCAGCCAAAGTATCCACATCAGCAACACTTGGCATTTCCACATGTTTGGCATCAATAGTGACTACGCCTTGAGCACCATCAACATCAACATGAATACCGTGCAAGCGCAATAAATCTGACACTACATGCACATCACGAATTTCCGGAACATTGCGCAATACCGAAGTCCCCGGAGCCAGTAGCGCTGCAACCATCGCTTTACTGACAAAGTTCTTAGCACCGCGAACTTTGATTGTTCCATGAAGTGGCTTACCACCAACAACGTGGAGCACGTCCTCGTTTTGATTACTCACTATGTTCTCCCTGGCTTAACGCTTTCTCCTGCAGGTTTTCACCGGTAGCAGTTTCGTTTACATCGTCATTACGATAATTCTAGTACCAAATACTAGTTGTAATACCTCATCACTAGCCTGTACAACTAGCTATACTAGTTGGAATACTAGCTGTAATACTAGGTCACTACTCTAGCATGAGTGCTACACGGTTTAGCTAGTAGTGTGACACAGATTTTGTGAATAGTGCGTGAATGGCGCTCACAACATACTACGCTAATACAGCCAGCACAGCAAAAAGCACAAGGTGCACTACATAGTACACATAAAAACCAAGACCTACCGCCTTCTTGGTATATCCTAACTGGTCATTGTGATAATGCACCACTGCCACGCCTAATCCTGGCGTTAGACCTGCAAGAGCACCTACCACAGCCGCAGAGTACATCATCGTATTTTCATGACGATGCAGTATTTCAAAAATAATAACCATGGCAAGGAGCACCAGTCCCTCATTCATCACACCTACACGCACACCAAAATGACCAAGGATTAACCAAAGCACAGCAGCAGCACAAACCACTATCCGAATACCAATACTTTGTCCATAGCTCACCTGATATACAGGACCTGTGTAGGCATCATGCACTGGACGTGTGTCTAATGATCGCAATACCACAATCACTACTATGCAAACAGCAACAGCCCACACAGGATTATTCGATGTGCTGTCGAACCACACATGACTGGTTGCCATATCATAGGGCACTTCACTCAGTGCAGCAAGCAACAGCACTCTACCTAAGTAATGCCACAGGTGCTGTGAATGATGCACACCCATAACGGTAATCCACGCAAATATTGGTATGGCGACCCAACTTACCGCGTCAAGCAATATGGCAAGTGTTAAATCACCTATATTATTCATATCAATATGCGGCATTACAACAGCGGTATTCAGCGTCCCTAAGGTAAGTAAAACCATAGCGATGATTTTTAGCCGAAACATACTCAACCCACGCTGACGTTTACGCCGCCTCGGAGCCTCTGGAGCTGACTGATGGATACTGGTATTCCATTCACGTTTATATAATGCCACTATATCCCCTATGTTATCTATACCAAGCAAATAGCAACGTGTGCACTATCACTGCTATTCATTGCTATTGAGCAATCGATCTATTTGCTGTACTGCTTCGCCTGTCAAACCGTTATGCTGAGCAATATATTGAGCCAGACGGTAATAATCTGCTCCTTGCACTGAGCACACGGCATCTTGGGCAATCTCAGGCTGTCCCCATGAAGCAGGAGAAGTATGCAAGTAAAATGCATCAATTCCCGCCCTACCAGCTCCCTGAATATCATTGACTTCTTCATTTCCAACCATCAGAGCAGACTGCGCCGCACAGGGCACCAGCGCACACGCCCGCTCAAAAAACGCTTTATTCGGTTTACGGATTCCTTCTTCTGAAGAGATAAGCACATGATCAAAACTCTTCGCTAAGCCACAATCTTCCAGTTCTGGTCGTGTAAATAGTGACTGCGCATTGGAAACTAGTACTGTAGTGAGCCCCCATGCGCGCAATAGTACTAAAAGCGATGCAGCATGAGAGTAAGGCTCAAGCTTGCGATTACTAGCCACTCTAAATGCTGTAGCACATGCTTGTACCATCGATGCAGTTATGGCACTATGGGCACCCATGCCCGCACGAAGAATACTGACAAAAACAGGGGCAATATCAAATTCATGCTCAATATCCGCAACTCCGTTAGGCAGTGCCGATTGCACTTGCAACAATGCTTTACGATAGCGTTCTCGCAAAACAACAGCCGATGCAAAATGGCAACCCTGTGCACTCAACCATCTGTTAAATTCCTCAAACGTTTGCAGTTCATCTTCCTCAGTATGCGCATCAACAAGTGTGCCATACAAATCAAAGAAAATCGCGGTATATGGTTCGTGTGAAATACTACTTGCTCTAGAATCAGATTCCATGGTGAATCCTTGCTTAACGACAGGTATCTTATGTGCAGTATATCGCAATCCGTAAGGTAACTTGTTGACATACTGCGCTTCATTAACCAAAGTATCAGGCTGAACTTCAATATAGAAACGGATAGGCTACATGGAAATGGGGAGACTACGTCACCGCAATCTCCCCTAGAATGTAGAAGAAAGAATTAGGTTGTCTATGTACTGCCTTCTAGCCCTTGGTAGAACCTGCCATTGATTCTTGATAGAACCGTTGCATCACGATAAACAAGATGGCAATTGGAATGGAAACAAGCACTGCGCCAGCGGCAAATCGCGCATAGTAGCTATGGATATATTCCTTTTGCAGCATATTCCACAGACCCAATGAAACAGTGTATCCTTCCTGCGTAGTGGCAATCGTTTTCACCAGCACGAAGTCAAGCCATGGAGTCAGGAATGAGACAATTGCCTGATATACAATCATCGGCTTGGTAATTGGGATAATAATCTTAGTAAATACTTGCCAATTATTGCAACCATCAAGGCGAGCGGCTTCATCAAGAGAGTATGGAATAGTATCCATATATCCCTTCATCACATAAAAACCAGCGCCAGAACCAGCAGAATACACCAAAATCAGCGCAATAACAGTCATGTTTGCAGAAGTTAAACCAGCAGCCTTCAAAATAAAGTAGATTGCCACCACAGCCATAATTGCTGGGAACATACCCAAAATAAGCACTATATTCATGAAGGTGCGACGCATGCGGAAACGCAAACGGGACATACAGTATGCCACTGAAAGCACAAAGAATACGGATATTAAGCATGTAAATATTGCAATAATCAACGTATTCATGTACATACGTGGGAAATCAAATACTGATTTATCCGCAAATAATTGCACATAATTATTGAGCGAGTACTCTTTAGGGAAAAAGGTCTCTTGGTATGGCTGAGGGTCTGCATTAAATGACTCAAGTACCACCCATACAATTGGCACAAGCCAGACAATACCAAGAACAGTAAGTAACAGGTAGCTGAGCACATCACCTGCTACACGACGACCATAGAAATTTTTCTTTGGCAATTCGCCACCTGTGCTAGTTGCAGATACTGAACGCGAAACGGATGCACTACTCACCTGAATGCCTCCTCATTCTTATAAGAGCCGCTTGAACGGTATGTAATCAAGGAAACTACAGCAAGCACAATAAAGGTGAAAATACCGATAACTGCACCAATATTGTAATTATTCTTATCCACAGTTAGCTTGTACAACCATGTAATCAGCAAATCTGTCTTACCCGCAGAGGAACCAACCGGTGTCGGATCTCCACCAGAAAGCAGGTAGATAACGTTGAAATTATTAACATTTGCAGTAAAGGTCGTAATCAAATACGGCGTCATCACAAAAATAATGTATGGCATCGTAACATTAGTAAAGCGCTGCCACCAATTTGCACCATCCAATGTTGCTGCTTCTGTAAGCTCTCCAGGAATATTTTCCAAGATACCGGTGATCTGCATAATGGTAAATGGAATACCAACCCACAAATTGATAATAATTACTGTTACACGAGCCCACGTTGGATCAGTAAAGAATGGCAATGGCTGATCAATCCAACCCCATTGCATAAATAATCGGTTAATAGCACCATTCTGCTGCAGCATCTGGCGCATAACCAGCAAAGACACGAATTGTGGTACTGCAATAGACATGGAAAAGATTGCGCGCCACATGCCCTTAAGCCTTGTTGTAGGGCGCTCAATCACCATAGCTAAGAACATGCCGAGGAAGAAGTTCAAGAATGTTGCAAAGAAAGCCCAAACCAACGTCCAGATAAGAACTTCAGTAAAAATTGCAAAATTTACTGTGGAACCTGTTGTTGAAAACAGCTGACCGAAGTTTTGCAAACCAACCCAGTCAAACTTTGTTGGGTGTTTCGCATCATAACTCGTAAATGCCATAGAAATCATGAAGATCAATGGCAAGACGGTAAACGTGAAAATGCCCAGAGTTGGTAATGTCATCAGCGTAAGCCACAAACGTCCAGAAAGCAGATCTTCACAATCTTCTTTGAACGTAGGTGCGTGTCCTTGTGTGCTTGCTAAATACTGAGCCTTGTATTGCGAGCGCATCATTACTGTCCAGAACCATGCAATAAGCACAATCATGACCAGTGATGAAACGCCATACAACAGTAAAACAACAGATGGTGTCGGCACTATAGTCTGCCAGAAACCGTCAGCATCCTTAACTTTTTCTACTTTTCCTGTACCAAGTCCTGGCAACTGTGCCAATGATGGTATTGCGCCAACGATAATAAATGCAATAGCAGCAATTTCTATGGCAAAAAACAGTACAGCTTTAACGTACTGCTTTCGCACTACATTACTTAAACCCCAGATTAGCGCCGATAAGCGGGTGAAAATATCACCTTGTTGCAATGCTGCGCGTAAAGTCCAAGGTTCAGCAGGCACATAATCTGCACCAATTTTTTTCGGTTTGCGTGCATGAGCACGCCTTGTCGATGGCGCTACTGTTGTGGTACCAGCCATGTCGACCCTTTCACATGTAAATGGAAAACTACTTTATTCCCATTAAATCTTCTCTTGATAAGAGTATGGATATCAAACTCACATAAAACAGGGGTATGCCATGTAGCGACATACCCCATTCAAATCTTACCATAAATGACTATGTCTTAACTTCAAGAAAAGTCTCAGTAAGAACGGCTTACTGCTTGTTTAGCTGAGCTACCCAAGCCTCAGTTTTTTCAGCAGCATTGTCAGGAGTTACATCCTTTTGTACCAATGCCTTACCAAATGCCTGAGTTGGATCCCAGAAGTTGGACATCTCAGTAATGGTTGGCTGCAATACTGCAGTGTTTGCAATCGTTGCTGCCTGTGCTTGTGCGGCAATATCGTTCTTAACTTTGTCATTGTCAAGCAAAGACTTGATAGTTGGTACTACACCACGCTTCTCATAGTGAGCAAGCTGAGCTTCCTCAGAACCAAGGAATGCAGCAAACTGTGCAGCAGCCTTCTGGAACTTGGAGTTAGGATTGTAAGCTACAGCCTTAGAGCCTGCAAAGCTCTTCATCTGCTGCTCTTTACCGTCAATGGTTACAGTTGGCAGCTGTGCAGCAGCATAGTTATCGCCGAGTGCTTTCTTAACATTCTCTGCATCCCAAGTACCAGAGAAGATCACGTCTACAGAGCCATTGCCCAAACCAGCAAGACCGGAGCCATCCACATCATCAATAATCTTGCCTGCAGCAATGTTTTCAGCAAGGAACTTAGTTACAGCAGCGCCCTGCTCACCACCGAATTGTGCACCAGCACTAGCGTCAGTACCGTCTGGACCGTAGAGTGTGCCACCGTTTGCATAATAGAATGCTGGCAGATACCAAGAGTTGTCAATGGAGAAGGAAACCTTTGCCTTATCCATCATGGTGTTGAAATTCTTCACATCAGCATCGGAGAGCTTGGACTTGTTGTAATACATAAACCAAGTATTTCCAGTAAATGGCACGCCATAGAGCTTGCCATCATTGGTTACAGACTGAACCATAGCTTCATCATTATCAGCCTTTACTTGTTCAGCAGCAGAATCAGACAACTCACCGATTGCATTTGCTTCTACGAGCATACCCAGCTGATCGTTTGCAAAGAGGTATACATCAGCAGCGGCTGCAGGATCCTTCTTTACTGTGGTACCAGTATCACCCTCGGAAACTACTTTATTCGTCCAAGTAATCTTATATTCAGGATGTGCCTTTTCAAATGCTTTTTCTTGATCTTGGATCCATCCAGCCTTCTGGTCCTCCTGAGGTGTCCAAACTAGCAGCTTGACATCTTCACTCGACCCTGAACCAGAGCTTGAGCTACCACTATTACCACACGCAGCAAGGCTACCCAGCATAGCAACAGATGCTGCGATTGCAAGAATCTTCTTTGAGTTGTTCATTTATCTCTCCCACCTCATACACGGGATTCGTAGGTATTGTCTCTTCTTATATCTCCAACTGTATGTTGTGCAACATTGCATGCCAGATGAAGAGACTATGGGTAATATAGCAGTTTTTTGCAAAAAAGTACAATCGTTTTCATTGTGTAATATCATTATTTCTGTAATATTTAATTAGTTTAATGCCTTTACGAATGCAAAAGTTTGCAAAATAGGGGGTTTCTGTTCAGTAAATTGCAGCATTTTTAAAATTACCTGCGTGTCTCTCCAGACTACAGCTTCGTTAGTTTAATTATTAAATTAAATACGAATAGAGATAATACGCCCTAGAATCACTGCAATTACTTGTATCTTGCCTACACGGCCGGCAGTGCATCGAATATATACACACGTACTTCACTTGATACTATCATTATCGAAAACGATTTCAATAATTGATAGAGAAACTCGTTCAATACACATACTCTCTTTTGCACAACCTATTGCCTCGCCTATCGCCTTATCTACAAGCTGACCAGCCATACGCAACGTTTGCCATAACCTCATACTCCGTGTATAACAGTCGTAGATATTGCAACGACGCCAAAAGGAATATCATGACAACACAACATAACCAGCATGCACTGCATCGCCCATCCGATTTCGTCAAAGTCGATCAACAAGCAGCCCTATTCCATCATCCAAGTTGGTTACGGGACGCAGTGTTTTACGAAATTTATCCACAATCGTTTGCAGATGCTAACGCAGACGGCATCGGTGATATTCAAGGCATTATTCAACACCTCGATTATATTGACTCCCTTGGGGTGACAGCATTATGGTTAAACCCCTGTTTCACATCACCATTTCAAGATGCCGGATATGATGTAGCTGATTATCTTAATGTTGCCGAACGATACGGCACGAACGATGACCTCATTGAGCTATTTCATCAAGCGCATCAGCGCAGTATCAAAGTCCTGCTTGATCTTGTCCCAGGACATACTTCTATCCAACATCCATGGTTCATCGCATCGCAACAGCCGCATATTGAGGATCGTGGAGCATATAGCGATCGTTACCTTTGGACAAATACTGCATTTGAATCAAGTGCTGGCATGCCTGCAATTTCAGGCACGACTCCACGCGATGGTTCATATATTGTCAACTTTTTTGCATTCCAACCAGCATTAAATTATGGATTCCGCAATCCAGATCCTGCCAAGTCTTGGCAAGTAGATATCAATGCCTCTGCCCCAACTGCTACTCGTGAAGCTATGCGAGAAGTGATGCGATTTTGGCTTAACGCCGGAGCTGACGGGTTCCGCGTCGATATGGCTGATTCCTTGGTCAAAAATGACGATACCGAAAAATCGCAAACCATCGAATCATGGAGAAGAATGCTTGCCCCTATTAAGGCACAATTCCCCGAGGCAGCCTTTGTATCTGAATGGTCAAGACCCTGGCAATCATTACGTGCCGGTTTTGATATGGACTTTTATCTTGACTGGGGATGGGTGCCAAATGGCTACAACCTATTAACTAGGAGAACCGAACACCAGCTTAGCCACGACCATGATGCAAGCTATTTCAATGCCGATTCAGCACAATCACCGCTGGCATTTTTAGCCGATTGGCAACCACAATATCAAAACACTAAGGCACTGGGTTATTTCTCATTCATTACCAGCAATCATGATTCACCGCGCATGGCGCCACGTCTTACTGACACAGAACGTCGAATAGCCTTTGCTTTATTACTACTCATGCCAGGTGTGCCATTTTTATACTATGGCGATGAAATTGGTATGCGTATGCAGGAGTTGGTCAGCGTTGAAGGAGGATATCAACGCACTGGCGCAAGAACTCCTATGCAATGGAATGCGAAACCAAACTTAGGATTTTCTGCTGCAAGCGCTGAACAATTATACCTGCCAATTGACCATGGAAACGATGCTCCAACGGTCGCCGCACAGGAAGCTGATACAACTTCTATCTTGCACTGCGTGCGTCATATTATTGCTGTACGACATGCTAACCGATGCTTACAAGCAGATGCCGATACACAAGTAGTATTTGCTGACGACAATCAGCGCACGTTAATTCTACTACGCACTGACAGTGTCTCAGGTAAGCAAGCCTTAATAGCAGTTAATCCTGGAAGACATGACGAAACTTGCGAACTCAACGGAACGAACACGCTATCATATGACCCAGCTACTGCAATCGTAGACGCAATCGTTGGCTCAGGCAATATACAGCAGCAAACACCACAAGCACCACTAAGCCTACATATTGAAGCACAGTCTGCGCTCGTTATACTGCTGTAACCCAACGAACGTGTACACACAGGTATGCGCGTAAGTAAGAGTGTAGGTAGGTAGATAAGTAAGTCGTGTGTAGGTGCTCGTATTATTTGAGCACCTACATATCCAATAATACCCAGCTAGTGCTTGATTCCTTCTTGCTCTAGTATTTCTTGAGCTAAGTATGGGTTGAACATAGCACCAGTAGCACTCATCACAGCGTCAGCTCCAGCTACACGATATGCATGATAATCCTGTGCGTTAGTTACACCGCCCACGCCAATAATGGTCATATCTAAGCCCATGCGCTCTCGAATATCAGCAAGGCGCGTCACCATATTAAGCCCTGCCTGACGAATAGCCGCACCACATACACCACTGCGCTCTCTGCCTTCACCAGGAAGCGCCTGACGCCCTTGAGCATCGACCAGCTTCGCAGAAATCGTGTTAATCGTTGCAAAACCTTGCACTGTTCCACGTGAAACAGTATGCGCAATCATAGCTTCTAAAGCATCATTATCAGGAATATATGCCAATTTAACAACAAGCGGAATATCACCAATCTGCTCTTTTACCGCTTCACAAATACGACCCACCAACTCAGGATCATGACACAGCAATCGATTGTGTCCTTCATTAGGACAACTGGTGTTCATTTCCATCATAGTTGCACCAGTTTCCTGCACTAGCCGAGCAGTAAGCACATGATCGGCAATGTAATCCTCAGTGCTCATACCGGCAGTTCGAGAGCCTTGAAAACTTGGGATAACAACCTGACCAGACTGCGCTGCGGACAATGCCTGCGCTAAATCAGGCTGCCAAATCTCAGGATCCTGTGATGGTACGCCAAAGGAATTAGAAATAGAAACTGGCAGCTGGTAATGGGTATCTGCCAAAATTCCTTCATCACATTCACGGCTTTCAGGACGCAATACACCATCATGGGCGCTTGGATGCACAGCAAGCACATTGGGGAAAGGATTGCAAGCCCACGCTCTAGAACGTACAGTTTTATACACCACCATGTCATAGTCCATACGCAGTGCCGCAGTAGTGAACTTACTATTGAGCAATGGTCCTGCTGGAATACCAAATGGCAGGCGAACTTGATGCCCGAGCACAGTGTAAGGCAAGGATTCGTGTGGCAAAGATTCGTGTGCCAAGGATTCAGCTTCAGCATCCTGACCATGAGTGATATCTGCATGTTCTACAGCACTGGAAACGCCCGTATCAGCAGTAGTAGCAGTATCAACGGCATCAAAAGTAGTATGTAATGCCTGCGCAAACGCACCAAAAGGACCCTGTGCATAGTTATCCTCATAAGTACGCGTAACATCATAGATTGGCTCAAGTTCCACCATACATCCTCCATGTGGTATATGGTTCAGCCAGCAGTCTGACTAATACCAATCGCATTATACACGCAACGCTACAATCAACTTGAGCGCAGACCATAGCGCTACACACTTACTTGATGCAGCGTCTCAGGCCTAGCGTGTAGCTAATGGTCCTGCCCAATCACTGTCATCTACTTCGCGTGCAGAAGATACAG
Organism: Galliscardovia ingluviei; assembly: GCF_014635685.1. Lineage (GTDB taxonomy): Bacteria > Actinomycetota > Actinomycetes > Actinomycetales > Bifidobacteriaceae > Galliscardovia > Galliscardovia ingluviei. Next base: position 234,502 of record NZ_BMDH01000002.1, read on the forward strand.
TCTGAGATTGCCAATGCTTTGCAGGAATAGTTTTTGGCTTAAATGGGAAACGCTCAGCACGCTTGGCCTCATACGCCGCAATATCATCTTCATGCTGCAATGTCAGGTCGATATCATCATACCCATTCATCAGGCGCCAGCGCGTATAGTCATTAACTTCAAACGGCAGGACGACATCTGCACAAGTGACGATACGTTCCCCCAAATCGACGGTAAGAGTTCTACCCGGTTCTTCTTCTAACAGCTTCCAGAGCAGCTCGATAGATTCCATAGGCATAATTGCAGCTAGCACACCATTCTTTGCAGTATTGCCATAGAAGATATCAGCAAAGCGCGGCGCAATGACTACGCGGAAACCATAATCATGCAGTGCCCAAACCGCGTGCTCTCGAGATGAACCAATACCAAAATCAGGTCCGGTTACTAGTATGCGTCCTGCTTTATACGGGTCTTGGTTAAGCACGAAATTTGGATCGCGTCTCCACGCATAAAACAGAGCATCATCAAAACCTGTTTTAGTTACGCGCTTCAAAAATACTGCCGGAATAATCTGGTCAGTATCTACATTTGAGCGCCTCAGAGGTACGCCAACACCTGTAATTGTTGTAAGTTTTTCCATCATGCACCACCCTATTTGTATGCACATGTATACACCTGTATGCGCTTATTTCTTTGCGCTGGTATGCATTGCTTGAGGTTCGATTTACGATTAATAACGTTTTATAAGTCTGCTGGAGAGCTGATAGTTCCACGAATTGCCGTTGCCGCAGCTACTAGCGGAGAAGCTAAATGAGTGCGACCACCCTTGCCTTGGCGACCTTCAAAATTACGATTTGAGGTGGAGATGCAACGTTCACCCGGCACGAGCTTGTCGGGATTCATACCCAAGCACATTGAGCAGCCGGCATTGCGCCATTCTGCACCAAAGTCCTTAAATACCTGATCCAGGCCTTCAGCCTCTGCCTGTAAACGCACTCTGGAAGATGCAGGAACAACAAGCACACGGTGAATCGAATCTGCCTTATGATGACCGCGCATAATTTCAGCAGCAGCACGCAGATCTTCGATACGCCCATTGGTGCATGAGCCGATAAATACAGTATCAACCGCAATATCTTTAATTTTAGTTCCAGGCTCTAAGCCCATATACGTAAGTGCATTCTGAGCAGCTGTACGTGCTGTGGCATCACTAAAGCTTTCTGGTTCAGGAACACTTGCCGTAATAGGAAGTCCTTGCCCCGGGTTGGTACCCCATGTAACGTACGGCTGAAGTTCGTCTGCATGTAGAGTGACTTCTGCATCAAATACTGCGTCATCATCAGTACGTAGCGTCTTCCAATAAGCAACTGCTTGATCCCACAGCTCGCCTGTTGGCGCATGAGGACGACCTTTAATATATTCAAAAGTAGTTTCATCTGGAGCAATCATGCCAGCTCGAGCACCTGCTTCAATAGACATATTGCAAATAGTCATACGAGCATCCATTGAAAGTTTACGGATTGCTTCGCCGCGATACTCCAGCACATAACCCTGACCGCCGCCTGTGCCAATTTTGGCGATAATAGCAAGAATAATATCTTTTGCCGTAGTGCCCGGCGCCAGTTCACCTTCAATATTGATAGCCATAGTCTTAAATGGCTTAAGGCTCAGAGTTTGTGTAGCCATAACATGTTCTACTTCTGAAGTACCAATGCCAAAAGCAAGGGCTCCAAAAGCACCATGCGTGGAAGTATGCGAATCGCCGCATACAATGGTCATCCCAGGCTGGGTAAGTCCTAAAATTGGTGCGAACGCATGTACAATACCCTGATCTGCATCACCTAGTGGGTGCAGTCGCACACCAAATTCTTTACAGTTGCGCTCCAGCGTACTTAACTGGGTAGCACTGGTTTCGTCTGGATTTGGGCGATCGATATTGATTGTTGGCGTATTGTGATCTTCGGTAGCGATGGTCAACTCAGTGTGACGCAACTGACGACCAGCTAAGCGCAAGCCTTCAAATGCTTGAGGGCTTGTGACTTCGTGCATTAACTGTAAGTCAATATAGATTAAGTCTGGCTCACCGTTCTGCCCCTGACGGACCAGATGGTCAGCCCACACTTTTTCTGCGAGCGTGGTTCCCATAACAACTCCTTAAGTGGAAACATTGGCTCACGTGCGTATTAGCAGTAGCTTCATAGCGCAACACGCTTGCAACAGCTAGATGAAAAGGATTTCATTTTTTTCTGTTCGCTATAAGCATATTTTCAATACACACGCTTAGCTGTATTTACTCCGTGCGTCACTAGTTATGGCAATACAACTAGTACTTCGAGTATGACTTGTTTTCTACATAATGAACACTCGGATTTCACAATATGAGATTAGTTAATCCATATGAGATGGCATAATTCAAAGTATGGCAACACAACACAATGAAAATCAATCGATGCAGGTGCCCCAAAGTCCAATTCCTGCATCCCACGGCACAACGAATGTGCCGTCTCAACATGCGGTATCAAACCCGTCAAACCCGAGCGCTACTAGCTCAGCACCTAGTGCGGCAAGCGCAACATCAAACAGCACCAAACGCTATCCGCGCGATAACGATATTCACTCTGGCGTGGGCGTGTTGGACAAAACCGCAAAAATTCTTGACACGTTAGAGGGCGGACCAGCAACACTAGCACAGCTTGTCAATGAAACAGGACTAGCTCGACCAACCGCTCACCGTCTGGCTATCGCTCTTGAAAAGCACCGCTTTATTGTCCGAGATCAGCACGGTCGCTTCGTGCTCGGCTCGCGCTTCGCGGAACTTGCTGCAGCAGCCGGCGAAGACCGATTACTCACCATGAGCGGACCAATTTTGCAAACCTTGTTAGACCGCACTGGTGAATCCGCACAGATTTACCGCCGCCAAGGCGACCAGCGTGTATGCATCGCCGCCGTAGAACGATCCAGCGGCCTGCGCGATTCTATTCCAGTAGGCGCTATTCTATCTATGGAAGCCGGCTCAGCAGCCCAAATTTTGCTCGCTTGGGAAGATCCTGAACGCATGCATCAAGGATTGCGACGCGCTAAATTCACAGTGGCTAAACTTGCCACAGTGCGTAAACGCGGGTGGGCTGAGTCTGTCAACGAGCGCGAGCCAGGCGTCGCCTCTGTTTCGGCACCAATTCGTAATGCCTCTGGTCAGGTAATTGCAGCCATTTCTGTATCCGGTCCTACCAACCGTATGGGCTCTACCCCAGGGCATCATTTCGCGCCGCTAGTAATGGCAGCAGGCAAATACTTATCCGACGCACTTATCCGCGCCCACGCCTCTGCAGGATTACAGTAATTACATTTAGTCACCGAAATATTCTTTTTGCCCTAGCTGCAGAAAACAGCTGGGGCATTACCATACCTACATCTTTCCACACTAGATTCTTAGAATGTTATGGCAGTTAGCAGTTACATGCTCTGTTAAAAGTACGGTTTGACGCATACATGTTTTGTTAAACCAGTTACTGGTCTCAACTAGCGGTATTGTGGCCTAAATATGCATTAGCGAAACCAGTTACTAGTTCAAAGCATGCAAAAACGGAACATGCACAGGCCACGACCAAAGCCTCATAGCGCCGCCATAAACTAATGGCCTCACACCCGCAAAGCAAAGCAATATCAGTGCTTTTTCCTAAAAAGCCCAGACTTATACACTAAATTCCACCCACGCCCAGGAGTGGTATCCACCCGTTCAATACCAAACGTGTAGGCCTGCGATGATTTCGCACGCTGCCCAATATCTCCAAATTCTAGTAATTGCGTGCGCGGGTTAAAAGGATGCCGAATATCAAATTCAATTAACCGCACTGCCCGCTTAGCTAATGTCGGACCATACGTATCAAAGCCACAAGTAGGTGTAATAGCACACAACAACTCTCGCTGCTCGCTCAGGCTTTCCTCATCGCTATTACCGTCACCGACAATCGAGTCAGCACCAGCGGTCAGAGCCCTAGCACTAACACACGCCTGCGCTACAAAGCCATTGCGGTGATCATGTCCTGCGAATACACCAGCATATCCACCTTGCGCGAGCACCATATCTTCGCGCATATCGTCAGCGCAACTAATGCCCTCGCCCAAATAACTACTTGGCTCAGTACGCGCATCATCAAGCACAAAATACCGACCTTCAAAGGTGCGATATCCTTCAACCGCATAGGCAGTCGAAGCATCCACCTCTTGTAATGCCTGATAGAAGGTAGCTAATGGCAAATGCTGGAATAGCATAGTCTGTACATGATTTGGTAGCACCTGAGGTAATTCGCGCAGCCATTGCAATACCTCATCACTTGGGCCAATATACCCGCCTTGTGCCGCATAATCACCAACATGTGCCAAAGCCAAGTTAAAGACCAAATGACCAGCAGTATCGCGAATAGGCAGTGCTAACGTCCCCGCCCCACACGCAAAGCGCTCAAGCCAAGGTTGCTCAGGCAGTACTACAGAAACTTGACCATTTAAGCAACCCGTAAATTGCATGGCAAGACGTTCTAATTCATCAGCATCCAAACCGCATTGCACATCATGGTTGCCAAAAGTCATAGCAAATGGAATACCGCGCTCAACTAAAGGCATCAGCACGCTGCTATAAGCAGCGGTAACAAGCTCACGTGTATGTTCAAGGTCGTCCTCATTTGTAGAGCTTGCTTCCAACCATGGGCGTCTACGGAAGGTAGCGCTAAACTCCGGACTGTATCCTGCAATAATGTTGCCTGTAAAAATAACAATATCTGGACGCGCAGCATCAACAGCTGTAGCAATCAGCGTTGCTGTGCTTTTTGAAGGCTTTGCTCCATCTTGAATATCACTAATATGCAATACTCTGAACTTGCCAGAACGATGAAATGACAACGCTCCTAGACGTGCAGATACAGAAAGAGACTGTTTACGCCAACTCTCGACCTGAGTTTCGTTCATGCACTCAACCTCGCAATGCAAACGCCAGATACGAAAAAAGCCTCGCTATGCGAGGCATTCGCTGGGGTACCTGGACTCGAACCAAGAATGGATGAACCAGAATCACCTGTGTTGCCAATTACACCATACCCCAATTGGCAGGCGCAACGTCAAACGTTCCGTCAGTCGTACCTCCAACCGGATTTGAACCGGTGTTGGCGCCGTGAGAGGGCGTAGTCCTAGACCGCTAGACGATGGAGGCATCGTCGCTGTAAGCAACGAATGATTACTATACACAAACCGCCACCAGCACGCAACACCGGCGTGTCGCACAATTCGTTAAGGTGTTCGTTATGCTGTCTGCACTACAAACTCCCTTACAGTTCCTCTAGCCGTATATACATAAAGCCAATGCATAAAGCCCTGCACACTAGATAACACTATGTATGCAGAGCTTTAATACACACAGATACTCAAAACGAGCAAACAGAGCCGCAACTACAGCGTGCTACGCAAAAACTTCAAACGCGCCACACTAATATCCTTGCCAACAATCTCCATCGACTCAAACAATGGAGGAGAAACCCTGCGCCCGCTCATAGCCACACGAACCGGACCGAAAGCCAAGCGAGGCTTAAAACCAGCCTCCTCCACCAAAGCCTTCGACAGCAATTCATGCAAGTACTCATGATTCCACTGTGCAGCATCTACACCTTCCAATGCCGCAATTGCCGCATCCAGCACATCAGCTGCAGAATCCTTAAGCTGCTTTTGCGCATCCTCATCAGGCTCAATCTCCCCAGAAGTGCTGAGCAGAGAGCCAACCATGCCGCCAACTTCACCAAGCAAGCGCACACGAGGCTGAACCAAAGGGGCTGCCGCAGTCAAAATCTCACGCTCGCGGTCACTCAATGCATCCCAAGAGTCCGCAGATACCAACCCCTCGGCAGCTAAATATGGCACCGAGCGGTTCAAGAAATCTTGAGGCTCAAGCACACGAATATGCTCAGCGTTAATCGCAATAGCCTTATCGATGTCAAAATGAGCAGGATTGGCCTTCACATTGCGCACATCAAAGGCTTCGATCATTTCATCCATGCTAAAGACATCACGGTCAGCAGCAATAGACCAGCCAAGCAATGCTAGGTAATTGAGCAGACCCTCACGAATAAAGCCATGGTCACGATGCAAGAACAAATTCGACTCTGGATCGCGCTTTGACAGCTTCTTTTTGCCCTTACCCATCACATATGGCATATGCCCAAATAACGGCATTTCCTTAGCAATACCAAGCTCCATCAAGCAACGATACAGCACAATCTGGCGCGGCGTAGAACTCAGCAAATCTTCACCACGCAACACCACATTGATTCGCATCATAGCGTCATCAACTGGATTGGTCAGCGTGTAAAGAGGATCACCATTCGGGCGCACAATCACATAATCAGGAACTGACCCTGCCTTAAATTCGATGCGACCACGAATTAAATCATCAAAAGCAATATCTTCGTCTGGCATACGCAAGCGGATAGCAGGCTTACGACCCTCAGCACGATACGCTGCCTTCTGCTCTTCTGTCAAATTGCGATCATAACCATCATAGCCAAATGCCGCTGGACGACCTGCAGCCACATTACGAGCCTCAATCTCTTCAGAAGTCGAATACGACTCGTACGCATAGCCTGCCTCAAGTAGCTTTTGCGCTACATCGCGGTAAATATCACCGCGCTCAGACTGGCGATATGGTCCGTCAGGACCGCCGACTTCCACACCCTCATCCCAGTCAATACCAAGCCAATGCAAAGCGTCAAGAATCTGATTGTAGCTTTCCTCACTATCACGCGCAGCGTCAGTATCTTCGATTCTAAACACGAAAGTACCGCCAGTATGACGTGCTTCTGCCCAGTTAAATAAAGCAGTACGCACCATGCCTACGTGTGGCGTCCCAGTTGGGGATGGACAAAAACGGACACGAACATGCTCAGGCAATGCAGGTTTACCATCATCCTGAGCAGTAGTATTACTGTGTGCAACAGTTGTTTGCGTTTCACCTAATTGTGCAGTCATGAGCACCATTGTGCCCCTTAACACCGACTTACACACACCTACACACGGTTTCATGCTTGCAAACGTATTACGCATGGAAACATGTATGGAACCATACTTGCGCACGTATACACACATACGCACCAGCCACTACCAAGCGAGTGCTGTATTCAAGTGCCGTATCAAATAAAGAGCCTCTCATATACCCATACTCGTATGATGGTACTCCGTGAAGCAAGCAACAGGAATATCTCAGCGCACTCGACGCAGGCGTACTGCTATTGCCCGCATACTGCCATGCACACTTACAGTAATTGCATTGATTATTGTGTGGCAAGTATGGGTAAGCGTGGCACATATTCCCAGCTCAGTCTTTTCTTCACCCACTGAAATTATTCATGCCACTATTGAAGCTTGGCCAACGCTAAAACCTGCTCTCCTTATTACTACATACGAAGGTGTTATTGGATTCATCTGTGCATGCTTCTGCGGCATTATATTAGGTGTTGCTTGCTATAGTTGGCGAGCGCTGAATGACGCCGTATTCCCTTTGCTTTCTGCTGCACAAACGATGCCGTTAATTTCTATAGCCCCTCTGTTTTTGCTCTGGTTTGGTTTTGAACCAATGGGCAAAATTGTGATTGTTACTCTTTTTGCGCTCTTCCCTATTGCCGTACAGACTATTCGCGGTCTACAAGCTGTTCCTCAGTTTTTTGTTGATGTTGCGCTTACTTGTGGTGCGACGCGCACATGGACACTATGGCATGTTCAATTGCGCGTTGCTGCTCGACAGATTTTTGGAGGCATTCGTATTAGCGCCGCGTATGTGTTTGCTACTGCGGCAACTGCAGAATATTTAGGAGCACGTGGTGGGCTTGGTATTTGGCTACAAGCAGCATATAACTCTTTTAGAACACCACTTATTTTTTCTGCTACTGTTGTCATTATTGCATTAACTGGTATATTGCTGCTTATTATTCATGCTATTGAGCGGATACTCCTTGGTCCAGATGAACGTTGGGATGGCTCGGGGCAGTAAGTATTTTTAGCGAAATCAGCATAATTGCTCTATAAATATGCGATAATACTAGAAAAGATTAAGCAAGGGGGCATTATGGCTGACTCACAAACACCAATTCCGCAATCACCAAATAATTCAGAACCGACGTCATCAAATATTTCATCAGATGCACAACCTATTGTGCCTAATGTGCCAACGATGGCTGCCATGCCAAGTATTCATGTACCTAATTTGAATACTGAGTCAGAGACAACACCAACGCAAGCAACGCAGCCTACACAACCACCACAGTCTGCACAGTCATCACAGTCTATGCCTGCACAAGCAATGCCGCCATCGCAGACAAATCCATCTGCACAATCTGTACCACCAGAGCAACCACAATATGCATCTCCCGTACCACAGACAGACATACCTCAGACAGGCGCAGCGCAGCCAAGCGTACCACAGTATGGCACACCACAATTTGGTACGCCGCAACAGCCAAGTGCTCCTCAGCCACAATTTGGCGCATACGCTCCTCAACAGCCTATGCCAACAGTACCGACTGGACAGACGGCTCCATCAGGGCAAGCTAATCCAGCTCAGCCACAACCTAATCCTTACGGCGATCCTGTAACTCCGCCACAGTACGGAGCACCTGCTGGCGCTCCAATGTATGGCGCGTATGGTCAGCCAATGAATCAAGGATTCCCTACAGCGCCGGGTGCGCCAATGCCTCAGTATGCTACTCAACCGGGTTCTGGAGATACTTCAATCGAACCTCCAATTTGGCATCCATGGTATGGCATTTCGTTCCCGGGATCTATTACGCGCTTCTTCAAGAAGTACGCCACGTTCAATGGCAGAGCTTCCCGTAGCGAATACTGGTGGGTTGTACTATTTTTGGCGCTCGTACAGATCGTATTCGCTATTCTTGAATCTGCAACCAATGGCAGTTCTGCGGTGAGTCTACTCCAAGGTCTATGGTCATTGGCTATTTTAGTTCCACAGCTAGCACTTTCCGTGCGCCGCTTACATGATGCGAATCTTTCCGGCTGGTGGATTATTGTGCCTTACATTCTTGCCGTAACTGGCACTATTCTTATGTTTGTTGGCGGCATGGGTGCGGTGTTGAGCATTGCTTCTGATACTACTGGTGCCACGGCTGGTTTAGGTGCTGCTATGATTGGCGTATTCATGGCACTGGTCGGCGGCATTATGAGCATTGTGTTTACTCTGCTTCCTTCAAAGCCAGAGGGGGCACGGTTCGATAAGCCAACGCTCTAAATCCATCGCAATGTATTAGCGCAGCCAATAGCTAGAACGCGGGACATACTGTTTCTTGAGATTTGAGGATATTTGGTGTGAGCGTTTTCTGCCTATATGCCTGTTTTTGCAAAAAGTGGCTGTTTTGGAATATCAGTGCAAATGCATGATGGCTCCTGAATTCAGGAGCCATCGTCGTATCAGGTATTATATCAGGTACTCATCATCTAAAGTTGCTTATAATTCCACTGCTTCTTTATTTGGGTCGTCCTGAATATGCGCAAATTTAGCAGCCAAAGCCTCACGAGATTTACGCTCATCTTCTTCTTTGGCCTGCTTCTTAGCCTCCTCTGGATCCCAAAGCACATCATCATAGTGCTTCTGCCATTCAGCTTGCGCTATCTGCGCAAACTGTGTAGCCACCGCATCAACATCACCGCGTACAGCCTGCGCGCTTAATGCTTTCCACTGATCTAATTTAGCAAAAACCGCTGGCACACCAGCAAGTTCGGCACACTCAATAGCAGCAAGCATCACTACGGCAATATTGCGATCAGCATCTGTGCCAATATCATTGCTTGCCGTCAACAGCGCACATAATTGTGCTACTACTGCACCAACCCATGCTGCACGCTCATCAAAAGGTAGCGTGCTCACATGCTCGACCTGCTGTGTAACTTCATGTAAAACATCGACCAGTGTATCCTGCTTCTGACCTTGGCAAGCCTCAATAATTTGAGCACTTTCAGCAAGATGTGAAGCGTCAGCATCCTCACTGAATGCCGCAGCAGCATCATAGGCATCATTAGCTGCTAACAAGGCTTCTACAATAGACTGGGGTCGTCCCGGGATCTCATCTGCGCCCTCATACACATACTCAGCGTCTGGCATAGTAACCCGCTCGCCGCTTAATATTTGCGCAATCTGGCGTGTAATACGTACTTGCAAATCTTCTGCATATTTGACGTCATTGTCGATGCGAACATGATCATGTAATGGCCACAATGCCACTAAACGATTACCCACTGCTGCTGCATCAACCATGGCGGCAGCGCTCTTAAACTGCGCTACAGTAGACATCCATGTGAATTCGCTCATATATGTAGTATGACGCTCTTTACAAGTCAATGTGCCGAGGCACGCCAAGAACTTACCAAATCGTGACCAAATTCACTTCAATGGCACTGATTTGCATTGCAACATTGAAGTGCGCCACAATTCATGCGCATGCAACATAAGGTATGTGCGGTATCAGCACCCAGCATCACAAGCCATCACAGGAATGTCAAATGCTCTACCACGATATACCAAGCTATGCCACATCTGCAGCGGGATTTGCATAACTAATACTGAGCAGCTCATGACTATCACAATCAAAACTCAAACTCGTAATCGACGCCAAGGCTGTGCGTCGCGCAAACATCCAATGCTCTGGCGAACCCTGTTCTAACAACATGCGCAATGACCAAATCGGAGACTCATGGCTTACTGCTAGCACTTGCTGCCCAGGATGTGCATCAACTAAATCGAGTACTACCTCATGCATACGCTGCGCAATATGCTCATAGGATTCTCCCCAAGAAGGTTTGTGCAAATTGGCAATTAGCTTCCAGTTTTTCGGTCTCCACAATGCCCCTTGCCCATAGCCGATGCGCGTGCCTCGAAATTCGTTGGAGGCTTCAATCAGCCGCTCATCGGTGTGACACACTAATGCTGGTAGATGATGAGTCTGTCTAAAGGTATTAATGCGGTCGGTAATAATCTGCGCAGTTTGACGTGTGCGCTCCAATGGCGAGCTCACTACATGAGCAACATTTTGAAAAGGCGCAAATGAAGCCATAAATTCTCCAGTTGCAGCTGCCATACGCTCTCCGCGTTCAGAAAGTGGGAAACCTTCAAGGCGCTCGTACAAAATATGATCAGGGTTTTCTACTTCACCATGGCGGACTAAATGCACTGTAGTAACACTCATGTCTACTCCTGACCTCAATGTACATGGTGCAACACTACGCAGCTATATAGCTATGCATCCATATATCTACATGTATACGCAATCTACATAATTGTACGAATACGCCGCGTTCCACAATCACGATCTATAGCATATGAGCATATACCTAATCTGAAGATTCAGTCTTACCCAATGCTCTATTCGTCAAACGTAAAACGCACGGTAAATCATAGAATACGGATGGTACACAGTATCATGTTCTCGTATCGCATAATTTACCCCCGTTATACCCTCTATTTTGCTCGGGGGCGCGTGTCGTCTCCAATAAGGCATTAGCATACACTTAGTACAATTACTTTACCAACAAAAGTAAAGCGAAACTTTCGTTAGACCACGTTCATACTCTAGGATCCCGCCTTATGTCAGCACTGCACGCCATACGTGATATCAATCATCGCCTGTTCGCCGGCTATGCCGAACTTTTGCGTATCCCACAAACGCCACGATTCGCTATCGGAGCGGTAATCGCCTCAATACCATTTCCTATGATTGGCATGACTATCACCATCTCAGTGCAAAATCATTATGGTAGCTACGGACTGGCAGGCGCACTTACTGCTGTACAAGCTATCGCCTTAGCCGTACTCGGCCCACAATTTGGCAAACTGATTGACAAATTCGGTCAAAAGCAAGTCTCCATACCTATTATTATCGTTTGGACGCTTGCTGCTATCGCTATGGTAACTGCCATCAATCTTCAAGCGCCGCCATGGTTACTGTACTGTATTGTGCCATTTTTAGCGTTTGTGCCACCATGGGGCGCAATGAGCCGCGCACGCTGGACGTATTTACTCAAAGGTAAACCGGCGAAAATCAACCAAGCACTCTCTTTATCGAGCGTCTTTGACGAATGTATGTGGGTTGTCGGCAATCCGCTTGCATCAATTTTGGCGGTTATTTCAGGTATTCTCGCCTTTTCCTTCACTGGGATATGCGTGCTTATAGGCGCTGCCATGTTTTTAAGCGTTACCTCCTATACCCCGCCTTCACAAACAGAACTTGCCAAAGCGTCTGGCTTAACGAGAGCACAGTACCGCGCCAAAGAAGCACAGCGATCGGCACAATTACAAAGCGATACCAGCAGCGCCAAACGCGCCGCCCGCTCAGCAAGCCTATGGGGTACTGGCATGATTGCTATCTGCGCCACTTGGTTCAGTGTTGGCGCATTCCAGAGTGCTACTGGTATCTCTATTATTGCTTTTGCTAAAGAGCAAAATATGGCGCAATACACAGGCTTTGTGTTTGCCTGCTTCTCGTTCAGCTCGCTTATGGGCGCACTCATCTATGGCGCGAAAAACTGGATGATTCCACTGTGGAAACGTTTCTACTTCTGCCTTGCCGTTGTCAATATAGGTATCGGCTCATTTGTTTTTGCCAAGCATTTGTGGGTAATTATGATTATTTACCTGCTTATTGGCGTATGTCAGGCACCAACATGGATTAACGGTAACCAGATCATGCTGCATCTCGTACCTCCATCACGATTTACTGAAGGCGTGGCTTGGATGGGCGCTATGAATGCTATCGGCTCATCATTTGGATCAGCTATTGCAGGTCAGTTTATTGATCGCTATGGTTCCCATGGTGGATTTGTAGCAGTAACAACATTGGCACTGATTTCCCTACTTGTGGCATTTGTGGGATTTAAGCAAATTAAAACAAGTACGGAAACACCTGTACTCAATGAAGTACAGGTGTAAACCTGACGCCTATTGTCTAGCGTCTAATGTCTATAGTGTCTAACGCCTATTTCCAACCAAACGGAGCGTGGTCTATAGACCACATGCCGAGTTTATGTGCAAAACTACGATTGCGCTTTTCCTCAAGTTCTTGAGCGCTCAATTTGTTATCGCCAGTACGCAAACGATTCATCGCGTTAGTATGTGTATCGTCGAGTAGCCATTTACGAATAACGAAATTCCAAACCGCTACAACGACTGTTGCCACAATTTTGCCGATATTCGTCAATAATACATATCGTGCATGGTCTGTGTGAATCGCATCCGCAGGCAACGTTGCTGTAGAAAGGCCGATAATAGCGTCATTGATAAGCAAACCAATAACCGAGGAAACAACAAAAATCAGCATTTCCATCCAACGAGCCATATCCTCACGATGCTTGAATACGAAACGCATGCTCGCCAAATAGTTAAAGCACAATGCAATAGTAAATGAGATGGTTGCAGCAACCACATTGTTCATGTGCAGGTGTCCAACCAAAAGATTCAAGATACCGAAGTCAATAACAAAGGCTATGACGCCAACAACACCGAACTTCATGAGTTGCGCAAATAATTTTCTCATAATTGACTGTTATACCGAATGCTCAAGTCAAAACAGCCTCACATCTTGTAGCAAGGGGTATTTTCTGACGAATACTTCACAACTCAACATATCCCCACGCATGCTCACTGGCTGAATGAGAGAAAGCTATATTTTGCAACTGTTTAAAGATATGCATAGATGTAATCGTATTTATGACATGAGTTGTGAAGTGATTAACCGTACAAACCCAGCATTGTGGTCTACAATAGGTGTGGTCTACAATAAGTGTAATTTACATAGATGTAGCAAGGCGCAAGTCCTTATTGCACCATGAACACGATAGGCGGGTAAAGGAGTATTATGCCTGTAATTCATACTCATGTCAGTGTAAAAACCACAGCAGCACAGCGTGAAGCCCTGAAAAAAGCCTATGGCAAAGCTATTAGTGCAGTTCCTGGCAAGTCTGAGGGCTGGCTGATGTGCCCATTTGAAGACAATATGCCTATATATTTTGCCGGCGATGGCGAGGAGCCTGCTGCATATGTGGAAGTAAATGTATTCGGCTCTTCCGTACCACGTGCAGCTTGGGAACAATTGACCGCAGCAATTTGCGAAGCCCTAGATAAGCAGCTGGCTATTCGCGCTGACCGTATCTATATTCGGTATACGGCTACCACAGATTGGGGCTGGAACGGCTCCAACTTCTAAATAAAATCCGCGATTCCAAACAAAAATCCCCGAGCAATGCTCGGGGATTTGGCTTAAGCACAGTGTTGTACTGCCTTAGGCAGCAACAACCTTAACAGTGAAGTTAGCAGAAATTTCTGGGTGGAGCTTTACTGTAGCAGCAAAGTCGCCAGTGGTCTTAATGCTTGGCACAGTAATGGCCTTTGCATCAACAGCATTGCCAGCCTCTTGCAAAGCCTTAGCAACGTCAACAGCGGAAATACCACCGAACAGCTTGCCAGATTCAGAAACCTTAGCAGCAATTTCAACAGTGCTGCCTTCGATCTGTGCCTTTGCAGCAACAGCATCTTCACGGCTTGCGAGTGCTGCAGCACGACGTGCACGCTGCATCTGCTCAATCTGAGCAGCAGCATTCTTGGACCATGCGAATGCCAAGCCCTGAGGAATCAGGTAGTTACGTGCATATCCTGGCTTAACAGTGACAACATCGCCGGACTGACCCAATTCGCCTACAGTGGCAGTAAGAATGACTTTTGTTTCCTTGGCCATGACTCAATGCCTCCTATCAGCGACCAGTTGCAGCGTATGGCAACAAAGCCATTTCGCGTGCATTCTTAATAGCTTTTGCAATCTTGCGCTGTTCCTGAACGGTTACGCCGGTGATACGGCGGGAACGAATCTTACCGCGATCAGAAATGAACTTGCGCAACAAAGCGACGTCTTTGTAATCGATTTCGGTAATCTTAGCAGCCTTCAATGGGTTTGGCTTCTTCTTGAAAGGCTTCACCGGTGGCTGTGGCCTCTTGCGTGACATATGAACTCCTTAAGGATATTTACAGGTATCTGCTGTACTTGCAATACATTACGTGTGTATCAATACTGAGTTTGGTTTGCTACGTTCTTATGTTGTGTACTGGGAGTTAGAACTCTGGCTCATCTGATGATCCGCCAAAATCATCTGACGCACCAAAAGAGCCAAACGAGCTACCACTACTAGCGCTAGTTGACCAAGGATCCACTGCAGGAGCACCCTGCGCGGCAGCAGCTGGTTGGGCTGAACTTCCACCTTGGTAACCGCCTTGATATCCCCCTTGAGCTGGCTGGCTAAACCCGCCTTGAGCACCGCCATGATTGTTATTCGTATTACGCACTACTTGCGCAGTATTACGTGACAGTGCTGGCCCAATTTCATCCACACGCAATTCGATAACCGTGCGGTTAGTGCCATCATTAGCAGTATAGGAACGCTGGGAAAGTCGTCCTTGCGCAATAACGCGCATACCTTTTGCCAATGAAGCTTGAATATTATGAGCCATTGGATTGTAGGAGGAATCCCATGCAGAGCAGTTCAAAAACAGTGGTTCGCTTTCTTCCCACTGCTGCGTCTGGCGATTATAGGTACGAGAAGTTGAAGCAATAGTGAAATTTACTACACTTGCTCCGCTAGCAGTCGTTCGCAATTCTGGATCGCGAGTAAGATTACCAACTACTGTAATTACTGTTTCCCCTGCCATAATAACCTTCTTTGCATGGTTGTAATGTATTGTGGGACATGGCGACTAGCGCCTTGCCATTAACGCTTTACTTAGCGTCCTTACGCAGGATCTTGGTACGAATAATCTGTTCGTTCAGGTTCAGCTGACGATCAAGCTCATCGCTTACTGCTGGCTCTGCAGTGTAGTTTACTACTGCATAGTTGCCTTCAAGATTGCCATCAATTTCGTAAGCGAGCTTGCGACGACCCCAGATATCGGTGTCTTCAACGCTACCCTTACCATCGGTGACTACAGTGAGGAACTGGTCAACCAGCTTCTTCAAGCCACGCTCATCCAATTCAGGATCGGCAATGAGCATCAGTTCATATTTATGCGCAGACATCACCCACCTCCTTCGGTCTATCGGCTGTGGACGTTCCACAGCAGGAGTGTGTTAGCGCGTGCCTAAAGTCAAATCAGCTTTAGGCAACTCTCTAACAATACGCGCACCAAAAGACTTTGTGCATTCGGTTTAATCTAATCCCAAATCGTAGGCAGCGTCCATCTGGTGCTTGGAATATGTTTTGAATGCTATCAAGGTCTGTGTGCGCAGTACTCCAGGAATTGCAGCAATACCATCAGGGATAATCTGGGCAATGCTTTCTCCTTGATTTGCATGAACCACTGCTACTAAATCTACTTCGCCAGCAACAGAATACACTTCGCGCACGCCTGCAAGATCGGCAATTTGACGGGCTACTTTGGTAGCACTTCCAGCTTCAACATCGATCAGAACAATTGCATCAGACATTTTGCATACTCCTTCACGTCTTGCAGGTATTATATACACAGCAACTTAAGGAGTGCACATTATGATCAATACTTCGTATAAAGCCATGCTTGGTGGTAAGTCAGTAATTCGACAACTGAGTGAATACGCTACCGCGCGTAAAGCACAGGTTGGCGCAGATCATGTGTATGATTTTTCGCTTGGCAATCCAAGCGTGCCCACAGCACCAGAATTTACCGAAGCAATGCTTGATTTATATGCGCATGATGATCCAGTAGCACTCCATGGCTACAGTCCGTCTCTTGGAATTACTCAAGTGCGTGAAGCTGTAGCAGCAAGCCTTAATCAGCGTTTCGGTATGAACTACACCTATGAGCATATTTTCATGACTTCAGGTGCGGCAGGAGCACTCTCCCATGCACTGCGTGCTGTTACCAAGCCGGGTGATGAAGTAGTTACTTTTGCACCATACTTCCCTGAATATCACCCGTATGTAGAAGGTACTGGAGCGATCTTACGTGTTGTAGAGCCTGGAGAGCATTTCCAAATCAATTTTGATGCCTTAGAGCGCACACTCAATCCGAACGTCACTGCTGTGCTCATTAACACACCAAACAACCCTTCTGGTGTGGTCTACTCAGATGCTACTCTCACCAAATTGGCAGCAATATTGTCTGCAAAGCAAACAGAGTATGGGCATGATATTTTCTTGATTAGCGATGAACCGTACCGTGAAATTGTCTTTGACGGGCAAAACCAGCCTTATCCGAGTAAGTATTATGCGAATACATTGTCATGCTATTCGTTTTCTAAATCACTGTCGCTGCCGGGAGAGCGTATCGGCTATGTAGCGGCTCATCCTCAATGCACAGACGCGCTACTGATTGCACCAATCTGTGGACAAATCAGTCGCGGTACTGGCCATAATTGTCCTCCATCGAGTATTCAACTTGGTGTGGCTCGCGTTTTAGACAAAACAAGTGATTTGCGTGTGTATGAAACCAATATGAATTTGCTCTATGATGCACTGACTGATATCGGTTTTTCAGTAGAGCGACCGGGCGGCACATTCTATATTTTCCCGAAGGCACTGGAAGCAGACGCTAATGCATTTTGTATGAAAGCTAAGGATTATGACCTTATTTTGGTGCCGTCTGATAGTTTTGGCTGCCCTGGCTATTTCCGTATGGCATATTGCACTACAACTGAATTAGTAGAACGCACTATCCCGGTATTGCGCAAATTTGCCCACGAACAATACGGTTTATAAGAGAAGCTTCGGCAAGTTAGGAAGATCTTGGCAAGCTAGGAGGTTTTCAAATAAGGTTCACGGGTAGGCAAAGCTGTATCGTAGCGCAGTTGCTAGTAGCACTCATTAACGGTGAAAACTAATATCCGTAATAGTGCCACCCCAAGCTTTTTCTAACTGCTTAGCCTTGGTTTTCTCCCCAACTACTACCCAGCGTTTGCCTGCAATAGTTGCCCACTGTGTGCCCTGTGCTTCACCAGAATGTTCAGAGAGCAATTCAGCAGCCTTAGATTGAATCATTGGAGCACGGGCCGCGTAAGCAGTGTCATTATCAAATGTGGCATACGCTGTGCGCGTATCAAGGCAATATTGGATAGAAGAAACTCCGGGGAACTGTGAAGCATCAATATGCTGCCAGCCATCAGCACATGAGCCATATACTGCTTCAACACCTGATTGCATAGCTTGAGTGTCGGATATTGGCGCTTCATCGCGTACTGGAGGCTTCGCTACGCCTTCTGGAGCAATAGTTTGTAGTGCGTATGCTCCTGCAGACAGCATCAGTGCAAGCACAATAGCTAAAATACCCCAGATTGTTGAACGAGTTTTACGTCGATTACGCGCAGCTCTCAGACGTGCAATAATCACCAACACCAGTGTAAGAGCCGCTAATACACAAGTGACAGGAATAATGTCATGTGCACTAGAGGCTGGAAGTTGTGGCACAGCTCGCGTATTCCAAGCGCGCATCACACTGAGTACGCCAGTAGCTACTGCGATAGAGCCAGCAATGGCGCACATTATGCCCCAAATACCTGATGCAGAACGTTTTGTAGATGATACTCTCGTTGTACCGCCGGAGCCGGCCGAACTCAGCGAGTGAGACGACCGGGCCGAACGGGTTTGGCGCACGTTCAGTTCGGGCTGAGATGGCTGAACCACGTTGGATTCGTCGGAATGAGTAACTTCAGGATCGCGGGGCCCCGAAACCGGTATGCGTTCCACGTTATTATTCCAGGCTTCTCCATTACGGTTCTCACTAGTCATCATAGGCCTCCCGTCTGTGAGCCAACCTCTACTCTAATATGTTGGGGGGTCAAATTGCAAAACCGTTGCGCTACTACGATCAAGTTCGCCAGTATTTGCAGTGTCTGAAGAGCTACCAGATGTCACGGCAAGCGCCAAACCCGATAGCATCAAAATTGCAGCAAGGACAAAACACAGCACAATGATGAACGTTCTTCTACGTCGTGTAGCCCCAACGCGCATAGGCAAAATATAGGGACCAGGACCTGGGGTGCGTCTGCCTGAGGGGAGATAGTATCCGCTTTCCTGCATATTGCGCTGAGGCAATGGCTCCGGTGGTAACACATCATACGGCAGCATTATTGGAGTGTATGCAGGCATACCTTGATACGGCATACCCTGATTCAACGCACCTTGATACGGCATACTTTGATTCGGTATGCTCGACCCCGGTATCCTCTGGTCAGGCATACCCTGATTTGGCATATTTGGTGCCGACATGTCTTGAACCGGCATTGAAGGATATGCCGGCGGCACACTGCCTTCCTGTACTGGTGGATAAGGAGGCACATTGTTGCCCTGTTGCTGGTTGTTTGGTTCACTCATAGCTCATCCTTACCACTCGTTACACGCATGTACCACGTATCTATATGGCACTTCATAGCACTTTCTAGCACTTTCTATGTGCCATTCTACACATATCGCTACATCTACAAATAAGAGCTGCAACTACACGCTATCATTGCAACTCCTCGATAGCATGGCAACTACCCGCCATCGCCTCAACTACAATTTTTACTGCGCCTGCTCAGCTGGCTCACTTGCCTGTTGTCGCACAGTATCAAGTGCTGTATTAAATGCTTCTGTAGTCCAGCTAGCACCAGCTACCGTATCCACATGCAGACCTTTAAGCGGCTTGCCAATGACTACTGCACCAATATTGCTCGCAAAATTATCTTGATGTTCTTTGGAAATAGACGTAAATGGGTGTCCTACAATACTGACATCGCTGATATTGCCTGACTGCACCGTAACATGCACATCAATCGTATCTTCTCCAACAGGCCCGTACTGCCCTGCTACATCATAGGTGCCGTCTTTATACACCCCAGTATCTTGTGCAGCATTAGTATCGCCAGTATTTCCTTTGGCACTGTTATTGCTATTGCCTTGAGTGGCAGTGGAACCATTACTGCTTTCGCTACCACCGGTGTTGCTGGTAAATTCATCATTCATAGGAACGGCTTGAGGCTCACCGCATCCTGCTAATAATGCTCCCGTGGCACTGAGTAATGCCAATGTTGCTGCAGTAGTTCGTATTGTATGTGACTGTGCCATTTCCCTACGTATAAGCCTTCCCTACTGTTTGGTAATGCGCTGTATTGTTTGATCGTCTGCTAATACACCCTCAAGATGAGCACCAGTACTTGCCGGCAATCCACCTTGTGCTTCATAGCGCTGACGTGCTTGCTCATCATTCCAACGCTCACCCACCAGCACACCATGGTTCAGCATAATCTCACGTTCTGAACATTGCGCTACTGCAGTATCATGCGTTACCACAATAATAGTAGTACCTTGGCTATGCTGCTTGCGCAAAATATCAAGAACTAACTGCTCATTATGCTCATCAAGATTGCCAGTCGGCTCATCAGCCAAAATAAGACGTGGACAGTTAATCAGCGCACGCGCAATACATACTCGCTGCTGCTCACCACCAGAAAGCTCTCCTGGCAGATGCTTCGCACGATCGGCAAGTCCTACTTGAGCGAGCGCCTCTCGCGCTTCATCAGCATTAACAACAGAATGGTAATACTGCGCCATCATCACATTTTCTAGAGCAGTCAAATGTGGCACTAAATGGAATTTTTGAAATACCAAACCAATTTCATTTTTGCGCACATCGGCTAGCTGTTTTGCATTCAAATCATTTAATACGCGCCCATCAAGGGTAACCGTCCCCTTGGAAGGCGTATCCATACAGCCGATAATATTCATTAACGTGGTTTTGCCTGATCCACTTGAGCCAACAATAGACAGCCACTGACCTTCTGGTACCGTTAAATTCAAATCATCAACAGCATGTAGGTCGCCGTAAATCTTACTAATATGTTCTAGTTCAAGTAGCATGTTACTCCTCTCGCAACACTACGGCTGGATCAATGCTTGCAGCGCGACGCACTGGAGGAATGCATGCCACGATATCAATAATGATGGCTGCTCCTACAGTAATTAACGCTAAAAGTGGGTTAAATGGCAAACTGCGATCAAAAACGGTTTGGCATAGCACACTTGCAACTATTTGCCCGATACCAATACCAAGCAATGCACCGATTACGCCATACAGCACTGATTCAATACAAAATTCCATACCAATCGACCATGATGATGCACCGAGTGCTTTGCGCAAACCGATTTCATTACGTCGCTGCCCTACCATCGATGCCATAGTGGTGGAAACACCTACTAAAGTCAAGGCAAGCACTACCAGAGAAACCATCCAAAATAGTGTTTGTAGCATGGTGATAATGCGTTCGTTTGATGAGGTCATACGAGATACTTGCCGAGCACTGACTGGCACGCTTAACCCATCTTGTGCTGCAATGGCTTGCGACATACTAAACAGCGTATCAGCGTCAGCATCTACAGCAAACTCAATTACATCAACGCCACGCTCACCGGCTAATTGGTTCACATCATGATTAGTGGCGTAAATAATATCGTCTTCATTACCTCCGGTGTCAACAATGCCACCTACTTGGAATTTGGTGCCACCGCCTTGCAAAATATCCGTTGATACACGACCATCTCGGCTATGCGACTGGGTAGACTCTTGCCCCTGATTCGCTTGGTTAGTAGATTGCGCTTGGTTAGTAGACTGCGTTTGGCTGCCAAATTGCGCGTTATCGTCAGCACGATACGCTATTTCCAACGTAGAGCCAACCTTCAAATCCAACGCGGTCGCCACATCGCGACCAACCATAATATGACCATTACTTGGCCAATGACCATCCACCGACCAATGATGATTGATTGCTTGCACATCGTTACTATCAATGCCGGCAAGCATGTATGGTGCTGCATGGATGCGAACATTTTCATATCGATAGGTTGCACTTTGTGCATCCCCTACCGCTGTCACATCTTGGGTAATAGTGCGAACATCCTGTGTGCTTGCCCCACCATCAGAGGCACGAACGATAAGATTTGCGCCAAAGGATCGCATATCATCGCGCATTTGCTGTGGCACCACGATACACACTGCAGCAAGGCAAAATAATGTAGCAGCACCCACTAATGTCGCTACAATGGCCATGAGTGCGCGAGATCGTCTACGAAACACAGCACCACGGATCATGGTGGCAAACATGCGTCTATTAGAGACATCATGTGCAGTATGAATATTCACCATTTTGTACCTTCTCAGCTGTAGTCCCATGTATCGTCTTTACCGTCCATGCAGCACTTGCGCCGGCTGCACGCGCACAATCGCACGAATTGAAGAAATAGAAGCAATGAGCACAGTAAGTGTTAGTAACACTGCCACGAGCACAAATACCATCGGGCGCATGGTAATGCCACTACCAAATACCACGTGTCCAACCAGCTGAGCTGCTCCTGACCCTACAAGCGCTCCAATAACCGCACCCACAGCAGCGATAATGCCTGTTTCAGCAAGCATCAGCCGAATAACTGCTCCATCAGTTGCACCAATAGCTTTAAGCAGAGCCAATTCTCGGGCGCGCTGAGCAAGCGAAGATGCCATTAAATTAGCAATAGCAATAGCTGCCGCTATCAGAGAAAGCACCGTCATAACAATCATTACCGTGCGCGTTTTTTGTAATACTTCACCTTGTAATGCAGAAACCTGGCGAACCTGCTTGGCAACTGCTACAGAAATTACTTCTTCTATCTGATAGGCAATCGAGCTTGGATATGCTGTGCAATACCATGTTTCCCAATCTTCGCGACTGAGAGCAGCTGGATTTTTTGCAGCACGACGCGCTAAATCATTTTCTGGTGTCGTTAATGCTTTGACTTCAATGCGATCCACGCTATCTGGCAAATTAGCCAGTTCTTGAGCAATGCCTGTTGGAATAATAACTTGCTGTGCAGCACCATCATGCGAATCATAAATACCGGCTACGGTAACAACCAACTCACTATGATGGTCACCAGCGGCCATTTTATGCATTGTCATACGCGAGCCAACATGCAAACCTAACGCCTGTGCAATATCCTTACCGACCAGCGCCTCTTGAGCTTGATCTTTAGGCCAAGCGCCTTCAATACTCCACCACGAGCGCATCCCCTGAATACCAGCAACTGTGGTTTCGCCAGTTGGCAACGATAGTTTTTTCGCAAACCATGTGCCCATAACCGGCACAGATACACAACCTGAACCTTTAGCCATGCAGTCGCGCTTACCAAGGGCAACTTGCGCGTGAATATTGAGTTCTGGAGCGAAGTTTGTAATATTGTATGCCCAGAAAATAGTCTTTATTTTCGCAGCATCTGATTCTTTAAGCAAGTTGCTACCATCTGCTGCGCTATCTGCGGCTGTTGGCTCGCTATCACCTATGCTGGTAAGTCCGCCAGTTTCTGACTTGCGCTGCATACTACTATCCGCAGCATTATCTGCACTGTGCTGACTATGCGTTGCATCAGACGTACTAGAAGCGCTGCCTGACATAGCATCTGCCCCACTTGCAGTGCCATACAGCTCATCAATTACAGAATCTGCGCGAGGCTGCACCGTAATATTGGAACCGTAGGTTGTTAATTCAGCATTCAGCTTGTCACCTACATCGAAAACAATACCGAGCATAGCCACGCAAATTGTTGCACACAAAGCTACTGTAAGGGCGATAAGCGAGCGCTTGGCGAATTGTTTACTCAGTGAGCGCAGCACCATGCGTAATCCAAACATTGCTGCCCTCCTTACTTAAAATGTGATGATAAAGCGTCCAAATCAGCAGTATGTATCGTAATATGACCACCGCTTGCAGTGTATGGCACCGGAATAGGATTGCAGCCTCCCTTAAAGCCGATAGTGGCAAGGTTAATAGCTACATCGCAACGTTTGCAAATAATTTTGCCGCCCTTCTCATAGTAGCCGGCATCGCCGCATGTTTCGCATGCATCAAGTGCTACTCCGTAAGCACCACCATTTTTCTTAATCACAATAAAGCGCATGGCTGTGCCATCTTTTGCTTTGTAGGCAAATCTATGCAAATGCCCGTCAGCAACTTGCTCAAAAGTAATAGTCGCGGTATCGGCTTGTAATGAGTACTCTTCTGGCTCAGAAAGGGTTGGCACTTTGCGGGTTTGAGATACACCAACCGTGAGCGCAATACTTACTGCAATCAATGCCACACACACCCAGAGTGCAGAGCTTATCGCATGGCGGCGCAGCGCGGAGGTTTGTCTTACTTGTGCTTGATTGGCTTGGCTTGGTGCTTTGGCTTTAAAGCCCAGCACCAATGAAGCGAGAATTGGCAGTACGAATACAGCCAGCTGAGCCAGGGTCAAAGGAATTGTGGCATTATGCACACTGATCAGTGCTCTAAATGGCGCTCCATGCAAACGCAAAATAAGCATATTCATCAGCAGAACAATCAGCTCAGTGAAGTGCAATACCACATTAATGGCTACCACACACCATGCTGCAATGGTGAACCAGCGACGAATCTGCACAGTGCGCAAGGTATAGACGGTAACTGCTGCAAGCACTGCCGTAGCAATACCTAATACAAAGCCCAGGGAGCGAATCAGCATTTCAGAGGTAAATGGAGAATCCCCTGGCTCTACTACGCGAGTTAATTGCAAAATAACATCTGGTAGTGCATACAGGGTGGCCGCAGCAATATTAAGCGCTGCAATGGCATTCGCTATATGAAGCTGTACAGGATGCTGTTGCCAATCGGTAGTTGTGCGCCAAGCCCTAGCAACAACGACAAGCATCAGCACATCGGTAAGTATGCAGAGCACCAACAGCGGTAGATTAAGCGTAGAACGGCGGTCAAGTACCGCTGTGGTGCGTAGTAGAGCAAAAACGATGGCTGCAAGCACACCAATACCAAGTCCGTATAGTCTCCAATATTTGGAACGCGGTCGATTCTTGCCCTCTCCCACTGTAAGCAGGACTGAGCATCCTACTACCAGAAGACTTGGTGCTAACGTGCCAGCAAGCGCATGCACGTATTGCTCTAACATACTATTCTCCTATTATGGCGTGCTTTATTGCATACTGTTGTCAGTAGTACTTGTTCTTGTCAGTAGTACTTGCGATACGGTTTACCACTGGCTCATGGTTTTCCACTGGTGCACTAACTACCACTGGGGGCACTAACTACCACTGGTGCACAGTGTAATCCCAATCAAATACTGCTTCTAGCGGCTCAGTCCAGTAATGACCTTTCA
This sequence comes from Galliscardovia ingluviei, assembly GCF_014635685.1. Taxonomy (GTDB): domain Bacteria; phylum Actinomycetota; class Actinomycetes; order Actinomycetales; family Bifidobacteriaceae; genus Galliscardovia; species Galliscardovia ingluviei. The sequence goes on from NZ_BMDH01000002.1 coordinate 259,663, forward strand.
CGCCGGTTTCTGGATCTACGTGCAGCATCCACCCGTTTTCTGCTGGGGAGTGAATTTTCAACGTGAGCGTGTATTCTCCGTCCTTATCAAGCTTGATATTGCCGCCATAATGTGGTCCATCAGAGGCTACCATTTCCATAAAGGTGCCTTCTTGTGTATTTGATGGATCGTTTTTATCAGTAATCGTATAATCAACGGTCAGTCCCGGCACAAATTCTCCAGCACCGTACCCGAGATTATTGTCTTTAAGCGCGTGAATATCGGCTTCCAAATGCAAATTAGAGTCAGCAGCGCTTAATCCCATACCTGCTGGTTCCATATCAATAGGCTGGAAGTATACTGCAGCAACATTCAACGGTCCTACTTCAATATCAGTATTGCCATTGGCATCATAGATTGGAATTTCTTCAAATCCAGCACTTTTGCTTTGCTCGCTACGTGCCTGATCAGATTGGCTTGATGACGCAGCACTATTGGAGGAGGCAGTATTGCCGCTACCACATGCTGCAAGTGACATACTTACTGTCGCAGCCAATGAAAGCGCCGCAATACGGCGTACCCATGGTTGGTTGGTAAAATTCAGGGACATGATGTTCCCTCCTATGTGTTTATTGTGTTGTAGTGTGTTTTAGATTTTCAAGTAAGGTCAATGAGCGCGTATTAGTTGGTATATTCTTGAGCGCGAATAGCGCGTTGTTTATAGAATTCATAAATAAACAACCCTATAACAACAGCAACTGCTATTGCCTGTGCAATAAGCGTTTCTGCATATGGATATACGCCTAACCAGTCGCTTGTTGGCACGCCTGCAAGGTAGATTCCCGGCAACACATCGCCTTCAATAAGCGCGTGCACACCGCCTCCTGCAAAAACAACAACTAAAACCGACAGCAAGACTGAGGTAATAGTGAAGAAGGGGCCAATTGGAATTTGTACCGAAGTAAAGCGCAGCAGCACGAAAATCACCAGCAATACTATGGAAGCAGCAATAGCTCCTGCCCACATGCCAGCACTATCACGTGTCATGCCATACACAGATTCGTAGAAAATAACAGTTTCTGCACCTTCTCTAAATACTGCGAGAAAACTGAGCAGCGCTAATGAGGCTATTGCAGAAAACGAAAGCGCCCCTTGCTCAACTTGGGTCTTGGCTTGAGCAACTGCTGATTGAGTTTTTTCTCGAATATAGCGATTCCATGAGGCTACACTAGCTTTACCGAGCATCCAATTGGATGTATACAGCAACATCACCATAGCTACCAACGCACAAACGCCTTCGAGAATTTCTTGCTGCGGACCGCTACCGCCAAAGAGTTGCATAAATACCACAGCAACTAATCCTGCGCCTGCAAGACCAGCAAGTACGCCAAGGTAGATCCAGCGAATAAGTTTGCGATTATTGGTTTTGACTAAATATGCCACAATTGCCGTTACTACCAGTAGCGCTTCTAATCCTTCACGAATCAGAATTAAGAACGCCTGACCAAAGGTGCTGGTAATCCAGCGCATAACCGTATTGCCATGTTCTCCTGCGCCTTGGTCTAGCTCCTGCGCATCTTGCACTAGCATTGTTTTGAGGCTGGCGATGTGCTGTTGAGCAGCCTTAGTATCCCCAGCATTCATAGCTTTGCGCGCCTCTTTGAAGGTGCTTTCCACAAGGGAAACTCGCGAACCACTAATAGCGTTCATGACATTCTTTTCAAAGCCGAGTTTCTCATAATACTGGTAGTAGGCGTTATTCACGCCTTGAGCGCCAGCTTTGCCATTGCCTGCCTGAGCATCTTTCAATGCTTTGCCCAAAATAGTATTCATTTGTTCGGCAATTTGGCTCCATGTTTGTTCGCCTTTGCCTGCATTATGATTGACTTTTGCTGCATCTAAGGCTTTGCGTTCTTGTGCAGTCTGTTCGGCACGAGCTTTAGCATAGTCACGCGGATTGGCAAGATCTGACTGTGCATCAAGTGTGGCAGCTACGGTGCGCAAGGTATTGCATAAGTTGGTTACTGTAGTTTGCAATACCTCATCTTGATTCGCTGTGCGTGCTTGTGTTTGAGCACTGGTAAAGAGTTGCTGGATACTTTGGTTTTGCTCTGCTGATATGCGTGTTTGGACAACCTGTCCTAAATTACTTGCCACATACAGCACATTTCGTGTGGAGCGAATATCTGAAGCTGCTCCTGCAAAATCTTTAGCTTGATATTGCTTAAGCGCTGCTTGGAGCTGCGCCACGATTTGATCAACTAGTGCACTCCATGAATCATAGTCTGACGCAGTAGCGCTAATGGATTGGTCGGATTTTTTGGATTGGGCGGTTTGCTTGGATTGATTGGATTGTTGAGCAGATGCGAGGCCGTCTTTAGACACACTTGCCGCACTTGTTGTTGCTGACTGCTCCTGCGCGTAGGCACCCATCGGCAGTATGCCAACTATCAGTACCAGTAATGCAAGCAGTGCACCGAGTGCATACAAGTGTTGTGTCAGTTTGCGTTGACACTGCCCCATATTGCTCCTATCCCAAGCGACCATCAGGTATGGTAGTTTGCACACGCTGTACTAGTATGCAGCAGATACCATAACTCTTGCGTAACGTAACTGAATTTCGCTACAAAGTATAGTCTTGACTTTTTTGCGTGATTATGATATATAATCTCTTTTTTCTACACAACTTATCAAACTATTGAAAAATAAGGGAAAACTGCCTATTAGTTTAGTATGTTATCAACCGATTGCCTACATATTCGCCAACACGCCGTCCAAAATATGAACTCATCTCAGATTGAGAGAGTTAAGAAGATGTAAAAGCGTCAAGCAGAAGCAATAGAGTACAAGATATGGCTGGCACACCTACCAAAATCCAAACACCACACAACCAAACTCACAGCACCGACGAAACCCACGGCACAACTCACGAAACCCACAGTACCAACGAAACCCGCAGGCTTCCGTATAATACTACATTCCCTCACGCCTTTGGCACCGGCATTATTATAAGTACCAGTCAGCCAATACCACAGGACTTATATTCACGCCTTACCGACTGCATTGAAACTATTGATCGTACCCTATCGCGATTTCGAGAAGACTCTCTGGTCAGCGCTATGAGGCAGGCACCACACGGAGGCAGTTTTACCTTCCCTATGTGGTGTCAAGCGGTATTTGACTGTGCAGATAAGATGTTCCACCTTACCCAACATGCCCTCGACCCGTGCGTTGGTGAGGAACTTGGGCTACTTGGATACGGTCCAGCACTACAGCTCAATACCAGCAACACTACCAACACGAATATTGCAACCACATGGGCAACAGCAATTACCAGAGAGCAAGACCAACCAACAATCTTGCACACAACAGCTCCTGTTGCTCTTGATTTTGGTGCTTTTGGCAAAGGTTTTGCAGTTGATCGCATTGCACAGCTCTTAGAGACCTACCCAGCGTGGCAGCACAATAAGTCGCTTAACGCACACCACCCCAGCCCATCATTAGAGTACCCATTATTAGAGTACGTTATTAACGCTGGAGGCGATGTGCGCGTCTTATTGCACACCAATCCCCCATACCGCATTGGATTAGAAGATCCTCACAATCCGGACCTTGCTATCGGCGTGATGCCTATCCAGCAAGGTGCATTATGCGCTTCTTCACCAAGTAGACGCCACTGGGAGCAACAGCGCTTTGCAGCCATGCACACAGTGCATCATCTTCTCGATGCGAGAACAGGACAACCAGTACAAGATACACTTGCCAGTTGGGCTGCAATACCACTCGATATGCTTCAACAACTACCCGCTGAAACTACCGATGACCAGCGCCTTGCATACCATCTGTGTACAAAGTACCCTACGATGATTGCTGATGCACTGGCAACAGCACTGTTTACTACATCGGCTACCACACTCAGTACACGTTTTGCTGTACCAATGCTGGCACTCGATACCAGTTACAAGATTAGTTCACAATGCCAGTGGTATGGCACGCTGTTTACTGCAGCTGCTGACTAACCCAATCCATAATATACGGAGCTGCCTGCTCAATTTGTGTAATAGCAACTTCAAATTCATGAGGACCGCCATACCAAGGATCCGCCAAATCCATATCAGACTGACGACCCTGATAGTGTGCAAATTGTGGCATAAACGAGCGATACATATGTACAGCATCGCGTTTCTGAGCTGGTAACTGTCGCAAAAGCGCCTGCATATGAGAAGCAGTCATAGGTAGGAAGAGATCTGTCTGAGCAATTTCATCGCGAGTAATTTTATGCGCAAAATGATAGCCAGGCAGACTAAAACCATGCTCTACCAATACTTTGCGAGCGCGTGGATCGATAGGATTGCCATGCTCTTCACTGCTAACACCGCTCGAAAGCACGCGCACTTGATCGGTGAGTCCACGCTGCTCAACAAAGTCTTGCAACACAATTTGTGCCATAGGAGAACGGCAAATATTGCCAGTACATACGGTCATAATGGTAAATGGCTGAATATCTTGCATGGTCCTCCTTAAATACTGGTAGTGCTGCTGTCAAACTGCTATCACTACTATTTCATTAGATTATTAGTCATGAAATCATTGGCTATTAAATCATTGCTTGGCGTACACTCTGTGGATCGGTGCGCTCATAGTCAACGAAACGATAGCCGCGAATCGCCACTGGTTGAGGATCCTGCGTCTCGCTAGTAGTCCCTCCGGCAGTATGTTGCGCCTGATTTGCATGCACAGTACCAAGTTTTGCAATGGCTTTAATTTTTGGTGACACTTGCTTAGGCTGCATCCACCCGGTTTCACTTACTCTGCGCCATTGCCCATCACGGACAAGTTGCTCAATATCAGGAGCGAATACATCAGCTGCTACTTCGGCATCAATATCAGTCACAAATACCCGATGTGCATACGGTAGTGCGTCAGCAAATACTTGACCGCCACCGATAACCCACAGCTCATTGCGTTCAATACCATCATCAGGTATTGATTCCTGCCGCGCTAAATCGAGAGCCGCCTCCATGGAATCAACAACCGTAGCTCCACTAGCGCGATACTGCGGATTTGAAGAAATCACAATGTTATCGCGGTTTGGCAAAGGCCTGCGTTTTTCTGACAATGATTCCCAAGTTTTTCTGCCCATAATCACTGGATGTGAAATGGTTAAACTCTTGAAATGCTTTAAGTCTTCAGGCAGATACCACGGCATGCCCCCGCCAACGCCAATCGCGCCTTCGCGACCATCGGTAGACCGTGCTTGTGCCCATATTAAATTAACCACAATTGGGCGAAGATCATCATCATGTAAATCCTCGTTTTCCCAATCGTTTTCTTCACGCCCGACTTGCTCGGGCTTGGGTTCGTGATAGCCGCTGCGGCTACTATCATGCTCCATCTTCGCTACTCTCCTTAAAACAGTTGCCCCACTATGGTAACGGTTTGCTCAGACCGCGACAGGCGCTGTAATAGTTGGATGATATTGATAGTTTACAATTTCAAAATCTTCATAGGTATATTCGCTAATTGAAGGTGCCTTATGAAGCTGTAACTGTGGGTATGGGTATGGTGTTCTACCGAGTTGTTCTAATACTTGTTCCATATGATTGCTATATACATGGCAATCACCGCCAGTCCACACAAACTCACCTGGTTCAAGACCCGCTTGCTGTGCCATCATCATGGTAAGCAGAGCGTACGAAGCAATATTAAATGGCACACCTAAGAACATATCACAAGAGCGCTGATACAGTTGGCAGCTGAGCTTACCGTCTGCCACATAGAATTGGAATAGCGTATGGCATGGCGGTAATGCCATCTGCTCTACTTCCGCAGGATTCCACGCAGAAACAATCATGCGACGCGAATCAGGGTGATGACGCAATAAGTCAAGCACATTGGCAATTTGATCAATAGTGCGATTGGGATCATCTGGCGTGGGTGCGGGCCAGCTTCGCCACTGCACACCATACACTGGTCCTAAATCGCCATGTTCATCTGCCCATTCATCCCAAATATGTACATTGTGCTCTTGCAACCAACGCACATTTGATGAACCTTTCAAAAACCATAGCAGCTCGTAGGCGATGCCCTTAAAAAAGACACGCTTTGTGGTCAGTAATGGGAAACTTTGTGAAATATCAAAACGAATTTGTTGTCCAAACAGCGACACGGTACCCGTGCCAGTGCGGTCTGTTTTGAGCGTGCCCTCCATAACAATTTTGCGCACTAAATCCTCATATGGCATTGGAATATCAGTTTTCGGACGTTCAGGCATGCGCTCACGAATTGCTTGTAATTGTTCTTGGGTCAAACTCATGCGCACTAGTGTATCAAGAAGCGCGTGTTTTCTCAGCTTTCTTCTCTTAGCGAGCGTCATGCTGCTCGGCTATCAGCCTGCAGTATGGCATTTGCAGTCTATATCGCATAGAAATAGCTGCATAGTATTGGTAATACGCACCATATGTAATACGCAGCATGCACAAATGTCTCAGGTGCGCTAGAGTTACAGTATTACCGTATTACTTATTGGTATCCGCTGATTACCAACTAGCATAAGGAGCACAATATGGCGAAAAAACTCTGGGTAGAGCGTAACAAGGATGGCTCGTGGGACGCGCGCAGCGAAGATGGTGCTCATCTCAAATTTGGTAAAGGTAAAGGGCTCTTTAGCCCGGGTGAACTCAGCATGATTGCTCTTGCAGCATGTGCTGCCTTAACAAGCCAGTTTGCTGTGGAATCTGCTACTGGTGAGGGCAATGGTGCAAAAGTGACTATTGAAGGTCGCTATGACCCGAATACTGACTCATATTTAGATTTCTCTGAGCAGATTATTGTCGATGCTCTTGAGGCAGGACTTTCTCCTGAAGATGTTGCTAAGCTCAAAGAACGTATCCGCCGACATATTGACAAGGCGTGCACAGTCAAGCACACGTATGAGCAAGGTGCTCCTTGTCGTATGGATATTACAGTACGCAGTTAAGTGGCGTTACTGTAGCAATGTAGCGTACACCACTATGAGGGTGCCACACTACTCAGCGCATAAACACCTTGAATATATAAACCCCGCCCTATCCGGCTATGTAAATTCGTGTGAATCTACACCTGAAAGAGCGGGGTTTAATTTATGCAACATCGTATAAAAGTAGCTTATACGTGATTTACTGTACTACTGCGTGTTACTCTACGGCATTAGCGAGCTTTGAATTCAGGATCAATTGCCGCATCAATATCTTGAGCAACTTGACGCTCAGCTGTTGGCACAGAAACTTCATGCACGCCGGTAATATCACCCAAATTCTTTGGCTTCACATCAGCAGGAGAAGCAGGAACCGTATCCATGCGGCTTTCTGCAGCCTCCACATACTTGCGTGGCACCACATATACTGGGCTTACCGCATGCTGCAGCAGCCCTTGGCTAGTAGATCCTAAAATAAGACCAGTAAAGCCACCGCGACCGCGAGAACCGACAACCACAACATCACTATTGTGGCTAGCGTCAGTTAAAGCGGTAACTGCAGAACCTGGAACCACAGACTTGGCAATCTTCAAATCTGGGTAACGCTCCTGAATTGGGGCAATACGCACATTCAAATCTTCCAAATAGGATTCCATAATAGATTCTGCCTCAGTGCCGCCAGCACCGCCGCTAGAAGCAAACATACCCATGCCGCCAAAGCTAGGAACCGCAGAAAGCACAGTAAGTTTTGCATCCCACTGATGGGCAAATTCAGCAGCAATATCAAGCGCCTTTAACCCCCACTTAGATTCATCAGAGCCAACAACCACGCTAGTAATGGTGTTGCTCAAATGCATTAAGTGTCCCTCATCATCAGTGTATGGAACAACCACAATTGGGCAGTACGCATACGCTGGCAGGCTGGAACTTGTTGTGCCCAGCAGACGCTCAGCAAGACCACCTTTACCGCGGTTGCCAATAACAATCAAATTATAATTACGCGAAAGTTCAACGAATACTGAACTTGGATCTCCAGTCACAATCAACGTAGTTGCTTGCACACCCTGTTCGTCGGCAATTGCCTTTGCCTTAGAAAGGATTTCTTGCGCGTCAGTATGCGCTACATTGTCATCACCCATTGCAGTATAGGTGGCATCAAAAGAGACAGCAGCGTAACTCGGCAGTGAGTACGCGCATACAATTTGTAAGGTCAGTCCTGCATGCTTAGCGTAGTTTGCAGCCCACCATGTTGCTTTGTAGCTTGCATCTGAGCCATCAACGCCAACTAGAATTGCTTTCTCATTCACAGTCATGACGACCTCCTTGAATGTTGCGAAAACATACTGTGTACCAGCATGTATTGGTATCACACAGTAACCATAGCGCTACAAAACCATATGTCAATACGGAATGTAGTTCTAATAGCTACCTGCTCTATTAGCATACTCGACATAAACCGAAACATGCGTTAACGCCACGAGATTTCATAGAATTCACAGATTTATTGTGATCGGCATAGGAAATACTGGGCTTATAGAACGGTTTGCAACACGGCTTATAGAACGGCATGAAAAAGCCACACACTAGTAGATTAAGTGTGTGGCTTGAAACTTAAACTAGCAGTACAACTACTGAATTAAGCGATAGTACTCAAAACTAGCCCAAGATGTTGATTCAATCAGTGTGCCACTACTTGGGGTTGCAGCATGAATCATTTTGCCGCCGCCAATGTAAATACCAACATGTCCCGGCATCCACATGAGATCTCCAGGCTGCGGATTAGAAACACGCACACCATGAGATTGCCCATAGGCACGTTGTGCAGCATCGGTTCGTCCAATTTCAAGTCCGAACTGACGGAATACATACGAAGTGAATCCAGAGCAATCCCAGCCAGCTGGCGTGGTACCACCAAATACATATGGCGCACCCAGATACTGCATAGCTGTGGAAACGACTGCACTACCACTTGCACTTGCTGGAAGTTCTACAGCGGCACTAGCAGCTTGACGTGCTGCAGATCGACTTGCGGCTTGGGCTGCCTGTTGTGCAGCTTGAGCTGCCTGCGCAGCTTCGAGCGCACGCTGTGCCTGTGCCTCAGCATCTTTTTCAGCCTGAGACTTAGTTTGTGGCACACTTAAGGATTCAATACCACCATAATTGGCATCAACTTTCACCGATACTGCCTCATCAAGAAGCTTAGCGTCGCGTGACTGAACACCCTTAAAAGAACGCGAAGCACTCACAACAGGAGCATCTTGAACCGCTGTCGCCGCAGGCACAATCCCTGCTGTAAGCGTCAGTGCTGCAAGCATAGTTACTACAATTGTTTTTGGCTTTTTGATCTTCATCACCAACAACTATAAAACATGCCTCTAACAAAAGCAATACGTCTTGTTATATGGTCTTCCCTTATTGTATGACCAACTCGTATTGCAATCACTGTCGCAAATCACTCTTGCACGTGTTTGTGCAGTAACACAGCACGCAGTACTTTAGAAATGAATGTACTGATAATTACCTACGTCTGTATAGGTCTTTGAATAAGTTTTACCATTCATTACAGCACCACACTCAGAGGTGATAACTTTGCCATCTTCAATAGCCTCAACAATGGCAACATGTCCATAGAGCGGATCCGTACCGTCTTGCCCCGGCGCAAACACCATAATATCGCCAACCTGAGGAGTATTATCAACCCAGTACCCCAAAGCACGAGCCGAAGTAGCCCACTGACCGCCATTGCCAAGATAAGAGCCAACTGGAAGTCCGAGCTGATGTCTGCGAGTATAAGCCCACCATGTGCACTGTGAAAACTCATATGCTAAACCAGAGTCACCAGTAGCATGATTAGGATTAAAACCATCAGGAAGCTTCAAACCTTGCTCTTTTGCCTGATCAATACGAGCAGCCACTACAGGATTAGACACTGTAGATTTGGACATTTGACCAGAATCCAGACTGCTTTCATCAGCAGAAAGTGACCAATTTCCTTGTGATGACTGAGTTGTGGTTTCACTCAGTGCCGTGCGCTCAGAAGAACGCGATGCTGATGAAGTAGTAGACGAAGACTGCATTCCAGAACCAGGATATGCTGCGATAATACCAGTATCTTCTGCAGAAGAACGAGCAAAAGGACTTGCTGCGCTTGTTGTAGCGAAAATAGAGCCAGTTGTTGCTGCCAATAATGTAAAAGCACCAGCAGCCATAAACTGCTTTTTACGATTTTGCTGACGTGCAGCTTCACGAATCTGACGACGTGTAACAGGTGCAGCAGCATTTAATTCTTCAATAACTTGAGGAACAAGATCAGCATTCCATGCCTCTTGTGCACGATGTGTAGCACGAGCAACTGTAGCTGTGATGGCGGGCATTACTGATGGCGCAGCAGCATGTGCTTTATGCTGCTTCACGCGCTTAGCAGAATGGGCGCCTCGAGTCATGAGTTCTCCTTAAATCTCGTCAAACCTCCTTAAGTTTAGACCAACCCTTTGAACTGTGCAAGAACCATTGAAAAATGTGGAAAAGTGAGATGTGTAAATAAGGCAGCCAAGCCACAATCCGCCAACATTTGAACAGTTATGCATGAATCGAACAAATAAGGCACACTGCTACGCCAACATTTGAACAGTTGCCCATGAATACGAACCACACCACGTATGCTTAAACCATGAATGAGTTGCAGATTCCACAAGAACTATTACCATCCGATGGACGCTTCGGCAGCGGTCCAAGCAAAATTCGCACTGCACAGATAGATGCTCTCGCCAGCGCTGGTACCACCCTACTCGGTACCAGCCATCGACAGAAGCCAGTGCGTGACCTCGTAGCGTCTATTCAATCTGGAATTCGTGAACTGTTCAATCTTCCCGAGGACTACGAAGTAGTACTCGGTAACGGTGGTGCTAGCGCATTTTGGGATATCATATGCGCCAGCCTGATTATCCAACGAGCAGCAGTAGGAAGCTATGGTTCATTCAGCGGCAAGCTCGCGGCTAGTATCGCTGCGGCACCCTTCCTTGATAATCCCGTAGTATACGAGGCGCCATACGGTAGCATGGCACTACCTCAATCCACACCTGGCGCCGATGTATACGCTTGGGCACACAACGAAACTTCCACGGGTGTGATGGCTCCCGTAGTGCGCGCGCAAGTACAGGCAGATCACATTGCTCAAGCTCCAAATCCTCAAGACCAGCACATCTATAATCCACTCACGATTATTGACGCCACCAGTGCTGCGGGAGGACTGCCAGTCGATATCACGCAGGCGGATGTGTATTACTTCTCTCCACAAAAAGCGTTTGGTTCAGAGGGCGGGCTTTGGGTAGCCATATGCTCTCCACAAGCTATTGAGCGTGCGCACTATGTGGAAAAGCTGGCAGCTCAGCCGGAATCTGGACGCTGGGTGCCGCCATTTTTGTCCTTAACCAAGGCAATTACTAATAGTCGCAAAAACCAAACCTTAAATACTCCATCGATTAGCACGCTGCTACTCATGCATGAGCAGATTCAATGGATACTCGCACAAGGCGGTCTCACTTGGGCAACTGAGCGATGCGCTCACAATGCGCAGCTGCTCTACACATGGGCTGAACAACACCAATATCTCACACCATTCGTTGAGCACAATGCATGGCGCTCAAACGTGGTAGTTACCATTGATGTTGACCCATCGCTTGACGCAGACGATATTATTGCTTGCTTGCGTAAGTATGGCATTGTTGATATTGCCGGATACCGTGCTCTAGGGCGCAATCAGCTACGTATTGCTGTATTCCCATCAGTGGAACCTGAGGATGTGCAACGCCTTATCCAATGCGTTAATGTGGTAATTGACTATCTCATCCAGCACTAAACCCTCATACGAAGCGCAACTACACACAAATATCGCAGAGTGAGAGCCTGCATAAAGCTACACACTACTTGTAGGCTCCCGCTCATACATTCACACGCTCATACACTCACGCACTCTGCGCAAAGTACGCCAACCAATTTGATTATTGGCGTGAGTGTCTTGTATGGTAATGGCATGAGGTTGGCGCCAATTCTAGATCCGAGTAAACGAAAGCCAGGCCCAAAGCCTGCCCAAGTTGATTTGCATCGCGTATTTTTTATTGGCACTTTCATCTGGTGCATAGCCGCACTAACCTGCCTTATACTACTCTTTATCAGCGGCGAAGCGTGGGCTGCACCATTAATTATTTGCACTGCAGGCATGATTATTGGCGTACTTATGCTGATTTGGGAGCATTTCAATCGCTGGTATTATCGCAGGCTGGGCAATGGAGTAACTGCAAAACGGACTTCTAAGAAAGAACCCGACCAACGAGTAACCGCTGCATACACACATACTGCTCAAGAAATCGCAAAAGCCTCAGACCGTAACCGCCCTGCAAAATAGCACTGATAGCAATTATTTGCTCACACCAGCTCAAACAAACATATATTAACGCTACGGTAGTTTCAATAACCGACAGTGAATAACCTACAGTACCTTATGGCAAAGCAGGCACGGTCAGCGTAAAAGTACTACCCGACCCCGGCCTACTCCACGCCAAAGCACTACCGCCATGAGTAAGCGCCACATGCTTAACAATAGCCAGCCCTAAACCAACACCGCCGGAAGCACCACCATGCTCAATATCATCACGCCCTGGCCAATGAGGCTGATTGCTCCCACGATAAAAACGCTTAAATACATGTGGCAAATCCTGTGTAGCAATACCCACACCACGATCAATAACACGCACTCTTGCGACACGACCATTGCCTGACGCTGACTGCACGGCATCAACCGTATCAATAACCACATCAACACTCGAACCCGAAGGCGAATAGATAATCCCATTAGCCAGTAAACATGCCACAGCAGCACGTACTTGGTGCGCATCTATCTCAACATGGATCGTCTGACTATACCGCACACGCACTTCAACCCGCGCATACTGTACCATCTGACCCATATCATCTACCGCACCACGCACCACATCATTAATATCCACGACTTCGCCATGAGTGTCATCAATAGGCGTCTGAGCCTGAATCAACAGCAGTAAATCATCTAAAATATGCGCGGTTACCGAAGCATAATCGTGCACTTTGCCCGCACTCGCCATCACCTGATCAATCTCAGCATCATCTTGACTTAAATCATCACCGAGACTTTTCAACGCTCGCATTGGCTCAAGCAACCGCTGCGAAACATTCGTCACAAAATCCTCCTGCACCCGAGCAAAGCGCCGCGCCGCACTAGTATCTCGTATGAGCACAGCAACAAGTCCTGAACCTAATGAACCAACAGTAACATCAAGCCAATTACGCCTCGACACCTCAATACGCAACGCTGTCTCATCAGAAAGCGACGCCGACACACCATGCTCTGACGCCCCATGCTCATCCTCATCATCGAGGCGTTGCTCATAGCGTTTTGGCGTCTGTGTCACCACCTGTAGCACCGTACTACCGCCAGTATGCCGAACCTGAGCTACTGCCTGCGCAATACGCTCATCAATAATCACATCATCATCTACAACACCAAACTGGTAGGCCTTCGGATTCGCGCGCAATACCCTACCCGAGTCATCAGTAAGCACAGCCACCATAGGCAACATCGCCAACAGCCGAGTGGCCTGAGCATTCAAATCATCCTCGTCTGACTCGCTATCTTCACGTTCATCAACCCAAGGAAGTTTTGCCAGCAAACCATGCCACCACATTCGCATATCTTCACGCCACTGTTCAACCTGAGATATGAACGATGCCGGAATCGCGCTCGCAAACATATGCACCAACCCAAGCAGTACAGCACCAAGCGCAATCACCGCCATAACTGCAAAAACGAGCAAAATAATTATGGTTATCGGTGTTATATGTTCACTGCCCATACCATTATTGTGTCACACATACCGTATTAGACAACAAGCATGCAAAGTGAACTTTAGGCAAACTTTATACAAATAATGCTGTTCTCTTAGCGTCTGCGCCAACTCCTCCCGTACAATAGAAGCGGAAGTCAACACCGCACTCGAGTAGAGGATAGTGAAGCATATGCGCGTTATCTTTAATGAAGAACTTAATCAAGTCGCTGACGATTTAGATCATATGGCTCATCGCGTACACACTGCCATCGAAGGCGCCGGGCAGGCATTACTTCACCAAGATATTGATGCTGCACAACAAGTAATCGACGGTGATTTAGAAATTGATGCCCTTGAAACCAGCATTATCAATCAATGCGTACAGCTACTTGCCAAGCAGGGTCCGGTAGCAACAGATTTGCGTGTGGTAGTTTCTACACTGCGTCTTGCTTCTACCTTTGAGCGTATGGGAGATTTAGCACGTCATGTGGCTGAAATTGCACGCCGCACCTACCCTCAGCCTGCGCTGCCAGCTGAAATTACCAACATATTTGTGCGCATGCAAGCCTTTGTCAGCAATGTCTCTGAGCAGCTTATTACTATGCTTTCCAGCAAAGACGAGGCACTTATCGAACGCATTATCACAGGAGACGATCAATTAGATGATATTCATCGCCAGATTTTCACCATTATCAATAGTGATGCATGGACTGGCAGTAAACAGCAAACCATTGACACAGTATTGCTCGGTCGTTTCTATGAGCGATTCGGCGACCACGCCGTATCTGCTGCTCGCCGCGTAGGCTATATTGTCTCCGGCTTTGATCCGACAAAAGAGCCACAAAATATGCACAGCGCTCATGAGGACACAGTTTTAGGCTAATCATTACCTTACTCTGCTTAGCACAACATAGCGTCTATACATCACTTAAATCTACATGCGCTCTAAATGTCATAAAAGAGTCCAGCTTCATCATGAAAACTGGACTCTTTATATATACGTACGCTATCTGTTATAGCACGCGCATTACATCGACATTACTTACTTCTGTCCCTGAGCAGCAACAGCGGCAGCACCAGCAGCAGCAGCTTCTGGATCGAGATACTCACCGCGTGGCTTGATTGGCTTGAAGTTTTCATCAAGTTCATACAACAGTGGGATTGCTGTTGGAATATTGACCTTAGCAATCTCTTCTTCGCTCAAATTATCAAGCATCTTCACAATTGCGCGCAAGGAATTACCATGAGCTGCGATCAGTACTGTCTTACCAGCCTTAAGCTCAGGAATAATTGCAGACTCCCAGTAAGGGGTTACACGCTCAACAACATTAGCGAGCGCCTCAGTTTCTGGAACTGGCTCACCTGCATAGCGTGGATCGTTGTTCTGAGCGTACTCATCATTTGGATCAATGGCTGGAGGTGGGGTTGCATAAGAACGACGCCAGATCATGAACTTTTCATCACCATACTCTTGGCGAATTTCGGTCTTATTCTTGCCCTGAAGAGCGCCATAATGACGTTCGTTCAGGTGCCAGCTACGCTCTACTGGAATCCAGAGGCGATCTGCCTCATCAAGAGCGATATTTGCAGTGTTAATAGCACGGCGCAGCAATGAAGTAAATACGATGTCAGGAAGGACATTCTTTTCCTTCAAAAGCTGTCCGCCACGCTTAGCTTCTTCAACACCCTGCTCGGTTAATGGGACATCAACCCAGCCGGTGAACTGGTTTGTTTTATTCCATGCGCTCTGGCCATGCCTGAGCAATACTAATTTGTATGTCATAGTTGACCAGTCTACGCGCTCAACACGACTGAGTTGTGAACTAGAACACACTCAGTCTTCTTACAGACGCTACAGTAGTATAAGCATACTGAACTGATACTTCCAGAGCTTTGCAATTATGCAGCTTGGCAATACACATACCTGTACGGTGAAAGTGACTTATGACCCATAACGCATCTTCCTTATCGCACACAACGCCAACCAGCACTCAAGCAGACACTACCTCTGACACGGCAGCTGGCATGGCAACGCGCGCTGCAATGCCAATGCCAACAGGTGCGCAAAGACTGGGTTCTATTGCGCGATGGACATTAGTTACTCTTGCCGCGGCGTGGATTGGGTTATGCACAGCAGTAGGTCCCATATACCGCGCGGATGGTTCTATTACACAGTGGTCTTGGGTACAAACCGTGATATTTGTAGGAATGACTGCGCTAGTACTAGGGCTTGTTATTGGCATTACTCGCAGTATACGCACTACCCGTACTACGAGCACTATCGGCACTACCCGTACTACGAGCACTGCTAGCGCTATAAACACAGTCCAGCAGCCAAGCACTATCGGCACTGCACTACAAGATCCCGCTAACACATCAAGTACTGCACATAAGCATGGGCAACGCGGGCTTAAATGCTGGCAACGACTTCGCCAATACTGCCACGCATTGCCATGGCTTCAGCGTTTCCTTCGCTTTGCCACACGAGTAACCGGTAATCCTCGAATACTATGGTGCGTAATCCTGCTTGGCTGGCTGTGGGCATGGATTTGTTTTGCTGTAGTACTGGGTGCCGATGTTTTTTCACAAATTAACGAATTTACTGCATTCTGGCATCACGCTCATGGGCAACCGCTACCTTACAGTAAGTCGAGTTTGAGTTATCAGGCAGATAACCAAGGAATATTGCAATTTGCCACCATCATGGATATCTACCCTACTGCGCATTATCTTTGGCCCGACCAGCCAACCTTTCTTACCAATCACCACAATATTGTGCTGACCCTGTTTTACGGAGCCATAGCATATGCTTCACAGCACTACACTGGCAGTGTTGCACTTGGTTTGATACTGCTTGCCGCAGCGCAATATGTGCTCTGCGCTTGGATTGTTGCTAGAACAGTAGTGCGTTTTGTAGAGCCAAGCTGGTTTATTACACCGCGCCTACCTCATCAGCTACGCCCCCAGCCTCTTGCCCAAACATTAAGCAGCACAACTGCCAGCACAATAGCCAGCACATCGCCTTCTATAACGACCAGCGCACTGCCTTGCGCAACACCAGCAGCTCGAGCTTTAGTACTGATTGCCATACTCAACCCAGCTTTTGCAGTAAGCAGTTTGGGATTAACTAAGTCTCCTCTCTTTGCAGCAGCCCTTATTTGGTGGTTTGGTTGCTGCTATCAATTCACCTGCACTCACCGCGCATACACCATGCACTCGCTACAGCTTAAGGCTCGCGCGCTTGGCTGGCGTTTTCTCATTGAATGGGGATTAGCAACGAGTCTTATGCTTATCAGCGCTAAATATGCTGCCCCGCTTATTGCTATTGCAAGTATTACTATGTTCCTTGCTTTTGCGCATAGCCGTAGTATTCCCCTGTACACTATGCTGCTGCCACTGATTGTTTTTCAGTGCGCCCTTGGCGGAGCTATTCATGCAGGTCTGATTATCGATGGGGATCCTATTGAAGGTAAGTCCATGCAATTGCAGCAAATTAGTCGCACCGCGCAGCGCAATCGTGCAGCATTTACGCCTGAGCTTATGCGCAAACTGGATCCTATTATTGACATCAATCAGGCTGCGCTTGCCTACTATCCTCAAGACGCTGACCGAGTAAAATCTTCCGGAGGCGAGATTCATAAGCGCGTAGTATACCGCTGGGCAACTGTTAGCAAAGAAGATATGGCGCAGTTTAATACTGCCTGGCTGGAGCTTGGTAAGCGAGCACCTATTGAGTATATTGATGCTTTTCTAGCTAACTCCTATGGATATTTTGATATTGCAGATGTGCCGTATGTATCTGCATTCTACTATGCCGATAATGCTCAATTTGCTCGTGTACCTGTACTCCAAGACTGGCTCGGCGGTATTCGTCATCCTATAGCAGCATTCTTACAAGGCTGGTCGCGTATTCCAGTACTTGGCTGGCCATTACACGGTAATTTTTGGACTGTGCTTGCCCTTATTGCAGGGTCGTGCATGGTGATACTGCGCAGATGGAAGCTTCTTTCTTGGCAAATAGTAGTGGTATTGCTGATGGGTGTGATGATTTTGGCACCGGCTAATAATTTTGATCGTCATATGCTGCCATTGTTCATTATTGCGCCGTTGATGTTGGTAGCATTATCGTCCTCACGCACCTTGTCACCTATTGCGCGCGCAGCACACAAGCAAAAGCATGCAAGAACACAGTAGGTATTGCATGCACACACAATACACTGTTTGCACACGCAATATTTCACGCAATATTTAAGGAGTGCTATGACTACAACAACTATTTTAAGTCCAGCTCTCCGCAAACTGTCGCTGAGCGCCAGACTGACATTGCGTGCTGAATTTGCTTGGTATCGTGATTTGCAAGAGGATGATCGAGCACTGGTACACGCCATGATCGATAGTGCTCTTGCTCAGTTTTCATCATGGTTTACGCAATACAACGAGCATCCGGATCAGCATCCTCAAGTGCAGGTTGGCACTATTTTCACACTCGGTTCTGTGCAATTAACTGAACATATTTCCTTACAACAAACACTTGATCTTACGCGCTTTTTTGTTGATTTCTTAGAGCTACATCTCGATGGCTTTACCCTGCCAAGCCAGCAGCAGTATGCGCGTGAAGCTATGGCAATATTTGCTAAAGAAATTGCTTTTGCTGCGGCACAAGTTTATGCCAACGCTGCACAAACTAAACACATCCACCAAACTGATAATTGGCAGGAAATACACACACGCGCTCTACAAACTCTTATCAAGCAGTCGCTTGATCTTCATGCGCTCCAGTCTCAAGCAGTGCAACATGCGTTAGCGCAACTATATTGGGATACTACTATGCCAAGTACTGCTATTATTGCAGCCCTTGACGCGCACGTCACGCTGAATACTATAAAAGCTACGATTGAACAAGATGGCGGTCGGTGCATATTGGCATTACTTGATGCACTTGATACTTCATCGTTGCCTGATTATTTGCAAATGGCGCAATTAGCCGATTCTCATGATCAGCAAGCACAGCATTTCATAGGAGTGGTAAGTGGTCCTGCTGAACAGCTTGCTGATATGGTGAATCATGCACTGGCATACTGCACTACTCATACAGTCTGTGTTGGTTCTACAGGCGTAGATACTATCGCTCTGGTGCGTTCGCTGCATGAAGTCTGCAGTACAGCTCGTACATTGCCTGCGTTGATGGAACCAGGGTATATTGTCTACGCTCATATGATGCTCCCAGAACGTGCTTTGCTTGGCGACGATCTTGCCAAGCAGCAGCTTATTCATACCGTGTTTGAAGTTTTGGTTGAGCAAGGCAGCGATGATCCGATGGCCAATACTGTTACCACATTTTTGCGTGCGGGTTCGTCACTTGAAGCAACTGCGCAACTCTTGCATGTTCATCCCAATACTGTGCGCTATCGGCTTAAGCGTTCGGCGGAATTAACTGGTTGGGATCCGCTTATCCCCCGCGATGCTTATGTACTGACTACTGCGCTGTCATTAGGATTGATGCAGTATAGTGCAAAATAATGCGCGATTGACGAAGATATAACAAAAATAAGCAGCACAAAAAGCAGAATAATGCGCGATTGACGAAGGGTTAGCGAAGAACTCGCACAGGCAGAATCGTATTATTTTCGCTATACGAAACACCGTATGTATTTGTCAAGAATACACATTATGCTACGTACTGCGTAGCGCTACGAAATGCGTAGCGAATCGGGAGAATACGAGGTACCCATGCATAATGTGTTAGCAGTACTGCGCCGCGATATTGTGCGCATTGCTCGTGTCCCCTCAGCACTTATTGTTGCAGTTGGCATCATCATCATTCCAGCACTATATGCATGGTTTAACACAGTAGGATTCTGGAATCCATACGGCAATACGCAAGGCATTAAAGTTGCGATTGTTAATGAAGATTCTGGAGCATTCAGCAATTCACTCGGCAAACTCAACCTCGGCCGACAAATCGTCGATGAGCTTAATAACAACGATCAACTCGGATGGTATAACACCTCACATGCCAATGCACTTGATGCAGTGCGCAAAGGTAACACTTCCGCGGCTATTATTATCCCCCAGGATTTCAGCGCAACACTTGTGCATTTAATTGAAACCGGTGAAGGCGAGCGCCCCACGCTACAATACATAGTAAATCAAAAAGCCAATGCTATCGCCGCGAAAATCACTGATACCGGTGCTGATACTGTTGATCGTCAAATTAACGACACGTTCGTTTCCACAGCTGGCGATGTTGTTGCCAAAACTATTAACACGGCAGCAGATAGTGTAGATACCACTACTACTCAAACCAAAAACAACGTCACTACTAAGCTCAACGAAGCAGCGCAAAGTATTGCACAGTTGCGTGATACTATTACGCGAACTGAACACCAGCTTGAACAAGTCCCCACGCAAACAGCAAACGCCCGAACTGCATTAGGCAGAGCGCGTCTTGCTAATACCAGCGGCTCGGATGCGTTAGCGCGTGTTTCACAAAGCCTGACCACCACGCAGCAGGCAGTGAACAATTTCGCAACCTCCTCTTCTTCTGTACTTGACACAAGTTCTGCTATGCTTTCGCAAGCCTCACGCAATACCAATGAGGCAATCAGTTCACTGAATAGCGCGTTAACCGGCGCCAACCAGACCCTCGGTAATACCCTTACTCAAGCACAGCAATTACAAGCACAAACACAGCAAATTCTTGAGCAATTGCAAACATTGCCACTGCCTGTTACCAGCACCGTTGTCAAAGACCTGGCACAGGCGAATGCAAAACTTGGCACTGCTATAGGACATATTTCATCAACCAATACTGACGCTGGCAAAACTATTACTTCCACAACTCACACCATCAATGCGCTTGATTCGAACACACAGCAAACCCTCTCCGCATTTGGTACAGCCCGTAATACTCTTAATACCAGCGCATTGCAGCAATTAAACACCGGCTTTACCACACTTGCTGCTGCTAGCGGTAACCTCGCAGGATCAGTTCAAGCGCGCAATAGCGTCATTAACCAAGCCAATAGTGTGCTAGACCAACTTGATGATGCAGCGGCGAGTGCGACGAAAGCGCTGCAAGCAACCGATAACACACTTGCTGACCTAAATAACCAGTTAAGCACCTTAATTACTGATATCAGCGCCGTATCTACAGCTCGTGCAGTAAGTGACATTGTCGGTAACGGCGGTAGGCTCGATACCGCCAAAATTGCGGATTTTATGAAATCGCCAACAGTGCTTGACACACATACGCTCTTCCCAGTTACTACCTATGGCTCTGGTATGGCACCGCTGTTTATCAATCTTTCCCTGTGGGTTGGCGCTTTCGCACTAGCAGTGATTTTTAAGCTCGAAGTTGATGAGGAAGATCTAGACGGTGTGCTACATGGGCACTTATCCTCCTCACAAAGCTACTGGGCACGCTACCTGCTCCTCGCACCGCTTGCCCTTGCGCAAGGTATACTTACTGCTGTAGGAGAACTCATTATTGGCGTGCAAACTGTCAATGCTCCTGCACTTGTTGCCACAGCAGGCTTTACTTCACTAGTGTATTTGGCCATTATCTACTCGCTGAGTATCAGCTTTATGCACGTAGGCAAGGGCTTATGCGTGGCATTGATTATGCTGCAAATTCCAGGTTCTGCTGGAATCTACCCTATTGAAATGATGCCAAGATTCTTTAGAGTAATGTTCCCCTTCTTCCCATTTACTCACGCAGTAAATGCCTTTAGAGAAACTATTGGCGGATTCTATGACGGTCACTGGTTCAAAGAAATGGCAATTTTAGCACTCTTTGCCATTGTCTTTATCGTGTTTGGACTGCTAGTACGCCCACATTTGGTGAATCTTAATCGACTGTTTGCCAAGGAGCTTGAGCACAGTGAAATGGTGAATATGGAACCAGTAATGCTGCGCGGTCATGAAGTGCGATTACAGCAACTTATTCGCGCACTGTCGAACCATGACGAATTCCGCACAGTAATTGAACGTCGCGCAGAGCGTTTCGCACTGCTGTATCCGAAGCTCAAGCAGGCAGCACTTATTACTGGCATTGTAGTGCCACTTATTCTTGCACTCACCTTGTCCTTTACTCCGGGAGCCAAGGTAGTCGTGCTGGTCAGCTGGCTGGTGTGGTTCATTATTATTATCGGCGCACTGATGGCGTTAGAAATGACGAAGGATTCTATTGAGCGTCAAGTTGCTGTAGGCAATCTTTCTGATGAAGCTGTGCTGGCTATGATGTCGCCGCATATGAACAATTATTTAGGCAATCTGATTCATGAACACGGTGCGCATACAAGCGCTGCTCAGCAATCACATGCTCAGCAATCACATGCTGAACAATCACATGCTGAGGCGCAAACCGAGATACCAGCTGAATTACAAACTGAGCTACAAACTGATACTGCCATCACGCAGCAAATTCAAGAGGTCGGCCAAGTCAAGCCTGAGCACATGGATACCAAGGAGGAAGACTAATGCGCACCATCCTACGCTTATTCGCAGGTGACGTTCGCCGCCTCGCTGGATCCATTGCTACCATTGTTATTGTTATAGGACTTGTTGCTGTACCAGGGCTTTTTACTTGGTTTAACGTGGCAGCAAGCTGGGATCCATTTTCCAACACATCACGGCTTAAATTTGCAGTTGCCAATACTGACGCTTGCTATGAAGGCGACCTCTTGCCTATGCGCATGTGTATTGGTGATCAAGTGGTGAACGAGTTGCGCGCTAATTCGCAGCTCGATTGGACCTTTACCAGCGAAGAGGATGCCATTGATGGCACGAAATCAGGCGCATATTATGCTGCGGTCGTTATTCCTAAAGATTTCAGCAAAAATATGATGACCTTCTTTGATACTGATATGCATCATGCTCAGCTGGACTACTATACCAATGAAAAGCTGAATGCTATGGCACCAAAAGTCACTGGTCAAGGTGCTGATACTGTGGCAGCGCAAATCAATACAATGTTTTCTTCCACAATCACATCGACTGCTCTGCGACTGGCAAGTTCACTCACCAAGACTTTGGACTCTCCACAGGCAAATCAGCTGATTAGTAGGCTTACTGAGAATATGGATACCTTTGCCAGTACGCTTGATCATGCTTCGCAGATGTTGCAGGCGTACCAAGAGCTCACTAATGCTGCAGGAAGTATTATTACCAGCGCTCAACAAGTAACTAAATCAGCAAATGAGCAGGCACAAGATACTAAAAAGCAAGTAGATAGCGCTAAGCAAGGTGTTTCCAGTGCTGCTAGCGCGCTCGATATTACCACTGACGCGCTGAGCCAAGCAGTATCAACAAGCGTACAGAGTACGGATGCTATTGTGTCAAATCTTGATGCCACATTTGATCATGCGCAAGACACCGGCGCTGATATTGCTACGATTTTGCGCGATCAGGCAGCAACTGTCCAACAACAGTATGATGCGTATGCCAAGATTCGCGATACGCTGGTACAGCTCATTGGCGAGAACCATGTTATTGTTAAGCAACTTGACACAGTACTAGCACAGTTGAAGCAGTTGCATGATACGTTAGCAGGCGATGCTCAGCATATTACGAGCACTGCTGATGATGTTAATGCTAAGCGTGCTGATATTCGCAAACTCGCCAATGATGCCAAGACGTCTATTTCAGGGCTTTCTGGCACATTTTCCAACGATTTGCAGCCTCAATTTGACGCTATTTCTGCAGATTTAGCCTCACTCAATACGGTGTTTACTCAAGGCTCCTCCGCAATGCATAATGTAATGGGCACGCTTGAGGACACTGCTGATGGAGCACAAACCAGTTTGCACACGCTACAAACACAATTGAAAACCATGCAAGACAAGGTGGATAGTGGCGCTCAAGAGCTGCGTAATTTAGCAAACCGCATTAACGAGGCGTTGCAAGCGGACGATATGAGCACTGTGCGCAAACTGCTCGACAAAAACCCAGATGTGCTTGCTGATAAACTTGCAGCTCCCGTCACTCTGCGTCGCACAGTGGAATTTCCAGTTAGCTCGTTTGGTGCGGCATTAACGCCGTTCTACACCTATATTCCGCTTTGGGTGGGTTCTTTACTGGCGATGGTTACGTTGAAGCCTTCTGTTTCTCGTACTATTCGTAGAGCGTTGGAAGAGGCAGCTATGCGTGATGCAATGCGCCGTAAAGCTCGAAAAGAAGCGAAAAAACGCAAGGCTACTGCGCCTGGCAAGACTGCAGTGGCTGATAAAGCTGCTGAGACTGCAATAGTAGAAACTATGGTTGTTCCGCAGTCAGAACAACGTATTCAGCAACAATCTGCACAGCGATCTGCTAAGCAGCAGCCTGTACCACAATCCAAGAACCGAGCTAAACCACGTAAATATGTGCATGGCTGGCAACTCTTTATCGGCCGTTGGTTGACAGTCGCTACTCTTGCTCTTCTACAGGCTACCTTCTCCTGTGGTGGTAGCCTACTTTTCATGCGCATAGAAACCGTGCATCCTTGGGCTTTTATGCTCACTGGCTGGGTAAGCGCACTGGTGTATTCCTTTATGATTTACACCTTTGTATACTGCTTCGGCAATATTGGTAAGGCTATCGGCGTTATTTTCCTCGTGGTGCAGATTTCTGCAACTGGCGGCGCGTATCCGCTCGATATTCTACCTGCCTTTATGAGCACTCTTACGCAATACTTGCCAGTTACCCATTCAGTACAAATGGCGCGTGCTGCTATTGCAGGGTTCTATGCCAATGACTTCTGGATTGAAATGGGCAGGCTCTTGCTCTTTATCCCTCCGTTAGCGGCATTTGCTTTGATTTTTGGCAAGCCTCTTGCTATCTATAATCGTTGGTATTTAGCCAATATTGATAAGGCTAAGGTGATTGCATAATGAGTACCATACAGCGTTCGCGTAGACGTCAAGAAACTGATTTTAAGATTCTTCGTGCAGTACTCCATATTGCAACCACACAGGGGCTTGGGGCTGTCACTATTGAAGAGGTAGCGCGTTCGAGCGGTGTTGCAAAAACAACGATTTATCGCCGCTATACAAATACTGACGATATGTTGGATTCAGTAAGCCGTCTTGAAGCCTTTAATCTCCCTAGCTTGAACACATTGCCTACTCCGTCAAAGCAGAGCATGATGGAAGTATTTACACGTATGGAGCAGGCTTTTGTGTATGGCATTGGTGTGCGCACTGTGGGTATGGTTATCTCCAGCAGGAATGATTTTTTCCGCAATGTTTTGCACCATGGTGTATTGCCGGTATTGCAGCGTATTAGCGAATATTTTCGTTTAGGCATTAGGCAAGGTGTATTCAGACCCGATCTTGATATCGAAATGCTTACCACAATGATTATTGGTTCTCTGGTAGCTCATCATGCGCTTGCTGAGGGAATACTTGATTACGAATTAACAAGTAAAGAGCCTTGTGATGAGGATGCCGTGCTGCCGATGCTCACAGATCCTTTTAATCCAGAGTATGCACCGACTATTGCTCATGAAGATACTCAATCCAGTACAAAGGTTGCTCAGGAACCTATAGTGCCGCCTTCTGAACATGCTTCTTCACACGCTTTTAAGCAACCCGGCATGCAAAGTCGTACACGGAAGACTGCACAAACTTCTGCTCAGTCTTCTGCACAATCAATGGTTACCTTATCGATGCCGACTGCATGGGCTCAACGCATTACGGAGCAGCTCTGGCCTGCTATTAGCGCGTAATACTGTATCAGTTTATAGAGAGCTCTACTCCAAACATACTATTAGCGTGTAATGTTGCAATGAGGCTAACGTGTACTACTCAATCCCGCTGGTTTGGAATATCAGATGTTTCGAACAGTACGCAATAGAGGTGTCATGCTTTTAATAGTTGCTGGTTTGGAATAGTACCTATTCGTGTGCGTATGGTTTAGTTGCGTAATCCGGCTAGTTTGAAATATCAGATGTTTCAAGTCATATGGAAACTGAAAGAAATCCACAGCAAACCGTTCCCCCTGAACCAATCGCTCTTTGTCCCAACGCTTACCTATCAATTTTGCTGTACCTATATTGCACAATAAAGCTCAGAATGTATCAGGCAGACTAGTTACTGGTCGGGAGAAGCAGTTTTCTTGCTTGAAAATGTATGAACGAGACCAGCTACTGCTCGCAGATATTCCCCTGACTATTAACAATAGCCATGCACTTCTAGAATATGATTAGCGCCTAGATTATTAATAAGTGCAACACTTTAAGTACTACAAACGTTGTACTTCCAAACAATGTTAAGAATTATGTCGTTTCTCAAAATATTGAGCAATTAACACAATAATCCCAATCAACAGCGCTGGTATAGCAATTCTCAGCATAAGTGTCATATCGGCTAATGCCCAAATTACTAATGCAATAACCCCTATAAAAAGGGTAAAAACACAGGTAGCAATCATCAACTTTGCTAGATCTCTATCATGTTGTACATTACGACCCCCATGCATCCCGCACCTCCTCACCACTCATAAATATAGCATAAATACAGTTAAGGGTCTGCGACTGGAACTATATCCAACCGCAGACCCTTCAGTACACTAGCCTAGGCAAAACCTCGAACTAGAAAACGTATTACTTAAGCAAGCAACGTAGTGTCCAGAGGAACGCCAGGGTTCATTGTGGAAGTCAAAGTTGCCTTCGTAATATAACGACCCTTTACTGTTGCTGGCTTCAAACGCTTGATTTCATCAGCAACAGCCTGGAAGTTCTCTTCCAACTTTGCCTGATCGAAGCTCAACTTACCAATGAGGAAGCTCAAGTTGCCGTGCTTATCCACGCGGAACTCAATCTTACCGCCCTTGATATCGCTAACAGCCTTGGTAACATCCATAGTCACAGTACCAGTCTTTGGATTTGGCATCAAGCCACGAGGACCGAGTACACGACCAAGACGACCGACCTTACCCATCATATCTGGGGTTGCTACAACAGCATCGAAATCAAGGAAGCCACCAGCTACCTTTTCGATGAGTTCGTCATCGCCAACGATATCTGCGCCAGCTTCTTGTGCTTCAGTAGCCTTTGGACCACGTGCGAACACAAGAACCTTAGCGGTCTTACCGGTGCCGTTTGGCAAGTTTACGGTGCCACGGACGAGCTGATCAGCCTTGCGTGGATCGACATTGAGGCGGTATACAGCTTCAACAGTCTGATCGAACTTGTATGCAGGCATGCTCTTGATCAGGGCAATAGCCTCGCTGGCAGAGTACAGGTTGTCGCGATCGATCTGCTCAGCAGCTTCGCGATACTTCTTAGAACGCTTTACCATGAGTTATCCCCTCTCAGTCCGTTACCGTAATGCCCATTGAGCGTGCGGTACCTTCGATGATCTTCATGCCGGCTTCGATATCACGAGCAGACAAATCAGCCATCTTGGTTTCTGCAATTTCACGGACCTGTGCCTTGGTTACAGAACCTACCTTGTGAGTCAGTGGGTTCTCAGTACCCTTAGCAACGCCAGCAGCCTGCTTCAAGAGTGCTGCGGCTGGTGGGGTCTTCAGGATAAAGTCGAAGGAACGATCTTCGTAAACAGTAATTTCAACTGGGATAACCTGACCCATCTTGTCCTGCGTCTTGGCATTATATGCCTTGCAGAAGTCCATGATGTTTACGCCATGGGAGCCAAGTGCTGGGCCCAGTGGAGGAGCTGGATTTGCTTTACCAGCTTCAATCTGCAGCTTAATCAGTGCTGAGACTTTTTTCTTAGGAGCCATTGTATGGTTCTTCTTTCTTGTGAAGCGGTTCAAACGGTCACTACCTCATATACTGCCAAATTGTCAGTATGATTCAGAAGCAGTATCCTCCCGCAACGTATATGCTGTGCTGTGCTAGCAGACTGCATAAGTGCCACATTACATGGCACTGGACAATCCTCCAGACACAACTTATCTATTATGCATGAGTGTCATGACAAAAGCCAAGCATTCTATAAGAAATTACTACTTAACTTTCAGCGAAATTATGGCACTTTTTCAGGATACTGTCAGCTCAATGAGTACACTCTACTGAGTTGGGGGCGAGTAGAGGGTAGTAACAGGAAAAGCAATAAACAGCGGTCACTATATAGCGCAGCAAGTTCTATATAGCGCAGCAAGTTCTATATAATAAGCAAGTAAACAGCACGCATACAGGGCATATTAGGGGCACCAATAAGGTGTACTAGGGTTGGCGGAAATGAAGTACAGGCATAGGCGAGATAGCAATTCAAACAAAGCACATACTCTATCATGGGGTTGGCATGCTGGCATCGCGTGTATCTTATCCTTCGCCATGATAATGTTGGTGTCACTAACTAGTGCACACGCCGCATTCGCAGTAACCGATGACCCTGACTATCACGTCGGCGCTCGACTGTCATTAGACGCTAATAAGCAGGTCAATGAGCAGTCCGTGTCAGGCGGTTTTAAGTACTATATTCGGGTCAATTCCGAGGGACAAAAAAGCCCAACACACTACTCGATTACCGTTACTATGCCAGCGGATTCAGTAAGCGCTCCAAATATTCCAAACTTCTCTGATCAATGGGGCGGACCACACACCATTTCTACACCCATACAAAATGCCCAAGGTAATTGGACATTTACTATTACTTGGCCACAGTATGACGCAACTTCCGGTGTTGCTATTCCAGTATCAGTAAATTGGAAAGCGGATACCCCTATTAACTACAAGCTGCCTATTAGTATTCAATACGGCTCCGATCAGCAGCCTCAAAATACAGGCACACCACTGGATATCACCTATATTTATCCCACTCCCCAGCTCCAGCTCAATGGTCCAGGCACGCAGCAGGGCGCCACAACGTATGCCACTACAGCACAAGGCGTTAAATATATTACGCCTGATGATATGGCTCCGGTAATTTTTAACTTCTCTATTACCAATCAAAACAATCTGCGCACTGTCAGCAAGTATGATATTTGCGATATATTGCCGACCTATACCGGCGCCGATGGTAAGCAACATACCGCAGAGCTCTCACAAGACTCAAAATCAGCTGGATGGGCACTATCGCAAGATGGTACTACAGCTTGCTTTACCGCAAATTCTAGTAATGATCAGTATGGAGAAATTGCCCTGAACCATAGTTTAGGACGTTCTTTACCACAGTATTCTATTGGTTTGAATTTCCCATACTTACCCATGACCAGCACCACCGACGGCAACCCTTCCACCCAAATAACCAACCAGGCATACATCGATGCATATGCCAATAACCCAGCCGATACTGTTGTGCAGCGTACTAATATTGCAAGCGCTCCTCAGACGGTTGTTGTTGCCGGATTTGTGAAGTCAGCAGGCCCTTACAAAGGTGCTCCGGGAGATTTCACACAAACGGCTGCTCGTAAGAATGATCCACTCAGTTGGACTATTCGCTGGACCAATACATCAAATATTCCAGCGACGCATATTGTGTTGCATGACCGCTCTACCACAGATAGCAACGGAAAGTCGCTTACCAATGATTCGCGTTTCAAAATCTCTGGTATCGACCAGCTGTATATACGTCCACGCGGCAACTACTGGTGGCCGAATCTTACCATGCTTGCCAAAGCTGGAAAGACGGTAGTTCTTGCAACTACAGCAGATGGCACAACAGATACGTATCCAGTAACATGGTCTGCAGATGGCACAACCGCCAATGCAATCACCTTTGATACGACAAAAACATATATTGCTGTACAAGTAGTACTACCAGAGCAATTCGCCCTCAACTATGGTGAGCAGATAAACCTTGTAGTGCATACTCAATGGAAAGACCCTTCCACCATGCACTACGATACTGAGACGACTTCTCATAATACTGTTACCAATAATGCTGATATGACAGCACAATATGCGTCAACTGAGCAAACATCCACCTATACCGGCTGGACAAAAGCAGAAACACATATGTTGCCACCGGCACCAGAAAAACTGGTACTTAAGGCTTCTGCATACAATAACAATCTCACTAAAGACGGTTCTGATCCTCTGCTGATTTACGAGGTTCAGGCTTTCTTGGATCCAGATAAAGACTATAAAGATTTGCGTGTGCTTGCCCCAATCCCTCCAGGCTTTACCATGACGGGTACGCATAATCAAAATGCGTACGGCTTACCTGATACATGGAAGTACTCATTCGTGGATTCTTGGGAAAAAGTTACGAATTACAAAGGTACTGGACAGGATTTTCTGATTTTTCACATTAATCAGGAGGCCGCAAAAGAAGCATTTGCATTGTATCCGCAGGGCAAAATGTGGATAGAAGTTAATGGTAAAGCAGATTTTTCCAAGTCTTTAGCTGGAAATGGTGCAAATAAAGTAACGGCGTTTTTCACTGCCGACAATGCACCGGTACAAGATGATCCAAGTACCACAATCGAGGACAGTATTCACTTCGGCCCTAATAAGAATATTGTCTTTTCTATGGGCTCATACACGACTATGACTGCTGAGGGCGATAGTTTTATTAAAAGTCTCTACGGCAATTATGTTTCTGCACACACCTCTATGGGTACTGGCGAGACAAGTATGACCATTGCTCCGGGGCGGACTGTGTACTGGGCGCTGAGCTATAACAACTCCAGTTCAAATATTCGTAAGAATTTGTCGATGTTTGACACTGCCCCAAATGTTGACGATGTGATGCCAGTTAATGGGCAGGCGCGTGGCACACAATTCCCGGTACGCTTGGCAGGAAAAATTAGTGCTGTACTCTATAACTTCCAAACTGGCAAAACCACAGACTATGATTTATCGAAGCTCACAATTCACTATACTACCGACGCTAAAGCAACAACGCTAACGTGGGCGCAGGCTCAGGAAGATTCCAGTATTACGATTACGGACACTACTATGGTTGATACGAGTATTCCTTGGGATGATATTACTGGATTCCGTATTGATTTTGGTGATGTTCCAGCATTTTCGCGTGTGCGTTTGATTCTACCGACAAAAATACCTGAGGATATCGGTATTAAGAAGACAGACGCTAATACATCGCTCGATACAGCACTACTCAACAAAGCTAATCCAACAATCCAGTCGGTTAATGCGGCAGCCTTTTCTGTAGATGGACGCAACCCCGTACAAACCATTCCTTCTAGTGTGAAAACATCCTTTGGATCGTTCTCCTTCAAAAAAGTTGATACGCACGGCAATGCGCTTACTGTAGGTGCAGTGAAACTGAGTGCTGATCTTACTGGATGGGATGGCGATCAGCAGACTTTTGCTGGAACAAAGACTTCGGCTAGTGCTGAAACTAGTGCAGGAACAGACACTCATACTCAATATCAGCAAACCTATAACAACATCGACCATTACGACTGGGATCATATGCCAGCTGGGAAGTATGTATTACAAGAAATAACACCACATGATGGCTATCGCAATACTACATGGGAAGCGCGTATTACTGTTGGATATAAAGAAGATGAAAAAACACTTACTGCCACACCAACAGTACATATCGCCTGCGTGGATACTGCACCAAAAGGCACCAAGGGTTCAGGTGGCTGCTCGGTATCTCCGGACG
Source organism: Galliscardovia ingluviei (assembly GCF_014635685.1). Taxonomy (GTDB): domain Bacteria; phylum Actinomycetota; class Actinomycetes; order Actinomycetales; family Bifidobacteriaceae; genus Galliscardovia; species Galliscardovia ingluviei. Next base: position 290,985 of record NZ_BMDH01000002.1, read on the forward strand.
GATCTACGGTGACGCTGGTTAATGACAGCACCACGCCACTAAGCTCCATGCCTATGACTGGCGCATGGGGCGTAGCAGCGCTCATTGGCGCCAATATGCTGATTGTACTTATGCTGGGTGTGGGCATTGTGCAAACAATACGCCGTAAATAAAACTGGTTCTTCGTATTTGAGAGTGGTTTAGAGGATGAGCATGGAGTGGATATTGGTGTAGACTCCCCCCGAGTGTTATTAGGATATATAGTCCCAATAAGCCACTTGAAAATGAAAAAGCCGCTGTACAAGACAGCGGCTACTGAACTTCCTTCTTAAAACTCTAAATACGATAGTCAGAACCAGATAATTGAATGCTACTGGATCTTTTCTACCTGATCAAAATTCAGCTCCACAGGTGTATCGCGACCAAAGATGGATACCAACACAGTGAGCTTCTGTGTAGCAGCAGATACCTCAGAAATAACTGCTGGCATAGAAGCAAATGGACCATCATTCACGGTAACAGATTCGCCAACCTTGAAGCTGACTTCCACAGTGCGACGCTTAGCAGCAGCTGGCTTATCTCCAGCAGACTTCAACGCCTCAGACTCGATCATTGGCGCCATCATGCGTACAACTTCCTTGCGCATCAGTGGCACAGGAGTACGGTCTTGCCCAACGAAGCCTGTAACAGCCTCGGTCTCGCGCACAATACGGAATGCATCCTCGTCTGGAATCATACGAATAAGCACATAGCCAGGCATAAAGACACGAGTTAATACTTTCTTGCCCTTATCCGTGTGCTTTTCCACTTCTTCCATTGGCACTTCAACTTGGAAAATCAAGTTCTCCATACCAAATGAAGTAACGCGAGATTCAATATTAGCTTTCACACGCTTCTCATAACCGGAATAGGTATGCAATACATACCACTTACCTTCAAGCGTGCGCAAAGACTTAGAAAATGCTTCAACAGCAAGCTGACCAGGATCTTTAGGCTCTTCAGCATCAGTATCAGCTTCATCAGCAGCATCCTCATCAGTGTCTGCTGACTTCTCGCTTGACTCTTCACTATCAGCTTCTGGCTCATCTGCAGACTCTACAGCATCTTCTTTGCCATCAACAGGCTCAGCCACATCTTCAGTAGGTTCAGCAGGCAACGACTCTTCTGCTGATTGCTCGCTTTCTACTGGCTCGTCTTGTACAGGCTGCGCTGCATCAGACTGGGCAGTGCTATCGATGTCATCAGAAGTGACGTCATCAACATTCAGTTCATCAGTCATTTATATTCCTTACAGCTGAAGTTTCTGCGTTGCCCCAAGTCTTATACCAGTAGTATTGGCATTAGCCAAAAATCCACATAACAAGCTTACCTAAGCCAAAGTCAAGACCGGTAACAACAACCATTAACAGAATTACGAAAATAAACACTGCAAGGGACCACATGAACAATTCCTTGCTAGTAGGTGTCACAACCTTACGCAGTTCGTCAATAATCTGCTTGATGAACAGACCAATACGCATGAATACATTTGGCTTAACAGCACTTGCATTTGCGCTTGATTTCTTCGCCATAAGTATCCTCGCTCATCTTGATCTATTGTTCCTAGCAGGGGCCGCGGGACTCGAACCCACAACCTACGGTTTTGGAGACCGTTGCGCTACCAATTGCGCCAGACCCCTAAGTGCGTAGCCTATCTTACACATACCCGTAGAACAAGAGACACAGGCATGCTAAAGCTGAACTTTCGCCGAAAGGAAACTATAGCGGTTTCTGCCTACGAAGTCCAGCTCTAAGCATGTCGCCGTGTCGCACAGTACTGAGTTTGAGTTGAGATTGACTTGAGCCGAGTACGACTTAAGCTTGAGCCTAAGCCTCAACCCAAGTCTTCATACGACGCATACCTTCTACTAATGCGTCATCAGCAAGCGCATAAGAGAATCGTAAATACCCAGGAGCACCAAATGCCTCCCCGGGAACAGCCGCAATATGTGCCTCATCAAGCAGTGCCGCAGCTAAATCAGCAGAAGTCTCACTCACTGTGCCCGAAGGACCCAAAGGCTTACCCAGCAATTCACGAACATCAGCAAAAGCATAAAACGCGCCCGTTGGCGTTGGACAATGCACTCCCTGCATATCGTTCAACGCGCTGACAATAGCCTTACGACGCACATCAAAAGCCTGACGCATCGCATCCACAGCCTCTAAAGATCCCTCTAACGCTGCACGAGCCGCCTGCTGAGCAATATTATTCACATTAGAAGTTAGATGTCCTTGCAATGTGGATGCCGCTTTTGCCACTACCAGCGGAGCGATCATCCAGCCCACACGCCAACCAGTCATGGCATAGGTTTTTGCAACGCCATTAAGCACAATCAATTGTTCACGAATTTGCGGCACCAGAGCGCCAATATGAGGCGCAGTAACACCGTCATAAGTGAGGTGTTCATAAATTTCATCAGAAATAATCCAAATATGATGCTTTAGCGCCCACTGCCCGATCTCCACGAGCAGCGACTCAGGCCATACTGCACCTGTTGGATTCGTTGGAGTATTGAGCACTAATGCTTTTGTATGCTCAGTTCGAGCTGCTTCTAAGGCTTCGATTGTTGGAATAAAATGCTGCTCAGCACCAGCAAATACTGCTACTGGCGTGCCATCAGCTAACTTTACGGCTTCCGGATATGAAGTCCAGTATGGGGCTGGAATAATAACCTCATCGCCTTCGCTAATGAGCACTTGGAAGGTCTCATACACTGCTTGTTTACCACCGTTGGTCACAACAATCTGTGCAGGATCTACTTCATAACCACTATCACGCAATGTTTTTGCCGCAATAGCTTTTTTGAGTGCCAGCAAACCAGCAGTTGGCGTATAGCGGTAATTTGCTGGATCTTGAGCCGCTGCAACTGCCACGGCAACAATATCCTGTGGTGTTGGGAAATTGGGTTCGCCTGCTCCGTATCCGATAACATCGACACCTGCGGCCTGCAGTGCTTTTGCTTTGCTGTCTACAGCAAGTGTCGCCGATGGTGCAACCTTGCTCATACGTGTGCTTAATGCTGTCAATTGTGCCATATATCCAGCCTATCGCGAAGAGCCGAACGAGCTATACTTCGTGTCACCATTGTCCACGTTATGGAACGCACACGAGGTGTTGTGTTACTGCACCGAATCCACTAGCACTAAATCATCGCGATGTACAAGTGGATGTGCATATTCTTCACCGAGGAGTTTTTTAATTTGCGCTGTCGTCCTGCCCAAAGTTTGTGGTACTTCTTCGGCATCGTAAGCGGCAATACCCTTAGCCACTACAGTACCTTGCTCATCCGTAATACTAATCGGGTCACCAGCACTAAAATCGCCAATAACACCCACTACGCCAGCGGCAAGCAAACTTGCGCGACCTGCTTGAATCGCAGTAACCGCACCCTCGTCAGCAACCAGACTGCCTCGTGGATGTGCCGCAAAGCCAATCCACAGGCGGCGGGCACTTCCGCGAGCTTTTACCGGAGCAAAGGCTGTACCCACTGCATCGCCCATCAAAGCTGGACCTGCGAAGGCTGCACGAGTGAGCACCACTGGAATGCCTGATTCATTTGCTACACGAGCAGCATCAAGTTTCGTATGCATACCTCCGGTGCCGACAGCTGAACCAGTGCCACCAATAGTAACCGCGTTTAATACTTCATGCACATTCTGCACATACGCGATACGCTGCGATCCTGGCTGTGACGGTGGTGCTGTATACAATCCATCCACATCGGTAAGCAGTACCAGAGCGTCTGCTTGTACAATATTGGCGACAAGCGCAGAAAGTTTATCGTTGTCACCGAAGCGAATCTCATTGCTGGCGAGCGCGTCATTCTCATTGACAATAGGAATTACACCTAAGTCGAGCAAACGGTTAAGTGTACGCCGAGCGTTGCGGTATTGAGCAGGAGTAATAGTATCTCGAGCAGTAATAAGGATTTGCCCCACGCGCAAACCGTATCGAGCAAAGGCAGACTCGTATTCGCTCATCAGCATGCCTTGCCCGACTGATGCCGCTGCCTGCTGCGTGGCCACATCAGTCGGTCGCGCATCAAATCCTAGAGGCCCAAAACCGGCTGCAATAGCACCGCTGGAAACCAGCACAATACGCGCGCCTAAATGTGCTGTTCTAGCCAGCGCATCAACAAGAGCATGGAGTTTTTCTCGATCTAAATGCCCGCTCGGTGCTGTCAGAGAACTCGACCCTACTTTTACCACAATAGTTTGTGCCTCGCTGAGCATACGACGCACTTGCTCATGCGTGTACTGCGTAGTGTCGCTTGCTGTTGCTTCTGCAAAAGTTCCTGCAAAAGTCCCTGCAGAAGTTCCTGCTTCGACTGATACTGTCGCTTCCTCTGATGTTGATGCTGCTTGCATACTCTCCAACTTACTACTCACTGAGCTTATTGATCTTACTCGTGCTATCTGTTGGATCATCAAGTACTGTAGGATCTGCCCAATGTCCAGCTTCTCGCTCTTGTCGCATCGCCTCACGCACGGCAGCCTTCGCATCCATCCACTCATGGTATTCGCGGCGACGCTCAGCATTTGTGCGCCTACGATTGCGACCTTGGGCTTCTTGCAAACGCAAATCCTCACCGCGTGCATTTTGTGGAGTACCGTCAAGCATTTCTGCGCCAGCACTGACTGTAGGATCCCAGTCAAACGCTACCGCACGATCTCCCTTACCGATGTGCACTTCATCACCTGGATGAGCACCACGCTTACGCAAAGCATCTTCGACACCAAGACTTGCCAGACGATCGGCCAAGTAGCCTACAGCTTCTTCATTGTCAAAGTTAGTCTGTAGCACCCATCGCTCTGGCTTTTCACCTGTAACTTCATACCACACATTGCCGTTGCCGTCCTGTTTGCGCTCTACTTCAAAGTCAATGCCAAGACCGCGCTCTCCTCTACGACGGCGGCGCGCGACATCGTCAAGTGGGCGAATTACTACGCGCTCTGCTTCTGCTTCGCTCTGTTCTTGCGCAATTTTTGCTCGCATATCATCAACAGTGCGTGCCAAGGCAAAGACGAGTTCTTTAAGCCCCTCATGTGAGGCAGTAGAAATTGCAAATACCGGCAGTCCCATAGCTTCAAAGTCTTTACGCACAAACTCGGCAAGTTCTCGCGCCTGCAACACATCTATTTTTGTCAAAATAATAATTCGTGGGCGTTCGGCAATTGGTACTGCACCCAATGGCAAATCAAGTTCTGCCGCATATAGCGCAAGTTCCTCTTCTAGTGCATGGTAGTCAGAAATCGGGTCGCGGTTTGGCTCTAGTGTTGCACAATCAATAACATGTGCAATTACTTCTGTGCGTTCAATATGGCGCAAGAATTCCAGCCCTAGGCCTTTACCCTGTGATGCTCCTGGAATCAATCCCGGCACATCAGCTACTGTAAAGCGCCCTTCACCAGCTTGAACTACGCCTAAATTCGGCACGAGCGTGGTAAATGGGTAGTCTGCGATTTTTGGTTTAGCAGCACTAATAGCAGCAATAAGCGATGATTTTCCGGCTGATGGGAAACCTACTAATGCCACATCAGCAATAGACTTCAATTCCAGTACCAAATCATGCTCTTCACCCGGCTCGCCAAGTAGTGCAAAGCCTGGAGCACGGCGTGCTTTATTCGCTAACGAACGGTTTCCTAAGCCGCCAGCACCGCCACGCGCAGCTACAAAGCGGTCTCCCGGACGTGTTAAATCTGCTAATGGCACCGCACGAATATGCTTACGCTCTGCTTTTTCTAGGTCTTTAGCTTCAAAAACTACAGTTCCTACAGGCACTGGCAGAATCATATCTTCACCATTGCGCCCGTCTTTATCGTCACCTAGTCCTTGTGTGCCACTGGAAGCTACACGATGTGGCATATAGCGGAAATCAAGCAAGCTGGTAGCATTGGTATCTGCTACGAAAATAACGGATCCGCCGTGCCCGCCATCGCCGCCATCTGGACCTGCGAGTGGCTTGTATTTTTCTCTGCGGATTGATGCCGCACCATTTCCGCCGTCGCCGCCCTTAACATGAACGTTTACGCGATCTACAAAATCACTCATCTATCCTTGCTGCCCCTCATGTAGTGCTTCTCGTATATATCTTCTTCAAGACCCAAGTGCTTGCATGCTTACATACTTACATATGTAAGTATCCATAATATACAAATAAAGCCGCATCCGTGTGGGTGCGGCTTACGTTTTGCGCGTATGCGTTTCGCCTACTAGGCGATAACGTCAACAACCTTGCGGTCACGGCGTACACCGAACTTAACGGTGCCATCTGCCAATGCGAACAAGGTGTGATCCTTGCCCAAACCAACATTCTGACCTGGGTGGAACTTAGTGCCACGCTGGCGAACAATAATATTTCCAGCTACTACTGCTTCGCCGCCGAACTTCTTAACACCGAGGTACTGTGGATTCGAATCGCGACCGTTGCGTGAGCTGGACGCGCCCTTCTTATGTGCCATGTTAGGATTCCTTTCGAACGCAAGCCAAATCAGGCGATCGCGGTGATCTTCACCACGGTCAACTTCTGGCGATGACCCTTGCGACGAGCCACACCAGTCTTGTTCTTGAACTTCTGAATGTGGATCTTTGGACCCTTAGCCTCATCATCCACAACCTCAGCCTTGACTGACACCTTGGCCAAATCCTTAGCTGCGGTAACAACCTTTGTGCCATCGACGAGCAGAGCTACTGGGAACTCTACAGTCTCGCCCTTCTTTGCCTCAAGACGGTTGACGATGATTGTGCTGCCAACCTCAACCTTTTCTTGGTGGCCACCGGCCTTTACAATCGCGTACATAGCTTGTATCCTTGCCTGTATTTGCCTGTTTTCAACGCTTCTTGCCATCTAGCTGCACACGCCTCATGCAGGCATGGCTAGACACCGACTATCAAGACTACACATATGCCAAGACTTTTGCAACTTATATGGCAACACGTCCAAATTTCTACTCATTATCTTGGAATTCATTCTCAGATGAAGCGGAGTCATGTTGCTCTTGCTCATGGTTTGGCACTTCATGTGCTTGCGCTTCGTGATCCTGTGCCTCATGCGCCTGTGCTCGGCGCTCTTCACTAGCAGCTTGAGCCGCGGCAGCAATCCGAGCCAACTTATCTTTGACTTCCTGAGAAGACGCTTGCGGAATAGCAGTATCTTCTTTAGCAGGTTTGCTCTCCACATTATGCACATACTTATGTGTGCTAATAAATGGATCGCCACCCTTAAGCGCATATGGATCATCATATTTTGCAGAAACTGTCGGTTCGTCATGCAAAATAAATCCACGACCCTTACATGTTGGGCACTCTTCTGAGAATGCCTCCACTAAGCCTTGCCCTACACGCTTACGTGTCATTTGGACAAGACCAAGCGAAGTTACTTCTGCAACCTGATGTTTTGTGCGGTCTCTTGCTAAACATTCGACAAGTCGGCGCAACACCAGATCGCGGTTTGCTGGCATTACCATGTCAACAAAGTCAATCATTACCATGCCGCCAATATCACGCAAACGCAATTGGCGAGCAATTTCTTCAGCAGCTTCCAGATTACATCTGGTTACTGTTTCCTCTAAAGACTTGCCTTTGCCAATAAAACGTCCGGTATTGACATCAATAGTGGTCATGGCTTCTGTACGGTCAATGACTAACGAACCACCAGAAGGCAAGTACACTTTGCGCTCCATGCCTTTACGCAACTGGCTGTCAATACGCCATTGATCAAATACATCATTGCCTTGGTGCTCTGCTGGGTCCCAACGCTCAAGTTTATTTTGCAAGTCAGGAGCCATAGTCTCAAGGTATTCTTGAATACGGTCATACACCGTATCACCTTCGACGACGAGCTTGTTGAAATCGTCGTTGAAAATATCACGCACTACGCGGATAGCAACATCCGGTTCGCCTTTAAGTAGCTTTGGTCGCTTGGAATTACGTGCTTTTTCTTCATTTTTCTGCACTTTTTCCCACTGACGCACCAGAGATTGCAGATCTTTTTCAATAGCTTCTGCAGACGCGCCTTCTGCCGCAGTTCGAATAATAATGCCCATATTTTCTGGCGCAATATTGGCAATAATCGACTTCAAACGGGCACGTTCACGCTCTGGCAACTTACGGCTTACACCTGTCATACCGCCAGATGGCACTAATACCAAGAACCTGCCGGCAAGCGTTACTTGTGAAGTTAAGCGAGCGCCTTTATGCCCAATTGGATCTTTGGTGACCTGCACTAAGACTGGATCACCTGACTTGTATGCAAGTTCAATGCGTCGTGGCTGACCCTCTAATCGCGTACTATCCCAGTTCACTTCTCCGGCGTAGAGCACACCGTTGCGTGGCTGTCCGATATCAACGAATGCCGCTTCCATACTTGGTAGCACATTCTGCACGCGACCCAAATAAATATTGCCTACTGCTGATACTTCTTGAATATCAGACACATAGTGTTCTACAAGAATGCTGTCCTCAATAACCGAGATTTGTGTGTGCTGATCCTTCTCACGCACTACCATGAGACGGTTCACGTGCTCGCGACGTGCAAGGAAATCTTGCTCAAGAAGTGTGGATTGACGCGAACGATCTCGGCGATTATCGCGGCGGCGCTGCTTTTTCGCTTCCAGACGTGTAGAGCCTTCGATATCGGTAATTTCGTCAATATACTGCTGCTTGCGAGAGCGACGAATCGTTGGCTCTTCTTCGGTTTCGTCTGTTTTGCGACGACGGCGACGACGGCGCGTCAGTGTGGTAGTAGCGTCATCGTCATCTGTATTGGCGTTGGCATTGCGATTGCGCTTTGCACTGCGCCCAGCTGTGCGTTCATCTCGAGCATTATCGTGCTCTTCATCCAATGACGCTGATTCATGTTCTGAGGCGTTCTCGTCTTCATCATGGCGCTGTGATGTTTGGCCTTGGCGATCGCGATCTTGGTTCGACCGTGAATGGCTTGCACGACGGCGGCGACGGCGAGTACGCATCGGTGTGGACTCTTCTTCAGCGTCAAGGTCAAAATCAGAAAAGTCTGCACCTTCTTCATTATCTAATTCGTCGATTGGCGTGTAATCAATATCGTCATATTGCAGATCTTCTTCAATATGTTCTACTTCTGCCGCCGCTCTGCGTTCTTGCGCATTAAGCCTGCGATTGCGGCTCTTTTTACGGGTTGCTTGTGTAGTTTCCTGTTCTACTGCATCACGGTTACCGCGCACATGGTCTGTACGATCCTGATTATCTTGCTCAACTTCATGGCGATGAGTATGCGATGTTGCTTGCTGAGTAGCCTGCTCTTCTTCTTGGCTACGGCGGTTACGACGAGTGCGCGACTTATTTTGACGATCTGAGCGATCCTGACGGTCTTGCTTATCTTGGCGATTACGCCGTGAAGTGTCGTGCTGCGTTGATGCATCTGCCGTATCATCTGCTTCATTATTGCGCTGTGCGTATGAGTTGCGTGTATGCGCTGGCAATACTGGCTCTTGGAAGAGTAGTGAAGTCATTGGGCGCACCGGAGGAAGGGCTTGATGTTCTTCCTCAGGAAGTGCAGAAAATGCCACTGCCGTTTGCGGACGGTGCACATGAGCCGACTGTGGCTGTGCTGTATCTACCACACTATCCTGTGATTGTGATGATTGTGATTGCGATGATTGCGCCTGTGCTTGTGGCTGCGCTTGATGCTGGTTTTGCACATCAGCTTGACGAGCCAGTACCTTGTGTTCATGGCTTACTCGTTCTAGCGCTTGAGACCGCTTTTGCTCAATTTCATCTTCAATACCAGGGTCGGTAAAGAATTCTTGTGCTAAAGCGTCGATACGTGCTTTACGAGCAATATCTATAGTTCGTGTACCAGTAGCACCAGTATACTGAGCGCTGCGTTTACGGCTGGTACCGCGTGTGCGTTGAGATTTGCTTTGTTCCTGATGAGGCTGCGTAGCGTTATTTGATTCTACTGCTTTATCAGACTGCACTTCCTGCTTAGTTTGAGCCTCTTGTGCTTCTTGCTGAGTTTCTTGTACTGCCTGCACATCTTGAACACTGGGCTCTTGATGAGCCTGTTCCTGATGATCAGATTGCACATGCACTGGTAATTTCGCGCCTGCAGCTCCAGTAGCGCGCACTACACGACGTCCACCTCGACGGCGGCGCGTTGTTGTCCCAGTAACTCCCTGACTTTCTGTCTGCTCAGCACTATGGGACACAACGGATACATGACCGCTGTGCGCAGCAGATTCTTGTTGTTCAGTTGTCACGAATGCTCCTTGACGGCATGCTGCATCATACCGTACTCTCCAAGTCACTCTGGCGTACTCTCACCACGCACAGCGACGCCACTTGCGCGCCCTACTTGACTTACTCAAAAACGTCTATGCCTGTGCGGACACCACGCCCTCTCCGTCTCATACAACCTCACGCGAGAGGGGGATCAACGCACACACTATAAGTAGTATGCAGTTCTACCTTCTTTAGTATGGCACAACTCATGCCCGAGTGTTGGCATATACGTTATTTCAAGGCGCTTCGGGTGTGTCACCTACTGAACATTAAGCCACTTCGTCAAAATTTGAGCAAGTTCTGTCAGCTGACTATGCGGCAACTGTTCATCTGCTTTATGCGCTAATAATGGGTCGCCAGCACCTAAATTCACTGCTGGAATACCAAGCTGCGAGAAGCGTGCCACGTCAGTCCACCCCATTTTTGCAAGTGGCGCACGCCCTGTTTGTTCGAGCACAAGATCTGCAAGAGATTGCGCCATTGGAGTATCCATACCGGGTTTAGCTGCAGGAGATTCATCATGCATTTCAATGCCAAATCCTTCAAAAATGCCACCTGTTGCAATATGTTCTCCATTGCCTAATTCAGCCGCACAATCGGCACCCATTACATGGGCTTTGGCTTGAGCAATACTTTGGTCTGGAGCAAATCGATAATTGACGTGTACGCGGCATTCATTTGGAATTACATTTGTACCTGTACCACCTTGAATCAAAGTAGCATTAAGACCTTCCCGATATACAAGCCCTCCTACTTCAATATTGCGTGGCTCATATGCTTCAAGACGAGAAAGCACAGTTGCCGCATGATGGATAGCATTATCTCCCATCCACGCACGCGCCGAATGCGCAGCAATACCATGGCAGATCACATCAAAGCGGATAGTGCCATTGCATCCGCCTTCAATTCCACAACTCGTTGGCTCTCCAATAATGGCAAAATCTCCAGTAATCCAGTCTGGGTGATCGCGTACTACTTTGCCTAATCCATTCTTTTCTGCAACTACTTCTTCATGGTCATAGAATACATAAGTAATATCGTATTGCGCATCAGTCGCTGTCAATGCTAAGTACAGCATCACCGCATCCGATGCTTTCATATCGGTGGCGCCACGTCCCCAAAGCACTGCATCAGTTGGATATACTTCTTTAACATCTTGACGAATTTTTGGATCGCCTGGTTCAAGCCATTGCGGCGGGAAATTGTCGATAATAGGCACCGTGTCAATATGTCCAGCCAAAATAACGCGCTGTGTTTTACCAAATGATGTTGTGGCAACAAGCGTATCGCCGTGGCGCTTAACCTCTAAATGTGGCGCCTGTCGCAATACTCGTTCTAAAGCGTCAGCAAGTGCCGTCTCATGATCTGAAACGGATTCCATATTCATGAGTGCCCATAACAATGCGTCAAGAGCTTCGCCCGACGAAGTGCGCACTGCAGCATGTGCAGTATCAATATGGTGTTGTACGACTTGTTCTAGTGTTGCCGTTGCATTATTTGGCATTACTTCTGGCTGAGTCATGGCACTTATGCTACCGCATGCAGCTTTAGCATGGCATAATTAGTTCATATGCTAATCACCGTTCATATAGTGAGACTATGCTACTGCGAACTAGAACAAATGCCAAGTCAACCGATGATATGCAGTTGGACCATGCTGAGCAATGGCACTGCGGTGAGCAGGAGAACCATAGCCCTTATTGCTCGCCCATGCATAATCATCCCACTGCGGGTTTGCATGAGCCAAATTACCCATCAGTTCATCACGAATCACTTTTGCAATTACCGCAGCAGCAGCCACACTTGCACACTGCCTGTCAGCTTTTACCAAAGTATCTACTGCAATCGGCTCTAATAATTCGGGAGCATCAAATGAGCTAACCACCGGCGTAATGTAATCATTGGGACCGTCCAAAATACCGGCAACTTTAAGCTCATGCCGCGCTAATACAGGCACTTGCGGAGTTTGTGAACCCAAACCGGCGATCGTGCCATTCCATTGAGGACTAATCACGCAATTAGGAGCCAAAGCCGCCAAACCGGACTCCCCTAGCTCCGTGTGCTTGCCAGTAGTTAGCAGCATTTCAATTTCATTAAGCGCGCGCACTGCAGCAACACCAAGCGCATAAGTAATGCCCCACTCATCGACTTCCCCAGCACTTACCGCACCAACTGCCCACGCAGCACACCAATGTTGCAACGGATGTAGTAGTGACTGACGGCGCACCTCAGTAAGAATCTTTGAATCGGCAACACCAGAAGGTACGCGCCACTGCGCCTCTTCCTCACTATCACGCGCTAACAGCGCCACAGCGCCGACCATAGCAGGACCGGCAAGTGAACCGCGACCAACCTCATCAAAACCAACAACCACATTATGCTCTTTTTGAGCAAGCTGATGCTCGATATCGAGTGTTGGAACAAGACGAGGAATAAGAGTCGCCATCACCGAACCTCCGTTATACCACCTACACCATCAAACATACCCGATGGTCGTGCAAGAGACGACCACTGTGTCACAGGCCAATACACAGCAAGTGCCACACCCTCCACATTGTGGATTGGCACAAGCCCTTGATTACCATCTTCTTGGTGCAGACGCGAATCTGCCGAGTTTGAGCGGTTATCGCCCATTACAAACAGATTACCATCAGTTACCGTAATAGAAAACGGTATATCGCTAGGGTTTACTCCCGGTTTGCGAATAGCAGAATCATCAATCGCTACACCGTTAATAGTAATTGGCGCTCCATTGCCCTTACACGCAACCACATCGCCCGGCAAACCTATAACACGTTTAATCAAATATTCTTTCGTATCAATAGAAAACAGTCGCGAGGAGGTTGTAGCACCCTCTAACCAATGTGCCGGGTCCTTAAACACAATCACATCGCCGCGTTTAATGCCACCCCCTATCCCGGGGGTTAAGCGCGTAGTAATAACCTGATCCCCAATTTGCAAAGTATCCATCATGGAACCTGAGGGAATCTCATACACACCAAAAACAAATAATCGCAGCAGCAGCACCACAATAATAGGAATGCCGCCCCAAATAGCAAAGTCTTTGAACGTAAAGGCTTCCGGCTCCGAAGACTGGGACTGTTGTAATTGAGAAGTGCGAAACCCAGACTGCACAACACGCACAGGCATATTCCGCCTTGATGCGATATGTGAACCACTTACTCGTGACTGTCTGAGCATACCTCTCCAAGCCTTGTCAATTGCACAACACTATACAGGTTATACAAGTTTACTGTGCAATACTTTGAAATATCTCTGAATTTTGAAATATCTCTGAATCTGTATATGAGTACTGTATACGGACAACTGTATACAAATATCAGTAAACCCGTGGTCAAGAACTGTAAACCAGCTCTACACCAACGGGTTTTACGTATGTAATCAGACGCTAAACTAGGCGTTCTGAGTATTGTCGCGACGCTCAACGATACGAGCTGCCTTACCGCGCAAATTACGCAAGTAGTACAGCTTAGCGCGGCGTACCTTGCCCTTGCGCACGAGCTCAATAGAGTCGATTGCTGGGGAGTGTACTGGGAAGCGACGCTCAACACCTACACCAAAGCTAATCTTGCGCACCATGAAGGTTTCACGCAAACCAGCACCCTGGCGTGCAATAACAACACCCTGGAAAGCCTGAATACGAGTGTTGTTACCTTCCTTAATATTGACGTTTACCTTAACGGTATCGCCTGGACGGAATGCTGGAATAGTAGCAACGTCCTTCATATGCTTAGCATCAAATGCTTCAATGGCGTTAACCATGATAATCCTCCATCACCGCCGTATGTCGGCTCCAGATAAGGAGCACTGCACGGAACACATTGTCCTAATTGCCCTACTGTTGTACAGCGCTCAAACGTTCCCCTCTGGTTTGCCATCGGGGGTGTGCTATCCGGTTGCTTCACTTCTGTGAAACCTAGACTCAAGCGACAATCGCCCATACGGCGGCAACTGCCGAGCACCGCATTAAGTGTAACTAAATACTGCGACACTCAATGCACTACAAACTCTAACTTTTCTGCCTAAGTATTATTTAGTTTCTACCTAGATAGTGCCCAGTTGCTAGAAATACTATGCAAATGCTGCCTATCTAGTTACAACCTAGATACTACCTAGTTGCTACTTAGATTCGTGATACGACTTCTCCGTATTAACCGACCACACATTCTTCTTCGAAGTCTTGCCAGTACGAATATTGCTGACAGCCTCGATTGCAGTGGCCATGGAATGATCCTGATTATTGTAATGATGCTGACCATTACGTCCAACGCAGTACAAATTACCGAAGGAATCAAGCCATTCAGTCAACTCATCAATACGACTGTAGGTATCAAAGTACGCTGGATATGCCTTTGGCACACGCTCGCGATGAGCGTCAAGCACATCCTGTTCGCCGCGAATAATCCCCATACGAGTGAGTTCGCGAATAGCAAAAGCACGTGCTTCTTCCTCACTCAAATTCCAGAATTCATCGCCTTCTTCGCAGAAGTACTCCAGACCAATCCATACAGTATGGTCCACATCCTTCACCAAATATGGGCTCCAGTTGTTGAAAATCTGGATACGACCTACCTTGTAGCCAGGGTCTTGCACATAAATCCAGCAATCTGGCACAATTGGAGGCGTACCAAGTGTTGGAATATTGGTGGTATTGCGAATTTGCAGGCGCTTGCATAGCAGACCAACAGTAACAAAATCACGATATGGCAACCCATTAGCAATGGTCTTCATATCTTCAGGAGCACCAGCCGCAGAAGCATCAACTGCATTAACCAGGTCCTTCAACGGCATAGAAGAAATAAACTCATCTGCCTCAAGCACCGTCTCATTGCCAGCAGGATCAGTGTAGGTTACTGAAGCAATACGCCCTGCGTCTTGACTAATCTTGGTCACGCGAGCATCGGTAATAACTTGCACACCATGCTCACGGCAGTTTTCTTCAACAGTTTCCCAGAGCTGACCTGGACCCAACTTTGGATACCAGAATTCTTCAATTAACGAAGTCTCTACTTTAGAGGAATCCTGTTTTTTAGGAAGCAACTTCATAAAAGCATTCTTTAACACTTCGATAATGCTCAAGCCCTTGACGCGCTGAGCTCCCCAATCTGCAGAAATTTGCGATGGGTGACGTCCCCAAAGCTTCTCAGTGTATCCTTCAAAGAACATGGAGTAGAGCTTGCGACCGAAGCGGTTAATGTAGAAGTTCTCCAAATTCGTCTCAGGCAGCTTATGGAATACCGACTTCAAATACGACATGCCAGCCACAAAAGTCAATGGCAAGCCCATAGCACGAATCGTGTTAGGAGACAGAGAAATTGGGTAATCAAAGAAGTGACGATTCCAGTAAATGCGGCTGACGCGATGGCGCTTAAGCATTACCTTATCAGTTTTTTCAGGATCTGGACCGCCTGGCTCTAAATCGTGGTGACGCCCAAGTTTGCGATCATCATACGAAGGAGCACCCTGTAGTGGCAGTACTTCCTTCCACCATTGCATAATGCGGTCATCTTTTGAGAAGAAACGGTGTCCACCAATATCCATGCGGTTGCCGTTGTGCTTTACTGTGCGAGAGATGCCGCCAAATTCCTTGGTTGCCTCCAGCACAGTGACGTCATACTCGTGTGTATCGTCTTTTACCAATTCCCAAGCTGCGGTTAAACCTGCTGGACCGCCGCCAATAATAACCACTGACTTACGTTCTGACAAAGTGTACTCCTACTCGCGGCGCCGCCGCTTTTCAGTATGGTTCTCTATATATCTCGTTGTATATCGTTGTTACGTTTTCGCGTGCTAGTACTGCGCTTACTACAACACATACTTACCGCAATACATACTTACTACGCGCAGAAACGCTTTATTACAGCACTCCTCACGCCAAGTATGCGATAAACATGGCTTAGCAGACAGCTCGCACGTCACGTTACGGTCAAACCACTACGCGCTCTAGTTAAGCCACTAGAGCACAATTAGCTAGCGTTAAGCATAGTACAAGGGCATAACGAACAAGAGCAGTGTTCACAATTCTTGCACGTGAGTATGCAATAATACGAGCAAAATGTTAGATATTGCATAGCTGCGTACACATTGCATGCACGTATATTGCATAGCTGAGTACACATTGCACACACTACATGCGTATGCTACATACTATCTGGAATATCTAAATCCGTTTTTTGCACTTCCTCAACATTCACATCCTTAAACGTCACAATGCGAACATTGCGCACAAAGCGTGTTGGACGATACACATCCCACACCCATGCATCTGTTAATTGCACATCAAAGTACACATCTTGCCCTGCAGAACGCACATTAAAATCTACTTTATTCGCTAAATAAAAGCGTCGCTCTGTTTCCACAACATAGGTGAATAATTTAATTACGTCACGATACTCGCGATAGAGGGCAAGCTCCGCCTCAGTTTCGTAATTATCTAAATCTTCAGCGCTCATTCATTATTCTCCCGAGTACGACTTTTGCCTAGATTACGCCACCATGCACGTTTTGAATGTGTTGCTGTTTTATCAGCATATGACCACGAGGAGCCACCCTTAGTATTGTGCTGAGTATCGGCGTCAGAATCGGCAACAGCATCAGCATCTTGCTGGCCATGCTTATTCGGAACCTGTTCTGCGCTTTGGTCAGCGGCATGAAGCCCCGCAGTATGTCGTGCAGTTTCTGCATTACCTGCTTTAGTGAGCTTACTAGATTCAGGTGCGTCGTGATTAGCATTACTTTCACGCTCTTGCATACTGCGCTTATCATGTGCTGCATCCAATGCCGCTTGCGCTTGTACTGTATGCTCGAGTTGAGATGTTGGCGACTGATAAGAGGTATCAGTTGCACCTTGCTGTGCTCGGGAACTATCAGCATTTTGGGTTGCTTCTACGCTATCAGTTTGTTGCCCATCCTGCACTGCCTGTTCTTGGTTTAATGCAGTATGTAATGCAGTATCAGAAATAGCACTAGAAGCAGCACTAGAAGCAGCATCTTGTTCGCCGCCTTCAACATTTGGCTTTAAGGATTGCGCTTGTTGATTACGCAACTGCTGAGCAACTTTATCGCGCATAATGCTCATCGAATGTTCGCGCGCCGCCAATGCCTCGCGCACACCAGGATTATCCTCAATTAAATGCATGCCAAAAGCATCCAACGAGCGAATCGGATCAAACTCGTCAACCAGCGTACCGAGCACAATCTGATCTTGATAACGCTGATCCGCATCATCCCATAGCGCATGGCGAGAAGTGCCTTCTAACACAAAACCAAGCGACTGGTATACCGATAGCGAGCGCGTATTCTTCTCTGGAACTGCCACCCAGATTCTATGCATACCCAAGCCAGCTGGCGCCCAAGCAAAACCATAGGTCATCACACGAGGCATGGCATCACGAGAATACCCACGCCCGCGATAGTCTTTACCAAGCATGATTTGAATACGAGCAGACTTTGCCCAACCATCAATATCAATAAGAAAAATCATGCCAATTACTTTGCCGTCTTTAGGCTCTAATTCGCCAGTCGGATCAGCAACTACAGCCCATGCAATAGTGCGGCGAGATTCTGGATCTCCTACTCCGGATTCATGCGAAGATAATCCTTGAGACCAAGCGACAGACCTACCAACCCAAGTATGTACGAGTGCGCGTTCTGCTGCCTCATCTTTGCCAGTAATGCGTGAAGCATTGTAGTATGCT
The DNA here is from genome assembly GCF_014635685.1 of Galliscardovia ingluviei. Classification (GTDB taxonomy): domain Bacteria; phylum Actinomycetota; class Actinomycetes; order Actinomycetales; family Bifidobacteriaceae; genus Galliscardovia; species Galliscardovia ingluviei. Next base: position 308,982 of record NZ_BMDH01000002.1, read on the forward strand.
TCAAGCTCGTCCATAATGGCACAGTCTGCTAATGTTGCTGGTCGCAAATGGACCATTTCGCCGTTAATTTCCGGGATAGTAATGGTATCAGGTAGTGTGCGTGACACTTCATTTTCTACAGAATCACCCATCGCCGCTTCACCGTCCTGTTTATGTATGCATGACCATATGCACCCATAATGCATAGTTTGTCAAAAGTACCATTCATTACAATACACGTGTTTTTGTTGCAACGCTCTCATGGGCACATACTTATCGAGTGAGTTGTGCAGTATCTTCACTGAATTGCGTATATTGTGCTGTTTGAACTACGCCCCGCGCATAACAAAACTGCCCGAGTGCCGTAACACCCGAGCAGTTTGCTATTATGAGACGCTTGCTTAGCCCTTGATTCGCTTCATCACTACAGCGGTCACAGCCTTCGCATCAGCCTGACCGCGCGTAGCCTTCATCACAGCGCCAATAATAACGCCCATTGGCTTCATATTGCCAGACTTGAGCTTCTCAGCCACATCTGGGTTTGCAGCCAAAGCGTCATCCACAGCCTTCTCGATAGCACCATCGTCAGAAACCACCTTATAGCCGTGCTTCTCCACGACCTGTTCAGGGGTGCCTTCCCCGGCGAGTACACCAGAGACGGTCTGCTTGGCGAGTTTATCGTTGAGCTTGCCGGAAGCAATCAGAGCCTCTACACTGGCCACATCCGCTGGAGTGATTGGCAACTCTTCGAGCGAAATTTCCTTCGCATTTGCCTCACGAGACAGCTCACCAAGCCACCACTTGCGAGCGCCAGCAGCGGAGGCGCCAGCAGCTACAGTTTGCTCAATTAAATCGAGAGCGTCTGCGTTAATGATATCGCGCATCTGCAAATCGGTAAGCTCCCACTCAGCCTGCAAACGGTTGCGGCGTTCGCGTGGCATTTCAGGCATCTGCGCGGCAAGCTCGGCCTTATGCTCAGGCGTGACATGCACCATCACCAAATCAGGATCTGGGAAGTAGCGGTAATCGTCAGCGTCGGTCTTTACACGGCCGCCAGCAGTGGTTTGCGTGGATTCGTCCCAGTGACGAGTCTCCTGCAAAATTTCCTTGCCCTCTTCCAAACGCGCAGCTTGGCGACGAATCTCATAAATAATCGTCTTCTCAATACCGCGGAAAGAGTTCACATTCTTAGTTTCAGAACGTGTACCAAATGGAGCATCTGGGCTAGGACGCAGCGACACATTCACGTCGGCACGCATATTACCCTGCTCCATACGAGCGTGAGAAATATTCAACGTGCGCACAATATCGCGAATTGCCTTCACATACGCGCCTGCAACTTCTGCAGCACGAGCGCCAGCACCTTCGATTGGCTTAGTAACAATCTCAATCAGTGGCACACCAGCACGGTTGTAATCTACCAAGGAGTGGTCTGCACCCTCAATACGACCGTCAGCGCCACCAACGTGAGTATTCTTACCCGCATCATCTTCCACATGGGCACGCTCGATTGGTACACGGAATATTTCGCCGTCCTCCAGCTCAACATCCAAATACCCGTTGCCATTAAGTGGCTTATCATACTGGGAAATCTGGTAGTTACGTGGCATGTCTGGGTAGAAATAATTCTTACGCGCAAACTGGCTCCACTCTGCAATCTCGCAGTGCAGGGCCAAACCAAGCTTCACCGCATAGTCGATTGCGGTTTTATTCACTACTGGCAAGCTACCTGGCAAACCAAGTGACACTGGAGTGAGCTGAGTATTAGGCTCGCCACCAAACTCAATATGTGCTGGGCAGAAGAGTTTTGTTTCTGTGCTCAGCTCTACGTGGACTTCCAAACCGATTACTGGGTCATACTTGGCAACAGCATCGGAGAATTTCATCAATTTTTCTGCCATGATATTCCTTTACACTATGCTTTATGCCAAGCCCCTACGCACCAAGGCCCTCAAGCCAAGGAGTGTTCAGAGACTGCCAAATTGGACCATGCCATTGTTCTTCTAATGCTGCTTCAAGCGCTGCCGCTGGCTTATACATCACTTCATCGCGCTGCTGTGGAGCAATGAACTGAATACCAGTTGGCAAACCATCGTCGCTTAATCCGGCAGGAATGCTCAAAGCAGGAACGCCGGCAAGATTTGCAGGAATGGTTGCAATATCGTTCATATACATGGACATTGGGTCGTCCATCTTTTCACCGAACTTGAAGGCTGTTGAAGGGCTTGTTGGAGACACCAGCACGTCAACCTGCTCAAATGCGCGATTGAAATCTTCAATAATCAGTGTGCGCACTTTTTGAGCAGAACCATACCATGCGTCATAGTAGCCAGCAGACAATGCGTATGTACCCAAAATAATACGGCGCTTCACCTCATCACCGAAGCCAGCTTCGCGTGTGTACGCCATCATATTAGCGGCAGTTTGTGGCACGCCTGCAGGTGGCATAACGCGCAAACCATAGCGCATACCGTCATAGCGAGCCAAATTAGAGCTTACTTCGGAAGGCATAATAATGTAGTATGCACCCAAAGCGTATGGGAAGTGCGGGCAGGAAACTTCTACCACTTCAGCACCCATTGCTTCAAGCTGTGCCACTGCTTCACGGAAACGTGCTTCAACACCTGGCTGGAAGCCTTCGCCACCAATTTCCTTAATCAAACCAACTTTCATGCCCTTAAGGTCGCGAGTGGCGCCTTCACGTGCCGCCGCTGCCATTGGGCGTGCTGGAGCTGGGATAGATGTGGAATCCTTTGGATCATGACCGCCAATAATCTCCTGCAACAATGCAGAATCAAGTACAGTGCGCGTCACAGGGCCAATCTGATCAAGTGAGCTTGCCATAGCAATAGCACCATAACGGCTTACTCCACCATAAGTTGGCTTAACGCCGACGGTACCAGTGAGGGCACCCGGCTGACGAATAGAACCACCAGTATCAGTACCGAGAGCAAGAGGCGCCTCAAAAGCTGCAACTGCGGAAGCAGAACCGCCGCCAGAACCACCTGGTACGCGCGCGGTATCCCAAGGATTGCGCGTTGGACCATAGGCAGAATGTTCGGTTGAAGAGCCCTGTGCAAACTCATCCAAATTGGTTTTACCCAAAATTGGCATGTGAGCTGCCTTAAGACGCTCAATTACTGTAGCATCATATGGAGGAATCCAACCCTGCAAAATCTTAGAAGCAGCAGTGGTTTCAATGCCCTTAGTGACAATCATGTCCTTAATGGCAATTGGCACACCGGCAAGCTCTGGCAGTGCCTGCTTATCATCTGCACTCAGTGCGTCAAATGCATCTGCTTGCTCACGTGCTTGCTCTCCTGCAATCTGCAAGAATGCGTGAATGCTTGGCTCAGCTTGTTCAATAACATCAAGGTGAGCATCTACGAGTTCGCGGCTGGAGACTTCCCCATTGCGTAATTCCTCAGCCATTTGTGTGGCAGAAAGTTGTACCACATTGCTTGTATTTGTCATATTGTCTCCCTGACGTCAGCCTTGAATTTGTGGTGCCACAAACATGCCATGCTCAACTGCCGGAGCGCCTGCTGTGGCTTCCTGTTGAGTTAATGGTGTTGCCGGCTCATCTGGACGCATATAGGCTTCCAGCGGCACTGGGTTTGCGGTAGGCTGCACATCGTCAGTGGCTACCTCTTGAATCTTATTTATAGAATCTGCGATAACGTTCAATTCACCTTGGAGGCGCGTAATTTCGTCATCGGTGAGCGCTATTCGGGCAAGGTCGCCCAAATGCTCAATCTGTGCACGATCAAATGTAGTTGGCATACCTTTTACTATAGGGCGCAAACATGACGAGTGTGTAATATGACGCTAATGCCACGATTATTGCACATCTGAACGAGCAAACCTTGCATATCCTGCAATATTAATCACCATGCTCCACGCGGCAACTACTAGGGCAGACTGCCACCAGTTCGGTGTCCATTGCTTCGCCGCAGTTTGCGCTGCATCAACAATTGCTTGTCCATCTGCTGACACACTTACTGCCTCTTGCGCACTATCAGCAGACAAACCGCCAGACATAGCAATATCAATGGCATGGCTTGGCAGGCAGGCATTTACTGATTCAAACCAAGAAAGTTCCGAAGAAGCAATGCTGATAATGCTAAATACTGTAGGTAGCACAAAAATAATCACAATGACAATACCGATGCCACCTGCGGTAGAGCGTGTCAATGCGCCAAAACCAAGCCCGATAAGTGCAATAAGTGCAGCCAGCGCAGGACCAAGTAAAAGCACTACCCATGGCAAACGCCACTGACTATCGGTTAGCGCGTGCACATCCCAGGAAGCACTCATTATCGAAGCCAACGCCCAAGATAGCGAAAATGCTACTAATGTTGCTACAAAACTAGTGGCAGCGATAACCATTACTTTTGCGAGATACACGCGCCAGCGGCTCGGGCTTGCCAGTAGTGTTGAGCGAATAAGACCTGTGGAATATTCACCGCTCATATTCAGCACGCCAAGAATGGCTACTACAATAATGACGATATTAAGCGAGGCACTTACTGACTGCCAGAGCAGCGTTGCTTCAACAGAGCGCTGTATGGTGTCATGCATATTGCCCTCAGAGTCTATGCGTGCTGTAAAACCTATTGTCCACACACTGATCGCGGTAATGGATATGGCAAATGCCAATGTTAAAGCCAGTAACCAGTATGTGGATACTAGTGAGCGCAGTTTTATCAATTCACTGACCAGCATCCGCCATAGGGTAACGCGGTATTTGCGTTTGCCTGCACGTGAGTAAGTGCGTGGCGGGCGATACACTGCTGGAAAGGTGACTGTTGCTGCCGAGGAAGATGTCTCTGTTAATGAGGAAATCTCTGTCGATGAGGAAACCTTTGGAGCAGCTCCTGAAGAAACAGCTGATACTGATGGTTGTGAATGCGTAGTGCTAGTGCTCATCGTGCGTCTCCTTGCATAGGCAGTGACTCTTGCGTGGGCAATGTAGGCTGTTGAGCCGACGTAGGATGTTGTGTAGGTAGCACAGGCTGTTGCATGGGCAACGTAGATTGTGCCGGCAGTGTGGACTGGTATTGCACATCTTGGTGTGTCAGAGCCATAAACGCATCCTCAAGCGACACTTTTTCCTCTATAAGCTCATAAATCACTGTGCGGTGTTGTGCAATTATCTGTCCAATTTGTGCAATATTCGCGCCATGAATGCGCAATGTGTGTACTACGCCCCCACTATTGAAGCCAGCTGAGTTGGCTTCGCCTGCGCTAACTCTGCTCGCATTAAATCCATTTGAGTTACTCATTGGCAGCACTTCTACATGCACTTGCGGTAATGGTGCTAATGCTGCAGTTAGACGTGCCATATCTGGCGTGGTAATACGAATAGTGTGTTGAGAATGTTCATCCACAAAGCTTTGCACCGACTGTTGGCGCAGAATTTTGCCTCGTCCAATAATCACGACTTCATCCGCAGTAAGCGCAACCTCTGCCATCAAATGCGAACTCAGTAGCACTGCCCTGCCTTCGCTTGCCAAGTACTTGCAAATATCACGCACCCAGCGCACGCCCTCAGGGTCTAAACCATTGACTGGCTCGTCTAAAATCACATTTTTCGGATCCCCAAGCAGTGCTGCAGCAAGTGAAAGGCGTTGGCTCATACCAAGCGAAAACGACCCGGCTTTACGCGATGCCACCTCAGTAATGCCCGTAATGCGCATTACTTCTTGCACACGCTCCTTGCCGATATGATGTGTTGCAGCAATGGCACTGAGGTAGTTGCGAGCACTCATGCCTTTATGAGCACTTCTCGCATCAAGCACTGCCCCTACAGCGGTCAGTGGCGCACGTTGTTTGTTGTATGGCTTGCCATCGATAAGCGCAGTGCCTGAATCTGGGTGAATGAGCCCGAGTATTATTTTCATGGTTGTGGATTTTCCAGCACCATTTGGCCCCACAAATCCAGTCACCTTACCGTCTTGCGCAGTAAAACTTACATGATCTACTGCTGTTTGTTTGCCAAATTGCTTAGTCAGCTGGTCTACAACTATCATGAGCGCCCCTTTGCATACTGCTTCTACTATACCTGATTGCTTTGGTGCTTTCATGGCTCCGTCCATACGCATGTTGTATAGATCGAAATCTCACTTTCACGGTAGCGTGTTTTACAGGCGAAGCGTATAATTCCTACTTCGATGACTACCACCACTAACCAATATCTCAGTACGCCCGGAGAGATATTGCAAGAAGAATTTTTAGAGCCACTTGGCATTAGCCGATATCGTCTTGCACAAGCAGTTGGCGTAGGACAGACTGCTATTAGTCAAATCATTGCTGGAAAACGCTCTATTAGCGTGAATATGGCATACCGTCTAGGCAAAGCGCTGAATACTAGCCCTGAATTTTGGCTTAACCTGCAGCGTGATTACGACCTCTTGTCATTCGATAGTTCACATATCGATAACATTCAGCAACTAGTGTAAAAACCACTACTCATGTGGCTATATTTATATAGCTACGTTTATTTAGCGGTACTTGCAAATTGGTACAACCATAAAATCCGACATACAAAAGCTCTCCTAGAGGTTTCCCTAGGAGAGCTTACTTATTGGTAACTAGTAGCTACTAGCAAACCATCCACTCATTAGATATCTGCTAATCATGTGCAAGAGTTTACTACTAGTTAACTAGTTGCGTTGCCTAGTTGCGGCGGCGGAGTGCAAGCATGCCCGCAGCTGCGATTACAGCGGCTACTGCAAGAGCCAACACGGCGCTGATTGCTGCACCGGTGCTTGCCAGAGCAGAACCGCTCTTGTCGCTATTCTTGGTACCAGCATCTACCTTGACATCACCCTTCAGTGTGATGTTTTGGCTCAACAAGGCGTCACCATCAGTGGAGTCGCCATCGTAGACCTTAACCTCGCCACTGCCGTTTGCTACGAAGGTAATTGCTTCACCGTTGCTACGGCGCATAATGTTGCCGTTCTCATCGGTGGTTGCTTCAACCTTGGAGCCATCTGGCAGTACCACGGTGACATCATGGTTTGCGATTGGTGTACCAGCATTATCCTTGATCTGACCAGTCACTGTTACAGTTTCACCCTTCGATGGGTTCTGTGGGTTTACAGTGAGGCTGGAGTTGTCAGCAGATGGTGTCTGAGCAACTACTGTGATGGTCTTTTCGCCAATCTTGGTAGCGCCAGCTGGATCTGCATAAACTTCGATGGTGTAGGTTCCTAGCTCAGTTGGTGTGAAGCCTGGGAGCTCAGCCTTGCCATCCTTGCCTACGGTTACTGGTACCAGTTCGTCAGAGCCTGGGCGCTTGACGTAGATGGTGGTGCCATCAAGTGCTGGGTCACCATCTTCATCGGTAACAGTGATAGTGCCGCCCTTGACAGGGTTTGCAACAGTTGCATCCTCTGGCAGACCAGTTACTTCAGCCTTTGCTGGAGTGTGATCCTTGACATCCACATGCTGGCTGATGATTGGATCGCCGGTAGTATCATTACCGTCATAGATCTTAATATCGCCATCCTTACCAGCTGGATAGGTAATTGGCTCGCCAGCCTTGTAACCGTTGCCATCTTCCTTAGCAACAATCTTACCGTTTTCATCGGTGGTCGCAGGAATCTCAGTACCATCAGGAAGCACCACAGTCACATCATGACCAGCAATAGGCGTACCATTACCGTCCTTAATAGTGCCGTCAACAGTCGCCTTATCACCAGGGTTCAACTCAGTATCGCCATCAGTTGATGGGGTAACAGAAATGTTGGAATCCTTGGTGGATGGTGTCTGAGCAGCCACAGTAATAGTCTTTTCACCGATGACATTGGTATCAGCTTCATCAGTAGAAACGGTTACCTTAGCGTCTCCTGCAGCAGTTGGTGTGAACTCAGGAACAGCAACCTTACCATCCTTGGTTTCGAGTGCAACTGGCTTATCAGCACCTGGCACAGTGACATACACCTTAGTGCCATCAGGAACAGCATTGCCATCCTTATCCTTGACTGCTACTTCGCCACCCTTAACCGGATTAGCAACTGTAGCATTAGTGTCTTTCGGATAAGTCACCTCAGCAGTCTTTGGAGCTGGGTTGTGTACCTTTACTTCCTGTTCTACAGCTGGATCACCAGTGGTGTCAGTGCCGTCGTACACCTTGACAGTGCCGTCGTCTTCACCAGCGGTGTAGGTGATTGGGTTTCCGTTTTCATCAACAACCTTGCCATCCTTACCAGTCTTACCGGTGACAGTAGTGCCATCAGGCAATACCACGGTCACGTCACGACCAGCAATAGGATTGCCATCCTTATCCTTCAAAGTGACATCCACATTCACTTTGTCGCCAGTATCAATAGTCTTATCACCATCAGCACTTGGCTGCGCAGTTACCTTGGACTTATCAGCATCAATAGTCTGCTTGTTTACCTTGATAGGATCAGATTCACCGAGTACAGTCTTGCCTTCTGGATCGCTGCTGATAACAATCTTCTGATCGCCAGCTTCAGTTGGAGTGAATGCAGGAATATTAACCTTACCATCCTTACCAACAGTTGCCTCAACAGGCTTATCAGCACCCGGCACCTTCACATAGACCTTAGTACCTTCAGGAGCATTATCACCTTCAGCATCCTTCACCGTGGCAGTTACACCACTGATTGGAGTACCAGTGAAAGCAGTCTCTGGTACCTTCTTGAATTCAGCAGTCTTGAGGCTGCGATCCTTGGTATCAACTGTCTGGGTCAAGATTGGGTCGCCGTCAGCGGAATCGCCATCGTAAACCTTTACCGCACCATCTTGAGCTGGGTAGGTAATTGGCTCGCCGGCCTTGTAACCGTTGCCATCTTCCTTAGCAACAATCTCACCCTTATCATTGGTGGTTGCAGGAATCTGAGTACCATCAGGAAGCATCACAGTCACATCACGACCAGCAATAGGCGTGCCATTACCGTCCTTGATCGTGCCCTCAACAGTTGCCTTATCACCAGGGTTGAGCTCACCATCCTTGCTATCAGTTGGGTTTACGGAAAGTTCGGAGTTATCCTTAGAAACTTCTTGAGCTGCAACTGGCACAGTACCTGTACCAATGACGTTGCTACCAGCTTCATCAGTAGAAACAGTCACTGTTGCATTACCAGTCTCAGTTGGTGTGAACTCAGGAACGGAAACCTTACCATCCTTGGTCTGCAAAGCCACAGGAGCATCAGCACCCGGCACCTTCACATAGACAGTAGTGCCATCAGGAACAGCGTTACCGTCCTTATCCTTAACTACTACTTCGCCGCCCTTAACTGGATGAGCAACCGTAGCGTCAGTATCCTTAGGATAAGTCACTTCAGCAGTCTTAGGAGCAGGATTGTGTACTGGTACATCCTTGGTGATTACAGGAGTGCCGCTTGTATCTGCATCCTTGCCATCAAAGATCTTGACAGTTCCATTATCTTCGCCAGCGGTGTAGGTGATTGGGTTGCCTTCAGCATCCACCACATTACCGTTTTTGTCAGTCTTACCGTTCACCTTAGTACCGTCAGGCAGTACCACTGTTACGTCACGACCAGCGATAGGGTTGCCATCGCCGTCCTTCAACGTAGCATTTACGGTTACTTCATCGCCAGTGTCGATAGTCTTATCACCATCAGCACTTGGCTTCGCAGTCACCTTGGACTTATCAGCATCAATAGTCTGCTTGGTAACTGGAACAGTTGCCTTGCCGATTTCCTTGGTACCGTCCTGATCTGCGAAGATTTGGATTGCTGCATCGCCTTCGGCAGTTGGAGCGAATGCAGGAACATTAACCTTGCCATTCTTACCAACAGTTGCCTCAACAGGCTTATCAGCACCCGGCACCTTCACATATACCTTAGTGCCTTCAGTAGCAGGATCACCTTCGCCATCCTTCACCGTGGCAGTTACGCCAGTAACAGGAGTACCGGTGAAACCAGACTTAGGAACATTCTGGAACTCAGCAGTCTTAGGGCTGCGATCCTTCACGTCTACAGTTGCCGTCTCAACTGGCTTCTTGGTGGTATCAGTACCGTCATGCACCTTTACTTCACCGTCAGCATCACCTGCAGTGAAAGTAATTGGCTTGCCAGCAGTCTGACCATTGTCAGAATCCTTAGCAACAATTTCACCCTTATCGTTAGTAGTTGCAGGAATTTCGGTGCCATCAGGAAGGGTCACAGTCAGGTCACGTCCAGCAATAGGACTGCCGTCGTTATCAACAATCTTGCCGGTAACGGTTACCTTATCGCCAGGGTTGATTTCCTTATCAGCCTTGTCACTTGGAGCAACATTAATCTCGGAATCCTTGGTGTTAATCACCTTGTCAACTACTGGAATGTTCAGAGGCTGCTCGGTTATTGGCTTCTTACCCTCAGCGTCAGAGCTGATAGTAATAGCAGTCTGTTCACCAGCATTTGGTGCGGTGAAGGCTGGAACCGTTACTACACCATTCTTACCAGCAGTTGCTTCAACTGGTTTATCAGCACCTGGCACAGTGACATATACCTTGGTGCCTTCTGGAACAGGGTCGCCTGCAGCATCCTTTACGGTTGCGGTAATGCCAGAAACTGGTTTGCCTTGCTCAACCTGTGCAGGAACGGTGTCCTTGTTGAATTCTGCAGATGCTGGATCAGATACTGCAATTGGTGCAGTCTTTAATGGAGTGCCGGAAGTATCAGTACCATCAAAGAGCTTCACATCGCCAGCTTGTGCTGGGAAAGTAATTGGCTTGCCAGCAGTCTGACCGTTGCCATCTTTCTTAGCAACAATCTTGCCATCTTTATCAGTGGTTGCAGAAATCTGAGTGCCATCAGGCAGTACCACAGTCAGGTTGTGGTTTGGCAGTGGATTGCCTTCACTATCGTTGATAGTGCCACCTACTGTCGTGGTATCACCGGTCTTTGGCTTGGTAGTGCTGCTATCTGCAGGTTTCACAGTAAATGTGGACTTGTCTGCATCGGCAGGAATATCAGTGAAGCTGAGTGCCAGACCGTTGCTATCCGTACCAGCTACAGGATTTCCGTCAAGATTGACAGCAATATTATTGAAATCACCTGGTTCTGTGGAGCTTACTGAAACTTCATATACACCGGTGTTGTCAGTTTTCTTAACAGATGGTGTTGCTGAGCTCTCAGTACCAGTGAGTGAAATGCTATCTGCATTTACACCCTCATCAGTTGGGTTACCAAACTGATCTTTGAAAGTTACTGTGATAACATTTGCATCCTTGTGCGTTGGGGTGGAAATCGAAGCATTATTCTTCGTCACCTCAGCAGTGGACTTGGAAAGGTCAGCTGCACCTGGCTTGAATGTAACTGGCTTGGTATCACCAATAGTTACATCTCCAGCCTTAACAGTCAGTGCGGACTCTCCAGCTTCCTTGGAAGAAACAGTTACCGTGTAGGTACCGTCACCATTATCCTTGATTTCAGGATCGTTAAGAGCCTTGCCGTCCTTACGAGTGATATTGAGATTAGCACCCTTGACAGGATCACCATTCTTATCATTCAGTGTGACAGTAAAGCTCGTCTTACCCTCATCCGTAGTACCGTCAGAAACAGGTACAGATTTCTTGCTTGGGTCGCCAATGGTTGACTTACCAGCATCTGGTGGCAATGGTTGCTTGACCGTATCTTCTGCAGGAATTGTAACAACAGATGTGGTTTTCTCGCCTGTTGTCGGATTCGTTACCGGCACCTTCACTGTAGCGGAGCCATCAGGGTTGATCGTAATGTCACCGTCACCAGCGTCTGGGAAGTTTTTCTTCACTTCTTCTTTGATCTGGTTCTTCTCAGCGTCTGTGAGGCTGCTTGGATCTTTCACTTCGACTGGTTCGGTTTTTGGTGCAACAGCAAGCGTGCCCGTAGGCTTTGAGAACTGTGGGCGTGTGACCTCGGAATTTGGCAGTGTGTCCATACCGTCCGACCAGAAATTCAGAGCAGCAGTATCACCTTTAGCAATATCGTTTTCAGCTGGCAAATCGTAATACGTCGGGACACGATTTGCTTCGTCAGCAAAATCAATATTGTTGCCGTACTTATTAATCCCCTTGCGCTGTAGTGCCTTGCCTACAGTGAGCTTATAGTTGCCGTCTTTGTCAGCAACGGTAGAGCCTAACAGCTTCTTACCTGTGACGTCATAGAGTTCCACAGTCATGAATGGCTTAGTTTGACCAGTAATGACTTCACCACGCTTTCCTGTAGGTTTTGCAGGGTTTGATGGCTTTTGTGGTGCCACTGTTGGGTCAGTACCAGTAATCTTGAAACCGGTTGGCGTCCACACTGGTGTCTTGCTTTCAACTTCTACACCGTCTTCAATGCCGTCGCCGTCAGTATCCCTATTCTTAGGATCAGAACCAATACCCAACTCGAAGCGGTCAGTCAAACCATCGCCATCGGTATCAATGTCTTCAAATTCCTTGTATTTTGATGCAAAGGCCTGCCAATATGTTCCACCCCAATCACTTGGAGCTGTATCGAATGACTTATAGGAAGCTACGACAAAGCTACGCTTCGTGCCCACCTCCTGAGCACCTGCCCACGGAGTGCGATGAGTCGTAAATTCAAGACTTACAACCATGTCACGCGTATTAGCGTTACGCGTATACATCTGGAAGGTCTGGATACCACCAATCTTCTGAGAGTAGTAGCTGAAGAGCTGTTGTTGGTTCGCATTGCGAGCTTCATCTGGGCTATCGGAAAAATCAAAAGTCTGCCCACCAGAACCGTCTGCTTTCATCCCTTCAATACCACTGTTAAAGCTCTCATATGAGTTATTAAGCCATTCAACAGAGTTCTCACAGAGACTACTCTTATACTTACCATTGGTAGCCCATGAGGCACTCTTATTACCAGCGAGACATGAACGCGCCTTAACCTGCCAATCTCCATCTGCAGAGACTTTCTTACCATTGTCATAGCCAGGATACTGACCAAAATAATACATGTTCGTTACAGTATTATTGGAACCTTTTGCGTTCGTCAGATCATTCCATTGATCGCCACTTAACGTTTGCCAAAGATTAAGCTGCTTGACATGGGTTGTACTATCAGAGCGATCCTTAAAAGTCCATGTTGGCTTGTGCTCAGCATCTCCCAATACTTCAAGATCCTGTGAAATGGCCATGGTCAACATTGGGCTTGACGAATCCCAGAAGTTATACTTTGCTGTCTGTGAAGGAAGAGCTCCTGTGCCCTTACCGGTTTTATCCGCAGGATCACCGGCGTTCCAAGTAATCTTCCACTTCTGGTTGTAATTTGCATCTTCATCGCCAACAGGCTCAACAGTAACAGCTCGAGCCACACGATCATGTGCAGAGACAGAACCTAATCCCATTCCCTCAAAATATGAAGAATACCAACGGGACATATAGTCTGATTCTAAATAATCAGATGCTTTAATGTTTAGCCCCTCATTAGTTAGGGGGGGGTGGTGTCGGCAGCTTGGGCGGTGATTGCTACAGGTACCAGTCCTGCAGACATCCCAACCACAAGTGCACCAGCAAGTAATGCTTTAAGCCCTCTGGACTTAGCAATATGCATGGCTTTCCCTTCATTCGTTCTTCAAACTCGGGTTACAACTGCACTGCGCAAGGTTCCTCGCGATACATTACGCTCTAAAACAGCGTTGAGTACATTTGGCTGTGTATTTGAACAGTCCCCTACCTGCAACCCTGAGTTTCTTCCACTCTCTAGGGTATGTCACAACTTTGACAACGTACTCTCTTTGACGACAACTAAACATACTGCAACACTCTTACACCCATCGTCCTAAAGTTGCCGTATGCCCACATCGCCTAGCAACCAACATGCGCCAAATACCAGCAAACTTACTCAACATACCAACCAATTAGCGCCACACACTCGTCAATCTCTGCGTATCGCCAGCAGCTCTCACCAAAACACCACTGTTCACCAGTTCAGCTCTTGGCATATCAGCGCTTGGAGCGTACTTATTTTCGTAGTTGCTCTAAATCTGCACCCAAGCATTGTCGCCGTAGGCCCTGTGCTACAACAAATCGGCACAACCTTTGGCTACACTCCTGCAACGCTTGGCATCCTTACCGCTATCCCGCTGGTTGCTTTTGCCGCAGCTAGTCCGCTAGTCACTCCTCTTGCTGCTCGTTTAGGCTCAGACCATACCATGCTGATCGCCTTACTCGCTATTGCTGTGGGTAATGCTATGCGCACGTTCGGCGCCGCTCCCGGGCTGTGGCTTGGTACAGTGCTCTTTTCTTCTGCAATGGCTGTTGGCAATGTGCTCGTGCCGGTGATTATCCGCCGAGATTTTGGCAATCATGTTCCTGCGGCTACTGCATTTTCTTCTGCATGCATTAACTACTGGTTCTGCTGTCGCAGGGCTGACTGCAAGTCCGCTTGCAGATTACGCTCATTCTTGGCAGCTGGCTTTGGGCATGTGGGCATTGCCTGCCCTACTTACTGTGGCACTATGGGTTTGGCGTGCGTACGCAAATTACGGCAAATCATACGCTGGCATTAGTGGTATTTACAGGAACTGCCGTTTTACAGTGTGTAGTGGCATATTATGCAGGGCGTAGGTAATCTTTCCTTTGCCAAAGCCCTTGCCAATAAACCAGCGTCCTAAACAGTTACTCTGAACTTCTACCAAGTGCCACTAGCCTGCACTCCCCCTGTAATTATGTTGCAGACCCTGTTTGTATAAATCAACAAAAGTTCTGCAAGTTATTTGTATAAGTGTATAAAGCAATATTGTCGCAAATCTATTAGCCTCAATCTCAGACTGTTGCATTGTGTAAATTGTGCAAATTGAGTAAACACAAGCAGCTACTTGCAAGCAAACAATGCCAAAAGCAATGAGATCGAGGTTAGGTAATGCTAAGCGAATACACCACACCTGGGCAGAGCGCCGCTGTGAGCGATAATGAATCTCTCTATAATCTTCTTACTGAGCGTATCAAACGAACCGGCAAGGGCACTACTATTGCCGCATATAAAAGAGCAGATGGCAGCTGGCAAAATGTCACTAGTGGAGAGTTTCATACGCACGTATTGCAGGCGGCGAAGGGGCTGATTGCGCTAGGTGTTGAAGCACATCAGGCAGTGGCGTTATTTTCTGCTACTCGCTATGAGTGGGCTGTGCTTGATTTTGCGCTTGCTGCTATTGGGGCAGTAAATGTGCCAATTTATGACACTGATTCTGCAGCACAGGCACAACGCATCATCAACGACGCTACTGTGTGTGTGGCGTTTGCTGATACGCAAGAGCGGTTTAATAAACTTGCCTCAGTGCGCAAGGCTTGCCCAAGTTTACGGCAGATTCTGATGATTGACGCTAATGCTATGGGGGTGCTTGAGGGGCTTGGTGTTACTGTAAGTGATACGCAGTTGCAGCAGCGTATTGATGCGGTACGCGCTGATGATGTGGCGACTATTGTATACACGTCTGGCTCTACGGGAGTTCCTAAAGGAGTGGAGCTGACGCATCGTAATTTTATGAGCATTACGCGCGGAGCGAGTGCAGCATTGCATGAGATTATTGCGGATGGGTATCCTCGCCTACTGCTGTTTTTGCCGTTGGCGCATTGTTTTGCACGATTTATTCAGTATGCGTCGGTTCATGCTGACTATGGTGTAGTTGGATTTGTTGCTGATACTAGGTCTCTTTTGCCTGATTTGCGGTCTTTTGAACCAACCTATGTACTGGGAGTTCCGCGCGTTTTTGAGAAAGTGTATAACGCGGCTTCTCGAAAAGCTGGCATGGGGTTGAAAGGTAAACTGTTTGCCAAAGCCACTCTTGCTGCGCGCGAGTGGAGCAAAGAGGAGCAGGCTGGCACCCCGCATTCCCCTCAAGCAATTGCCGAGCACGCCCTTTACGAGATGCTGGTGTATAAGGCTATTCGCGGTGCTCTGGGACCAAAGATTAAGTATGTGGCGTGTGGCGGGGCTCCTCTCGACCCTAACCTTGCCCACTTCTTCAACGGTATCGGCTTGCCTATGATTCAGGGCTATGGGCTTACTGAAACCGCCGCGCCTTTTGCCGCTACTCGCGTCACTGATAATCTGATTGGTACTGTCGGCCAGCCTGCGCCCGGTTCCTCTGTACGTATCGCTGAGGATGGCGAGCTCCAGGTGTCAGGGCCTAATGTGTTCCGCGGTTACCATAATATGCCTGAGAAAACAGCCGAAGTGTTTACTGCAGATGGTTGGTTCAAAACGGGCGATTTGGGGTCGATTGATGAGGCTGGGCGCATTACGATTACTGGGCGCAAGAAGGATATTATTATCACTGCTGGCGGTAAGAATGTTTCTCCTATTCCGCTTGAGCAGACTATTGCGCAGTGCCCGCTGGTTGAGCATGCTGTGGTGATTGGTGATCAGAAGCCGTTTGTGAGTGCTTTGGTGACGCTTGATCCTGAGGCGTTGGCGCTGTGGTTGCCAACGCAGGGTTTTGAGGTTGGCAGTGGAGTGGGAGCTGGTTATGCATCTCATGCTGCAAACCATGGTGCGTCTCATGCTACAAGCCACGATGCAACACACGCTGCATCCCATGCTGCATCCCTCAATCTTGTTGAGTTTGCGTTGAAACGACTGGATATTCATGCTGCGATCCGTGCAGAAATCCAAGAATACATTAACCGAGCCAACGCGAGTGTGTCTAGAGCTGAGTCAGTGCGTAAATTCGCTATTGTGCACGAGCAGTTCACTCAGGAAAACGGGTGTTTAACGCCTTCTATGAAAGTTGTGCGCCCTGCTGTTTTATGTGTATTTGCTCCAGTGATTGAGCATGAGATTTATGAGCGGCAGTAACTGCATTTTCTGCTAATCGCATGTTCCGATCAGCGCTTTGTGTGCTCAGCGCGTTCCGCTCAACGCACTTTCCATTCAGCGCATGTTCTGCTCAACACACTTTTTGCTTAATGCTTTTTCTTTTATACTCAGCGCATTCCACTCGGCACTTTCTACTCCGCGTAGTTTCACACAATGCATTCCACTTAACACACAAGGCGCCGCCTCATACCGCCTGCAAACCATGCATGATACGCCCCACACATTCTACGCCACGCGCACTCTACAAACCGCGCATCCTACACTCCGCGCGCACTGCAAACCGTGCACATTGCACCCTGCGTTCCTTACACACCCTGCACTCCCCACACCCCACGCACCGCGCTTCCTACGCACCAGCACCCTACATCCCGCGCACCCTACAACCCGCTACTTCGCAATAACAACTATTCCAAACCGTACACTCTGCATACAAAACCAGCTACTTTGAAATATCTGATATTGCAAACCGTACAGAATCCAAGAAGAGAACACAGCAAACCCGCTAGTTTCGAATAGCAGCTATTCAAATAAGTACACTCCCCTTAAAACTCCTCTTAAAAAATCGCTACTTTGGAATATCAGATGTTTCAAACCATACAGAACTAGAGCGCGAAACGGCTACTTCGCAATAGCAGCTATTGCAGCCGGTACGGAATGACAAGAAATACTTACTGAAAATGGATACGTTGTAATAGTTGGCACACAGGTAAGAATGGGCATATAGGCAAGAAAGCGTTGCTATTCAAAACCATGTATTTCCGAACAAAAATGTGCCTCTCGCCGTAGTCACACATAGTACTACAGCAAGAGGCACACCATTAGCTACGCTGTCAGTTGAAACCGACTCAGTATCAGCTTATTGCCGACTTAATACCGACCTAATACCAGCTTAATGCAGCTAAGTAGCAAACTTGATGCCGACTTGTAGCGCACACACGCACCTACTACCAGCTTAATGCCTATCCCGCACCAAGCGAATACCAATCCGACGTCAAACTAATGCCAATCCGACGCCAAACTAACGCCAGTTTTAGTGCTGATTTTGCAAACGATGATAGATTTCAGCAACCTGCAAATCCTTCTCGAACTGAGCTGCTGTAGTATTCGCGTCGATCGTTGCCAACTCAACGCCTGCAATGCGTGCGAAGTCTTCCCAAGCCTCACGACCTACAGAAGTGGTCATGCAAGTATGATGCGAACCACCCGCACGCAACCAGCACTCAGCAGAAACCTTTAAGCTTGGTTCTGGCTTCCACAAAGCACGTGCGCAAGGAAGTACTGGCAAATCACCATCTGGCTCTACTACATCTACCACGTTCATGAGCAGGCGGAAGCGTTCGCGTACATCAGAGAGGGACACTACTACAGCATCCTTCTTTGGAGCGCCGGTAAATACTAAGCGCACTGGGTCTGCTTTACCGCCGATGCCAAGTGGATGAATCTCCAAGCGTGGCTTTGCCATTGTGCCGATTGATGGGGAAACCTCAAGCATATGGGAGCCCATAATCTTCTCATTGCCTTCTGCGAAGTGGTAGGAGTAGTCCTCCATCAAGGAAGCACCGCCTTCAAGACCGAAGCCCATTACTACGCCAATGCGCACGAGTACTGCGGTCTTCCAATCGCCTTCAGCAGAGAAGCCGAAACCGTACTCTGATGGGAAGCGCTGTGGCCCTACGCCTGGAAGCTGTGGGAGTGCGCCCAAATCCTCGAAGTTGTCTACGCCAGCCGTGCATCCGTTTTCACGCATCATATTCACCATGGCAGCTTCTTCTTTAGCTGCAATGAAAAGGGAATCATAGCGTGTATCAAGCAATTCTGGAGCGATGTCATACTTGGTCTTGTAATCTTCGATCAGATCCTTAACCTGCTCGTCCTTGACTGCTTCGTATGCGGCAACGAGTTCGTTGACTGCCCAAGTGTTGATGGATGCGCCAAATACGCGCTCTGCTTCGGTCTTGTCGCCCTCGGTAACTGCTACGTTGCGCATGTTATCGCCCCAACGCATTACCTTCATGTTGTTGGAAGCATCCCAGCCTGCGCATGCGCGTGCCCATGTTGCAATACGCTCTGCGACTTCTGGGTCAGTGTAATGACCGACAACAATCTTGCGCTCAATGCCTAAACGGGAAAGAATATAGCCAAACTCACGATCGCCGTGCGCAGCCTGGTTCAAGTTCATGAAGTCCATATCGATAGTGGACCATGGGATTTCCTTGTGGTGCTGGGTGTTGAGCTGCAATAGTGGCTTGGTGAGCACTTCAAGACCGCGAATCCACATCTTTGCTGGGGAGAAGGTGTGGCACCATGCGATAACGCCGATTACTGCTGGGTTGGCGCTGGCTTCTACCATGAATTGCTTGACACCGTCAGAGGACTTCAATGTTGGCTTCAAGACAAGGCGCACTGGGATGGTGCCTGTTTGGTTCAGGTAGTCTACCATTTCAGCGGACTGCTGTGCTACCTGGCGCAGTGCTTCTTCGCCATAGAGATCCTGGGAGCCTACTGCGAACCAGATTTCCTTACCTTCAAATGGGTTTTCCATTACCATGGGTGTTCCTTTACTTACTTCATTGTTATTGTTATAAGTTGTATGTGTTGTATAGGTTTTATCCGTAATTTGGCGGTTTAGCAGAGCTTCTTGCGTCAAACTTCAGCGCTAATGCAATGAGTGTGACCTCAAGGCGCACAATGCAAAGACGCACAATGCGAAGGTGTACAACAGTACATCGAGCATTGAGCAACGCCGAGGACGCTCCATTGCATTAGTGCTGCCCGTACACGTTCTGGTAGCGGTCGTTCAACTTATCAATATCTTCCTGAGGAATTGGGATGATATCGCCGAGCTGACGAGCTGCCCACATGGTGTGCGCGACTTCTTCGGTCATTGCAGCGGCTTTTACAGCGCCTTCAGCATCTTTACCGATGGTGAATGGACCGTGGTTTTGCATAAGCACTGCTGGAGACTTTGGATACTTCTTGAGGGTTTCGACTACGCCTTCACCGATGGCTTCAGAACCAATGAGACGGAATGGACCGACTGGCACTTCGCCGCCGAATTCATCGCCCATCATGGTCAGCCCGCATGGAATATTCTGTCC
Source organism: Galliscardovia ingluviei (assembly GCF_014635685.1). Lineage (GTDB taxonomy): Bacteria > Actinomycetota > Actinomycetes > Actinomycetales > Bifidobacteriaceae > Galliscardovia > Galliscardovia ingluviei. The sequence goes on from NZ_BMDH01000002.1 coordinate 328,849, forward strand.
TGTTGCAGCCCATGCTGTAGCGTAGGTGGAGTGCGTGTGTACTACGCCGTAGACGTCTGGCATATGGCGGTAAATGTAGGCGTGTGACGCTGTGTCGGAGGATGGCGCTTCGGAGCCATCGACCACATTGCCATCCAAATCGCAAACCACCATTGAGCTTGGTGTCAAATACTCGTAGCGCAAGCCGGATGGCTTAATCACGAATAAATCAGCGGTTTTTAAGCGCTGGGACACGTTTCCAGCTGTCCAAACCACAAGATTCCATTTGATGAGCTGATCATGCAGGCTTGCCACAATTTCACGAACTTGCTTAACTTCTGCACGTGTTGCTTCACTGTAATCTGCAAGTGTTGCCATAGTATTCCTTTCTTCACTACGCATTTGCTTAAGCTATGTACTTAAAGCGTTCACTTAAGGTGATGTATTGAATTATAAATTTTGTAGTATTTGCAATATTTAAGCGCTATACCGTAACCGCGTTGTGTGGGCGCCGTATAGGTAGGTTATTGCAAATCAATTGACTCAATTGCAGCATGCTCCATTGCCAACCCCTTGCGGAACTTAGCAAAGAATGTTTCAAAACCAACTACGTCTGCAGGATCTGGCTCCTCAGTAACCGATACAGCATCATGGAATACGCGCTCATCAAGATAATCTGCAAGTGGCTGATCAGCATGCCACAGGTAACCACCAAGCACTGCCATACCCCAAGCGCCACCTTCTGCAGCAGTTGCCATTACTTTGATTGGGGTATCAAATGCTGCCGCGAGAATCTTTTGCGCAACCTTTGGCGTGGTAAAAATGCCACCATGACCAACCAAGGAATCCACAGGTACATGCTCATCCTTAGTCATCACGTCCATGCCGATTTTGACCGGCGAGAATGCGCCAAAAAGCTGGGCGCGCATAAAGTTACCAAGGCTCATGCGAGCTTCTGGAGCGCGGGCAAATAGTGGACGTCCCTCTTCAAGACCAGCGAGAAACTCACCAGTGCGGAATGGGTAGTTGAGCAAACCGCCGCAATCAGCATCCGTATCATCTGCAATTGCTGAGCGGAACAGGGTGCCATACAGTGTTGCAGGATCAACACTATTGCCAGTCGCTGCCGCAAACTGTCCGAAGAGATTTACCCAAGCATTCAAATCAGACGTGAAGTTATTCGCATGGCTCATACCTGCCAAGTACCCGTCTGGTGTAGCAACAATATCTACCTCGGGGTGCAGGGCTTGCAAACGATGCTCAAGAACAACCGTTGCAAAAATAGAAGTACCAGCTGAAACATTACCAGTACGCACGCGTACAGAATTTGTAGCAATCATGCCAGTGCCAGCGTCGCCTTCTGGAGGGGCTAGCGTGATGCCATCTTGCAAAGTACCGCTCGGGTCAAGCAATGCCGCGCCTTCTTGAGTTAGTGTACCTGCAGGAACACCGGCAACTAATGGTTCTGGCAGCAGGTCTTCCACGCGCCAAGGCTGCTGTTCGATCTCAGGAAGTTCGTTAAATTGGCGAATAAATGCACGATCGTACTCGTGGCTTTTCGGATCAATTGGAAACATACCGGATGCGTCGCCGATACCGAGCACCTTGCGTCCGGTGAGCTTCCAATGCACGTAACCGGAGAGTGTAGTAATGTAGTCGATTTTTCCTACATGCTCCTCGTTGTTCAGCACCGCCTGATAGAGGTGAGCAATACTCCAACGCTCTGGAATATTAAACTGAAAGAGCTCAGAAAGGCGCTCATGTGCCTGATGAGTGCTGGTGTTTTGCCATGTGCGGAATGGTACCAGCAAGTTGCCCGCTTCATCAAAAGCGAGATAGCCATGCATCATTGCGGAGAAGCCAATATGTCCGATTCTGGTGAGTTTTTCACCATATGCCTGCTCAACATCGTGTGCCATCTCAGCATAGGCTGTTTGCAAACCTTTCCAGATTTCTTCATCGGTGTAGCTCCACAAGCCATCCTCTAAGTGGCTTGCCCAGCTGTAATCTCCGGAAGCAATGGTGCGGTAGGTGTCATCGATAAGCACGGCTTTGATTCTGGTGGAACCGAACTCGATACCGAGTGATGTTTTTCCTGCGCGAATTTTCTCAGCAATGTCGCTTACTGTTGCAATGTCAGTGGTCGCTTGTGCAGCGTCTGCAGCTTTGCTCATGTGCACTCCCTAGTTCTCGTTGCTTGCATGGTTACCCGCCAAACCGGCACTACGTTGTGCAGACCGGTAATGTTTGCAAACACTTGTGTGTGAACGCTCACATTCTGTGTGTTAGTGTACTCCATGCGAAGTATATTTTGCAAACTGTTTCCGTTGTGTCGCATGGCTCACTTGCGCCGTGTAGTCACATCCGGTGGCATATATTCACATCGAACGTCGTGAAATCATAACCAGTGCCATGCAGCCACGGTCTGCGCCATGCAATCACAACCAACGCCATACGATTACATCCAATCTCATGCAATCACAACCAACGCTGAGTTGTGAAGTGATTTACCCATCACTTATTCACCCTTAAATCACAAATCCGCATAACTCCAACAAACGCAATCAGAGCACGCACGACTCTCTTCTCTCAATCACTTCACAACTAGACCTACACAGGACATACCAATCAGATTCAATATTCCTCACAACAGAACTATCACTATCGAGTTGTGAAGTGATTGATATGCATACTCCCTCAGATCTAAACCACAAACCTAAGGTTTCCAAGCATCACCATATTCCACTACACCCTTCACCACCATCAATCACTTCACAACTCATGAGATGTATGACATTAACTCCAAAGAACGCACCTCACCCATCCATGTAGTCGATGCGAAGGACTGTTGATTAGCAGTTTTCTGGTTTGTGCCGCTATTATGAGGATTCTGCCAGCTCAACAGTTTCAGCATGTGTTACTGAAACTAGTTACTCGTCTCAAATAGCAGTTTCAGACACCGAAAATGTATTAACAGAACTAGCTACCGGTCCGAACAAACAATTGAACCGCCCGTGGCACATTACTAAGACCTGCTACTGGTCTAAAGCATGCAACACGCAACACGTCACAAGTCTCCACCAGCCGCACCAAAGCCAGATTAACGATTTTGCGACTAGGCACACTCTTAGCCAGCATCAAATCCCCAAAAGACCAATAAGCAGTGATTAGCAGTTTAGTAGCTAGGCACATGAACAGTCCATACATCGTTGACCTACAAAAGCTTAAGCCCGCATATCCCGTGACCAAGCACACTCTTAGCCAGCAAACTACGCCAATACAAGTGCGCAACACAAACGCTCAGCACACAAACTATGCCAGCTCATAAACCTTAGGGCATAAATCTCTAAAATCTCTGACCAATAACCCCATGGTCAGCAAACCCTTAGCCTACAAACGATGCAGGGGCGGTAGTGGATTGACGAATCACGAGCGGCGCGTCAAAGAGGCGAATACTTCTACCGCTAGTATTTGCATTGTCAGTATTTGCATCAAGAGCACTCATCTCACCAGCGTCTACATCGCCAGCGTTTGCATCATCAGCATTCGTATTACTGGAACTCGCTCCACCCTCGCCTAACATGTGCAACAGTGTTGCCATTGCCTCGACACCAAGCTTCGAGAAATTCGGTCGAATCGTGGTCAGCGGCGGAATCGCATTATCCGCAACCGGCATATCATCAAAGCCCACAACGCTCACGTCTTCCGGCACACGAATCCCATGTTCATACAGCGCTCTACGTATACCGAAAGCCTGCAAATCATTCGCTGCAACAATAGCCGTAGCCCAAAGAGGAGGTTCCTTCGCCTCCACTGATTCCACACCCACTACCGATTGTTCCGACTGCCACTCTGCTCGGCGCTCCATCGATCGTGAATCTTGCATAAAAGGCTTATCCGTTTCACCATGATCTGCCGCACCGACACTATGACTTGCTACATCGGCACCATGATCAGCACTACCTGCGTTGCCAGCACTACTTGCATTGCCAAAGGTTCCTGCGTTACCAGCAATACCCGCATAATCCGCATAACCAGCTCCAACCGCATGATGAGTACAGCTTGTTTGCCACATTTGAATATACAAATTCATGGCCTCATAAGCACTCTGGGCAGACCAGTCATCTACTTCAATAATTTGCGTCTGCAATGGCGCATCCGTAGATAATGATGCGCGAATAGCGTCAAGCCAGGCACTTTTACGTGTTGCCGCATCACGCCACTCTTGCGGACCAGCCATGTAGAGCAAACGTCGATGTCCTAACTGGCTTAAATGCGCAACTATTTGTTCCATAGCATTCTGCTGATCAATACCCAGGATCGCGATTTGCGAAGTAGGAGTGTCAGCTGACAGTTCCTCAAGCCATGGCTTAATATCCACATTTCCCTTTGCACTGGTAAGAATAACGCGCGGCACATCTACTTTTACTTGCAACGCAGCCAGCAGCATAGCATCCGTTGGCGCAACAAACACGAAAGCATCTGCCCCATGATCAATTGACGAGTGCGCCACTTGCGTAAAGTCCCGTTCAGTATATTCAGCTTCATTCATAATGGAGATCGAGACGTGCAGACCGTGCTTGCGAGCAGTTGATTCTACTGATGCAATCGTTGACAATGGTCCGTAATAACTAATTCCGCCTGCGATAAGAGCGATAGTACGGCTTTTGCGCGTCGCAAGGGCACGCGCTGCCCCACTCGGTCGGTACCCAAGTTCATCAATAACCTGCAATACTCGCGCTCGCGTTTGCTCGGAAACATTGGGAGATTGGTTAATTACTCTTGAGACAGTTTGATGTGAGACCCCTGCTGCCTGCGCCACTTGAAAAATTGATACTCGCTTTGTTGGCATGTTGTCCCCTCTTCAATCAACTGCTTGCACTCAGTGCTATTTGCAACAGCATCTAGTTATCTCAGCTTGTGCAAGGTACTACTGCACTCTCATAGGTGCTGTGCTCTCGCAAAGCAATGCGTCTCAGTTCAGCTAGGTACTACTTTTCAGCTTAACAGTGCATTTAGCTGGGCTCAGCATCTCAACTAAGCCATACACACTCACCACGCACTGTATTCTCGCTACGCACCGCACTTGCTCAAGATGTTCTGCCGCGAACCAGGTACTGTATGCTTACAAAGTACTGCACCTTTGCTTGACGCTGCATCACATTGCTGTTACGCAAACACTACTTATAATACACATGGTAGCGCTCACATAGACTATATAACGCATTTCTTCATAGTAGTTGGCATTTTCTATCTTCACACGCTCACACGCCACAGCCTCTTCGCCACTCACTCGCGGCGATCTCCTCCCTATACTTCTGTCCAAATATTGCCAACATGTTGTCTGGCTGACTTGGTTTCGCGCTAGAGTACGTAACAGCGTTCAGTAGTCGCGCGCATTGCGCATGTCATACGTGTCGCATGTATTGCGTGTGCCGCAAGTATCGCGAGAATTGCAGGTATTGCACATATTGCAAACCATGCTCCTACTGAAATGCTATAACCAAAAATGCTTTAACCAAAACTAAAGCCGCAACCAAAGTTACAGCAAGAATGAAAAGCTGGAGAGAAAGGAAGGCGTCTCAATGCCAGGACTTATCAGCGCAATGCAAGGCTTTGTGGTCATTGGTATTGTGATTGCCACCGGATACGTCACAGCGCGTTTGCAAATCGGCGGTAAAGACGCACAGATGGTGCTCAACCGCGTGAGTTTTTTCATTTCTAGCCCCTGCCTGATGTTTGCAATCCTTTCCAAAGAGCCTATTTTTGAGATTTTTCATTCGTCAATTATTGTGGCATTTGGTTCAGCTATGCTGGCAGGTCTGGTGTTCTTGCTGTGCAATCGTTTGTGGTTCCATTTGCCGGCAGCAGATGCAACTATTGGAGCGCTCAATTCTCTATATTTGAATTCTAATAATATTGGCTTGCCGGTTGCCACATACATTTTGGGCAATCCTGCTTTGGTTGCGCCTATTCTGGTGATGCAGCAAGCTGTGTTTACGCCAATTGGCTTGACTATTTTGGACATCACCACTACTGGTAAAGTCACAGCAAAGCGTATTCTTGCGCAACCTTTGCATCAGCCGCTACTTATTGGCTCACTCGGCGGTATTGCAGTTTCTGCGTTAAGTGCGCATTTGGGTTGGTATGTGATTCCAAATTATATTTTTGACCCGATCAATATGATTGGCGAGTCTGCGGTTCCTATGATTTTGATGGCTTTTGGCATGTCGCTGCATAATTCTAAGCCGCTGAAAAAGACACAGCATCGCGGTGCAATCGTTACCGTTGCTGTGATTAAGAATATTATTATGCCACTGTTAGCGTTTACATTAGCATACTGGGGATTGGGCTTCCGCGGCGCAACACTGTATGCTTGTGTGGTACTTGCAGCGCTTCCAACTGGACAAAATGTGTATAATTATGCGGCTCGCTACAATGTTGGTATGAGTTTTGCCCGCGATGGCATTTTGCTCAGTACCATGACTTCGCCGATTTTCATTGCGATTATTGCTGCACTATTGAGTTAACGAACTATTACTACATTACTGCGCTAACTGCTTACACTAGCACTGCTCATGCTACCTGCGAAACACTACTTAACACTACTGGATAGCATGGCTGAGCTGCTGCAAACGTTGCTCAAACGATGGCCAGTCAGTTTTCATTGCCTTCAGCAGTGGCAGCTGCCCAACTTTATCAATTGGTACCCAAGCAATTTCAAGGCTTTCATCGTCATTAGCACGCGCTTGAACCGTATGCCCCGGCTTTTCAAAAGCAAATACGGTAGTGTATCCCCACGGACCGTGATCCTCCAGATAAGTGCCTACCACCATAATATCTTCTGGGTGAATATTGGCTTCTTCTTGGCTTTCGCGTAACGCACCCTCTAAGGTGTTCTCACCGTCAGCTGTTGCACCACCTGGAATACCCCATGTGCCACCCTCTGCACTCCACAAAGCTCGGTGTTGCATTAGCACATCAGTTACATTGCCAGTTTCTGGATCGCGGCGAGCCAGTAGCACTCCGGAAGCGCCGTTTAATCCCCAATGTTGTTTGCCGCATGTACAGTCAATAAACCCATCTCCTGGCTGATTAACATTATCTTGCGGCGCCTTAGGATCGGCGGGACTTGTTTTTTTCGCTCCCTGCTGCTCAGCCCTATCAATATTCCACAAGTCAGTCCATGTAATATCAAGCTCTTCTACCAACTGACGAGTAAGTGGCAAGCTCAGACCAATAATGCCACTTGGGTCTCCTACAATCTGATCAATGAATGCGCCACCAAAACCATCTAAAGTAAAAGATCCAGCGACTTCCAGCGGTTCTCCGGTGGCAATATAGCGCTCGATATCTTCTTCGGTGTAATTGCAGAAGGTGACTTGTGCGGCGCTGGCACGACTTACCATGCGACCTGTTGCCGCATCGATAACGCAATGCCCTGTCCACAAGGTGCCAGTGCGTCCGCTCATCAACCGCAAACGTTCGCGGGCGTGCTCTACGGTGTGGGGTTTGCCATAAGCTACGCCATCAAGTTCAAACATGGAGTCGCAGCCGATAATAATCGGTCCTACTTGAGCATCGGTCATGCCTTGCTGCTGTTCAAATACTTCTTGCAGTGGCACTACGCGGTGTACTGTGCCAAAACCATCTTCTAATGGTCGGCTAATGACTTCTTCACCGGTCGCAGTGGCTGCAGTTACTGTAATTGCCATATAGTCGCGATACACGGCCGCGGCTTTGGCACGGGCAAGAATTGGCACGCGCTCCTGACAGGTCAGTTCATCAACAGGTATTCCTCGTTGTTGCGCTGCGTGGGCAACAACGGCATCTTCATCCACATGTGATACACGGATAGTAGGGCGTATACCAGCATGAAATAGCACATCACGGCGCGCCTTTGATTGTGATGCTAGAATCACTGGAACTGACAACTCATGCCTCCTTGGTACACTGCCACATTACGCCGTGCTCATCAATTGCTGGGTGAATAACACGCCACTCGCTATTGTGCAGCCAAGGCTCGATAATTGCTCGGATGCGCCGATCCGCTTCATCTACTTGAGCGTCTACCGAGCTATTCGTATCAACAGCGATAACTGCATTATCAGCGATTTCAGCGCCATCAGTGATCTCGGCATTATCAGTGCTATTAAACAACACGAGCACACATGGACCTGCACCGGAAATCGTTGATGCGAAACCAGCTTGACGCAGCGCTTGCATCACATCCCATGAAGGCTGCATAAGCGAACTGCGATACCGCTGATGTAGGGTATCTTCGGTAGCTGCCAACAGTAAATCTTGCCCAGGAAGCGCTGTTTGCGCTGCATTCGTTTGCACTGCAGTTGTTTGTGATCTATGAGCTTGCACTGCATTCGTTTGCACTATTCCAGCTTGACCATCATCAACGCTAGCTGTTTCAGCTTGACCGCCCTCAATATTGGTTGTTTCAGACTGTTGTTGCGCAGCTGGAGAATCACATGCGCCCGTTGGCTTTGCCCCAGTTGTTGAGATACCAGCACCAATAGTACTGGTATAAGCAATCCCATCAACTAGCGCCGCCGGCAACAGTGTTGCACGTGAAACATTCAGCAGCGCATCAGCCCGTGGCACATCATGTGGCAACGCCTCCCGAGCAGCCTTCGTCGAAAGCTGATAATCCGGAATTATTACCCATGCATGAATAGCGGCACGCACTGGATAGCGTACCGTATGATAGTGCTGCTCAGAAGCATCTCCCGTAACCCATGATGCTGTGAGTGCGCCATATACTGCTGGTGCCACATTATCAGGATGTCCCTCAATTCGTGCTGCAAGTTCAAAAATGAAATCTTTTGCTTGTTCTCCTGTTAACCCTGCAAATGCCGCCGCAGCAGTCACGCCAGTAACAATTGCTTCTGCAGAAGAGCCAAGACCGCGAGACTGAGGAATCGTATTATGTGCTTCAAGCCGCACAGCACGCTTTGGTAAGCCTAATGCATCACACGCCTGATAGAACGCACGAATCACTAAATGCGAGGCATCAGTAGGTAGGCTCTGTGCCCCCTCACCCTCAATAATTACCTGCACATCGGCAGGGTTTTGAGAGTTAAGCAGAGTAAATGTTGCATGATCGCGGTAATCAAGCGCCAAACCTAGGGTGTCAAAACCGGGACCCAAGTTCGCACTTGTCGCAGGCACGGAAACGCTCACCGTCTGGCACGTATATGTTGCATCATGCAAAGTGTTCATATCAGACTTCCTACTTCCACCATACTGTCAAAATCGCCAATCTCAGTACCTGCTCGTGCGTGCTCAGTACTTACTCATGCCCGTTTACCATGCGCTCGCGCCAGTCAGCACATACCTGGACTAGCCCAACGCATACTTGCACTAGTTTTCACATACCTGAACTAGTCCAGCACATACCTACTTCACATACCTACTTAATCCATTACACGCAAAATTGTGGCATCTCCAGTAACAGCATCAAACTGCTTAACTTCCTCTACCACCTTACGCAAGGTAATTTCATCACATAAATGCGTAACCAAACGCAGTTGCTGTAATTCACCGCTATAGCCTGGCTCATGCAAAGTAGGCTTCAAATCTTGGTTTACACCATTGATAGAAATACCATGCTGGGCAAAAACACTAGCAATAGCAGCAAGAATACCTGGCTTATCGTGAATGACAAAGCGCACAGCAAACGCACTACGAGATGCCTCTACCGGCGCCATTGGAAGCTGCGCATACATTGGAATGTCAGGACCAATAGACCCTTGTGCAATATGGCGAGCCTCAGTCACCACATCGCCAACTACTGCAGAAGCTGTAGGATCGCCGCCTGCACCCCTGCCATAGAACATAAGGTCGTCAGCAGCCTGCGCCTTAACAAATACTGCGTTAAAGCTCCCGCGCACTGATGCCAGAGGATGTGTATCAGGAATCAACGCCGGATACACGCGGGCAGAAACACCTGCTTCACTGCGATCGCACACTGCTAATAACTTAATAACTTTGTGCTCAGCGGTGGCTGCAGCAATATCGTCTGCGGTAATAGACGTAATACCTTCTACCGATACGTCGTCAATACTGATATTGGTATGGAATGCTAACGTTGCCATAATAGCTGCCTTATTTGCTGCATCATAGCCTTCCACATCGCCACTTGGATCAGCTTCTGCGTAACCCTTAGCCTGCGCGTCGCGCAATGCTGTGTCAAAATCCAAACCCTTAGTGGTCATTTCGTCAAGAATATAGTTGGTAGTGCCATTGACAATACCCATAATATTGTCAATGCGGTCACCTGCAAGAGACTCGCGCAGTGGTCGAATAATTGGAATTGCACCGCCAACAGCAGCCTCAAAGTAAATATCAACACCATGCTGTTTTGCTGCTGCAAAAATTTCAGGACCATGCTTAGCAATCAGTGCTTTATTTGCTGTAACAACGCTTGCTCCCGACTCAATAGCAGTAAGCACAAAAGTGCGGGCTGGCTCCAGACCACCAATCAGCTCAATAACAATATCTGCTCGTTTACATAAGGCAGCAGTATCAGTAGTAATAATGGAAGGATCAATCCAAGGATACTTTTTTGCAGAGTCTGGGTTGAGTGTCGCCACTCCCACAAGCTGTAGCGGACGGCCAATGCGCGCTTCCAGCTCTTCTTGCTGCTCTACGATAAGCCTTGCAGTTGCTGAACCAACAGTGCCAGCTCCGAGTAAAGCTACGCGAATTGGCGTATTTGTTGGAGTGTTCGTGTTTGTCATACTTCCTCCTACAGCCGCGATTGGCAGTCAATGGTGTTGCATCTAATACTACATAATTCCGCTAGAAATTGGCGTACTATTTCAAGTACAAGTTCAACTACTTTCCATTATGTTCAAGTACAAGTTCAACTGCATTCAGTTGCAAGTTCAATTGCTATGTCAACTACAACTTCGATTACAGCTTCAATTACAGACTAGTCTTGATCCAATTCAAGCAAATCGTCCACACTTTGACGGCGTAGCATAACTGACGAGCCAGAAGCATTCACGGCGACCACTGCTGGAATAGTTGCCTGATTGTAGTTGCTGGCCATTGTGCGCCCGTATGCACCAGTTACTGGAATTGCCACAATATCACCGCGGTGAATATCTTCTGGTAGCCATGTGTGATACACCAAAATATCCCCTGATTCGCAATGCATACCAACAATGCGTGCACGCACTGCCCCCTGAGGAGTCGCTTGCGTATCCTTCGGCTCCGGCAAGTCCGCGGTATTGAGTGCATCTGCTGACCTATTAGCAATGCGAGCGGTGTATTGTGCGTCATAGAGCGCAGGACGTATATTGTCGCTCATACCGCCGTCTACAGCAACATAGGTTCTCGTGATATGTGCAGGTTGCGCTACTTGTGTAGTTTCTTCAACAGGATGCTCAGCACGCTGTTCGGCTTGCAATTGCACAGCTTTTACAGTGCCAACAGTGTATAAATTCACACCTGCAGGAGCGACGATCCAGCGGCCTGGCTCGAATGAGATTACTGGCATTGGCATGCCCAGCATACGATTAGTGTTCATTACGGCCGATGCGAGCGCTCCTAGCTCTTGCTCAATATTCATCGAATCTTGTGTATCGGTGTATGCCACAGAGTAGCCGCCACCTAAATCAACCTCTGGCAGTGTAATGCCGTCAGTAGCGTAGAAGGTTTTGCGCAGCAGCATTATACGCTGAGCTGCATGGATAAACGCTGTAGCATCGTGAATCTGTGAGCCGATGTGGGAGTGAATACCTACTAATTCAAGGTGTTCACTATGTTGCTTGATGGTTTGAAGGACAGCGAGCGCGGATCCTTGTGCTATGCATTCCATAGCTTGTACGAGTTGTGTTTGCTCTTCTTGTGCTTGTTCGCTGTACGCCCTATCCCCAGCACTTTCCACAGCTTGTTGATTGTTGGCAAGATCTAGGAAGTCGAGCAGATGTTCGTCTGCATCTACAGGTAGCAGCGGCACACCGAATTTTTGGTCCTCGTGAGCGGTAGAAATATACTCGTGTCCGCCTGCATGAATGCCTGAGGTAACGCGCAACATCACGCGAGCGCGTTTACCGAGCTGCGATGCGATGCGTGCAATACGTTCTGGTTCATCTGGTGAGTCCACAACGATTTTATCGAAGCCTTCGCTGATGGCGAGGCGTACCTCATCGTCCGTTTTGTTGTTGCCGTGCAGTACCAGTCGTCGTCCCGGCGCTCCTGCAGCGAGGGCAATGCGCATCTCTCCCATAGTGCAGGTGTCGATATGCATGCCTGCGTCAAGCATGATGCGCACAATGCGTTTGGTAAGTAGTGCTTTGCCCGCGTAGCTGACTTGGGTGGTTGTGGTGTTGAATGCCGTTTGTGCAGCGTTGACGAATCGTTGTGCTCGGTTTGCAATTTCGTCAGTATCTACTACATACAGCGGTGAGCCGTATTGTTCGAGTAGGCTTGCTGCACTTATGCCATGGAATGTTATAGCTCCTTGAGCATCAATGTGCGTAGCTTCAGGCCATATTGGGCTTACTGGTTGACCTTCTGCTTGTGCTGGCAAGGTTTCCTGCTGCGACATACGACTTCCTCCTCCGTATCGTCTGGTGCTGGTTACTGATTTCGCGAATCACAATGTATACAACTTGTAGCCTGTGCAACTCACAACTCGTGTGACCTGCACACTTATGCAACCCATCGCTTATATGTGCAACTCATAGCTTATGCAACTCACATGTGATCACGCGCGAATTGCATAAGCTATGTACACAGCTACTGAGTATTGGATACTTAGGCTTATACCTGTGTTTATGTCTGCGCGCTTTACATATGTTCTGGCGCGCTGACAGCAAGCAACTGCAAACCATTAGCAATAACTTGCTTAGTCGCGTCATTTAAGCGCAGACGCGCTGCTGCTCGTGCGGCACTTGGATTCTTTGCAATGCGCAATGCTTCACGTTCTTGCTCTGGCAGACGCTCTTCATCGTCAGTAAGTGCCATTGGAGCTACGCGCTCAGCCGCATACCACTTGTGGTAGCGTCCTGCAAGATCTTCAAGGTAGTGTGCTACACGATGTGGTTCACGGCCATCGCCTGCCGCAGAGAGCATGCTTGGATACTGTGCTAAAGCGGCAAGTAGGTCGTTGTCTGCTTGAGTATCGAGAAGCGCGAGGTCTGCACCTTCGTGTGTGACACCTGCTGCCGCAGCATTGCGGTCTACGTTGCATGCGCGAGCATGAGCGTACTGCACGTAATATACTGGGTTTTCGTTGGTGTGTGAGCGTAGCAGGTCGAGGTCAATATCCACGCTCTGGTTGTAGTCAGTGCGTGCCAGTGAGTATCGTGCAGCATCGACACCTACTGCTTCTACCAGATCGTCAATAGTGATGACGTTACCGGCACGCTTACTCATGCGCACTGGGCTACCGTCTTTCATTACATTGACGAGCTGTCCGATAAGAATCTGCATATTCTCACCTGGAGTGTCACCGAACGCAGCGCACATAGCCATCATTCTGCCGATGTAGCCGTGGTGGTCTGCGCCGAGCATGTAAATGGCAACATCTGCTGGATTGACCTTGCGATGGCGCTTATTGCGATAGTAGGCGATATCTGCAGCAAAATACGCGTAATTCCCATCGGACTTAATAATTACGCGGTCTTTATCATCACCATGCTTGGTGGATGTAAACCATGTTGCACCATCATGCTCTTCAATATCACCGCGCTCGCGCAGGTCTTCGATTGCACGCGTTACTTCGCCGTCTTCGTACAGGCTGTTTTCGTGGAACCACACGTCAAAGTTGACGCGGAAGTCACGCATGGATTGTTTGATTTCATCAAACATCATTGGCACTGCACGCTTGCGGAATTCTTCACGCTGCTCGGAATCGCCTTCACCGAATGGCTCACCGTGTTCATCAACGCCACCATCTACGCGAGGTAGAGTGAGAATATCAATGCCTTCTGCCTTGGCTTGTTCGATGACTCGGTTAGCAATTTCATCAATATAGGCGCCCTTATAGCCGTCTACTGGCACCGGCTCACCATGTGCTGCTGCAACAAGTGACTTGGCAAAGCGGTTGATTTGCTCGCCATGGTCGTTGAAGTAGTATTCTCTCACTACTGTCGCACCATTGGCTTCAAGTACGCGGGCCATGGAGTCACCAACTGCCGCCCAACGAGTACCACCGATATGAATTGGACCGGTTGGGTTAGCGGACACAAATTCAAGGTTGAGGGTTTTATCAGCAAGATGCTGATTACGCCCGAATGCTTCGCCCTCACTCAAAATAGTGTCCACAATGGATGCTGCTGATGCCGCATCGAGGGTGATGTTAATAAACCCTGGTCCTGCCACCTCTACTTTGGCAATGCCTGATGCCTGTTCTAGTTCATTGGCGAAACTTTGTGCTAATTCGCGGGGTTTTAGTCCTGCTTTTTTAGCACATTGCATAGCAATATTGGTTGCCCAATCGCCATGTGAGCGATCTTTTGGTCGCATCACGGTGATGGCATCAACTGATGGGAGTTGGTCGGTAGTTAGTTCTCCAGCTTCTCCGCGTTCTACAAGAGTGCTGGCTGTTTGTGCAATAAGTTCACTTAACGCTTCTGGACTCATGAACATAAGCATAGCGATAGCGCCGTATTGGAGCGTGATATCCGTCCAAACTAGTGATAACGCATACTCCGATGCGCCAAACGCCGCACAAAATCGACACCAAATTCAGCATTAGTTCAGTACAACTTCAGCATCAAGTTAACGCAATCTAGCTCAGCACCGCTCCAATAGTAATACCAATAAATACCACTAACACTACTAAAGCCACTAGCGCTACAGCATGGGCTAGTACTTTCAAGAATGCGATATGCGTATGCTTAGCCCCATATATGGCACTGACGAACACTGCGAGCGCAAGTACCATAATGAATGTAAGCAACACATAAAACACGTGCCTACTATACCGCAGCTATAGCATCAATTTCTACTAATGCACCCTTTGGAATGGCGTTACCACCAAAAGCCACACGTGCTGGCTTAACTGCACCAGTCAGCGCTGCAGAATATGCGGCGTCTACTTCAGCAAAATCGTTAACATCTGCGAGATAGATGGTAGCGCGCACAATACGATCCATACTAGAGCCTGCCGCAGTAAGCACTGCCGCTATATTTTTCATCGCTTGGGCTGCTTGCTCTCCTGCAGTAGCTCCTGCAAGTTCACCAGTGGCTGGATTAATGCCGAGCTGACCGGAAACGAATACAAAACCGTTTGCTTTCACTGCTTGCGAGTATGCGCCTAGTGCTGCTGGAGCTTGATCTGTAGCTACTTGCTCAAGCGGCTGCTGTGCACCGCATCCACACTTGTTTTTACCGCACTGGCATGCATTCTGCTCGCCTTGGCATTGCTTTTGTTCGCACTGGCAAGCGCCCTTTTCGCACTGGCAAGCGCTCTGCTCGCCTTGGCATTTATGTTCTGCACACTTGCATGGTTCTTCTGCACACATATTTACTCCTTCACCATATTGCCTACATAATGCATATGTATTGTCCGCATACTGCATATTGTGGTTATACTGCCGCATGTACGCAACAATCAATTGATACACAGTTTATGCGCAATCATTTGCGTTTCCCCGCATTTATCTCATTTTCATGTAAATACAAATTCCGCATGAAATGACCAATCTACGTACTACAAGTCCGCTCATCATATTCGCCCATACTTTACATAGCTTGAAAGCGTTGTTTTGGATGAACACATTTTTCATGCTTGCGACTGTTGCGATTGCACTTATAATTGCACCTGGAAAAAGGTTGACGGTCTGATTTGGAACAGATCAAAAATAGCTATGGCATCATGGATATCAGCACGTCCTGTTGTAATCAGTCTTTGTACTTTTTCAAGTGGGATTTTCGTTTTATTTGCGATATCCACATCCGTGAGTTTGGTACGCTGCATTTCGATAGCTAGACGGTCTACTACACGCTGTGGAGTATCAAATACATATGCCGCAAGAAGTCCGGTTGGCATGAAAGGACAAAAGCTCGGTTTGCAGCTTCTTACTGCGCGGTCAATGGAGTAAATATGCCCATACTCACCTTACTTCTGCCATATACTACAATTTGTGGCTAACAGTATAGCATGTCAGAGAAGCTCAACTATTACTGATTTTCAAAACCATATCAACAATAGACACGGCTATACAATCGTGGTAGATAGGGGGTTGGCGTTTTACCATTTTTTCAAATACAATGGGTAAGGTTAGGCAATTGCAGACTTTGGGGAAGTTGCAAGCGCCATGCTCGGCAAACACCATACGCACTACTTGTACACACAGTATTCCATATGGAAAACCAAGTAGCCGAAACAGACACTAATAAACAAACCAGTCAACAGACTGAGAAAACAGACTCGGAAAATAGCGACTGAGAAACACAGACTCAGGAACACAGTACCGAGCACAGGCCAAAAGCCTCGAAGCGGTTGGGGGGAAATATGCACAAACACACACCTTTTGTTGCACGTATTAGTGCAGCTGTAGCGATTATAGGTATGGCTTTGGCACCAAGCTTAGCTTTCGCAGAACCAAGCGATTCTCTAGATTCCCTGTCTACTACCCCAACTGCAACTGCGATCCCAACTACAACACCAGCCGCAACTACAGCAACATCTATAACTACATCTACTACCTCTACTACCTCTACTACCTCTACTACCTCAACTTCTTCCGCCAATCCTCCCACTATCTGCGATGGCTCCGTCACCCCAGGAGTTGGTTCAGATACTGCTGAGCATTGCACTGGCAATATCGATCCTAATGACCCTAATACTTTCCAATACATGCTGAATATGGCAGTAATTGGCGATTCATACACTGCTGGCAATGGCACCAATCTACCGGGTGGCGGCAAGGACAAGACCATCGACCAGCTCATTAAATGGTACTTGGGCATGGATTACAGCCAGTACGGCAATTACTATGGCGATTACCAAGAAAACGGCAAAACCGTGCGCCCATTCCGCTCACATCTCAACTACAGCGAGCATTATATGCGCTGGTTGCAAAGCCAAGGTGTGAAGGTTATTTATAATAATTACGCGCATTCTGGGGCTACTATTACCGGAGAAGCACAGCACGGCATTCTCAATCAGGTTGATAATCTTGACAAGCATACAGGTTTGGTGCTGCTTACTGCTGGCGGCAATGATGTGAAATTCTCTACCATTGCAAAGAGCTGCTTTGCTATGTTGATGCGTTCTCCAGAAAAATGCAAAGCGGCAGTAGATGAAGCATTTTCTCTCTTGCCTACAGTTAAGCAGAACACGCTGGCCCTGTTTAATAAATTAGAGCAGCAAATTGCGAGCGATAAGCAAGCACAAGCCGTATTACTTGCCTACCCACTGCTTTCTATGGATAAGCCAACATATGTTGCGCAAGATGGTATTGGCGGTTGGGGCCCTGGAGCCTATCCTGCTGCAACTGCCGTACGGGAGCTTGGTATGGAAGCAGTAGATGAGCAGAGGCGCGCAGTAAACGAGTGGAATAGTGGCAACCACTCGCTGAAAGTGACATATATTGACTCAATCCCAGAGGCTTTTGCAGGGCACGAACCAGACCCAAGTTGGACTTCCTATAATGATTTCCGCTGGATTAACGAATTCAAAGAAACTATGGGCGTGCAGAATCCAAATACTCGACCTGCATTCAAAATATATTCCAAAGGACTCCCTCTACTTGGCGATGATAATCAAGCGAATTTCTACCATCCGAATATTAATGGACATAAAGTTGAAGCCGATATTTTAGCTGAAAAACTTGGCATTCCTGCAGTTACGCGCAAAATTGATAAGAATGCGCCTCATATGGATGTGGCGATTGTACTGGACGCTACTGGCTCGATGAAAGATGATATTGAAGCAGTACGTGACAATATCAATAATATTATTGACAAAGTACGCGGCAAGAGTGAAACCGTGCGCGTGGCAGTAGTTACATATAAGGATTTCCCTCAGCATTATGGCGCTGAAACCGACTATCCTGCACAAGTAGAGCAAGCGTTTACTGAGGATATTAACACGGTAAAAGATAAGATTGGCAAAATTGTAGTCAGCGGAGGTGGCGATAATCCAGAGACAGTGTATAGCGGTCTGAACGCAGCGTTCACTCAGTTGAAGTGGTGCGATGGCGTGAAAAAAGTTGCGCTAGTATATGGCGATGCAGTGCCGAAAGAGCCTGAGCCGGAAACCAATTTCACATGGAAGGATATGGCTGATAAAGCGTACGCGCTTGACCCAGTAGAGATATATGCTATTGATTCTGGCGAAATTATGACTTCTGTAAATATGCAAACGCTTGTCAAACAGTCTGGCGGTATGGCAACTACTATTAGTAACGCCAGCCAAGCGGCAGATGCTATCACTGCGACACTTGATAAGGCAGCCAATAAGCCATTTGCATGGCTAAGCGGACCATACCAAGACAAAGTTGGTGCCACACTCACGTTTGATGCCAGCAATTCATATGCTGTGGATGGGTCTGGTCTTGTGAAGTATGAGTGGGATTTTGACGGCGATGGTAAGTTTGAAGAAACTACTGCAAAACCTCAGGCCAAGCATACGTTTATGAGTGAATACACCGGTCCTGTCGGTGTGCGCGTTACAGACGGCAACGGTTTGCAAGCTACTGGCTCAACCCTGGTGACTATTACCAAGGATGGCGACATTATTCCTGACGATCAGGATAACTGCCCAACCGTATCGAATACCGATCAGGCAGATAGTGACGGCGACGGCGTAGGAGATGCCTGTGATGCTACCCCTGGCAATGAAGTGCCCGAAGTGAATCCGTATGGCGCGTATGAGGTTGATGGCACGAAGCCTCCAAGTGGTCACCAAAAGGTGGAGCTTTCTAGCGATACTGTAATGGCTGGGAAGAGCGTGGACGTGAAAGCTGGTATTTTTGCTCGCGATGCGAAGGCAACGGTGAGTGTTGATGAGCAAGGTGCTGGTAATAAAGCTGCCAACAAAGCTGGTAACAAGGACTCCCATAAAGCACGTCAGCTGGCAACATTCAAAGTTTCTGCAGACAATTTGCTTGCCGAAGGTTCAGTTACTATTCCAGCAAATCTGCCACTTGGCAAGCACACACTTACTGTAACAGCTGGTGATTTACGGGCAAGCACTACCCTGACTGTTATAGAGAATCCTGAAATACCTACAGGTGGCACAGATAATGGGAATACAGGCAGCGAACCTACCAAGCCTGCTGATCCTGCAGACTCAGACGATGCTGAGAAACCTAATGATACAGGCAAGAATAATACCGAACAGCCAAACAATCAGCAGCATACTGCTAATACCAACTCAAACACTGCACAAGATAAACCACACGGCGCACAAAACTCAACCGGAACGCAAAACTTGACCAGTGCACAAGATAACTCACAGGATAAATACGGCATTCACGAACTCAGCGCCACAGGAGTGAATATTGCAGTAACGGTGTTAGCGGTATTGATCATCGCGGTTGTTGCCATTAGTCTGCTGGCTATTCAGAAAAACTCCAACCGCAAGCAGTAATGCAAAAGATAAATAACCGTAAGAGGTAAACGACCAAAAGAGGTTGGAATAGGTGCTTACTTCTAGCAAATCTATCCCAACCTCTTAATATTCAGCGCTGAATCTCCTGAAATCCCTCAGTCTCTATAACATCAGACTCTATGACCCTTAAACTCGCGCAGACTGCTATAACCCTTGCGCAGTAATCACGATAAGCACTGTGCGGAAGATAATCTTCAAATCAGTCCATAGTGAACACTTAGTAATGTATTTGAGATCGAGCTCAACCCATTCATCAAAACTAATTTTGTCGCGATGCGGCTTGATTTGCCACAGGCAGGTCATTCCTTGAGGCACGAGCAGACGTTGCATTTGATACGGCGTATATTGCGCAACTTCGCGCACAATCGCAGGACGAGGACCTACTACGCTGAGATCACCGCGTAGTACATTGAAAAATTGTGGAAGTTCGTCGATAGAAAGCGCACGAATAATGCGCCCAACTCGCGTAATACGGGGATCATGCTCCATCTTGAACACAGGACCCGTTTTCTCATTTTGCGCCTTGAGCTGCTCTAGAATCTCTCCAGCATTGGACACCATAGAACGGAACTTATACATCATGAAAATGCGTCCGCCCGCACCAACGCGGGGTTGCCGGAAGAACACAGGTCCTCGAGGATCATCAATTTTGATAGCGATAGCAATAATGATAAACAGCCAAGAAAAGACAAGAATTACAGTAAGCGCAAAGAGAAAATCAAGAATTCGCTTGGCATAGCGATACGCTGCGCGATGTTCTCGCAAGCGCTTAACCGCTACAGCAATATCCTGACGAATTGGTCGAGGTGATAAATTGATACCTACTGCAGAAGAGGGCTCACAGTCGATTGTTTCGTCATGAAAGTCATGCACATCATACACTGAATGTGCTGATGACGAATCAGCTCTACAGTGAGCCATAATCAATACCCCCGCTCCAGTTGGCGTATTCTCTCCATAGTTAAGTCATATGTCCTGTCAGGGTTCCAGCGCCTGTACATACCGCCATGCATATACTTTCTTCGCGCATCGCCTTTTTGTACACCCATAATGTACAACATAAAGTGCACAAATACATTACAACCGTAAAAGCGTGTACTGACAGACTATCAATTATTTGTTATCTTGCCCAAAATATGATATAGCACCTTATTATTATCGTCTACTATCATGCCATATTCCAGACTTACAACGAATATTCATATTTACACATAGCCTTAGTTTTATAATATGTAATTCTTAGCGTACGACGTTACATATTGCAACATTAATCCGACCAAAAGAAAGCATAGCGTCAGCTTTTATTAATATTTAGGAAATCCATTATAAATCTGAAATACCCATGTACACACAAAATCCTCTCTACATATAGTTTTTCTATATTAGACCTTATAGGAAGGAATATCTGCATATCGGCAAAGACACAAACTCATAGGTATTTCTTCATTACTTTTTCTGCAATAGTTTCTTTTTTAACAATGATATATATGGTACAGTCTGCTGTAGCTGTAATGCACATACTATTATCACTGCAATAACATTGAATAATACTCTACATGGCAACAGTAATGTATTTACTGCTGCGAGCACTATCATCGCTATTTGTGTCAAACTAAGCGATATTCTGTTGATAAACACTGGAATAATCGTTTGTGCATGAATTACTCGTAATATCCACGTCATCATCGCGCTTATTGCAGATGCAATACAAGCACCAATAGCACCCCACCAGTTGATAAAAAAGTACGTACATACTATACACAGTATTGCGCCAACTAATGTTGTAATAAATAAATATGTTGTTTTCAAACTTGATGTATATACTGACCCCCAAAAAGAGTTAAGTGCCATATAATAGAACGCAATAAGTAATGTCGGAATGTAAATCCATCCTTCATAAAAATCATTCTGCAGTAATATATGTGCAATATATGGCGAAAAAACTATCATTACAGAAACACATATTGTAAGAAAGGCATTATACACAGTGAATATTGCTTTGAAAAAGTCTACCTTACTATTGTGCTTGTACTCTTGAAATGCAGATAAACTCCATGCTTGGTCAAAAATTGATGTAATTAGCGAAAGAATACTGGGAATTTTTGCTGCTGCAGCATACATTCCAGAAATACCGATACCGAGTATTCCAGTAATAAAAAAGCGGTTGATATTCTGCGTCATCCACCAAGAAAGCGAATTAGGGATTAATGGTAGTGAGTATATCAGCATATTTTTAGAAATATGTCGAAACTCACCTTTTTGCACTCTAAAATAGCGATATAGTCTACCAGCAAAGCAGTAATACAAACAGGCAACGCCATTGCCAAGAGCAAGTGAAAAGAATACGCCACGAACGTTATATCGGAATACGATAAGTGTCACTAGCACAGCGAGTATGTTGGTCACAGACGAGAGCACCGATGCTGTAGCCATAACAGAGACTTTTCCGACACCTCGCGAAATATTAGAAAAAAGTGTCTGGAATGCGATTGCAGCATAACACAACAAAAACCATCCCTTATAATCTCCAAGCCCTCCAAAAAAATGTAAATCCAAAATAGGAAGGCATGCAGCTACGATACCGCAGCTCAAACAGGTAAACCCGAGTCCTACAGTAGCATATATAGTCTGATTTTGCTTATCTTCAATACAATATCGTAACACTGCATCACACACAGAAAGGGTAGCAAGTGGCAACACCATCAATATAACGGTATTGAGCATATCAACAACACCATATTCAGCTGTTGAAAGCTGTACTGTATACAGTGGGATGAGAAAGAAGCTGATCAGTTTAAGAGCAATATTACTAATCGCAAATAACCCTATATTCCTTATGAGATTGAGATACCGATTCATTGATTACTCTTAAACTGGTTCTTCCAACGTTCTATATTCTCAACTGGTAACACAATATTGGTTTCTCTATCTTCACGAATAAGCGAAACCATACAATCGCGTAATTGAGCTCGCTGTACTGTAGGCAAATTCGTGTCCACAGCAATATCTCGAGCCCTATTATCAACTTCGACAATCATGCTTCTTATACCATTGTTGAGACAGTATATTCCACAATGAAGTCGTGTACCAAAATAATCAATTTCATGATGTGTGGAAACAAATTGTTGTAATCCTTGAAAACCACCATGAATAAATTGAATATTAGGTGGCAAATGAAGCGTTTGGACTTTTTTCAGATCTTCGCTTCCTTGTATCCATAAGTACACATTTTCGTATTCACTACACAGTGTTGTCAACATATATTGATCCTGCTGGGAATCAAATTCATAGTCTGTAATCGTCGTTAGAACGTCACGCTTCTTACTGGTAGGAATTGTCTTGCAAAATTCAGGGGTCAAATCCCACATCGTTACACAAGATGTGTTAACGACATTTGCAATACCTGCTTTTTGCAATTGTCTAGCTGTATTACTGTCTCTGACCGAATGCACCCACTTCGGAGTAAGTATAGTACGTAAAAATTGCTGGGTGGGTCTATTAAAGGTACTCACATACTTAATATTTGAAATGCCTACAGCTAATAGCAAAACACTACGATAGTAAAACTTTGGATCTGCTGGTAAGGCAAATGAACAGTATATATCACTATACGCAGAGAGCGCATTAGTGCCGCATAATATTTTTAATGCATTTTGTTGTTCTTCATCGATTGTGCATGTAAAGCCATGCTTTGGAATCCGATAAAACCCATAATTTGGCCATAAGCGAGTCAGCTGCTTATTGGCAAAATACATAATAATTTCATCACCTGCATTTTTCGTCCCTAGTGATGCATCAATAAGCGCAGGTGGCATATGCAGTTCGGGCTGTACTGTTCGTAAGCGACCATATGTGTTGTACCTTATTGAACGAACTTTATTAGCCAAACGTAATGGAATATATTTAGGATTCATGAACATTCTCCGCATCTGTACGGTTACACAACTGAGTGAAAGTGTACAAACATGTATGCATAATGCTTACAAATTAAAAAATAAAGTACCCATTCATTCCCCAAGTACAAACCGCAGCTTAAGAGCACGCAGTACTTCTGTCAGTATCAGTGCAATACAACCAAAACCAAAGAAGTTAAGCACGAGCATCAGCGCTGGCGGAATTTCTGGCGCAAAAGCGAACGCAGTATATATCATTGGAGAGTGCAACAGATAAATCCCCATACTATCCTTTGACAGGAGTTTAGCCCACTCACATGTCCTTCTTGGAATCAAGACAAACAACAAAATTATACAAGATGCAGATATAACAATAGAGAACAGCACAGAACGGTATACATAATAATTCAGAAGAACGCATGTGATTAACAGTGCAGAGCTAATAATGCTCACGTATAAAGTATTGAACCTCTCTTGATACACGTGGATAAGGTATCCTTCAGCAAAGAATGGAAAATACTCTACGACGCTTCCTGCATACGAAGGAATATGCCAACCTATGCATTGCATGGCAATCATTATGAGGCTTAGTATCATAAAGACTGTTGAAATTTTTTTATCATCACAACTTTTCAGTATCCAAATAGTCAAACCACAACCGCAAAATATTAGAAACAGCGTGGGAAGAAACCATAAATGTCCACTATCAATGCCTAAGAGTATATTAACAATAATTTTTACTATTGATTCATTTTGATATGCTTCGTAATTGCTCAGCAACCGAAATGGAACCATCCATAACAAACCAATAATGAAAAAAGGAATGAGCAATCTTTTCACTTTTTTACGTAGAAAAGAACTCAAATTATCATATCGTTGTAGCGTAAAATAGAGACTATATCCTGCTATCGCAATAAATAGCGGCATTTGTATAACGTTAATTACTGCTTTTAGTGAATCGAAAAATACAGAATGCTGATTGGTCTCGTATAAATTCCATGAAGTTGAATACAAAATAATGCTATGCCCTAAAACAACTAGGGTTATGGCAAGTGCCCTGATATTCATCAGCCTATTTTCAGTGAATCGTTGAATCATAACTGTTATCCCAATTCTCTCTCATAGAACATAATTCGTATCTAGCTTCGTCAGTATTGTACTCATCAGTATGTAGTTGCACTACACTTATTCAGGTTTGCTAAATCCGTAACAAACTATTTATTCTCGAGTTATACAAAGCTCTGATAATATCCTCGCAAAAGATAATCCAGAGACAGTTCAGTAAAGCTAAATAAACATTGCTTAACTATCTCTGGATTGATAACTGCGCACAATCTTTGGTCCTCAACAAACCTTAGATTATGAAATTATGTATACTGCTAACGCACTGAGCATTGAGGTACTACGCCATCAATCATCGCTCCTTGTGTAATTGATACAACGTCACTATTTACATAGTAATGCTTATTATTGTTGGTATCCCATTGAGTGCCATTAGTAAACGCTACATTAACTTTAGCCTGTTCAGGATTGTCAATAACAATCTTATACCAGCCATCGCATCCTTTTGTCATAGCAATGTTGTGCCGAGCTACTTCGACTGTACTGTATACTCTATAATACACTTTCACAGTTTTCCAGCTTGCATTTGGCTTATACCAGACAACTGTCTGTTTTTCACCATCAGCGCTTGGATTAACAGGATCAACCGAGCAATTCGGAGCTTGTGTAGTAATAGAACTATTTTGGATAGTGATAGTATCCCCTGTCACAAAATAATTCTTTCCTTTATTAGTATCCCACTGAATACCATTAAAGAATGCCACGTTAACTTTTGCGCCTTTGGTGTCAGAAATAGTGTATGAGTACCAACCATCACAAGCTTTCTCCATCGTAATACCATGCCTTGCGATTTGAGGATCGCTATAAATACGGTAATACAGTTTCACATTCGTCCAGCTCGCACTTGGCTTATACCACACAGTCATCGGCGTTGCTTTACTACTCTGAACAGTTACAGTGATTGAAGCACTCTTGCCATCAGCAGTTGCCGTAATCGTTGCACTACCTTGCGAAGTTGCGGAAATTGTACCGTTACTAGTTACATTCACAACTTGTGGAGCCGAAGAGGACCATGTTACGGTATTCTTTGTTGCATTAGTGGGATTCACAATTGCGCTCAACTGAGTACTGGCGCCTGACTTCATCGTGAGTTTACCGCTTGCGATACCTTCACCAATAATGCTTACAGATTCCACTGGGATTGAGCATGGAGCATCAGCCGAGATAGCACCACCATTAACCACAATAGTTGATCCACTGGCCTTGTAATTCTTGCGACTGTTGTTATCCCAACGTCTGCTGCCATTCGTGAATACGAATGTGAGCTCACCCTCATTCATATCCTTAATAGTGGCCTTTACCCAGCCATCGCAAGCAGCAGTCATTTTCTCACCGGGGGCAGTAGTCCAAGTCTTGCCATCCTTGCTGTAGTGAATGAACGTAGAGTCTGCTCCAAACACGGTATTTGGATAGTACACTGTGGTATCTGCAACCTTTTGCACTTCGCCAGTAACCGTAATAGTAACGTTTGCACTCTTACCATCAGCGGTTGCTGTAATCGTTGCAGTACCTGCCTTGAGCGGTGTAACTAATCCAGTTGCACTTACTGTTGCCACGGCTTCATCAGAAGACTTCCAAGCAACGTTTGCATTTGTGGCATTATCAGGCTTTACTGTTGCATTTAATTGCAATGCAGACGCGCCTTGTGATAAATCAAGTGTTGCTTTACCAGCAGCTACGCCATTGCCTGAGATTGCAACAGATTCCACTGCTACCGTTGTATTGCCACCAGGCGTTTCACCAGTGTCTCCACCGGTTTCGCTTCCAGTATTATCTCCTCCAGCACTACCTTGCTTACCAATGTACGCCATAGTAGTGGTCAGGTTATCAAAATCTGACTTCTCGAAGGAATTCTTTTCCTGGCTGCCTGCAGCATCGTCTAGGGCGGCATTGTCGTTCATTGCCATGTCATATGGCAATGCATCCATACCGGACTTACCCATAGTAGCTACAAGTTCAACACCTAACCCCTTTGACTCAATGTCAGCTGCAGTAATACCAAGTTCACTGAGCGGAATTGCCATCTCATAATGGAAATCCATGGTAGAAGAGTTGTGACCCTTGGTGTTGAAATCAACCCAGCGAGCGCTGTCATTGCTGACATCACCAATGACGCGACCATTATTCTCGCCGTAGCCTCCGTCAATACCTTTCACCTGCTGGCTCAGGATACCTTGACCATAACCAAACTTGATACCAGATGCTTTGGTATTCGTCTTAGCATTAGCTGCAGGACCATACATTGCGTTAGCGTTCAAGCCTTTCGCATCGCCGCCATACACCCATGGACCATTGGCACCATTAGTAGAAATAGCCACGAGCTTATTTACTGGCTGCTGCCATGTAATACCCGTATCCCAGATAGTGCCACCCGTGCTTAAGCCTGCGTTCTTGCCTACGCGAGTTGAACTATCGCCGGTGTTGAATGCGACAAAGAATGGCACATTCATATTTTGGAAGAGTGTACCTTGAGTTAATGGGTAGTTATCATTTGGAGCGACTACGTCCTGCACATTGGTCATTTCCCACATGAGGTACGCATTATTGTCATCGTATGCACCATAGAGTGTATACAAGTCAATAGGCACTTCATACATGGAATTTGGACGATAAACGCGAGGGTCATCATTCGCAGCGCCCTGCGCAATAATCATGGAACTATCCCAGTCAGAGACGCTCTTATCAATAGTGATAGTCTTTTTCTTGCCAAACCCAACAGTATTAGTCTTATATTGTTGAGCGAGTTTCTGCTCAGGCACAGCCTGCTTTGCAAGCTTAATAGTATTGCTAATTGCACTACCATCCGTGCTGTTCGTAGCCTTGACAGTGACAGTAATAGTGTCACCAATCTTTGACTTCGCGCCAACAGTAATGGTATCGCCATCCTTGAAACTGCCGCTTGCACCTTCGGATGTAGAGTATGTGGCTCCAGTCACGTCCTTAGCGCGGAAAGTTACTGTAGTAGTGTCGCCAGTGAAGCTGGCAGCGCCCTCTGCATACGCATAGCTTTGTGCAACAGGTTGGCTTGCTTGATCTGCGTTATAGAATACGCTTACCGCACCGCCCTTTACACTACCTTGAGTAATCGTGCCACCAGAGACGGTGATAGTACCGCCACCAACTTCATCCTTGTATGTGCCGTCATCAAGTGTGGTCTGTGTACCAGAAAGGTTTGCATCTCCTCCCATATTGGCAATTACTACACCATCATTAGCTTTACCATCCTTGGCATAGCGCTCAACCATCAGGCAAGAGTTGCTACCACAATTGCGCAGATATTCACTCTTCCCATCCATGGCATTACGGAAGTGATTTACGGCGACTACAGAAGGATCCTTCCACATATCATCGCCTGCATCACCGAGCTGGCTTTGCTCAGCGAACTGTGGGTTACTGCCACCAGATCCGACAGGACGATTGAAGTATAGTGGTGCGCCAGCTTTACGAGAGCCTACTAAAGCCCAGCCCATCTTTAGTTGGTAGTCATTCAGATAAGTGGATTCCTTATCACTATTAGCGTAGTTATCATGGGATTCTACCCATGTCACTAGCTGGTCATCTTTTGCACCGCCATTACTAATATTGCTAATTTGACCAGCGCTTAAGTTGGAGCTACGAATTGCTGCACGCACGGTCTTACCGTAATCAGAAGCCGTATTGCCGCCACCGTCATGAGAGTACTTGGTAAAGATATCGGCGTATCCCTTGTAGTTCAGACCGCCATCACCTTGTAGCACTTCGCCATACTGGTATTGGGCACCATTTTGCAAAATAGTATCCCAGTATACGGAGTGACTACCAAGCTCATCAGGAAGCTCCACATGCTTTGCAGCGTCAAAACGGAAACCGTCTACGCCGTCATTTACTGCGCGCACGAGGAAGTCTTGCATACGATTGGCAGCGTCCTGATTTTGAGTGTTGATATCCCAAAGGCCTAACAAATGACATTGCGTCACTTGCCAACGATTGCCGTAATTGATTTGTTCACCATTAGGTCCAGGACAGTTTGTACGTGCATGGAATAAGTTCTTGTCCTGCCAAGAGGGATCGATAGCATTCCAATCAGAAGTGAAGTGATTTGCTACCACGTCCACGATGATACGGATACCATACTTGTGTGCCGTAGCGGTCATTTCTTTCAAATCATCTTCTGTACCAACTACAAAATTTCCAATACTGGAGCTTGCTGGCTGATACACGTAGTACCAATTTTCAGCAAACTTCTTACCGTTTGCTGGATTGGTTTTAATATGGCTCATTGGCTCGGTTTGAATTGAGGTGTAACCAGCCTTAGCAATCTCTTCCATATGGTTGGTAATAGTCTTGAATGACCACATCCAGGCGTGAAGGATTGCACCATTCTTCATTGATTGCGTCAAACCATACTTTTGCCGCGCCTGCTCGAATGTAGCATTACCCACAGTATCAGCATAGCTATCGCGCTCAGTAGTGGCAGCTGAAGCAGTTTGAGCGCCGAGTACAGCACCTCCTGCAAGAGTGGCTACGGATAGCAAACCTGCTGCAATACGAGTTAACAACTTTGGTTTGCTACTTGTATTTGAATTATTTCTTGACATACGAGACTGCTTCATTGCCGATACGCATCGCTGCGAAATCTGCATCGTTGAAGATCGTTTTGCATGTCGAGCATTAGTTGGTTCTGAATGTTGACCAGCCATTATACTCCTCTTCATCTTCACTACGCATGCTGCTTCTTTGCAAGCGTTGTCATTATATTTAGTCGTATTTTCACCTATGAAAAAATACGACTAAGATACAAGTATGGCACAAAAAAGTTAGTTATATCACTATTTTTAGGATTTTTATGAGTTTTTTGAAATGTTAAAGCTAACATTTTTTGTAGATTATGGGTCTACGATTTATCAGGTTGTATTTCTCTTTTTACGCAACGTTTGCAAATCGTTGCAATCGTTTGTATCTCATCTGTTGAGCTTGGTTGCCGTGCTCTTATTACTCAAATAATTAAATGAAAACACTAATTTCAAAATATGAGACAGTGCGATTGTTGTGTGATTACAGGATTCCGATTACATCGATCCATAAAGTATTATTTCCAGTTGCAAATCATTTCAAAACTATCAATAAGTTCTTCTCATAGTAACTACTTATTTCTCAAATTAACCAACATGCAACTATGCCTGTCTCAAGGTTACCGACTAGCCCAAACCCTCAATTATCTAACTATTCCATCGCAACTAAATTTCCAGCCTTTTTCTCATCAACCAAATTAACTATTAATAGAATTAAGCATACACTTCCTCTCTATACAGGTGTGCAAATAAACTGGTTTACAATATATCCGTGATTGATTTAGTTAATAGTCTAAGTGATATACTTGGAGTTAGCTCTTTTGTTCTTCTTGCTATATATTTACTTGCAAAATATGGAGATAAAAGCATACGTTTAAAAAACATAATTAAACAAGCGGAAGATGAGTTCAACAGCACCAATTACACTCAGACGATCAATGAAAGTTTCTCAAAACGCTTAGGAATAGACCATAAAGAACAGTTAGATAGAGAACTATACCTAGCCAAAGATGAGTATCGACATATTCTTGCTGCGCAATTAAAGGGAGAAAGAACCTACACTAGAACATATCGATGTGATTCTTATATCATAATTAGCAGCTTACTTACTGGAGTTGCTTTATTGTTCGCAGTTTACTTGATAATAAAAGATCTCATCCAAACTGCTATTATAGGTATATTCTTATTCCCAACAATTCTCGTACTGACAATATTCAGTTATTCTTTTCAAACTCTTACAGCTATATATATTTCTACATTCGCATATTTACCAATCTTTTTTATACAACGAGATACAAACCATGACCAAAAAGAGGAACACTTTACCCAACGATGTGCAAGCTCTGCGCAAGAAAATATAAATTCAACAAAAATACTAATTTCAACGATATTACTAGTAATACTGGTATATTGTTTCGCAAACTATATGGATAAAAAACTGTACATATTGAGAGAAAAATCTACCGGTAAATTATCTTCTGTACTTCTCCATAAACAAGCCGAACGAAAATTCGAAACTTTTTTAACATACACCTGTAGCACAACTTTCTTTATTTTAAGTTATATCTACATATATCACAATCCTACAATACCTATATTATCAGCGTTGATATTAATACTGATAATAATCGATGCAGCTGTATTTTTCGTCATGATAATTATCATGCCTTATGAAGTATTGGACTGGGTATCAAAGAATAATGCATAGATTCGTAACAATGGAGGGAGATAAATAATAAATATTTCCGAGTATTTAAACCACACCTCGCTCCTGCTTTTTCATTCCACTTTACATGTACTTATGCATGAATTTCGATGGCACGACATCGATTTTCTCCTCTGGCTATTGGATAGCTTCGAGCACCATTTGGCTTCACTACTTCGACTTGTAGCGTAATATTTTCCACTAGGTACTCAATTCGGGGGCAGTTCTTCACCCGTAATGCGTCAAAACATCACGGGATAAACTGATCAAGCTGACAATTTTCCAAATCATCACCTCCTGCAACACTGCATCAGTAATCATGCAAATAGTATCCGAACTCATTTGTACTCCTAGCGTAGACGCTAAGTGATGTTGAATATCACGCACCGTTATCCTACCGGCATACAATGAAGTAACCATTCATCAAGATCACTGAGTCTACGCGAACCCTGAAGCACCATCTGCGGGTTAAACAATCCCGCCCTATCACGAAGCATCGTAACAGTAAACGGGACATAATAGAATCCATCGTCTTTGAATAAAACCCATTACGGTAGTTAGTACCATCATAAGACTGTGTCTTCTGCACGCAATCGTAGTGCTCATAACCCAAATGAGCATCCATTTCAGCCTACAATCCAGTATTAATAGACATCTACAACAGGCCACACATCAAACAAATTGACATCAACAGCGAAATTGACAACTCACTGATAAGCTTAGCTAACCCCGACAGCCTTCGATACGTCAATATGCTTCTTCACTGACATCACAGTCATTGTACGTGAAACTCCCTATCAAATAGAGCCCCACACACAATGCAAATGTTTCGAATGGCACAAACTCCGGTTGTAAACACCATTCGCAAAATCTCAGGTATGCAACACCAGCCATGGGCAAAACCTTTGTAGCGGAAAACCTAACCACTAAGATCTCTATTGCAGTCTGCCCGATTGCCTGTTCCAACACTTGTAGAGATAGTTCCCCGCGCATCGTGGTGTCGCATACTCGGCCTACAACTGACCTTATAAATCCAGTGATTTGATGATTACATATACAGATGCACATCCAAGTGCGGAGCGCTAGTACACAATAGCCACTTTATCAACTTACCCATCAATCAGTATTCCTAATCATTAATCCCATTACACTTGTCAAAAAGCAGCCTCAAACGATTTACAAAATGCACTTTATTTGAAATATATACACGGAATATAAGTAAAATATGAGTTTCGGTCAAAGGAGAATCATACTGGGGTAAGTGTATGTTTATATGTAGCATTACGGAGTTTACTATGAGGTGCTCACCATGATTAAAACAATTCGACTCAGAGACTGTGCTACTTATTCACCAGAAGGTGTTTCTATTGAAGATTGTAAAAAAGTCAATTTTATTTATGGACCAAATGGAAGTGGAAAAACTACCATTAGTAATTTCTTACATAATCCGAGTAGCTCTCAGTATAGTAAGTGCGAAATAGAATATGAGAACAGTGCTGAAGCAGATATTCTTGTATATAACCGATACTTCCGCGAAAAGAACTTAGTAGAAAATATTCCCGGTGTCTTTACATTAGGTCATGACACGATTGAAAAAACTCGGGAACTTGGCGAGTTGAAAAAGAAAAGATCAGATAAAAATAATATGATCGAAAGGCTAGCTAATACTCTTAAAGAGAAAAAAGAAGAAAAGCGGGGATACGAAGACGAATTTAAGGATACTGCTTGGCTTGTTATATTAAAATCCAACGAAAGCGACTTCCAAAGTGCCTTTAGCGGGCTGCGAAACAATAAGAATAGTTTTCGAGATGAAGTGCTTCGCCACTATAAATCTCTAGATATATCTAGCGAGACAAGAGAGAAACTCGTACTTCGAGCAAAAGCTGTGCTTGTAAATAATCCAGAAAAATACTCAAACATTCCATTTTCATCAGATTCGCTTACTAGAATACTCTTTGAAATTGAAAACTCAGATATTTGGAAAAAGAAGGTTATAGGCAACAAGGATATTCCAATTGGAAAGCTTATTGAAGAGCTAGATATAGCTAACTGGGTAAGCCAAGGAAGATCACATATCAGAGAAAGAACCTGCCCGTTTTGCCAACAGCCAACCATAACTGATGAAATAAAACAACAGCTAGAAGCCTATTTTAGCGGAGAATACGAACAAGCTGTGAACCAGATAAAGAGCTTTGCGGATCAGTACGATTCTTATAGCAAGAATTTATTGGAGCAAATTATTGCCCTTAAAGAGAAACTCATCTCCTGTCCAGTCGCAGGGATTGACACAAACGAACTTGAAAAATTAACTAATTCACTAATCTACCAGATTAGCAATAACCTGGTAGAAATCCGTTCCAAAGAAAAAGAACCCGGAAAAATCGCCTTACTATCTGATACATCTAAAATCATCAATTCTTTATTGGAATTAGTTAGCGTTGGAAACTCCAATATTAACAAACATAATGAAATAGTTGATAACCATAAAGCAGAGAAAGAGAGACTTATCAATGATATTTGGAATTTCGTATTGCACGAAAATAAAACACTGATTGATAGATACTTGAGTAAAATTGATCAAGCCAGTAAGGCAATAGATAGTTTACAAAACAAACTTTCTAATTGTGCAATAGAGCTAAAAAAGATTGAGAAAGATATAATTGATGTTGAAAATGGGATAACTAGTATACAACCGACTGTCAATGAAATTAATCGTTCATTACAAAATTTCGGCTTTACAAATTTCAGAATTGTCCCTTCTGATGCAAAAACAAATACGTATCAGATACAACGACAAGATGGCACTCTCGCATCTAGTACATTAAGCGAAGGCGAAGGCACATTTATATCATTCTTATATTTTTTGCAGCTCGCAAAAGGGTCTATCGATGCTTCGAAAGTCTCCAATCGTAGGATTTTAGTAATAGATGATCCGATTAGTAGCCTCGATAGCACAGTCCTATACTTTGTTAGTTCCTTGGTTAAGAATATAATAAAAGATGTACGTGAGGGAGGATCTGAGGTAGAACAGATTTTTATTCTTACCCACAACGTATTTTTCTATAAAGAGATCGCTTTTATCGACCGAAGAGCAGACGAGTGTAATGATATACATCATTGGATTCTTTGGAAAAACAATAACATCTCAACTATCAGGGCATATGGTACAACAAATCCGATCAAAACATCTTATGAATTGCTGTGGGAAGAGCTAAAGAAGAATGAAGATGCCTCTATTATCACAACACAAAATACCATGCGGAGAATATTAGAAATTTATTTTAAGGTCATCGGTGGGGTATCAAATGATGATATCTTGGAACATTTTCAGACGATTGAAGAGAAAATGACATGTCGTTCTCTAATAAGCTGGGTCAATGATGGTTCTCACACTATTCCTGATGATCTGTATGCTAGCAGCTTCGAGGATTCAATAGATAGATATAAGGAAGTATTTAAAAAAGTATTTTCTGAAATGGGTCATAAGGCTCATTACGAAATGATGATGAAAGATAAAAAATGATTACATCCGGTAAAGTTCATTGACACTATTAACATCGACTACAACACTTAAAAACGTCCTATGTCGGGGGATTTATAATTCTAATAACTATGGATCTCAGCACTCTTTCATCTCGGGCTTACGGGTGTATAGGCAGCAAGAAATCCCTGGGCGAAAAATTGGAGGTTCTTTGATGCCTATATACCTGAAAATATCTACTGCTTGAAGTAGTTTGCTATCATCACAATTCCTATAAGCTAGAATCGTAATGATATCTGGTATAGGATTTCTTCTTTATGCAAAAATTTTACGAGATAATTCAAAACTTCCCGGGCACTTTTCGTTCTCGTATTGAGACAATAGATTTTGAAATATTCTCACTTAGATTTTTCAGAGATCCTTCATCATCCGAGTAATATCTAATTATTCTTTGCATACTAATATCAAACGGGTATGAACCCCTATCAGACGATATAAGAATAACATCCTTCCCTCTGGCATGGGCTAATCCAACTTCATAGTATACATTTGGATTAGCTCCTGTTAAGTCAGCAATAATAATTGCCGAACTTTCAATAAGATCGTATATATCTTGTAAGATGCTGCCTGGAGTACATATCTCATCAACTCTTCTACACTCAAAACCTTGATCTACAGCTGCCCCATGAATATGCTCATATACTGGATCCTTCATAGGCGTCGGAAGTCCTTCTCGGAATGGCATCATCAATGCAATTTGTGATTGATTAATTTTCATATCTGAGAACTGAGGAATATCTGTTCTATCTGCCGAGCTTTTTGGAGTATTGAGCTCTCCCAGTTTTCGATAAGGATCACCTTTTAATATCTTCCAACGGGTACGACCACCTAAACCAAAAGATAGCTCAGGACCATCACAAAAGTTAACAATCAAATCTGCAGGAAACGTTGTGACTACAAATCGTAATTTATTATCATACTTTGAAGAAATATACCCTATCTGTGCCATCGCATTCTTAACATTTATAAATTCACGAGTTGTAATGGTAGGAAGACTAACTATATAATTCCAATCAATTTCACCGTTACTATTTTTAAGCGATTCATCAATTTCAACTTGTCCATCAAAGATTCTCTCTACGGGGAATGGGGACTGTTCATCTGCCCTTATTATAAGGTTATAGAATTGTTGATTCACTCGAAAAGCACCAGTATCACTCAGGATATTCTCGCATCTAATGAATTGTTTTTGCTTGTCTACAGATTCATCATCAAAAAATTACATTTGTAGTAATTGAGCAGCTCTTTTACCGCAAATGAAATCTCCTCATCAGAAGATGAGTAAATAGAGTGTTCTAAGGACTTACCTTTCGAAAGATCTTTGACCCTAATTGTCCTTCCAAGCACCCCCGAAAAGAATCTATCAAAATCAGAATCCGAAAAATCAAGTACATACCCACCCTGTACGAAGAACCTTAGTAGAGTCTGTTTCTCCGCAACACTGAAATGATGCACATATGACATTTATATCTCTCCTTTGAGAACTACCCGATTCTGACTTTCTAAGCATACAACTATTTACACACCGTTTATAGTATTTCTGGTTTTTACGTTTGATGTTCAAGAAATTTTAGTCTCATAAAATTTGCTAGTTACAATGTCATAGTTGGCAAGCACCCGCTTATATAACAAAGCATTTCGTCGTTACTCTGATACGGTTGTTATATAATCTCAGTATGAAGAAGCAAGCTGAGGACCGCATACAAGATCATCATCGATTTATCGATGAAGCCGGTGACATGACATTTTTTACAAAGAAACATGGTCGAGAGATATCTGTCATTGGCGATAATGGTGTATCACGTTGCTTCATGATCGGAATGGTGCATGTAAAAGAAGACTTGCATGATGCTCGAAGAAAAGTCATGGATTTCTGTTCTCGAATTGACCGTAACCCAGCTTTCCAAAAGTATGAAAGCGTCAGGAAAAGAACGGAACGTGGAAACAACGGGTTCTATCCGCATGCCAGTAAGGATCCAAACGACTTACGGCTTAGGTATATAGAATATCTGATGTCCGAAATAAATTTCTCCGCACAAATTGTTGTCGCAAGAAAAATTCCAGATATCTATGTCAATAAACACCACAGGAACAATCAAACATTGTATGCGGATGTAATGTCACATCTTATCAAGGATAAAGATAAAATTGATCCACTAATTTTGGATATTGCAGGTCGAGGAAGTAGCACTTCCAATACAAACTTGGAACAGGCTGTTCGAATTGCACAAAAACGTAGCGTGCGAGGTAAGATTCCCCGTGTCTTAGATAATCAAATTAGATTTAATGTGCAGCCCTTTGATCACGAATTGCTTCTCTCTATTACAGACTACTGCCTTTGGACCGTTCAGCGCGTCTATGAACGTGGAGAAGATGAATATTTTGAGATGCTCAAGTCAAAAATTAGTCTCGTGCTCGATTTATATGACAGCACTAAATATGATAAAAATAAGAACTACTATACTAGAAGGAATCTTCTATCGGCAACCGCCGTTGGATTTGAGTCTTGGGAAAAACCGCTCTGGAACGAATGATTGCCCTTCACATTCCTAGTTACCTAAGGGGTAACACAGCGTGGAGCTGACTTTCAAAATGGAAAGGCAATGTACTTCTATTATATGTATAATTTTAAAAAAAGCAAATTGCACTAAGAGTAAAAGCTTAGTGCAATTCTGATTTTAATGCAAGTTACAACAGTTTGTCTCACACGTGAACATTCTAGATATCTATTAATGTCTACTTAATAAAGACACATAATTGTTCCGCAAGCAAAATCAAATTTAAAAAGAGAAACACTCACCTCTCCCACCCTGATACAGCAAGACTCTTTCATCAAAGGATTCTTCAACTCTTCAAAAAATATACATACCCTCAATCATCAGCAAAACTCTAGGATTCTTTGCACTAATTCACGCTCATTACACTGCATTTGAACTACAAACTTAGCGTAGTTTTGCCCGTCACTCGGTATTACTAAGCCAAGCTTTACAACCTGGGTATCACTCCGAGGCATAATCGTATTATTGCGTTCATAAGTATTTCCTCTACATACATATAAACGGTCCAATACTATTCTCTGTCCTAGAACTGACTCTTCACTCTTTTGAGGGTATATATACAAACCAGTCTTTGCTTCGAAACGATATATATGCTAATACCTGCTGGTAATCACGACCATAAATATGATCAACTGGCTTATACTTAGCATCTGCAACTACATGGTTAAGACTTCTAATATCTTTCCCATCAACGTTTTTCTCGCCTTGAATGCTCCTAGCTCTACTAATAAAATCTGGATAAACTTCACCCACTTCCGAGTCTTTACCTTTGGCAGTATGTACAAACAAATGCTGCTTACCCTCTTTTGATTTATTTTTTGGATGATGAAAATACGGACTCAATAGTTTATTCAAATATTCTTCCCAAAGCCATGCGCCATCAAAAAGGATTCCTATAAGCTGATCATTTCCAGTTCCAAATTGGTGCTTGGTATGCCGTAATATTGATAAACACAATTGTTGCAACTGAACATATTCTTGATAATATGCATGTGTGACAGGGTGCACAACGTTTTCTCGAATAATTTTGTTCCTATCATAAAAGTTATACGCCTTTGTTACTTCAACAATATGTTTGACCTCAGGTTGCACACGGTTGAGAATATTACAAATCTTCGGCCTACCTTTTACATACTCGACAGTATGACGTATCAATTCTGTCAGTTCATTATCATAGGATAATTCTCTCCGACTATATGCAATTTTCCCAGTATACACCGTATTTCGCTTGATATGATTGGCAATCTCGATGGGTCCTCTGATATTTCCATCGTTATACATGCGATGCTGGTATCGTTTAAAACCCCCTTTTCGTAAAGCTTGCTTCAAGTAATAAGGAAAAAGGAATAAACTGAGTTCAAAGAGCATCTCATTCTTATTGCCACTGGAAAAAGATTTACACTGT
This sequence comes from Galliscardovia ingluviei, assembly GCF_014635685.1. Taxonomy (GTDB): domain Bacteria; phylum Actinomycetota; class Actinomycetes; order Actinomycetales; family Bifidobacteriaceae; genus Galliscardovia; species Galliscardovia ingluviei. Next base: position 367,193 of record NZ_BMDH01000002.1, read on the forward strand.
TTGGTAAATCAAATACTTTCTTGAGCATATATTGCAAGAAATTATCAGCTTGTTGGTCTTCTCCCATATCTGAAAATCGAGAAGTAATAATCAGCCATTCATCAGCATAGCCAAGAAATCCCATAATATTATATGTCTTAAAAACATCTTTCCCACTATGGACTATCTCGCGCAATACTACTCGATTATTATCAAGATCCTCGGATTCTTTAGGAATTTCTGGAAAGATAAAAATACCTTCCTGTTCAAGTTTGCTTAAATCCTTATTAACAATCCGTTTGACAAGCACACTTATCTCAGAAAGAGCCGATTTATCAACAGAAGTATTGTCTGAAATTCTGTATGTTCTCATACACGTACTCCAGTGCCCATCGCTAACTCTTTTCACAAAACTCTAAATCTAAATCGATGCATCATTCTTGATCTCATTCAACCACTTCTTTATCATATGCTGCCTTAAGAATAGTCAAATTATCCATTCCATCATCAGTTCCTTGTACATATTCGCGAAGCAACGGCTCTAAATAGTCTTCTCAAAGCTCATCCGCATGAAGTGCTCCCAATTTGCAGAAATACGCTCCACCAATGTGATAAGAATCATCTAAACCGTCTATCGTAGAAATTGCGTCATTCAAATTCTTCATTCGCTGTTTAGCTTCATTAGCTGTACTATCACTTAGTTTCTTAAATATCTCTTCCTGACAATCATTTGCCTTAAGTTCAATAAATCTAAATCTCCTGCGCATAGCAAAATCAAATGTATCGACAGACCGATCAATATCATTCATTGTGCCGATAATATAAACATTCGGGGGAACATAAAAACGTTCTTCCTCACCATTATCAGACATATTTGAATATTGAGTGGTGACCGACCCCTTTTCGCCCCTATACTCAGGATCAATAGCAAAGAATAATTCGCCAAAAATTTTGGAGATTTCACCACGATTAATTTCATCTATAATAAAAACATATTGTTTAGAAGAATTATTCTATAACCTTCTTATTGCCACTATCCCTCACACTTTTGTCACACAAAAACATCCAATTCATATTTCGTTAAACAATCTGATACATAAGTGATAGAATTATCAATCACCGTATTATTCATTACTTTTTATTGAGCCGCGAGAGGAGGAGCAATGTCTACATCTGTAGAAGTATCTGTTTCTCCTCAAGTTTTGCAATGGATCAGCAATATTGGCAACACAACTGCTTTGGATGATATACATCTAGCAAAACTCGATATTGCGCAACACCCAAATCCGAAATTCACATTTGACGACATCGTCGCACTCAGTAAGAAACTACAAATTCCTTACGCATATTTCTTTTTCGATAGCCCAGTTGATGACACTCCTGAACTTTTTGCACATCGTACTATAAAAAACAAGGATGTATCTCAAAAGCCTTCTCGTAATTTGGTAGATCTTGTTTATGAAATGCAGACTCTGCAAGATTGGGCTCGTCAGGATCAAATCGACCAAGGTAACGATAAATTGGCATTTGTAGGTAGCGAAAATTCTTCCGCATCGGCATCTCGTATTGATGCCTCGATTCGAGAAATATTAAATATCGACACGCAATGGTACAGCACCCCAGCAGTCAGCACTCCGAATGCTGCGTTCAAATATTTGCGTGACAGAATTCAACATACTGGAGTGATTGTCATGGTGAGTGGAATCGTTGGCAGTAATACTAGAAGAAAACTCGACCCAAATGAGTTTCGTGCCTTCTCGCTCATAGATGACTACGCCCCTCTCATCTTTATCAATCGAAACGACGGACCCGAAACAGCACGATTATTCTCTTTAGTACACGAATTTGCACATATCTTGTTAGGTAAATCTGAGCTCTATAATGCCTCAAACAGTGATTTTGCGCATAACTCGTTAGAGGCACTTTGCAATAATGTCGCCTCGGAAATTCTCATGCCTGACAAAGAATTCGATAATATCTGGAATGAGCAAGCTCTGCAAATCACTAACAACGCACGATTGAAAGATATGGAAAAACCAGATTTAGATAGCATTATTCGAAGTTTGCAAAAGGTATTTCCACTTTCTTATTCTGCTATAGCTTTGCGTGCCCTCTCTCATAAGAAAATTACACAATCCCAGTTCGACGAGATTCAAAAAGAAGCAAACGAGCAATTAGCGAATTTTGACGATAAGCATCATCATGCTTCTGGTGGAGATTACTATAGAACCTTCCACAGCCGTTTCGACAGTAGACTTTTCTCTCACATAGTCGCCAGTGTGCAAGAAGGTCGTACATCTTATGTTGATGCATATCGACTTACACATACCACTGATAAAACTTTTTCTAACCTAGTGGAGGGCTTGTGATGGATTCTACAAACGTTTACGGCGTTGTAGTTGAGCAACCGCCACTGTTAGAGCCTAAATATTACATTGATACAAACTGTTTAATTACGCCAAATAAAGACTATTACAATCCAGCATTTTCAATGTCAGAAACATTCTGGAAGACACTGAAAGAACTCATTGAAAGCAGCACCGTCGGAATAATTAATCAAGTTTATGACGAGGCAATAAATACCCACTCAGCAGAGTTACATAATTGGTTGGAAAGCATACAAAACTGCGTTATTCACCCGACTCAACGCCCAGCTATCATTAACAATTACAGAAAAGTATTAAGTTTCATACGTTCGAGTGAATCTGGTTACCAAAATTCCGCTTGGCACGACTGGGTTAGGACCGATAGAGATATTGCTGATCCTTGGCTTATCGCCTCCGCAATGACCTCTCATGCAGAGTTGATTACATTTGAGCAAAAACAAAATGAGCAAGATCAGCCATGGAAGCATCTTAAGATTCCAACAGTTGCACAGCATTATGGCATCCACTGCGTTACTTTATTCGAATTCATGCGAAAAACTCAGCAATTCTAAAAACAGCTTGACGAATATTCTTTTCAGTAATTCATGATTAGAATAAGTATATCTGATACCCCCATCCACCCTTAAACGGAAAATAATGATGCTACGATCTTATGAAAAAGAAGCTGCAAAAGCTATATTAAATTCTCCTATTGCGACACTACATAAAACTGAGATAGAGCATCCCAAGTGGTATCACTTCTTTACAACAGCAGCAGCACTGACTTGGGCAGATAGCTATGATTCTGAAAAATATAAAATTGCAAAGAACGCACATCCAATAATCTCTAAAATTCCACCCACGGCGCATAGAGTATTTTATGCACTACTCACACTCACTACCGCAGTGCTAATCTTAGCAGTACCTATTTTGAGCGTTATTTCTGTTTTTTGTCTTTCCCTAGATTTGCTTGTAATACTCGTACTGCTTCCCCTGATCGCTTTGCTTTACAGCGATGCCCCAGAGAACACAGCTGAAGCTATTATACTGAAAATAATAAATAAAATCGTAGTTGTCATACTACAATTTTCCCGAATTTTAGTTTTTCAATTTTTTGCGTTATATATCATAATGTACGCAATCTTAAATGAAAGAGTACTTGATCCAATATCTATAGTTTTCATGGTTCTACTTTTAGGCATTGGTTCTATCATCTTTAACAAAATTCTTTCTATAAATCCACTAACCATAGGAGTAACCAGTAAAAGATTCTTCGTATTTTTTAAGGTAATTAATCCTGCGTTCCTTTCAATAGTTCTCTTCCTTTTAGCAATATATACACAGGTAAACGAAAACATACTTACCATGAGAATTGTCAATACAGCAGTTCTTGTAATTCTTGGGGCGATTATTGCTATTCCCCTTACTCAATATAGACATGTAGAAAAATCAATATTAACATTGATACGAACAATTCATAGCAGTCAAATTAATCTTCAAACAATACAGCACATTAACCATGATCCATTAGTTGATAGCGCACTCTCACTCGATAATTTATTTGCAGAAAAAGTATTTGGAGCAAGTGTGCCCAATACTGGAATGTTTTTATTAGAGACTCGAATTAATATACTCCTGTATTTTGATAGTATCGCGCACGCTCAGCGAATGAATCAAATACACTATCGTGAAACAGCCAATAATAATTCAAACCTTAATATTCATTGCAAAATCCTAGAGGATTATATTACGCTACTGATAGCAAGGTACGTCAAAAATGACAAGTATCAAAAGTTATTAATGAAACAAACCCAACGAGCTTATATAAAATTGCAGAGTGTTCCTGTAGAACAACAGATTAAGGATCTCAACTCTTTCCTATACAACATTGCCAAATATTTGCAATAATCCCCCTGTATGTATTGCTTACTCACCATCAAGCAATTTATACGCCATGGATACCAAATAGCCTATGCCACGCATACTCTAGTACAATGGATTCGAAGTCAAGCTCATTCAAAAATATAAAGCCAAAATCATCAGAATAGATAGGAAGAAATCTTCCAAATATGGATCTCATCACTCAGTCCTCATACCTAGCTATCACCACAATTGTCGCGGTAAAAATATCACTCAAACAAGTACTTATTACCTATTTGCCATTTTGGATTTGTGTCACTGGCGTAATCTCAATATGGGGAATTTATCGGCTTCTCGAAAAGGAAAATTCCTCATCTTTACAATATGGATTTAATACCTACATGACACTTGTTGAGGTATCTTCGCATTTTTGGGAGCCGAAACGAGTAACACGCTTTTTCTCATACGCAATTTTCCCACCTGCTCTTATTTTCTTCCTTCAAGCGGCTATACTCTCAAGAGAGTCTACCTCTACTGCAGTAATCTTCTGGACTTTGCCCTGCACTGCATTCCTCTACTATTTTCCTACACAACTTATTGCCTGTATTCACGAATACTCTTTTTCAAGAAAACTCTACCGCCTTGGACTTACTGTCCTATTCCCTCTTCTTGCTCTACTGATTGCCTATATTTCATCGATTGTAGATTTTTCAGACTTTGCTCCTAGCTTTACGGGCACTGTTGACGGCTTATGGGGAATTCTATTAGGCGCATTAATTGTTCGGTTTTATATACAGACAGTTGCAATAAAATCTTCTGATTCTAATAAGCAAACACACATTCTTCCTCCTATCGAACAAGAACGGTTTGTGCAACGTATCCTGAAAAGCAAACGCTATATTGATACAAAATTTGGACCACTTATTAGCGAGATGTGCGAAAAATATTATGTCAACCCATATATCTTTCAAGCAATACTCATTTTTGAAAACTTGAATAGACCCGTTCTAATTCGGAAGCTTGAAAATATTTTAGTACGATTAACTTCTCAGCAAATGACTGTTGGAATTGCGCAAGTTATGTCCTGCACCCCGCTAACAGATTCACAAAGCATCATTCGTGCAGCACAAATACTCAAGGCGACTGCAGGAAAACAAAGCGAAAACGAGATAAAAGCAATCGCATATCACTATAATCAGTCTAACGAGTACAGCAACACTATATTTGCAATTACAAGCATACTACTTGAATATGGAGATCATATTAATATCGGAATACACGCTGATGAGTAAGCATACGTCGGTAAGTAAGCATGGAATCCAGACATTAATAAACCCATTATTTTCCGTGAAACTGTTTAGGCCTGATTGGTTCAGCATATTCTGCAGGAAGAGGAATGTTATACAACACGAGCGTATCCTGTAAAACCCTATCTAGCTGACCATTGCCCCTTCGAATCCAATTATTACCTCTCGCATCAGTAAAAGTAATCTCAAGTGAGGTACGCACATGCATACCACCGCCATCAGTACCTATAACTTGTCCCCATAGCCCCGGTGGCAACGTTGCAAACAAAGTACGTCTCGAATAATACTCTCCCTTAAAATTTCCCCTCATTTCGCCATAAATTGGCGGACCAGCACCCACTAACCCAACTTCAGAAATAATCACATTATAAATTGGTAAACCGCTATTATTACTAACAATAAATCCCCGTGGAATGCTGTACTGATCTGCATGCTTAATACCATCAAAAGCAGCATCTTCCTCAAACCAAACTGCAATTTGCTCTGCTTGACTACGTAGTTCTTGATCTTTTACACGTTGCAACTCAATATCAAACTGCTTTTTATTTTGCGCATTGCTCCATAGAGCAGAGATCAACGTGCCAAGAGTAAATAGACTTATTGTTGCCTGAATAATAAGGTTCAGTATTTCAATATCCAGCTCCATCTCAACTTCTCCCCTCTAGAATTACTAATTTCTCTCCAAATCGCCCTTATGAACAATCTTAAACAACTGATTTCCCTACTATGACCAGACCTTCCTACAACTATTCGCCTTTGAACATTCACTCGTATAGCCACGATTCTTATTGCTCGTAATGTTAGTATATTTCGCTAACAATTGTCAAGTTCGTTTTAGTATTAGATTATTAGTTGACGTCTAATAAAAAAGCTGGATAGCGAACTATCCAGCAAAAACTTAATCACATACAAAAACATTTCAATTCACGCTATGCTTCATAGCGACAAAGTACATGTAAAAATGCACTCTCGGCAAGTGCCTAGAAAACCGCTTGCCATAACTTTTCACAGAAACAACCAGATCCATTCCCCCAAACACAGCGAATAGCACCAAAGCCGCATCTGACAGTTCTCAGACTACCAAAAAGCTTGCATATTAGCCACTTAAGATAGGAAATGCCGTCTGATTCGCGCACAAGCTATTCAGTGAGGTCGCATCGCAATAGCATGATCCCACATAGCAAAAAATCCAGTGCATTAGCACTGGATTAACTCGTACCCCCGGAGAGAGTCGAACTCTCGTTGTCAGATTGAAAGTCTGATGTCCTAACCGTTAGACGACGGGGGCGACAACTCGATTAAAGATACACGGTCAAGCGCATCTTGGCAAGCTGGCTAGCTCTTCGGCGTGTCTTGTTGAAAAATCTGGATTCCTAATTACAAATTCACACCGCACGATAGGTAAAATCATGGATAGTTCGCCCAGCCTGCAACCCTTTCTTCTCGAAATTCGTCAGCACACGCCCAGCAAAACGTTCAGATTCGAGAAAATCAGCATGTGGCAACTGCGCCGCATCCTCTGCGTTCCCCTTACCAACATGCTCAGTTGGCAAACTCACTTGCACACTACCCTCGTTCATGAAATCTTGGCGCACATCCATTACTTCATGCACATGCAACGCATAGTCGTCAATATCCGTCGCAATGCGCCAGACCCCAGCATCTGCAGCATCTACACTATCTACACGTTCACCATGTTCAGCAAGCGTCTGAGCAAGCACGCGATGTACTTGCTGTGCCAAACTATCCTGCACTAAACGTCGCTTATGATGACGCATCTTAGGCCACGGATCAGGGAAATACGTCCATACTTCGCTTACTATCCCATCAGCCATATGCTCAAACAGTTCAGGAGCATTAACCTGTGCAACTTTCACGTTATTCAGCCCCTGTTTGCCAGCCAAAAGCATCGTATGTGCCACACCTGGTTGATACACTTCGACCGCAATAAAGTTCACATAAGGATTTGCTGCAGCCGCAGCAACCACATTTTCACCCTGCCCAGAACCAATCTCCACAATCACTGGATTGTCATTACCAAACTGCTGGCGCAACCACGCCTTATCAATGCGCACATCAGTAGCCACCGAAAGCTCGTGCTCACCCTGAATATCAAGCAAATACTGGTCAGCATACGCATCCCAAGCATGCTGTAAACGCTTATCTAAGCGCGAAGTTCTGCGCACAAATGACATGAGAGGGCGAAAATGTTTCTGCACCTCTCGTTCTTGGTTTTGCTCTTCTTGCGCTCTCTGCTTTTCTTGCTCTCTCAACTCTGCTTGCCTCTTCAACTCTCCTCGCTCCTCAACTCGCTCAGCAGTCTGCTCAACACTTTCCTCATTGACACCATATTCATTCATATTCTCTTTACCACCCATGCGCCCACTCATTTCTTCATCTTTCTGCCCGATCGCACTCTCATACTTTCTCGCAATATCACAAATATCATTCATGAATTCGTCTGCAAGCGCACATTTACGCTACCTACAGCTTAGATTACCTGATACCGCAGAGCGCCAATAAGTTCCCCTACCCCAAAAAGCCGCTACTTTGAAATATCTGATGTTCCAAACCATACACTCTGCACTAACAACCACGAAAAAACCGCTACTTCGCAATATCAGATGTTTCAAGCTGTACAAGAAGCAGCTACTTCGTAATATCAGATGTTCCAAACCATACAGAATGTAAGGTGCATGCTCCACAAAGTGGCTACTTTGCAATAACAACTATTAAAACGAGTACAGAAATGCAGGAGATAATACTTAAAAACCGCTATTTAGCAATAATAACTATTCAAACAGATTCATTTGAGCCACAAAAACGATATTTCCAAATAACCGCTATTCATATACAAGCAGTTTGGACGCAGAACACACAAAACATATAAAACACGCAGAACAAGCAGAATACACAAAACCCGTTCCCCAATATCAAACATATAAACGAGGTGCAGCCACAACAAATGGGACTGCACCTCAATATGTTATCTACTTAGTCAACTTGCTTCCAAGTCTCCACATCAATATGATGTTCAGGATTTGCCTGCCATGCCTGCCATGCGGACTTCACAATATCTTCCACGTTATAGCGTGCATGCCAGCCCATTTCCTCATTAATACGCTTTGGAGAGCCAATCAGATGAGGAGGGTCACCTGCGCGACGAGCCATTACAGCCTCAGTAAATGGCAAACCGGTGACCCTTTTCACTTCGTCAACAATCTGACGCACAGAAGTACCTTCACCAGTACCCACATTAAATACATCGTACTTGCGCTCATCACGATCCAAATATGACAATGCTGCAACGTGTGCATCTGCCAAATCAGAGACATGAATATAGTCGCGCACGCAGGTGCCGTCATCAGTTGGGTAATCGTCGCCAAAAATGGCTGGCGCCTTACCCTTCTTCAAGCGGTCAAACAACATTGGAATCAGGTTCAAAATAGCTGGATCCTCAAGCTCTACAGGACCACAACCTGCCACATTGAAGTAACGCAAACCGCAGAAACGAATACCGTGCGCTTCTTCACAAGCACGAGCCATCCACTCGCCAAACAACTTGGTCTGCCCATATGGGTTAATTGGCAGCATTGGCACCACATCTTCTGGCACTACATCGACAGGTGGCACGCCATATGTTGCTGCAGAGGAGGAAAATACGAGCTTCTTAGCATTTGACTGGCTCATACCAGTAAGTACGTTCAGCATGCCGTTAATATTTTGCTGGTAGTACCAAAGTGGCTTTTCTACAGACTCGCCAACCTGCTTACGCGCTGCAAAGTGAATTACCGAGTCCACGTCCTCATCACGCATAATTTGTGCAAGACGCTCTCCAGCTCCAGGAGCCGCTACATCCATGCCATACAGTCGTGAATCTCCAATTCGCGTTGGCTTACCGTAGCTCAAATCATCCACGACTACCACACGCTGACCTGCTTCATGCAATGCATGAACAACATGGGCTCCAATATAGCCACATCCACCCGTGACGAGAACAGTCATAGTTCCTCCCAAAACAGTTTGAACGGTTTTACTCTACACACAGTAACTACATGCACATATCAGCTACCGCATGTGTAGTTTTCAAGCATCTACGCGTGTCTACGTTCAGATTCTATCAAGCTTTGTTAAGTTTTGCTATTTTGTGTAATATTTTGTCACTATTGAGTATACATCATTGTTACTCATTTACATAATTTGATTTCAAAACTCACAGCTATCTCATACACACATCTTCCGTTCTATCCCAGAAGAGCGATTATAGTCGCCTTCAGTCCTTGATATTCTCTACAGCAAACATTGCAAAATAGCGCAACACGCCGAAAACCGTCAATAATTTGCCAGATACAAACTTTACGGTATAGTAATAACTCGTTGCGGTTCACTAAGAACCAAAGCAACGGCTCCGTAGCTCAGTTGGTTAGAGCGCCGCCCTGTCACGGCGGAGGTCGCCGGTTCAAGTCCGGTCGGAGTCGCGGATAGCAACCCGGTTCGTCCGGGTTTTTTTAACTATTCACTTTGGCTCTGTAGCTCAGTTGGTAGAGCGAACGACTGAAAATCGTTAGGTCAGCGGATCGATGCCGCTCGGAGCCACCATCACCCTCAGGTTCGCCTGAGGGTTTTTGCGTTCTCCACCACTTAGAGGCTCTTGTGATTTAGGATAACTACGCGCGCATACACCACTTTGCATACTATGAACTAGTAACCGGTCACGTTAATACATTTTCGTACCTGGAAACCAACAACTGACCCACAACAAGCCTGGCACACAATGCAACTAGTCCCACATATACATCCCAACCCATATTTCTGCATATCCCAGACCAGTAACTAGTCCACATCTTACATTCTGTTATTTGCACATTCGTAGTCAACAGCAGATAGAAATAGCCAACCGTACACATTCGCGGACAATAGTGTACATTCGTGTACAATGGTACACAAATAGTACTTATGACAAAGCAAGCGCGTTTTACTCACAATGGCGCTTCTAATATGAAGTACTCCAATAATCAGTTACTCATTCTGCTCACATGCTTAACTGCGTTTGTTCAGCATAGTTTCCCACTGTTGAACAATCTTCGGTAAGGTAAGCTATGAAGCACGTTTCAAGGATCGCTCGGATTGAGCTCGACGCTCTTCAATAGATTCCAATAGTGGTTGCAGTACGCGATACAAGTCTTCTACATCGCCAAGCCGTGCCATGCGCACAGCACCGCAATCACCTGCCCCACTGCAATTCCCTGCACCACCACAGCCACCAGCAGCATCACAATTCCTTGTACCGCCGCAATCATCAGCAACATCGCGGAGTGCTGGAATATCAAATCCTACTACAGGAAGTCCGAACGCCATCGCCTCTCCAGCAACCAGCGGGAACCCTTCCCACCGGCTCAGCAGCAGCAACACACTTGCAGTAGCATAATGCTCGCGTAGCGCGTCATCATGCAATGCCCCAACAAGCTCGATTTTGTGCTGCATACCAGCCTCAGCAATCATCTGCTCAAACCTACTTCGATCCGGCCCATCCCCTGCAATACGGATATGCCAAGGATCCGGCAAGCGCTGCGCGAGCTGTACCACGTAGTCAAGTCCTTTAGCCTCAATCACCAGCCGGCAGCTCATAGCAATAACAGGCTGCGTTAAGCCCGACTGCAGCCCAAGCGTATCCATGGTAATTGGGTTATGCATAGTGTGAATGCGCGGCATATGAGTGCTTGCTTCACGCTCAAACTGCTCTTGCCAGCCACGCGCCGAAGCACTATTTACACAAATAATATCGTCTGCGGCATGAGCCGCACGTTGCAACACCATCTGCTGTTTTTCTGAGGCATAATACCGCTGCGTATACGTTTCATACCCGTTATGCGTCCACATTATTACGCGCGTCTGAGGGCATAATTTCTTTATTCCTGGAAGCGTGCGATACAGCTCTGGATTCACGACAACAACATCAATATGCTCGCGCTTGACAAGAGCTGCCACCTCATAACTTATTCCATGTGCCATATTAGGGAATATTCGATGCAGTCCAGAGTGCGCTTTTCTGACAAACACATGCCACGGCGAAGTTTCCTGAGCAACCACCCGAGTATGCACTTCATAATGCTTGCTATACGCATTGTCAATAATATAAAGCGCTGTCTGCACATGCCCATCACTGTACTGTTCTAATCCATCAGCAAGAATGCTTGTCACACGCTGTAATCCACCAAGGCTCAGGGTGCCTGTAGCAAACAGTACGTTCATACTAGCTGACTTACACTGACTACTCATGATATTCAAACGTTATTGTTCATTGTGCGAGAGGTCTCTGGTGTAGATTTTATCAGCATATGGAGAAAGACACTCATTCCAGCGGTTTGCAAGAATAATATCAGACTGTGCTGCGAACTCATCAAAATCACGAATCACCGGAACACCCAAAAACTCAGCAGTATCCAATACCGGCTCAAACACCACCATACGCACGCCGTGAGTTTTAATCCGTTGCATCACACCTTGGATAGCCGACTGACGAAAATTATCCGAACCAGGCTTTATCGTCAACCGATACACCCCAACCACTGGATCCTCAACACCGCGTTCACTACGCAACCGATCCACTTCACGAAGTACATCATCAGCAATAAAATCCTTACGCGTCGCATTCGCACTCACCACAGCGCCAATCAAATTCTGCGGCACCCGATCATAATTCGCCAACAACTGCTTACTGTCTTTCGGCAAACAATACCCGCCATACCCAAAACTCGGATTATTATAATGTGCCCCGATACGCGGATCTAACCCCACACCCTCAATAATCTGCCGCGTATCAAGCCCACGGGCTTTCGCATACGTATCCAACTCATTAAAATACGCCACACGCAACGCCAAATACGTATTCGCAAACAACTTAATCGCCTCAGCCTCAGTAAACCCAACAATCAACTCAGGCACAGGCTTACTATCAACTCCATGTTCAACCGCCTCCTGCAACATTGACACAAACTGATGCCCAAACGCCACACACGCAGCATCACTCAAATCAACACCCACCACAATACGAGAAGGATGCAAATTATCATATAAAGCTTTGCCTTCGCGAAGGAATTCCGGTGAAAACAGAATCCTCTTATCACCAAACCGCTCACGCACCTGCACGGTGTACCCCACAGGAATCGTCGACTTCACTACAATCCACGCCTCACGATTCACCGCACGAACCGCACGAATCGCATCCTCAACACTCGACGTATCAAAATACTGCGTATGCTCATCATAATTTGTAGGCGTGGCAATAATCACTAACTCAGCATCCGTATAAGCCTCAGCAGCATCCAGGGTAGCCCGCAAATCAAGCACACGCTCACCACGAGCACACTCATCCAAAAACCGCGAAATCTCACTATCTACAATCGGCGATGTACCCCTATTCAAGCACGCAACCTTCTCAGGCACCACATCCAGCGCCACCACCTCATGACGCTGCGCCAACAACACCGCCAACGACAACCCCACATACCCCATACCAGCAACAGCAACACGCATAGCAATCCTTACTGTAAGGCCATCATTCACGAGGCGTAAATACCTTGTGTAGTTACAACAGAGCCACCTTGCGTACTCTCCATAATATTACTCATTGTGTAATACCTTGGGCTACATTTCACATATGAACATGCTATATTTAACGAAGATTACCTGAGTAGAAAGTGCCGCTCATGACCGATTTGCCAAGTACCAATAAGATGAGTACCACAAGCCTCGGCAGCGAATCATCAACAGACGGCACTGCAAGCAGCTCCCCATTAGTATCGGTAATTATGCCGGTATATAACGTTGCCCCATACCTGCCAACTGCTCTTAACTGCTTAGTAAACCAAACATACACCAACTTGCAAATCTTGTGCATTGATGACGGTTCTACTGATGCGAGCGCTACAATTCTTGACCAATACGCGAAACAAGACCCACGTATTAGCGTATTTCATACAGAAAATCAGGGCGTTGCTCTTGCTAGAAATCTTGGTATGCAGCATGTGGAAGGTGAGTATATATGCTTTGTAGATCCTGATGACCAGTGGGATCTCACGCTTATCGAGCATATGGTATTTGCTGCTGAACAGCATTATGACGATGTGGTGTTTGCGAGTACTAAAACCGCACCGGTTAACGATGCTATCCAGCGGTTTTATATCGAAGCACCGCAGCCAACAAAGCAGTTAACCTATACACCATTTAATTCGAATGATGAATTTCGCGCAGCTTGGAAACATATAAAAAGCAAATTCAGCACAGCGGCGGTTTGGGGGAAGCTGTTTCGTACAGACTTTATTAGAGCTTTTCAACCTGAGTTTCCTCACGAAGTTCAAACTGGTACTGATACCATTTTTACCCTGCATGCATACACCCGCCTGCAGCGTGCTTCATACATTGCTGAAAGCACCTACTATTATACTCCACGAAGCAATGGTATCTGCGCACGATATGACAATCAATTTATTCAGGAGCGTTTCTATATTTATTATCAGGCATTCCAGTATTTATCTTCTTGGAATCCAGAGTTTTCCAGCGAATATGCTGCTAGCTCATGCGTTGCAATATATCGACTTTTTCGAGAGCAGAGTGTTCGTCGAGTTCCTTGGAATACACAACTACAGTGTATGAAATCAATATTACGAACTGCAAAGTGGAAGATTTTACTTACTCATGCACAACCTCAAACCATAAGCCAGACTATCCAAATAGCAATATTGCGCACGAAGTATATTCCTTTAATTTTTGCAGCAAGCTATGCACAATATTTCAAGGGCGCGTTGACAATCTTAAAGCAATAACGTTTGCTACTATTCACAACTTAGATGACTAGCATACTTCACTCTCGAATAATTTTGAACAGCATCATACCTGCAGTGCTGCTTTCATCATTACTTTAGTTCGTTAGAAAGTTTAGTAATACTTTTTACTTCTACAACGCGCTTATTGATACGCTCCCACAGCTTTTCAAACCATCCGCCGGAGCCACCTCGCCTATCAATTACACATGCAAACACTAACTGACGGAGCAAATCCATACATACGCATACTGCCATAATAAGTACGACACAAAGTGCAATATAACCGATTGCCCATGTCCGTGACTCTACAAGACCGATCCCCGTGTAAGTCCATAGCGCGGTGAGCACTGGCGGGTACTGCGTAATCAGATACACAGCAAACATAGTGGACGCAAGTCGGTTAATCCACGGTATATTAGCAGTTCGTTGCGTGGCAACAATTACTGCACTGAAGCCAATAAGTATTGGTATTATTCTTGTTTCAGCAGCTGCGAGGAAAACTTGTGCCTGTGCTAACTTCCCTGTTTGCTCGTAAATCGCACCGCCAGCTGCCGCAGCAAGAAGTAGCACTGTATATGATCCTGCAATGGTTAGCCATGCCGTACGGACACGAATTGGTTTCATATGCCATTTATAGAAAGACATGAGCATATACAAATAAATAAAACTAAGGAATGTTCCTCCAAGCATTCCCAACTTCATGATAGGAATAAACCCAGCAAATCCACTCCACATCACAAGGCATAGCATCGCTAGTATGGCATGCTGCCTTTTACTCAAAGCACGCAGCCCTCGCACAATAAATGGGAACAATAGCAAGAACATTGCATATGCTGTCACATACCACCATAAACCATGAAAACCAGTAAGTGTAGGAAATACAGAACCGACAATAAGTTTCAAATTTATTTCATTTTCTGCAACCACTGGCAACCCAGGTATCGCTATTTTACTTGCAGCAGCACCTATCGATAGTAGGAGCAGCCCGAGGCTATACCACAATACTTCACGTTCCAGTATCCACACACGCTTAAAGCATTGTTTAATACTCGATTCCTCACGCAAATACCATGCAGAAATCATAAAAAATACCACTACCCCGATTTTTCCGCCAGAGTAGAAGAAGGTTTCGAGGAGTACTTTTGATATGCTCAATGGCTGTTTAAGAAGATAGTTACTTGTACTATTGCTTATTGCTAGCCCAGTAAGTGGATCTACTGCACTGAAATACACTGCATGGTGAGCCACGATAAGAAACATAGCAAGTATGCGCAATGCTTCTACGCGAGAATTGCGTACAGGCTTTTGCGAAGCACGAGTACCATACCGCATACTAGAAGCAGTATCGGAAGAATTACTACAAATATTAGTCAAATTATTAGCCATGGCTATGACCCCCTTTACTACCCCCTAGTAATACAGAACTAGCTCTGCTAATAATCTCTGTGCGCAATGGCTTTGGTACTGCAAGAACAAACAGCACTGCCGCACTCGCTGCGCAGCACACCACACCTGCCGCAATGAATCCTATCCACGAATGCACAGGAAACAGCATCCGATAGCCAAAGCCAATAGCGAGCACGGGAACAATACATAAGATACTGGCGAAAATAGAACGGGCAAATTTCTTATATGAAATACCCAGACAATGCGCCGCATACCATGGCACCCAAATAGCATTTTTAACAGCATCAAGCACGCCCATCACGCCAATAATCACCCATATACCCCACTGTGTAGTGTGGAGCAAAACCAATGAAATACTGACATTAAGCGCACCAAAAATAAAAAATGCTATGGAAGGAATTTTGAGCTTATTGAGCGTAATATAGACTTGGTTCACGATGTTACTACCAACAGAAAAAACTGTCGGCGCTAGAATACCCACAGACATCGCTTGTAAGAATGCGCTATCTTGACTTGGCACCCACAATGCAAAAAAATCACGCCCAAATACAATAAGAAAGCCGATATCGATGCAATACACTGCCGTCGCAAGGCGAATCGTATTAGTAATCCAAGAGACAAGCTCTTGCTGCTCGCCCCGCGCGTAAAGATGGAAAAATTGTGGCGTCAGCGCCCCAGTAAGCGACCACATTACGCTGGTAATCATAATTTTTATCGTATTAGCAAGAGAAAACTGTCCTGCGAGCGCCGGACCTAAAAATAAGTTCACCATATATAAGCTTAGGGAAATCAGCAGTGTGTAGCTGAGACTATCCACTGACTTCCACACGCCGGCGCTGACAAGTTCGCGCACAGCCGCCCCACTAAAGCGAGCATTGCGCATGCTTAATTCTGGCGTGAGTTTGCGCGTGTAGTAGATATTTGCGGCGGCAGTGTAGAGCGTCACTACAAGCATGGTTGCTGTTAGATAGTAGATCTTGGGCTGCAGCAGAGCAAAGAGAGCAATTAAAATAATCGCGCGCAGGATATTACTTTCGATATTACGTAAGGCACTTTTATCAAGACGATTACGCACGAAGTACACGCAGCCGTATACCGATAGGAGTAACGCAATCTCCGTAGACAGCATAGAAAAGAAAAACGTAATGCGCACATCCTGCAAGAGGTTTTGAGGAATATTCATAATCCACTCAGGATGCAGGGAAAACAGCACTCCGGGAATCAGGAATACTACCGCCAGCACGGCGCTTGATATGAGCACCGACTTGAAATACACATTGGCTTTATGTAAGTTGCCGCGATTGTATTCGATAGTGATAAAACGCCCAGCCATCGTATTGAGCGCAATAGTGATGATGCCGCTATAGCCGATAATCGTGTTCACTAAGCCAATAAACCCATACGCCGTTGCACCAATAGTGTGCACAATATACGGGGTTAGGAAAAAACTAATCCCGAACTGGATAAACGTTGCAAGGCCAGTGGCAACGGTGTTAACTATAGTATGCTTCACTGCGCTTCTTTTCTCTGATGTGTTTTCGACTGTGCCTGCTCCAATCGTGCCCCTTGTCCTACTTGCTCTTGTGCCTGCGATTGAGATCGAGGTTGCGCTTTTTGCTGACGCATTCTCCAAATCACATACCGTGTAATGAGCACAGGACTTACAATATGAGCAAGCACAAAGCGCATATTATGTAAGCTAATATCACTATGCAATACCACTGGCAAGGCTCGAAAGCGTAGCTCATGGATGCATTGCTTGTATAGCGTGTGGTACTCGCGTTGAACATGAGCCGCCATAATTTGCCGCAAACAATACCCGTAGCACTCCCACCAATGCCATTGAATCGCTCTATCAATAGTAGGCGTGCGCAATGGTAGATGCTTATCAATATAGGCTAGGGTTTTTAGTGCGCCGATACCTTGTTGTTCTACACTCGCTGCGGAAGTAGCGCTATGCTGATTATCCGTGCGATACTCATATACTTTGCGCCGTCCCACACCAATTTGCTCAGTATGAGCTGCTGCATTGGTAATAAATTGCAAGCCTTCTCCAGTAGTGAGGCCTGACACAAAGCGCAGCTGATGTTTATCTAAAAACTGCTTGTTATAGAGTTTATTCCAGCATCCTAGGCGCACCCGTGGGTAGAAAAATTCGCAAATCGCGCGCTCAGCACTCCATGTAGTGATTTCATCATGCTCAACCTGTGTATGGTCTGTGCTGGTAAAGCAATGAGCTGACATCACCATTGGCGCGTTTGTTTGCTGCACAATGCTAAGCATATATTCCACGAAATCCGGCATAAGCTTGTCATCGCCATCTACATAGCACAGAAAGTCGCCAGTTGCCGCATCTAAGCACGCATTACGTCCTGCTACAAACCCGCCATTTTGCTGGTGAATTACGCGAATACGCGGATCTTGCTCGGCAAACTGATCCATAATTATGCCGGTAGTATCAGTTGAGCCATCGTCTACTAGCACAATTTCTATGTTTTGGTAGCTTTGATGCTGTATAGATGCAATACAATCACCAATATACTGTTCTACGTTATATGCAGTTACACATACTGAAACCAGCGAATTGGTAAGCAATGCATCATCAGATGACTGCTTCCCCGCTATAGAATTACCCGGAATTGCATTATCATTCTCAACGCCCTGCTGCGCCATATCACACCTCCAAAGCCTTCGCTAGATACGCTCGCGAGCGCTGGATCTCTGGCATAAGATGCGCGTACACCGTATCGTAATCAATCACGCTCATATCAACGTCATCTAGCCAATTGTTATCTGATGTGCGATCTGCAAATAATTGTCGCGCTTCAAGCTGTGCCAGCGCAAGCAAGGAACTTAAACGATTATCCATATTGAGGGTGCCGTCTGGATTCACTCCGCGCACTACATGGAATGGTTTGCGATAGATAACGGAAAACGCCGTGCCGTGGAAGGACGCAGAAAGCACATGATCAGCGTGCTTGATCAGGCTAATATACTCGCGCGGATCTGCAGTTACGTCTACCAAACGGAATCCGTATTTTTTCAATCCGTAGGATCGGTTGCCAGTCCACATCACATACACCGGCAGCCCCAGCCGAGCTGCAAATCGTTGCACTGCACGTGCTGCAGCAGCATTTCGATCGATGGCATCAATGGCGTAGTAGAAAATATACGGCTCGTCAATCATCCGAGGCGCTGCGATTGCATCATACTCTGCGCTCGTCAGCAGTAATGTTGGGTCTACTACTTGCTGAACCTGCTGGCGCACTAACGGTTGTAGATAGCGCACAGCATCTTGCTCACGCACAGCAATACTTGCAAAATCCGACAGTAGTGCTTGGTAATGTTGGGCAAGCGTCATATCTGATTGTTTATCAAGAATATGCCCGCCCATACTTGAAGCGTAAGAAACTTTTTTCGTATGATTGCCTACGAAATTCAGCAGATAAGCATCGTCATAATCCCAAGCACTGGTATTCCAAATTTGGTCTGATCCTGCTACTACTACGTCAAACGTATCTGCAAATGCTTGTAATTGCGCCGGATCTGAATAATGCTCAGCAGTCATATGTAGCAATGTGCGCTGGGTTTCAACAAAGTTACGATATCTACCGGTGTAATCGCGATAGTGCGCGAGAGCAAATATGTTTTTTAGCACATCTTTTGGTGAGCGTAAGGGTTTCCATACCTGATATGCATACTGCTGCATGGGTAGCGAAAAATCTATAACCGTACATTGGTGTCCTAGCCTCGTGATGGCTTGCTGCGTGGCATAGGCCTGCAGGAATGAGCCTTGATTTTGCGAAGCATGGTATGTTATTAATCCTACATTTGCCATGGCCACTTCCTTACTGTCTACCTGTAAATTATGTTCCAATTCACTACTTGTATTGTTATTACTATTTTCGATAGCCGATTTACGCCATGCATTCCAAAAGTTGCTGCCACTGATTCATAATTGTTGTAATATTAAACTCTTCAATGCCTTGTAATGCATGTTCTGAGAATTGCTGCCGTTTCTGCTTGTTTTCAATAAGTTCATTTACTTTCGAGGCAAATGTTTGAATATCAAAACAATCAACAAGATATCCGTTGACTGTATCGGCAACAATTTCAGCAGGCCCTGTCACGCAATTAAAACTCACTATTGGCAGCTTTCGCGATTTCGCTTCGAGTAAGACCATCGGCAGACCTTCAAAGCGTGAAGTCAGCACGAACATACTTGCCTTACTCAGCCACGTATCAATATTCGGCACTCTACCGAGAAGTAGCAGTTGCTGCTCCAAATGTGCTTCTTGGATCATGGCAGTGAGCTCAGCTCTCTTGGATCCTTCTCCTAATATCACCCACTGCCAATTTGGATGCTGGGGGAGTACGTGTTTTGCTGCCTCAATCAGCATATCAAAGCCTTTTTGAGGCTCTAATCGTCCTGCACTCACGATGATATGTGAATTACTATCATAGGCAACTGGGCGGGGGGGAAGAGAGATGGGATTGTGAATCGTAACTACTGGACACTTTGGGTGTGCATAGTGCTGATAAAATTCAGCATCCTGATGAGTGAGCGTAACAATAGCATCCGCATAGTGAGCAGCAAGTTTTCTCGTCACTTTGCGATATGGCACATCTGGATGCTGCAGATAATTAAAATGTTCCCATGAAATTATTTTTACACCGGTAACAAGCTTTACCGGAAGCGAGTACATGTCGAGAATACCGTCTGCATCAATCAGGATATCAATATGCTCTTTGCGCACAAAAGCTAATAATCTTGCAACAGTGAACGGCCAGCGCCACACGCCATGTACTTCGTGAGAATATAGCGTATGCCGAGTAATAGCCGTATCAAGTGGAAAGGAACTCTGCTTATGATTCTCAAACATACTCACAATACTCACCTGATGGCTATGCTGCTGCACTAATGCACTCGCAATCCGCGTGCATACCCGCTCAGTACCCCAATATTGGGTAATATCGCCTGCAAAGAACGCAATATGGAGTTGCTTGTTTGCGTTATCCATGCTCATTCACCGCCATCTAAGGAAACATTATTACCACGAACACTTATGGTTTGATACGAATTCACTACCAGTAGAGCCAAAATAGGAAATGTTGCTATTTCATGGCGCACCCATGAGCCAAAATCTGGTTCAAACGTAAATGATGCCAGCAAATATCCTAGCATTACGCATAATGCCAACATAATACGAGCATCTTGTATATTTTGGATTCTTGTCAACAAACGCACAATATAGAAAGTAACTAGCATCTGAAAAGCAAAGAACGGCAAATAGTATGCGCCCTTAAACACCAGTTCAAGAGGAATCATCATGCGCAGTGCATTGATGCCATAGTTAAGCATAAACACTGCCAAACCATCGCCAGGAATCCAGTTCTGAATATAGGTAACTGCGTTCGGATTATCTACCATTACCAATTCATAACCCGCGCGAACATCCAGCAATGACTGAAATTCTGCAGGAGTAATAAAGGAAGCAACCAACAATGCACCATATACTGCTGCGTATAACACCACAAGTGTCACAATAATTTTTAGTACCTGAGAGCTTACGCGAGAGCTTGATGCATACTGCTGATATAGTTTCATAATCACATATGCCATCAAAGCAAATACCGCAATCAGGATGTAGTAGGAGCGAAAGAAGATGCTTTCCGCAGCAAGAATGCTTACAGCCAACAGTAATCGTACTATTTCAGAACGTATAGGCAATACAATTACTAACAGGACAAGCGCAAAAAAGCAAAATTGAATAACATCCTTACTAATCGTAAATACGTAAATATTAAGCAGCCCTACGGAGGCAAGGATAAAAATCGACTGCAGAAAATCCGGTGCAGGAGTAAGCAGCAGAGCTACAAAGAGCAGGCAGGTAAACAGCATTCCTATAACCATGCTCCACTGCAATACCGTAGTAAGCTGGGCAACATTAATATATTCAAACAGTTTTGCAGTTACCTCATAGCTACCCTCCCACGCAATAACATCTGGCTTATGGAGTGCCATGGAAAGAATTCTATTGCTGTCAAAAAAATATTTCGGTGGGAAGAAATAAGCGACCAACAACTTCGCAATAATCGCCACGGGCAATACTAACGCAAGTGTGATGTTTTTATTAGTCTGCTCCTGCCATAAGGCGTCACCTGCGCTATTCATGGACGCTCCTCGCAAGAGTATCAAGATACCACTGCTCAAGCTGCCTCGCATTTTGCGCAATATCGAATCCTGCTGCGCGTACAACATCAGCCTGCTGTGTTCGATCTGCGTCATTGTGACGGGTCGAAACACATTCGAGTACTGTCTCAGCCCATATTTCAGGTTCATCCTGTAAAGCGCATGTACGTATTGCCCCTGAAACATTAACTTGCTGGGTAATAACATCACTCATTACACAGGGAAGCCCGACAGCTTGTGCTTCTAATAACGCAATCGCCAGTCCCTCATGCAAACTCGGCATCACAAATACATCCATCCCTTGTAAAATGCGAGGCACATCACTGCGTACTCCCAAGAACTTCACAGCGCCTTGTAACCCGAGTTCTCGTATGCGAGCGCGCACTTCTCCCTGTAGGCTTTCCGTACCGTGTCCGCCGCCTACTAGCCAAAGCACACTATTAGATTGCCTCTTATGTACTTCCGCGAAAATTTCAATTAACTGCTTGTGATTTTTCTGAGGCGCAAAACGTCCCACATGCCCGACAACAAGCGTGTTTGGGCCTGTTACCCCAAATTCTGCACGCACTTGCTGGGTAGTTTCAGGGTTGTATCGATATTGCTCCACATCAATCGCGTTAGGAATTTGGATTACTTGCTCGCGGTTTTTCTTACCAAACAGCCAGTCTCCTGCTTCCTGACTGCACGCAAACATATGTGTGGGATTGCCAGACAATCGTAGTCTGAAATAATCACGAAATAGTGTTTTCGCGTTGAAGCCTCGCATCGCATTGTGCGCATGAGCAATGCGCACAGGCACACCCTCCTCCTTGGCTATACGCAAAGGAAAGTAGCTGCGATCTTCTAAATTCGAGTGGATAATCCGATACTCGGGATGCTCGTGCAAAAACGCTCGAAATTCGCGCTTATACCGCGCAAAATACTGCGGATACATCGGGCACATGCGGTAAATTCGACCACCAAGCGCTTCGATTTCATCCTCGTAGTCTCCTCGGTACTTGCGATTGACAAGGAAATCATACACCACGCGTGAACGGTCAAAATGACGCAAATAATTCATCGCCATGGTCTCAGCTCCACCACGATCGAGTACGGTCAGCAGTACCAGCACGCGCTCAGGTGTATTGACTTGCATATTTTCCATACTCAAATCCCACCTCCAATATTCTCTAGCAACCAGTCCAAAATATGTTATGTGCTTTTAGCGATCTGTTAAAACCCGACATCAATACACGCATATACAGTACATGCATGTAACCAAATCATCACTTTGATGTCTTTGCAAAACGCTGATATACCGAAGTGAGTTCTTTAATCATGAGATTCAGCGAAAAACGCTGCATAAAATCATGGTAAATAGCTTGGCGCGAATACGGCATATTTATCGCATCCATATCTCCCTCACCAGCTTCATTCACCGAAGCCAATGCACTTGTTGCATCCAGCACTGACAATAATGCATTGGCCCCTTGTTCTACATCGCCGAAGGGGAATAACTCTCCAGTAACACCAGGTTTCACAATATCCCTAATCCCCTCCACATTTGTGGCAACAATAGGAACGCCTACTGCCTCAGCTTCCAGCAATGTGTAAGGCAATCCTTCAGCCGTCGATGTCATCATCACTACGTCAAACGCAGCCATCAGTTGTGATGCGTCTGCACGATAGCCATAGCATGTGACCGCTTGTTCAATACCATTTTCGTTAATCGCCTGTTTGACTGCATCACGTAACTCGCCATCGCCCAATATCGCCAGATGCAATGCCGGATTTTGCTGATGCGCCCGCGCAAATATATCGATAATCTGTAAAGGGTCTTTTTGTGCAGTTAAGCGGATAGCTGTACCTACTACGATTGCATTATCGCTCAACCCAAGTCGAGCACGCGACTCTTCACGAGAAAGCATTGTGGAAGGATCCACACCATTGGATATCACGATGAATTGATTACTAGAATTAATATGCCAATCGAGAGCACACTGCTTTTCTGTCGGTGATACATTAATAGTGGTTGCAGTAGCAAAACGGCTGAGCACTGCTTCAATCCCTGCAAAAATCTGCTTTTTCCGTCTACCAAAGTCGATATTTTGCATTGCCCAACCATGCGAGCTATATATTGCAGGTATTCCTTGTAACTTTGCCGCAACTCTGCCTATTACTCCAGCTTTTGAACTATTGCAATGCACAATATCTGGTTGCACTTGCCTCATAATACGTATTACTGCCCGAATTGCACGCCAATCATGCTGAAGTGATACTTCACGCACAAGTTCATTACACGGAATCAGAGTAGCATGCTCGCACATTTGTTGAAGATTATCTTGAAACGACTTATCAGTTCTCGAAGCCCCGTATACCAGCGTAATATCAAATAGGTTTGGATCTAATCCGTATACCACATCATGAATATATCTCCTTATACCGCCACCCATAGGCTCCGTAAGCAATAGGAGCTTGATGCGCCTTGTTTCGGCTATTGTTGTAGGCTGGTTTATAGACAATTATCTCTCCAAGCTCTCTCGATATATGCATTTAACAATCGTAATGACTATAGTACGATACTGTACGATTTCACAATCACTGTTGCCCAAATAGTTATTCATAATAATGAACACTATTTAATGTGTCCAAATCCCTACATATTGCGTGGTTCAGCAGACAGTTCCTTGTTGTGTATAAAACCCTCAAACATGTTCTATACGAATTAAAGCAACGAGTTGTACTAGACGTATTGTACACTCAGGACTTACATTGGTCGCTATGCTACTACATTACTAGCTGCTGTATCAGTTACGAAGTTTCTGAATATACCGCTCGCCTGCATACACCATTATTGGAGGAATCGTGACACTTGCGGATTTTGTTACTGTACTGAAAAAACACCTGTCAGCTGTAATCGCAACGTTTGTTATTGCAATGGCAATTACACTAAGTCTTGCTCTAACCAAAACACCGCAATACACGGCGACTGCACAATATTATGCAAGTATGCGGCAAGAATATCTTGCTAATGAATTACAAAGTGATTCGCAGAATTCCCCGAATGGTGCTTATAATGCCCAAGGCCTAAATGCGCTTAAAACCCAACAAGATTTTATTAAGGCTCAAACAGGCATGATACCGCAATTGATAAAAACTAGCGCCGTTTTACAGCCGATTATTGACGAATATAAGGTTGATACAACTCCAGAAACTCTTGCAAAGCATATTACTGTTGGTAATGGTGAGAATAGTCTTTTCATCACTGTACAAGTCAGCAATGATAGTCCAAATCTTGCTGCGAAAATTGCTAATGCCATTGGCAAACAGGCTAATACACAACTTTCTTCCAAAGATATTAACGGTCAGCCAATCTCCCAGATTAGTCTTACTGCCATTCAACCAGCGGTCGTACCGTCGCAGCCTAGCTCTTCTGGTCGTAGCACTCTGCTTATCGGCTTTTTAGCTTCTGTTATTGTAAGCATTATTGCTGGTGTAGCATGTGAAGCACTAGATCGAAAAGTTCGAGAAGATAGCGATATAACTCGTTTAATCGATATTCCTATTCTTGGTCACTTAATTCAGGCGACCGCACTAACAGGCAAACCCGTAATTATCACCAGTCCCAATTCGTATATTGCAGAGCAGGTGCGTAGACTTGCACTAAACTTGCAGTTTATTGCTCCTGATAAACAACAATTTTCTAATGTATTAGTGATATCTTCCACAGAGGCATCCGATGGAAAAACAACAATTGCCACTAATCTTGCTGTTGCATATGCCGAGCGCGGTGAACACGTGCTATTAATCGATACAGATTTACGCAAACCATCAGTTGCGCAGGTACTTGGCATTAACGGTAAAGTTGGATTGACACATTTACTGACCGGTCGAGTTAGCTCTGAAGAATCCTTCCAAATGTATTGGCATAATAATCTTCATGTCCTTCCTGCCGGTAACCAGACTACAAATCCTGGAATGATTATCAATTCTCGTGCCATGAAGCACCTGTTGGACCGTATTGCCGCTGAATATGATCACGTGATTATCGATACCACACCTTTAAATGTGGCTAATGATGCTACGGTGTTTGCAAATATGGGGTGTCTGCTCTTGCTGGTGGTCAGCCGCGGTAAGACTTTGAAGGGGCATCTGCGCCGTGTTATTGCTGAGCTTAAAACTGTGAATACACTACCTGTGGGTGCTGTACTTAATCGTGCCAAAGCATTACGTTCAGATAACAGCTACTACTACCATAAGTATTACGGGCACGAGCGCCAAAAGTAGCGGGTTTTTGCAGCAAAACACACTCATATGACTAGTTGCTATTCCAAAGTAGTAACTTTAGAAAGCATAACACCTCTATTACGTACCATTCGAAACATCTGATATTCCAAAGTAGCGGGATTACGCAACAAAACCATACTCACACGAATAGCTACTATTCCAAAACAGCGGAATTATGAGCAGTAGTGGTGCTTGTACCAGCCGCATCAGCTTCCGAACCACCCACGCTACCCTCGGCATCGGCAGAAGCACCCTCGCCAGCTGCCGCCAGCGCCCCAGCACCTAGCAGTCCACGCTTCTTCAACTTCTTCGCATTCTTCTTATCCGGGTCGTCCTTCTTCGGACGTGGCACTGGCGGTAAACCTGCCCACCACACATACAAGCCAATCAGCAGCAGTCCAAGCGCAAATTCGAGCGCCCACCAAGGGAACCGCGGCACTTCGGAAGGCTTATTCGCAGCTTCCTTATCTTTCGCCGGCGTTGGAATAATGCGCTCACCGGTCACCAAAATTCGATGCGTATTAATACCAAGCGGCGTACACGTCACCAGTGTCACTAAATCCTTACCCGGCACTGGCTGGATAGCCTTACGCTCGGTTGGCTCTACGACGATTTTCTCAATCACCTGATAGGTCAGCACTTCACCAAACACAGCAATAGTAAACGTGTCGCCCTTATCAATCTCGTTTAATCGCGTAAACATTTCCGCAGAAGCAAGCCCACGATGCCCGGTAATTACTGCACGATTGCCCACACCGCCCACAGGCAATGCGGTACCACGCAAATGTCCCAAACCCTTAAGCAAGGTTTCGTCCGAGGTGCCATGATACACCGGCAAATCTAGGTCGATCTTCTTAATCATCAGACGTGCCATAAGCCCATCATTATTGGCTTTTAATTGATTCCAATAGTTGTGTGCCGGATCCATATCCTTTTCAGCACTCTCTTCTTCGTTAGCGCTGGAGACTGGGATATTCGTATTCGCCTCATACACAGCTCCTGCAGATTCGCCACCTTCTTGAAGCCACTTGTTATATTCTCGTGCGAGTCGCAATTGTCGTCTTGCTTCTGGCTCTGCGTTATCCACCGCATGATTGTAGTTATTATTGATTTTGCTTAAATTATATTGTGTCAACCACATAGTTGTTTGCGGATACAACAAAATCAACAAACCAAGCAGCATAGTAAGCGCAGAAAGCACCACCGACATCGTGAGTCGCCATTTGCCAGGATGCCGCGCAGCATGATGAGGCGGTATAAGCTTGGCGAGTTTTCGCTCAGCCTGACTAGATGTTCTGCTACCAGTAGCAGCTGTAGTGATTGTGTCAGTTACCACACCTGCTGTGTCTGTTACCACACCTGTTTTCTCAGCCATATCCCTATCCCCAACTCTTCACTGCTCACATGTTCGGCAAGTGCAGCACTCAGCGAACACTGTCTGGCACCTGCAACGCATACACTGAGCATGTGCAACTCGCCTACCGAACACGTAGAGCTCGCCTACTAAGCACCCACAACCCCACTTGCGCACACTTAGTGTCTCTCTGCATTGAGTATACTCCTCTTGCTCTAAATACTCATCGCACTTAAGTAAAGTTGTGGTATGTTCACACGATGTTTGCCGTTCCGACCACGGTCTATATCATCCATACTCAGCAATCTTTATAGATCTGTATTCGCATCCATATTTGCCAAGCTGTTCATTATACTGAACAACTTACCACTTTTTCTATGTTTTGTTCATTATACTGAACAACTTTCCTGTTTTATATGATTTTGTTCACTGTACTGAACAAGGATCAGGCATATAGTCAGAAAATCTGATATAAGGTCACTTAAATAAGCAAAAAGGCGCTGACACAAGCGAGATAAAAGCTTGCGCCAGCGCCATCCCTACGTTACCCCTTGCAGTAGAACAGGTGTGTGAAAATCTACTGTAGTTAGGTGGTAGGGTTTGGGAAGGAGGGATACGTTTGTAAGTCCTGCCCTGTCTTTTAAGTTGTTATTGAGTTATAGAACTACTGTTCAGTAGCCTTATTCAGTAGCTTTATCCAGTAGACTACAGACTACTCCTGTTCGCGACGACGGTTTGCAGCTACTGCGAAGAAGCCAGCGCCGATGAGGAGAGCACCTGCAAGAGTCATCAAGACCAAGCCAGCAGCACCAGTCTTTGGCAGGTTGTCAAGAACCTCGGTGAGCTTGCTGCTCTGGGAGTTCTCAATCGTGTAATCCGTGGTATCCGAATCCTCAGTCGCATCTGCATTGAGAGTAAAGCACTTGTAATTGTTTTCTGGCAAATCGTAGCCCTTAGGAGCTTGGGTTTCCACGAGGCAAACATTACGAGACGTTACAGCGTCCTTACCAACGA
Source organism: Galliscardovia ingluviei (assembly GCF_014635685.1). Classification (GTDB taxonomy): domain Bacteria; phylum Actinomycetota; class Actinomycetes; order Actinomycetales; family Bifidobacteriaceae; genus Galliscardovia; species Galliscardovia ingluviei. The sequence continues at coordinate 395,764 of NZ_BMDH01000002.1, forward strand.
AGAGCTCTGCAGTGAAAGTACCGTCTTCTTCATCGGAGGTATAAGTTGCATCGGGAATGTCTTGGATAGTTGCAGCTTCCTCAACCTGTTCCTTTGAATAATCACCAGCAACCAAAGTCTTATCATCCTTGAGCTTGTAGTCAACAAACTTGAACTTTGCACCTGGGAGGAAAGTATTCTTGTCACCAGCCTTCACCTTCTGTACTTTCACTGTCGCCCAGTTAGAAGCGCCACCACCGTTGTTTACACCGTCTGTTGATACAGTTGGGTTATTGTCAATAGTACCGCTAATGTCGTTAGGAACAGTCTGTACCATGGTCTGAGTGGTTACAATCTTACCGGTCAAAATACCAGTCACATGCTGATTTGCCTTTGCAAGACCAGCCGCAGTCAGTGCAATGGTGACCTTCTGACCCTCAGTCTTTACAGTAAAGTCGGGAGTTGGACCACCATCAGTCAAATTACTTGGATCGTTGTTTGGCGAACCGTCCTTATTGCCACCAGAAATCTTGAAGTCACTCACTGACTTATATGTCAATGCCTCATTAAGATTATCTACCAGCTCTACCTTGCTATATGCATCGCCGCTGGATGGCTGACCAAGTGGCAAGCTCACGCTCCAAGTTACGTCTACTCCGTCGTCTCCCATCTCATTAGAAGAAACACTTTCCAAATGCTTCTGAATGGTATCCTTAGTGACTTCGTTCTTAGGATAAATCTTGATATCGTACAGCCAGCCATTCTTGCCAGTTGTATCAGAAGTTGAAAGTGGGACAGTCAGGAAGAATGGAGCAGTCTTCTTGTTAATAGTAACTGCCTTCCAAGGATTCTCCGCATTGTAACCATCATCAGTGGAATTAAGCTTAATCTCAGGAGTGTCACCTTGTGCGATAGTCTCAGTTACAAGATACAACTTCTTAGCAGGATTAGTAAATTCCGCTTGTCCGTTGTCACCAGTTTTTTGACTTGACTTAGCAGCGTCGTTAAGCTTAAAACCTTCCAACTGGCCCTCAACGAGTTTGGATGCATTATCCTTAGTTAGATCCAGTTTTTGGATTGCTTCCCAACCAGCGGTAGTTGATAAATCAATATCCGAGTTGGTGCTCTCTACCTGCACAGGAATCAAGTTGAACGTTACATTGCGAACCAAGTGATGCTTAGTAGTATCGATAGTCTTTGCCAGACCATCATTCTTTACTGTTTCATCGGTTCCATCGTACTTATAAATGGTTACCTTGGTAGCCTCGTTAGCAGCAATTTCACCATTCTTCAGTGTAACCTCAGCTTCTTCATGGTTTCCATCTTCTGGTTTAGCATTTGCGGTTGCGACACCGAAAGTGGTGAATGCAAGCGCTGCTACTGTTGCCACTGCGGCAAACATGCGTGCTTTGCGCATGATCCTCTCCTTACCTAATAATTGAGCCCCTCGACTCTTTTTGGGTACTGAGGTGGAATGCGCTATGGCAACTTATAGCAGTTTGTGATACTCGCGGGAACTGACGCTCACGGTTCGCAACCAACGATGCTATGTAATACCGAAGTGTGCGAAACGAAATCCCCAGTTAACGCTAGTTATAGAAACTGCAATCCTTCCATGTGTCTAGCCGGTACCCCTCCGACTATCTCTACATTCCAACCCTTGCTCTCAGAGTAGTCGCAAATTACGTAACGAACCCGCAACCCTCTTCATGCATTAAGTTCAAGCAAACTATCCAGCACACTGACCGTTGTGACTTTCGTGCCACTCCCCCAAATCAGCACATGCCCACAGTTTGCCTGTTTAGTTCACCAGTATAGCCCGACCCTCACCAAACACAAAACCTACACCCCTTGTGCGTGTTCCACTTGCCGACCGCTACTAGGCTCCACCGCTTCTGCTTTCAGACGCTCAATAATAAATAATACACAGGATCACACTCTAGATAAAACGTTGGCATATAGGTAGAAAATGCTGTTATCTATTGCTATTATCTATCGCTGTACTTTATCAAGGTGTAAGATTATCCAGCCAAGAAGCAGTAAAGGGACTCGACGAGGAGTCCCTTTTGCTTAAGTACTGAGGACGCCAAACATAAAACGCCCTAACAGCTGTAGCCAACCCCCTAAAGTCTCTAGTTGCGCACCCAAAGCACGGGGGAAAGTTTGCACGCCACGAACCTGTCAATATCTACTATACAACATATGCTTAACCATGTTAAGTAACTCTCTTTGCACAGAGTGAACAACCGCATTACAACCGTGATGTGGAGCAAGCCGTATGCTACTACGGCATGCGGCTTAAGTACTGGGAGTCAATATGACTAAACAAACATAACAAGCCGCACAAGGGCAAGAAAATTGTAGCACTAACAACCATAGCCGTAGTAGTCGCACACATGAATCATGTGCTAGCCCTACTACTTGTAGCGGTTATCGTTGGCTACATTTTCGCGCTCTAATGCGGTAACTGCCGTGCTCCCCTCACAAGGAGAGCACGGCACTATTACCTACTCAGCCACCTCGCATAGCTACTTGTCTACCGGACTGAACTATCGACCTACTCGGCAGTTTCCACAGTTTCCAAAGCACGAACCATAGCCGCGCACTACTAGAAATCTTGAATGAGATTCAGCGAGTATTCACAATCATGCTCAACAATGTTCAATCATGCTCAACAATCGCTGAATTACTCCACATCCCCTGCAAGCGACTTACGTCGGCGTTCATTAAAGACCACGGAAAGCACGCCACCTGTTAACACTGCCGCACCAATAATCAAGAATGTTGTCGCAGCTGAACCACCGGTACGCGGTAGATTTGGTGAAATTGGCTCTACGAACTTCACCTTAATCACCGAGTGTTCATCCACCGTAGTGGAAAATGGAGCTGGAATATCATCCTCAGGTTTATCAGGGGTGTTCTTCACATCTTCAAAATCCTTCACTTTATGAGTAGTCCAGTCCTTCACTCGGAACAGCGTATGATCTGGAATTGAATTAGCATATCTACCCATGTACCAAGTCTTCACTTGGTCGGAAGTAGCCAGCTTCTCCCACTGTGAGGAGTCACTGACATCAGCATTGTTTGGATCATTGCCAGTGTACAAGTAGTATTGCGGTTCAAAATATGTGCCTGTGGTTCCGTCCTTCTGATAAGCGTTCACCGCCAAAGCACTTGGGTAGATATGGCGTGTATTATTTTGCTCTACCACGCTGGTAAGCGGACCTACTTTATAGCCAGTTTTCTTATCGCTTGGAGCCGCGTCTATAACGCTTTGATCCACGCCAAAATCAATACTACTATCGATCTTACCACTATCTGCATTTTGAGTATGTACTGCAAATGCTTGCTTAGCCGCATCCGTTCCCTCAGCAAGAATCGTGAGCTCGGAAGTATGGAATTCTACATAGCACACAATGTTCTGACCTGGCTGCAAAAACGCTGCCGGAGCTCCTGGCGAATCCTTAACCATTGATTTCATCGAAGTTGGGCAGTCATAATCGAAGTACCAACTACGGTGATTGGAAAGTTCTGGCTTATACACTTGTGCAGCAAGCCACTTTGGATCGCGAGCACCTACATACGTGTCCTGCTTTTGATTAGTTGCACCTATTGGGTCAGCCCAGAACTTAAAGTGATTGCCTTCGCCTGCCACTTCTATACCAGGTGTAGCTGTGCCATCCCCTGGTTCTTTATGAGCTGGAAGAATGCCATTTTTCACATTCGCTTTGAATTTTTGACCCTTGCGGTCCTTGGAATCATACTGCTTGTGGAATGGCTGCCAACCATCTTTATACGGTTTCTCACCTTTATCATCTGTATAGTTCTTAATCTGTTCCAACAACCATGCACGACGTGCAGAGGCCGTCATGGTACCAGCACCGGCAACATTTGTTGGGGTGCCGTCTTTCACGTAATCTTCCGGACCATTAACCTTTGCGTCGCCCCTCTGACCGTCAGCAGAATCAGGCATTGGCACTGTCCCGCTATTTCTAAACGCCACCTCATCACCCATGGAATAAATCATGATGGACTGTGCGCACTTGTAGGTAAGGGTCAGTGTATAGCTGTTCTTGTCCTTCTCCATAGTGACGTTATAGGTATTTGGATCGCGTGAGTAGCGCGCTGTTCCTGAGCCAGCATCTCGGTCGGCAATATGCGCTTTCTCATTCGGGTAGAGTGCTTGCGTATTTTTCTTTGATGCATCCACATCAGTACGCTCAATTGACGCTTCATTTGGTTCTACCGGGCATCCTGGCACAACCTGCTGCTCCACATACGAATCGTACATAATAGCAACATTTTCGCCTACACCGAACTTGTATGGCTTACCGATATCAGCTGTTTTTGCAGCGGCAGTTCCAGTTTGGTAAGCAATCCGCGTACTAATACCATATGGCGAACCATTGGCTTGCGGTGTATATGTCATTTCTTTACCAGTTGTGGCATCAATAAACTTATATGCCACATCTACGGTAATCTGTGCAGCAGTCTGCTCATAATAGAAGTAGAATGGGTCAGGCTCAATGCCTAGTGATACGATGCCTTTCTTGTTATCCATGCCAATCGGCCCAGATCCAAGGCTCTGCGAAGGCAAACCAGTAGTCATGCCGATCTCATCTTTTGCTGCCCAATACCACGGGCCACTCTTCTGGTTGACATCGCGATGCATAATCGTCTGCTTGCCGCCCGAAGTGAAGGTTTTATCAGTGTATAAATCTTCACCTTGTGTAGCATTGTGAATAGCGTCCATACGACTTTTAACAGCGGCGATACCTTTGGCATTCAAGCGTGCTTTCAAACCTGGCACACCACGGAAAGTCAAGTAGTCATTCTGCTTATCAGTCAGCTGGAAAGCCTCATGAAGCACAGTGCCATCGGTTTTTTTACCGCGGAAGTCAAATGTGTAGACTGCAGGCACTGCACCCGCGGTGTCAGCCGGTACAAGGCGCAAATATTTGGTAGCAATAGTGCCATTAGGGTTCGAGAGCTTGAGTTTCTCAAATTGGCGAATATCGAATATTTCGCCCGGGAAGTACGTCATTACTGTATCGGTTGCACGAGTGCATTGATCGTCTTGCAGTGAGCGCATGGCATTGGGGTCACCTGCGGCACACTGATACACATCATAGCCAACGAAAGGTGCATTACCAACTCGCACTGGTACTACGCCAGAGACTTTGTGTGAGAAATCATCTTTTACATTTACCGTGTCTTTTTGGTCAGCGATCGATGGCATACCGGCAAGCACTATACCGTCTTTATTGGCATAGCGTACTGGCACGTCATACGGCTGGGTAGGAACCCGTAACATTTGCTGACCGCCTGCGTCAATATATCTATTTACACCTCCTGCTCTGAAGTAGCTTTGATTGACTGGAATCATTGGTACCACGAAATATGCAGCATCGTCAAAACTGTTGATATAGCCGTCTGACTTAAGATAGCCATACTCGTCTGGGTTGAGTTGTTTCACATTATTCCAGTTGACGGAAAGGTCTCTGAGCGCCTCACCGTAGAGTGGCGCAATGGTCTTTTTGTTATCAAAAGAGCTGCGCAAAATGCCACGACCTTGCTCGTCAGTGTAGCCTTCTTTAGGAAGATAACCATTCTTGTAATGCACGCGCATAAAAGCGGGCACATCTTGAGATGTTTGGCCACTTCCTGGCGTATTATCAATCAATCCACCTCGGCTTGGCTGCTTCTGCCACTGCCAATTGGTAATTTCAGGGCACTTGGATGTGTCACTACTCATACTGGTATCAGTGCACAGATTCTGCCAGTTGTGATCATTTTTGTTGATATCGGAGGCAGCAAAAATTTCGATGCCGTCACTGCCGTCAGCAGTTTCCACGCCTTCTGTCTGCACGAGCTTGGCATGACTGCTCTTGTAATCTTGGTACGTCACATACCAGTCGTTGCTCTCATTTTGCAAGTTTTCAAGATTGATTTCCACACGAGTGGCAAACTTATAGAGGCATCGTGCTGAATCCTGACGGTAGGTAATACCAGGGGAAACGTCATTATATTTGACATCATCGCTTGTCCACACGCAGTTATTCTGGTTGTCGCCTGTTCGTGTGGTGCCACCTAGCCATGGACCATCAGCTCGATCAATATAGTCATGATTTTTCATTCCTACTGGCAAATCACGATTATTGAGAGCACCCTTGACGTTAAAGGTCCAAAATTGGCCCCAATCCCTATACACCTCGTAGCCATTATGCGACTCATCCTCTTGGCAATCGCCATCAGACTCACTCGGACAGTCCATAATAGAGCGGAAATTGTACAGCTTCATCGAAATAACAGCACCGGCATTCTTGCCTTCTGTCACGTGATAGCGTACTTGCCAGCTGCCCAAATCCTCATTATTTTCAGACTGGTATTTAGTATTGAGGTTTTTCTCGCGCGTCTTAGTATAGACATCTGTCCAGTAATCAATTGGATTGCCATTTTTATCAAGGTAGAGGTCTGTCACTTTTGCACGAGTAACCGGAGCCGTTGGCAGAGGCACAGCAAAATGCTGACCGTTAAGCACAAAATCGGTCATATACGCCGAGCCGAAATGCCAATTCTCCTGCTCTCCAGCAGCACAACTTACAGCACGATCAGAAGTGTCAAGATTACGCATTGTCGGTACAGTAGAATTTCCGCAAGTGCGCGTATCAGCTGTCAAACCCCAGTAATCGAAGGTCCAATCAACACCTGTACGGAACGGTAATCCGGAATAACCGTCTGGTCGAGTAGGCTTAGCATTCCACTGTGCAATCGTGCCATCGCTTGTATCAAACGTTGGGGATTTGATAATGCGAGTGAAATAACCCCAGTTATATGATGAATCCCTTTTGATGTCGCCAGTTTCTGGGTTAAACCACCAATCCCAGTTTTTCGTATTCATTTGATATCTGGCTTTTGCCATCGACACATCATTCTTCGGATCGGAGTTGCCCGAAGGGATGTCGCGCCCCCACTGGCGCGCAACGAACGGCCATTGTGTCCCCAATCCCCATACTTCTTCGCCAGAACCAAAATTAAAACCTGGCGTATTGTAATTTTGCGTCTTAGAAATTGGAGTAAGAGATACAGTCTTTGCCGTAGTAGAAAGCTTAATATTTGTAAACTTCGCATTCGTGTTTGGAGTCACAACATATGTTTGCACAGTACGACCCACCTCTTTCGCAGCTGGGTCGTTATTCGTAAACGCAGCTTTATTTTCACGCCAATCCTTGTAGTACTTCCAATACTGCTCATCCTCACTTAGAGCATTGAGATTCACACGATTGACGTTAATCTTAGGAATTGCTTTATCGTGAGAGCTATCTGTTTGGAGCTTCCAGCCATCGAGCTTATACTCATTCCACGTATCCTCTCCCATCACTAAGTGTCTATCACGTTTGAGATCGATAGTGATAGTAGTGGATTGTCCCTTTTTCACCCATTGACGACCGAAACTATCAAGCTTATTGTCAGAGGAAATTTTGATGTCGCCGCCATTACCATTTTTCTCATTGTCAGGAATATCATAGGTAATGTATTCAAGATCATTAAGGGAATAGAATTTGGCAAAAAGGTGCTTCTCAAGATCAGTAGAAGTAGCAAGAAGATCTACATATTGCTCATTTGGGAAAGCATTATCAGTATCCTTAGGGTGGATCACATAATAGCTTTGGTTCGTGCCTTTGTTATCTTCAATATTGTCGTAATAGCCAATGCTGTCCACTTCAATAGAGCGCTTTTGGTGATTGTCATCCTCTGCTTCATAATACAAGCCGACGAACTGGTACGTAATATCGCCCGCTTTTACTTTTGCATCAGAATTAGGGTACGTATCTATTTTTGCAGTGGAATAGGTATAAGCACCGTCATATGTGCCACCTTGGGTATTGATGGTTTTAGTAACATTGCCATCAATGTCAATAGCTACCTGCTGTAAGCGAATATCAGGTGCCGTTGCCGCATTTGCTTGAGGAAGTGTCGAATAGAATTCACCTACTCCTGGTAGTAACCCCCCGCCTGAGCCGGTTACAAATAATGCAAAAGCAAGAATAACGCTCGTCAATGCTGTAATTAGCTTGCCAAAGGTGCTACGTATACGCAATGTATTCGCCTTAACCTTACTTGATACTGTAAATAATGTAAATACTGTACTGCGGTGAACACTTGATGATGCTTTGTGGCGAACATCTGATGACACTTTGCGATAAGCACCTGATACCAATAGCGCAAAAGCATGGCGGAGAGAAGCCTTACCATGCTTCCTGCTGCCAGATACGAGATTCCCCTTACTCATAACCTTCACATCCCCTTCTCATGCTTCCCTCATGAGGCTCTCTACGCTCACAGCTTTTCTCCCCAAACTGCGAACCACCCCTAGTTACCTATGCTCCTCCCCAAAGGAACATGCGCTAACTCACAGTGTACAACATTTATATTGTAATCTGTAATCTGACATCTTGTGCGTGTTATGCCGTCTTATGCCAGTTAAGCGCTTTGTGATGTAAGTGAAGCTTATCAAGTGCAGCTTAATAAGTACGGCTTATGTAAATACGACTTATGTAAATACGACTTATGGGCAGAAAAAGGCACGTAGGCAGAAAAACAGAAAGCATGGCGACGAGATGTCTTACCATGCTTTCTGCTACCAGATACGAGATTCCCCTTACTCGTAACCTTCATATCCCCTTCTCATCTTCCCCTCTACATGCGTGTTCCCCAACCCGCAAGTTTATATCTGCAGTTTCCCTTGTCTGCAGACTTTGCTATCCGTGAGTTCCCAGCTCACAGACCTGTGCTGACAAACTACGTACATCTGTGTCAGCAAATTTCATCCCCAACCCGCAAATCTTGTGTGTCCTGTATAGATTTGTTCTATACACCTACCCCTACTATCTGAGCAATTCCTACTGCCCGAACAATTCTCACTGCCCGAACAATCCTTACTGCCTGAGCAATCAAAAGCCTCAAAATATGTTGCGATATTTCGCGGCAACCCCTGTCTGAATGCTCCAGATAGATGACCTACAAGGATCTACAAGTCAATTCGCTTTTTACTTTTCTCTTCTTCCTCTGCATACACTAAAGCACAGCATGCGTATTTGCAAATGCAACATTTCGCTTCCTTGATTCATAATTGACACCCTGTCAGCTGCTATTCGTCCGTCACGAGGCCCCACTAATCTACTTCGCATTACATGAGTCATTCTCTGTAGAATGCTGGTTTTGCGTCGCTGATATCGACATCTTCCCTGCTTCAAAAGTAGCATTTTTGAACATTCTTATGTAAATATTCGCTATTTTCTGCAAGTAAATGTTCTATTTTGTTCTCTTTTCTTGTATAGAGTTTGATGAAATTTCGTAGAGCAAACCAGCATTCCCTCATATCCAGTGACCGCTTATCTAATTTATCCAGATAAGATTTTCAGCTTATTACAAATTACTACCCCTTTCTAAAACAACGATTTTTCAACCTTTTAGTGTTTTCCGTGCGTTCTCCCATACTTTTATTATTAAATTCTCAGGTTATTTTAAGGTTTCTAACTCGGTAAATTTTCACGTTCTATATTTTGTAAAAATACATCTTTAGCATGCAGGTAGCGAATTTTCCTGACAGAAACTGCAAAATTGTCAATTTTTACCGTGAAATTTTACTCTTTTATGCAATCAGATGTCGCCCTCGACGCATTTTCAGCCGCTCTTTTTCGCCCAAGTATTTACAATATGTCAATTTTATAATGTAATGTAATTCACATTTTTATTTAGCCATTTTATGTTATTGCCCAGCATCACACCCACACCCCCTAATGAATTTTTTACCGTCCTGTCACCTCTCTCAAGTAGCTCACGCACCCTGCACAAACCCACACACTCCATCAAGCAAACCTTGTACCCCTCCCAAGCACCAAGCGACCCTTGTACTCTGCCGAAACCTCCTCTTACACTCTACAATCCTCTCACCTTTAACAAAACCGGCTACTCCGAAATATCTGATGTTTCAACCCGTACACTTCCCCACCCAAAACCGGCTAGTGCGAAATATCAGATATTCCAAACCATACGAAACACAGAAACCACACTCAGAAACCCCGCTACTTTGCAATAACAGCTATTCAAAAGCGTACACTTCCCCACCCAAAACCCACTACTCCGAAACATCTGATATTCCAACATGTACACAACATTATGGTTCTAGATCCATTGGGAATATGCATACCGATTTTGTATTAACCAGACCACTAACTAGTACGCATAATACATTTTCAAGCAAAAAGCACTACATAAAGTGTCGTCAAATAAACACAAGCTGAAAAACTAAGAACATACTTGCATATTGGTCATATTGGACATATACTGGTCAAATTAGTCAGAATGGAGGAGAAATGAGCATTACACCAATACTTGCGGAACCAATCAGAGCAGACAAACCATTTATTTTGCAAGGACAAGGAAGAACCTATGAACTAGACTACACTGCTTTTGAAGCAGCACTCCATGCAGCAATAGCTATTTCTGAATTTGAACGCAGCGAACCTAATGCCGGACAAGCAATCACAACTGGAGAAGCAGCAAAAATATTAGGTGTTTCTCAGAAAACAGTACAACGCATTCTAGATGCAGGAAAAATCCCCTATACACGTAACGGCGAACGAGGCAATCGAATGATGCGAGAACGTGATGTCCTACTATATAAAGCGCAAATGCAACATGATAGAAAACAATCCCTTCACCAGATGCGAATGATTGCAAAAGACATGAATCTATACGACATAAATAAGTAATTGTTTAAGTTAGGAGTGCTCCAGCATAGTCAGCAGTGTGCTACCAACCAGCGAGCAGAATACCGCCAGCGCAGTTCATAGAACACTAATAGCAGGCGAACCACAGAACACATCAAAGTAGGCATCATGAATCCAAGAGCTTTAGACATTGGCAAATCTTCACAAATTGAACGAGCCGTACTTGATGCAAATATATTCTTTTCCATGTGGATTCTAGATCCAATCCTTTCAATCGCAGATACAGGACTGTTTGAACCAGTCTGGTCACAGCAAATTATCAACGAAGTACAACAGCACTTGCCTGATGTCTGGGAAAAAGCTCAAATGACGCAAATCACAAGCTTTCTTACTGCTATTCAAAAAGCTTTTCCATGGTCCTCGCACGATAACTGGAATCAATATTTAGGAAATTTCATACTTCCGGATCCAAATGACAACCACGTTCTCGCACTAGCACTTGCTTCCGATTCATCGATTATCATAACTAATAATATTCGAGACTTTCCAGATAAAGTTTTGCAACCATTAGGCGTTACCGCAGTAACTCCAGATGAGTTTTTAACTGCACTACTTAATAGCGATGAGAAAACCGTGGTTGCAACAATACAGGATCTTATCCAAGAAAAGCAATTTCCACCACGGACGTTTTTTGAAGAGATACGCGGATTACAACACGTAGGACTACACAACTTTGCCAAGCTATTGCAGACTAAATTATCACAGTTCCTTTGAAAAGGGATATTCTGGAGGACGCAGCGCCCGCAAAGTGGCTACTTTGCAATAACAGCTATTCAAAGGCGTACACTTCCCCACCCAAAACCCACTACTCCGAAATATCTGATGTTCCAAACCATACAAAGCGCAACAGCCACACTCCAAAAACCGCTATTTTGCAATAGCAGGCATTCAAAGACATACACTTCCAAGAAGAAAACTCGCTACTTCGAAACATCAGATATTCTAAGCCGTACAGAATAAAGCGATATCAACACATAAAACCGCTAGTACGAAATATCAGATGTTTCAAACCATACACAACGTTAAGCTTCTAAAGCAATCTAGAGGATATCCATACCAGTTTTGTATTAACCAGACCAGTAACTAGTTCACGCAATACATTCCAACCCATATTTTTGCATACCGCGAACCAGTAACTGGTTCATACAATACAAAACACCGTATTAGAGCATAAAAATGGAACACAACTGCCCATAAAGGTACACAGTGAGCTAGGCTCTTGCATTAGGAATTGCGTGCGCAAAGGATTACCACAAAAGTAGGTATTCGCAAGAACGCAGCTTATGAGGTAACGCTCATGAGACAGCACTTATAAGGCAACGCTCATAAGCATGAGATAACAGGTCAACGAGGAGCCGCAGGGAACATATGGCACAGGCATCATCAGGAAACGAAAACGCCAATAGTACAGCAGCAGGCAATGCAGAAGCTACAAATACAGCAAATACAACAAGCGCAGCAAATACAAGCAACACTGCAAGCGTGACTAGCAAGACAACCAACAAGCCAGTACACACTACCGATGCGCCAATGCCACCTTCTCTGCGCAAACAGTTGAAAAATCGCCATATCCAGCTGATTGCATTAGGCGGTGCCATTGGAACCGGCCTTTTCTATGGTTCAAGTGAATCTATTGCGCTGGCTGGACCTTCGATTTTGCTGGCCTACCTGCTTGGCGGCGCCATGATTTTCCTGATTGTGCGCGCACTCAGCGAAATGAGTGTGGAAGATCCAAAAGCCGGCGCATTCAGCTACTACGCCAGCACCTACTGGTCGCGCAGGGCCGGGTTCATTTCAGGCTGGAACTACTGGTTTAACTACATTCTCGTGGCCATGGTCGAGCTTGCTGTGGTTGGTTCGTTCGTCAACTACTGGTTCCCGAATATTCCGGCTTGGGCTTCCGCAGCGTTCTTCCTAGTGCTGATTACCGCAATGAACCTGTTCGGAGTGAGCAAGTTTGGCGAATTTGAATTCTGGTTTGCCATTATCAAAATTGTTGCAGTACTTGCCATGATTGTTGGAGGCATCGCTGTAGTTATTATGGGACTTCCAACCGATAGTGGTATTCGCGCGAGCTTTGCAAACTGGTTTACGGTAGGCGGCGGCTTTATGCCACACGGATTGCTCTCCTGGCAAGCTGCCGCAGATAGCGCTAATGCAGGTGCAAGTGCAGGCGCCGCTGCTGGCTCTTGGTCTGGTTTGCTGATGGCACTGATTGTTGTTATGTTCAGCTTTGGCGGCACAGAGTTAATCGGCATTACAGCTGGCGAAACGGCAGATCCCCGCCGCACTATTCCAAAGGCAACAAACGGCATTATTTGGCGTATTCTCGTGTTTTATGTGGTTGCGCTTGGCGTAATTATGGCAGTAGTTCCATGGAATCAGATTGACGGCAACTCCAGTCCGTTTGTGCAAATTTTTGATTCGATTGGCGTGCATACTGCTGCCGGTATTTTGAATTTCGTATGCTTGACTGCGGTAATGAGCGTATATAATTCCGGCTTGTATTCCAACTCCCGCATGCTCTACTCGCTCGCCCGGCAGGGTAACGCTCCAGCATATTTGGGCAAGCTCAATAAGCGCGGCGTTCCAGTAGCTGGTGTACTTACTTCCTCTGCTATTACTGTGATTGCAGTAGTTGTTGTATTCTTATGGCCTGAGTTTGCGTTTAATTATTTAATGAGTATCGCAACGATTGCAGCAGTAATCAACTGGACTATTATTATGATCACGGAAATGAAGTTCCGCAAAGTTGTTGCAGCGGGGGCTTCCCCAAAGGATTCAGCTCTTGCGGGGCTGAGTGGAGATGCTGCTTTGCAAGCGATTGCGTTTAAGCTACCGTTTGCAAAAGTAACACCTTGGGTAGTGCTGACATTCCTCGCTCTAATGGTGGCGCTTATGTGCTTCTCTGCGAGTTACCGCATTGCCGTTATTGCAGGCATTATTGGGCTTGCTGTGCTGTTTACCGCGTATGCGGCGTCACATCGCAAGCGTGCTCACTGAGTTTAGATACTTACTGTGTGCTCACTGAGTTTAAATATTTACTGTGCAGCATGTCGCTTATTTATTAGGTTACTTGCTGCACGGCTCGGTTCAGCTTAAAGATTCACATAGTGCACATCGTAAACACAATACGGTGTGCACTACTTTGTATCGACTACCAGAAACTCTGGGTAGCAGAGTGTACATCATATTCGTGCATTCATCCGTGCATTTTGCGATTTTTTGTACATCCGATGTGCGATTTTTTGTACATTCAATGTACAAGCATCGACTATTTCAGAAATAAATTTATTATTCTATTATGCTTTTTCTTAAAAATGAAGTTATTATTATAAAAATATACTTATCAATCAGTTATTATTATTGATTTTTTTTGGAGAAAAGCATTATGCATTATAAGACCATTACGCAAACCATTCATATGAATGCTTCGTCTCAGCCACCTACCAGCCAAGCAGAAATAGAATATCAGCGCCGCATATCAAATCCTTCAACCTACATTATTCCGTGCAAGCTTGGCCCACATCAGCCATTTGTTACCATTTTTCGCGAATTACATACTCTTATTGAGCAGATCTATTTGACTGAAACACCAGTTCGCGAACAATGGAATGCTTTGCCACAAACCGTCAAGCATGCTTATATCCTTGAGCTTATCAACATAGAAATTGAGAACAGCAATAATATTGAAGGAGTGCACAGCACAAAAGAGGAAATCTCCCTCGCTTTGCAATCGGCCAGCCTTGGCAAACATACGCGATTTAGTGAGTTCGCAAAACTTTTCTTAAGCATAGCGCAGCAGCATATACCATTCGTGCAATCTCTAGAGGACATTCGAGAAATATACGATCAAGTTGTTTCAGAAGAGCTTGCGCCAAACGAGCAACCAGATGGCGAATTATTTAGAGCTAGTCCGGTCAGAATTTTTGACGGTACCGGTGAAGTAGTGCATTCCGGAGTATATCCGGAGACAAAAATCCAAACGCTACTAGCACAATGGCTTATGATCACACGTGATACGTCCATTCCTCCACTAATCCGTGCGGCTTGCTGCCACTATATTTTTGAACATATTCATCCATTCTATGATGGCAACGGCAGAACAGGCCGATTTTTACTTGCTCTACAACTTCAATCCGTGCTCTGTTTACCAACGACTTTAAGCCTCAGCTTGCAAATATCACAGGAAAAAGGTAAGTACAGTAAGGCGTTTGATACAGTGCAGCAACCTCTTAATTGCATGGACCTGTCCTTATTCTGTTATCAGACATTGCAATATATTGCGCATGCTCAACAAGATTTGCTTGAGAATTTAGAGGAAAAGCAGGCTATAATCACTATTTTGAGTTCAGAGATTGCATTTTTAGCTACTACCTACCAATTACGGGATTCTGAGCGATTAGTAATACAGACTTTGGCACAGTATTTTGTGTTAAATTCCGCGCCTGTGGGTGTTTCACGTAAAACATTAGGTGAACAGTTACAGTGGGGCGAGCGCAAATTGGTACATGCATTACAAACACTGGAACGTGAACAACTGGTTCAACGAGAGAAGCAAAAACCAGCAACGTATCAACTCACCGAGCCAGTACAGCAACGGTTGGCACAATACAAGTTTGCCAATCAGTAATTTTGGCAAATCGTTAAGTTGCACACCCAGCAAACCGTGCAGTCAGTAAGCCGAATAGTAGGTAAGTTGCGTAGCCAGAAAGTAATGAGTTATTGCGCAAACAGCGTGCGTGCAATTGTTTGCACTGATGCTTCAATGAGATTGACCGATCGCACAAACACTTCATACTCCTTACCAAACGGATCCTCTACACCCTTCGCAGAAGCAATAAGTGGACGCAACATTGGCGCCAATCTAATAATCTGAAGCAAACGATCAGCACAACTATTTGTCCATTGCAAACGTTGATCACGCTCGGCGGCTTGGCATAGCATAGCAAACTCATCAATAAGGAAAATCTTGCGCGCAGCGCGTGGCTCTATATCAATAAGTTCATTCGCCTGACCACGTGAGAAGCACAATACCACTGTCGCTTCTTGCAAATCACGAGCTTGTACAAACTGCGAGCGCGAACTAGAGGCATCAATACCGCGCTCCCGCAATAGCTGCACAATCGTCGGTTCAGCAGGACTACCGTGCATATGACGCAGCAATCCACAGCTGCGAATAATGCAATCAGGTAGCACTTGTGCTGGTAGCGTCATGTCAGTTTGCGCCTGATCTAGTTGCCTCTGACTTGGTTGTATCTGGTCAGGTTGTGTCAGATTAGGTTGTATCTGGACAGATAGCGTCTTGGCAGGCAGTCCCTGATCAGATTGCACATGCCCTAGTTGCACATGCCCTAGTTGCATCTGGGTTTGCTGGCTGATGCCATCACTCCTCACACCCGAAATGTCATGCGTACCATCGCTTACACGTCTGCCATATTGTGCAGCCGCATGGCGCAGCATATATTCTCCGGTCACCGAGCGGCAAATATTGCCATGACATACAAAAAGAATCGTTGGAACGGCAGGCTTTTGTTGCCGCTGTGTAGGTTTCTGAGCAGATTGTTGTTTGGATTGCTGGACAGTTTGTTGAACAGCAGGTTGAGCTGGCTGGTGAATAAACTGCCGTTGGACTTGCTGCGTGGACTGCTCATTAGATTGTTGCGTAGTTTGCACCACAGTCTGCTGCACAGAATGCTGTGCAAGTTGTCTCACACTACTGGCATTCATTGCGGATAAGTTAGCAGCAGAATGACCAGTATTAACTTTGTCTTTGTCGGCTATTGGACGTTGTGACGGAGTTTGTGACGAGGCGTGTGGCCCTGATGCCGAGCGGGTTGAACTAATCGTCCAACTAACTCCAGCATTACCCATTTGAATTGGAGGAGCCGGAGCTGGAGAAGTTGCAGAACTAGAAGCAGGCAGAGACGCAGAATCCTTCTGCCTTCGCTCTACAGCCTGCCTAGTGTGACGCCCCCTGCAAGCCCCTTTGTTCGCCGTGCCATCGGCGTTATTACGCACATTTTTACCGTTATTACCAACAGCATTATCAATGTTATTACCAGCAGCATGAGCATCTTCGCCAGCACTGCCCCAAAAACTTCTACCCAATCCGACCATAACCATACTCTACAACATGTCCGATAACTATAGAGCTCGTCAAACGCAGTCAGCTTATAACCAAACACATCTAAAACTTGACAGATAATCCACAAAACTGTTCTCTGCTCGTCAAAACTATGCAAAGTTTTCCATGTCCAATAAACTGCCTATTAGGAAATATCAGATGTTTCAAACTAAACTGCACTACTTTCACACCAGCTTCATCATCACCCGTCAATCTCAACGAGATTTAAGACACACAGTAAGTATCTTGATTTGCAAAATACGCAGAGTGTGGTATTCTAGTCAAGTTGCCTAAGCAGTGCATGATATGACAGTTGTGCAAGGCTAACAACATGGAGGATTCGCCTAGTGGTCTATGGCGCACGCTTGGAAAGCGTGTTGGGTTCACGCCCTCACGAGTTCGAATCTCGTATCCTCCGCCATCAAGGTTTTGAGTTTTCACTCAGAGCCTTTTTTGTTATATGGAATGCTGGCACTGGAGTATATAGGTTCATAAGCCCACTTACATGAATTGTAATGCGCTCAGCGCATTAGAGATATATTTCCCACTAATACGCCAATACATCAAATACGTCAATACACCAATGCACCAATGCACCAATGCACCAATCCACCAGTGCACACTACACTACCCCCGCGATTTACGCGGATGAGCTAACGATACTTCCCAACCGAGAGACATCAGCAACTTGCGGTCGGCTTTATCAAGACGGCGGCAATCAAGCTGCTCAATCAAATCTGGGCGAATCGCATTGGTGCGCATAATCGCCTCATCGCGACGATACCGGTCTACTTTGGCGTGATCACCACTTATTAGCACTTGCGGCACTGCAATACCACGCCACGTAGTTGGTTTCGTATATGGACGATGCTCCAGCAGCGCATCTCCAGTATAGCTTTCCTCCACAATAGACTCAGGATTGCCCATAAACCCTGGAATTAAGCGCACAATCGCCTCAATCATCGCGGAAACAGCGACTTCTCCACCATTCAAGACATAGTCGCCAATCGAATATTCGCGCACATCCACGCCCTGCTCAGCATAATATCGTGGCACTCGCGCATCAATACCTTCATATCGTCCACAACCAAATACCAGCTGTTCTGCGTGTGATAGCTCTGTCGCAGCTTGCTGGTTAAACAATGGTGCAGAAGGATTGGGGAAAATAAGTACCTGCTTAAGTTGAGAAGGCTTGTGACCATGTTCAAGTTGTGTGGTCGCGATCGCGCTACTCTGCTCTGCGGCACCAACTTCACTGCCATGCTTAGTAGCATGCACACCATACCCCTGTCCTACTGGCAAATCATCGTCAAGCGTAAGCTCCACGTTTTCCAACTCGCGCGCAGGGAGCCCCAGTACATCATCCAAACATTGTGCCCAAATTTCAGGCTTCATCACCATGCCAGCACCGCCACCCACAGGCGTATCATCAACTGTGCGGTGTACGTCATGCGTCCAGTCGCGTAAATTATGCGCAGTGACTTGCAATAATCCCTTATCTTGTGCCTTACCAAGCAAACTCAAGTTCAAGACATCAAAATATTCTGGAAAAACTGACACAATATCAATGCGCATACACACTCCTACCTTGCTTTGTCTACTTTGTTCTATTCGTACTACTTACTTATCCTATTTATTTCGCAACCATTGATTATTTTGAGGTCTCTACCTATTCTGCAATACCGCTTATTCTGCATCCCTTGTTTATTTCGCGGTCTCTACTTATTTGCAGCTTCTACCTATAGCTTCTACCTATTTACAGTCTCTACCTATCCTGCAGCAAACCGTTTGGCGGAGTTAGTACCAAATACCCTTCTTCCACATCAATTACTGGGATAAACGCATCAACAAATGGCACTAGTGATTCCGCGCCGCTTGGCTCTTGCACTGTAAGCAACCATTGCGCAGGGGATTCAGTAACATCAATAACCGTACCAGCAACATCATATTCACCCTCAGGCTCAGCAGTATCGTGCGGAATGCGCACCTGCAAATGCATCAATTCTTCTGCATAAAATCCTTCATCTTCATCTCCAGCACCTTCATCTCCAGCACCATCTTCCTCAATGGCATCGGCATCTACTACATCTTCAAAATCAGTGCTATCAGCCAATACATCAGAATCTGCGCCATCAGTAAACTCTGTACCATCAGCAAACTCGCCGCCGGTTTCCGCCCTCAATTCGGAATGTCCTTGACTATCGCCAGTTCGAGCAATCTCATGATCCGGCTCAACAAACAGTTCCAATCCCTTAAGCGCCTCAGAAGCATTACGATCATCCACACCTTCAAAATGAATAATCCAACGTTGCTTGAATTTGCGCGAAGAAGCCACTGTCATACTGCCGCCATTTTGCGTAAGTAGCACCGACCCTGGTGCAAAACGCTGCTCTGGCGAGTCCGTGGTCACCATCACATTAACTTCGCCTTTAAGCCCCTGTGCACGACCAATACGGCATACTCTCATCAAATCCTGTTGCTGCGCCATAATCCACCAAGTTCGCTTACATTCCAACAATAATCCGCAGTTTTATAAACTACTAAAATAACTCTACCAAGTAACACCAGCAATAAATCACTAGCAATAAACTAACGACAATACAACCCTGATACCAAATTACAAACAGTCAGCAGCTAACGACCAACCGCTAATAGCCGACCACTACTAACCAACCGCTAATAGCCGACCACTACATCTACCAATAAACCAAAGTAGGTAAAGCGCAAAAGCACCTTACCTACTTCAACATTTCAAACTGGGTTAGCTGTAAATACTTAGCGAACATCCATAATATCTACGCGAACCTTGTGATCTGCAAGCGCTTGCACCACAGTGCGAATAGCATTCGCAGTTCTACCGCCGCGCCCAATTACACGACCGATATCCTCAGGATTCACGCGCACGCGCAACAATTCTCCGCGACTATTTTGATGTGACCTAACTTGCACATCGTCCGGAAAATCTACGATATTCTTAATCAAGTGTTCTACAGCTTCGGTGAGCATCTTACTCAGCCTTCTCCTCAGTTGCTTCAGCTTCTGGCTCAGCAGCTTCTGCTTCTGCAGCGGCAGCTTCTTCAGCTTCCTTCTTTGCCTTTGCTTCAGCTTCAGACTTTGCAGCCTTCAACTTCTGTGCTTCATCAGCAGCAGCGGCTACGCGAGCTTCTGCGTCTGGACCTTCAGCTGCTACCTTCAAAGTACCTTCTGCGCCTGGCAAGCCCTTGAACTTCTGCCAGTCACCGGTAATCTGCAGGAGCTTCAATACTGGTTCAGTTGGCTGTGCGCCAACGCCCAACCAGTACTGTGCACGCTCAGAGTTGATCTGAATCAAAGATGGCTGCTTGTTTGGATCGTAAATACCGATCTCTTCAATAGTCTTACCATCGCGTGCCTTGCGTGAATCCATGATTGCCACGCGGTAGAACGCATAGTGCTTCTTGCCAAAACGCTTCAGACGAATCTTGGTTGCCAAAACGGCTCTCCTTATTACTTAGGGTTGCATGCTATGCGCACATGTGGGGCATGTTTACATAGTCTGCGCGTCCTCATCTACTCGGGGTGTAGAGGGCGCCACGAGCGATGAATAACAGTCTGTTATTGTACTGCAATCCCTAGTCAAATGCGAACTGTTACTCAACATTCGTCGCAGCTGCATTTTCTACTGCTTCTAGGGTATACACGGCTGTTTCTCCGTAATCTTTTGCCCGCGTAATTTCCCACCCCTGTGGCTCCTGCGGTTTTGGCGAGCGCGCCGAACGTTCCACAATGATTACGCTATATCTATCAACTACGCCACACTGCACCAAATCTGCAAGTAGCGCATTACAAACCTCATCTGATACTGCATATGGAGGATCTATAAATACTACATCGAAAGGCTGGTTGGTCTGCGACCCTGCTGACTTGTTTGTTTGCTCGTTTACTTGTTTATTAGCCTTGTTAGCTTTATCAGCTTTGTTAGCGTGCACGACTAGATGACTATCTGTCTTTTCATCAGCGCCATCGCCCCCGAAATTGACAGCATACATTTGCGGAAATTGTTCTGCTTTACCTTTAACGACTTGCGCACTATCATGCGGTTGCCAAGAAGCATGCTTTCGTAATTGCGCAAACGTAGTTCGTAATATATTTGCTGCCTGACTTGCCATTTCAACAGCAACCAACGAATGCGCACCTCTAGAAAGTGCTTCGATACCGAGCGCGCCAGAGCCGGCGTAAAGATCTAAAATGCGCGTATTATCAAGCATTCCCATAGATTCTAGGTGGGAGAATACTGCTTCTTTAGTGCGATCAGTTGTCGGACGAGTACCTTTTGCTGGTACGCGAACTTCAAACCCTTTGAATCTTCCAGAAATAATGCGCATGCCTGTATCATACACTACGCAAAACAGCTACTTCGAAATATCAGATGTTTCAAACCGTACAGAATATCAGCTCATACCAGCCTAAAGTGGCTACTTTGTAATATCAGATATTACAAAACGTACACTCTGCACTGACAGGCATGCAAAAACAGCTGGTTTGTAATATCAGATGTTTCGAACCGTACAGAATCCAAGAGCAAAACACAGCAAAGTCGCTAGTTTGCAATAGCAAGTATTCAAAAGAATACAAAAGACGAGACCCAAGTTAACAAAACCCGCTAGTTTGCAATAGCAACTCTTCCAACATGTACACTTTCCCACACCAATCCAGCCACTCCGCAACAGCAACTATTCCAAACAATACAGAATAGAGGTGTCGCACTCCAAAAAACAGCTCATCTGTAATAGCAATTATTCCAAACCGTACACTCTCATATCAAAACTCGCTACTTTGAAACATCAGACATTCCAAACCGTACGGAATCTAAGAATGAAATACAGAAAACCGCTAGTTAGGAATAACAACTACTCAAACCAGTACATAACACATGCTAAGCACAGCGCATACACTGAACGCACTGCATGCTGAGTACGGTGCATACACTAAGCACACCACATGTTAAGCACAGTGCATACACTGAACGCGCTACATGCTAAACATAGCGCACTGCACACACCAAGCACACTGCACACGCACACTAATTGCTAATAACTGGTAACTAATGACTACTCACTAATTACTCGTAAGATACTGCTCATTGCCGCGCATAAAATCAAGCACCGCACCGGCAAGCTGTGTAGCATCATGCAATTGCGGATCCTGCTCAATTAACTGCTCCGCATACTCACGCGCCTGCCTAATAATCGCAGCGTCTTTAACCACTCTCAGCAGCTTCAACGATGACTGTCCGCCTGATTGCACATCGCCCAGCACATCGCCTGCGCCTCTGAACTCCAAATCAGCTTGAGCGATCTCAAAACCGTCATTTGAATCATGAATTACTCGCAAACGTTCTTCTGCAGGACTGCCGGCGGGAGCGCGCGACACCATAAATGCCCAGCTCTTTGTACCCCCTCTGCCCACTCGCCCGCGTAACTGATGCAATTGCGAAAGCCCAAATCTGTCTGCATCAAATATCACTATGCAGCTTGCTTGCGGAACATCAATACCAACTTCGATAACGGTAGTTGCCACGAGCACAGGCTTCTGCCCTGCTGCAAACTCTTGCATAACGCGGGTTTTGGTTTCATCATCATCTCTGCCGGTAAGCGTTGCAAAAGGTACGCCTTGGAATTGTGGGAGTGCTTGCAAACGTTCCGCAATTTCAAATACCGCATGCATAGGAGGTAGCTGCGAGCGCGATTCCTGACTATCATCTGAGTCTAATCCCAGCCCGATACCAGTAGCATCTTCTGCAATCTCATCTGAACCTAGCTGTATGGGTCGCAGGGTTCGGCCCGAGCCATGCTCAGGCTGTGCTCTCTGCCCTACTGCCGCAGTATCTAACTCCGCAATTCCAGCGTCTAATTCACCATCAATCCCTGTGTCAATACGCGGGCAGATAATGTACGCCCGTTCACCTGCATCAATACGAGCACGAATATGCGCAAACATGCGCCCCATAGTAGCTCCATCCGCCTCTGGCACAACTACTGTGGTTATAGGTTTGCGACCTCCTGGCAGTTCGGTAAGCCATGAAATATCTAAATCGCCAAACCAGGTCATTGCGGCAGTTCGTGGAATTGGCGTGGCTGTCATGACCAGCATATGCGGTGCACGATCGTTCAAATTACGCAATACTTCACGCTGTTGCACGCCAAAACGGTGTTGTTCATCAATTACCACTAACGCCAAGTTAGGCGCTTGGAAATGCTGAGAAAAAGCGGCATGCGTAGCCACAATAATACCCGGTTCTCCACTTGCAGCTTGCGCTAAAGCTCGGCGGCGTTGGGCAAGTTTCAATCCACCAGTGAGCAAAGTGACGGGAATTTGCCCTGAGACTGTAGGTTGGTCTGGGTTTGCTTGCTGATTCAACTCAGACTGCTGATTCAACTCAGAACGTTGCTGCAAACCAGACTGCATCCGCGCCAACATCTCCCGTATGGAGTGTGCATGCTGCTCTGCAAGTACTTGCGTTGGCGCTACCAGCACTGCCTGATATCCACAGCCTACTGCTTGCAGCATTGCCAGGAGTGCAATAATGGTTTTTCCTGAGCCAACCTCACCTTGCAATAGGCGCTGCATAGGGTGAGTGTTTGCCATATCATGCACAATAGTATCGATAACATTCTGCTGCCCCTGCGTTAATGCAAACGGTAGCGAATTGATGCATGACTGCACAAGTTTGCAATATAAGTCATCAGTATCCGCGTTGCCGCACTGCCAAGCACTATCTTGTTTGCTGTGCTCTCTAGCTGAAATTAACGCCGTTTGTGCAATAAGTGCCTCTTCAAAGCGCAATGTTGCTAACGCCTGCATAAACTGTTCGCGCGAATCAGGGTTGTGCATGGCAAGATATGCTTGCGCCCGATGCATAAGTCCTTCTTTTTGGCGAATTTGCTCAGGAATAATATCTGGAAGCGCGTAGGCTAAATTAGCTGCTGTAATGCGAGGTTCTGCTAGATTGAGAGACTTAGCATCAGGTTGAGATTTACTTGTTATAGCAGCTGTAGCAACGTCAACATACTCTGACTCTGCACTAGAGTTCATTTTTCCTACACTGGTGTCAGTATTTCCTACACTGGTATCAGTATTTCCTATGCTAGTGTCACCATTCCCCGCGCCAGCGTTCTCTTTTCCTACGATCACGTTCGCTTTTCCTGCACTAGTGTCAGCATTACTTGTGATAGCGTCATCATCCCCTGCAGTAGCATCTGTAGTTCCTGCGCCATATTCAGGTGAAGTTTGCGCTAACAGTTGCAAAGCATTCATAATAACGTCATGAATATGCTCAGAAGAAATACGAGCATTCGCATGATAGACTGGCCGCGGACGTGCCAAGCGCGCTAACGCTTGAGCTGGCGAATCTGCCTCAGCCGCTGCCCCATGCGCGTACCGCGTGACGATAATATCTGGGTGTGTGAATTGCAGTTGATTATTGAATTCAGTCGGCGTTCCTGCAATAACAAGCTGGGTATCAACTTGCAGTCTTTTTGCCATCCAGTCGGTATAACCACGATTGCGTGAGAAAAATACCAGTCTTGCACTGCCAACGTTATCAAAAAGCAGTGTTTGTTGACTGCCACTACTATCGTTTGCAATGCTGCCATCATTGTGTGAAACATCATTGTATGGCGCATCGTTTGCAATGCCGCTACCACCATATGGCATATCTTCATGCGCCACATCGCCATATGGCATATCATCATGCGGCACATCTTCAACAATGGCTTCTACTCGATTTGGCGAGCGCCCAGAACCTCTGATAACGCGAACATGACGCACTTGCACCACTGCTGCCATTGGTTCGCCCACTTTTGCAAAGCTCAGCGCATGCACAGGATACGGCTTTGCCACACGGAACGGATAATGTGTTAAGAGGTCGCGCACTGTTGTAATTCCAAGAGATTTCAGCGCACTCACGCGGCGTTTATTAGTAATAATTGAGGAAAGCGAAGTCCCTAATACAACAGCCATGCCCACTATTGTACATTGCCTTCCAAAATACATTCTAACCTGCAGCATATCTACAACACATTATGCGGCACACTTACGCCACATCATGCTTCACAATGACTTTTCACACAACAGTATGCAAAATGCATCTTCCATCATGCGTGTATCGCGACTAAGTACACAGTCACACTGGCAAGCACACGGTCATATACAAGTACATAGTCATACGCAAGAGTGCGCGAGGAGCTACATTGTAATTATGTAATTGTTGCAATTCCTGCATTCCCGCGTATACATTACATGCACATGCACATACACATACACATATACATCACATGCACATATATCTATACATACGCAGATGTCTTGCTAATCAGCAGTTTGAGCATGACTGCTAATCAACAAGACATAAACGCAGATTATTAGGCTACATCACTTTCAATAGCATCATCCTTAAGCTTATTGGCTTCCTGAATTTCCAGCATGCGTTTATTTGAAAGTTTGTAAGGAATAAGAATGACAATTCCAGCAATCATAATAATGCCAGGAATTAAATTCACTACCAAGCTTATATTGCTGCGCATTGCCATATCCATTACAACACCCTTATGGTAACCAACCACGCCAAGCAAGAACATACCAAGCGAACCACCGATTGCCATGCCGGCAGCTACAGAAAGTGATACTGCACCTACCACAGTGCCAGGCATACGACGACCATTGCGATAATAATCATATTCAATACAATCAGAACAAGCGGAGAATCCAATAATACTGCCCATCATAGAAACACCGAACATAAAAGTCAGTACACCAATAAGTACCACATTGTCATATGGAGTAAAGTGCATAGCAATAAGTATTACGCCTTGCATAATAGAACCAAACATCAAAGCAGTTTTCTTACTGAAATATTTCAAAATAAATGGCACAATAAGTGGTGGAATAAACTGACCAGCAGTGAACGCCATTAACATTGGACTTACCAAATCAGGACGCTCCACTGAATAAATGTAATAGTACGTGCTGATACTGACCCGCCATAGTGTAGCACCTGTTGCAACAAGATTAAAGAGTACAAACCAAAGCAATTGGGAGTTTCGCATCAAAGAGACAAGTGACTCTTTCACAGTAATTTTTGGAGCATCAGGAGCCACAGCAACATGCTCTTTACAGGCGACAAATGCGAACAGCAGGAATGGAATAGTGGCAATAGCAAAGATCAAGTTAGTAGTAAAATACCCGCGAGCGCCGTTGCCAAAGAAGAGAATTAACGGCATAGTGATACCTGAAAGCACTAGGCGCCCAACACTTGACCCCATCGAACGGTAGGAGTTTAATACCACGCGCTCGTTCATATCAGCACTTATAGTGTTCACTAATGTACCTTTTGCCGTGTCAACCATGGTAAATACCACACTTAAGCAAATATAGGTAAAACCAGCCCAGAGCACTTTGGTAACTGTGGTATGACCTACTGTAGTAAAAGTGAGTATGCTAAGCACTACAAGGAACGGCAGTCCCCATAGCAACCATGGTCTACACAAGCCAAACCTGCTTTTTGTGCGGTCAATAATATTTCCCGCAATAGGGGTACCGACCGATTGAATAATGCGAACGATCAGCATCAGTGCTGCAACAATTGCTGGAGCGAGTCCGACCGCATCCGTGTAGTAGAGCCCTAAATATGAGGAAATAATTTCAAAAATCAATATGGTACCAATTTCAGCAGAAGCATAGCCAAACCTTGGGAACCATTTCTCAACGAGTGGTCGTTTTTGGGCATCATGTTGTTGCTCTGTATCCGCAAGACTTGATATTGCGTTAGACATGATTGTTCCTTAATAGGTGGATTTTGGTATTTTGGCGTAACTGAGCCCTGAGCTCATTGCATCCTGTGCACAATATGAGCTCAAAGCCATAATTTGATTACGCGTAGTATGAATTAGAAATAGATAACTTACAAAGACTGCTGTCTATAGACTGCAACCAAGAGACTGAGCAATTTATAAACACAGCAATCTCTAAACACAGCAATCTCTAAACGCTGCAATCTATAGTCACTGTGCACTGCAATTTACCAACGAAGTAGTTCATTTGAATGCACATAGGTTTTCTCAGACTTAAAACGAGCGCAAGACTAATACTGATACACGTGTACTAAGTATGAATGCGGCGTCTCTCCCAAGCTGATATCCATTTTTTCATCGCCATTAAGCGTCCTACGCTTGCACCACTGACCGTTGACAACTTCGCCTTCTTGTAAACTGAGTAGTTCAGCAGTAGTCGATTGCCAAGGTTTAGTCACAAACGTTATCTTTGCCTCACAACCTGTCAGCAAGAATGTATCAGGCGACATTTCAATAACGTTAACGCACCCCAATGCATGTGCTGACTGCCTTGGCGAGTAGGCAATTTGTATATCGTATGCTTCAAATTGTAGGTATGCGCCGAAATCATACTCGCCATGGCGAATCACCGTTTGCATATGCTTAGTGCCTCGGTATTGCAGGTACAACGGCTCAAGCTGCTCTAATAGGTGGTTAGTTGCAGCAAGTTTTTGTGCGCTACCGTGAGTATCAAATGCCGAAGGGTCAATATTGAGTGCAATCATTACATCCATTGGTGGTTGTGCAATGGCGTCAGGGTCAAGACCAAGCTCTTCAATACCGAATGGTGAGAAGCAAATAGCATTCTTGGCAAGGAACGCATAGAGCGCATACGATGACGCCACTGCGTCTTTGCGAATCTCTGGAATAAATAGTGGATTACCATCATGTGCATATTCGTCAATAACATCAGCGCAGTATGCCACGTAGATATCTGGCGCAAGTGTAAACAGTGATGGTGCACATATCTTCCACATCGGATGAACATCTGGCACAGGACCTCCCATTGGATACGAGCCTGGTGTCCAAGGGTATTGTTTTAACCACGCATTTGCATAGCATGGCAGTTCGTATTGTTTCTGTCCAGCACGAGTAATTTGTTCAACTGCTGTAGCATACGCATATGCCATAAATTGCTCTTCTGCATCCTCGCCAAAAGCTTCACGCCATGTGCCACTGACACCAAGCTCAAATGCAATATGCGTTGGAACCGCGCTTGCAAACTGTCTGTTGGCTTCATCACTATAGTCTCTTGCGGAACCAAGTACGCCAATCTCGTTTTCTACTTGCACGGCAATTACTGTCGAGTCTTCTGCATCAACTTCACGCAAATGCTCCATGAGTACACTAAATGCATGCGCATCTTTCTCCACTGCTTCACCACAAAATGGAGAAATAATATTCATCGGTTTACCGTTGACATCATGCACGCGCCAATAGCGTGCCGGCTGCGTTTTCATCCAATGTGGTGTATACATGGATTCACTATTCTTCCATAAACCAAACCATAATAGAATGAGTTTGATATTGTTATCACGCGCCTGTTCTAGCAATCCATCCACAAGAGTGAAGTCAAACTGATCCTCCTGTGGCTCTAGTAGCTCCCAATACACTGGCACAATAAGCGAATTTAAGTTGAGTCCTTGAATCTTTTCCCACACATGCTCTTGCATATACTGAAGATCCGAAGCACTTGAGTTATGAATTTCTCCTGCTCTGCAGAAAAAAGGCTTGTCTTGTACGTATAGAGTTGGAATGTTGCGCTCATCCTTGGCAATATGTGCAATCGTAGTCATCGATACCTCCATTGGTCGGTAATCACTATGCTACTTTTACAAACCCTTGCAATCAAACGATTCTTATATTATTATTTTTATATTTATATAATTATTTTAAGGTTGTGAGGAGATATGCTTGAGTCCCATCAAATTCGACGTTCCGAATATAAAAAATATCCACTCTACGTCACTGTTATTGGAATGAACTACCTACAAACACCTATCAATCGACCTCACGGCTTAGCTACTGAGCAAATTTTCGTATGCAAACAAGGCGTGGGTGAACTTATTATTAATGACTCACGCAGCATCATCCAATCAGGAGATTTATTTATTGTGCGTCGATACGAAGATCATATTTACCACGCGCTATCACATAATTGGACGCTTGATCTCTTAGGATGCAACGGTTTTATTTGCAAAACCTTAATGGATAAATTTCATATGCAATCCGGAAAATACGCGATAGCTGATCAACATGTTTTCACACACTATTTGCAGGAACTTTCATCAATAGGTCTTTCACAACAATTCCGACACGAACAACTCCTACGCAAATCGCAGATTCTCTATTTGCTACTAACCGAGCTGTCATTTATTATCAAACCAATTCATGAACACCAAAATACGACCACAAATACTACAGTATCTGCAATTATTAGTTTTTTAGAAGAGCATTTTCATGAAAACATTAGTCTACAAGATCTTGGGTCAGCAATACACCGCAGCCCTGAGTATTTATGCTCAATATTTAAAGAAACTCAGGAAGAAACAATCATCTCCTATCTCAATAAATTGCGCATATCTCAAGCCCGATTATTATTAGAACGATACCCCGAACGCAGCGTTAGCGAAATAGGCAAAGCATGTGGTTTTAATTCCGCAAGCTACTTTGGCAAAATTTTCAAACAAATTTGTGGAGTAACCCCGCATCAATATCGTCTTGCCAATGTAACTGATATCGATTACATTCAAGAATAGTCACAATAACGCAACATTTGTGGCACGAATCCATGAACGAGCAGGACCTGCCATTACTCAAAAAATTCAACATATCGCACCGCAGTACGGATTTGTGTTGCGCTTCCCTGATGGTAAGCAGGATGTTACTGGTATCGAATATGAGGACTGGCATTATCGCTATGTAGGGCCTGAAATTGCCCAATATATGACGGCACAAGGTTGGACACTTGAGGAGCTTGTGTCCAATCTAAACAATCCTGCTCAGTAATAGCCTTTTATCATGCTTTAACCCTAGGGTTATAACCCAATGCTTTATAACCCCAAACTTATACGTCAATAAGCAGGCGAAAAAAAAATACCCGATGATTCGGATTACCAAACCATCGGGCTAACGTTTGCGCATAGTAAGCGCAATTCGTCTTGGCTTAATTGCGGACTGTTTCTAGACACCTTACTAGATAAGATATCTCACTAAATACCCGCTACCAAGCGACGCATCGCGCTTAGGCGACGCGCTGCACCTTGCCGGCCTTAAGGCAGGAAGTGCACACGCGCAGACGGACGTTCTGACCGTCAACGTGGGTGTGGACTGACTGCAGGTTTGGCAAGAAGCGGCGCTTAGTACGAATATGTGAGTGAGACACGGTGTAACCGACTTGCGGTCCCTTGCCGCACACTGCACAACGAGCTGCCATGATGACTCCTCTTAAACTAACTGCTTTCAAGTCTCCCATGTCTCGCTGGGAACCACTCCAGCTTGACACACAACTAAACCATCATACCGCAAGACCTGACATTACGCCACTGTTCAACGCCTATTTGAAACATTTATGTCCATAGCGCAATATGGAACTATGTTGGTGCTGCCTCATAACTTACCCACACTTATCCAGTATGAGTGTGTAAGTCAGCATATGTATGATATCCATCGAGCACAGCACCAACACATGAGATGAGCTCAAGCATACGCAATGCACTACATAATGCTCATCATATTTCAAACACCATGTTCAGTATTACAGATCATGCACAAGCATTATGCACGACCTCTAGCCGATATTAGCGCTATGCCAATAGCAATGGAACACAGCAATATTACAGCTATGGCAACAATACTAACGCCAGTTGATGCCAGGGAAGCGTGTGAGGCATGCTGCGACTGCGTATAACCACTTTCGGAGTCATACTGTGTGCCATCATGACTATTGTGATTAGCGTCACCATCCTGATCGCCACTATTATCATTTGCATCGCCTGTCTCACCGCTAGGTTGATCGCTCGGATCAGTCTGCGATCCCTCGTCTTTACCCGGCTCTTCGGTGCTACCACCCGTACCAGTGCTACCATCCGTACCAGTGCTACCGTTACCACCAGCATCCACCTTCTTCAACGCAGCAAAAGACGTAGTCAAAGCTTGTGCAGCCCTATCGACATCAACCTGCGCAGCACCGTGGTTTTGTAACCGCTCATACTCACTGATTGCAGCAGTACGCGCCGCCACAAAAGTATCCCAAGAGGTGGCAGTATAACCATCATTCTCAGAACCAATAGTGCCGGCTGCTTGGATAGCTTGAGCAAGTTTCTCACCATCAGCCATACGAATGGCACCGACACCTTCATCACTTGGTTTCACTGTTGCAAAATTACCTTGTGCATCAAAATGCAATTCATCAAGAGCAGTTTCTCGATGATATCCAAGACCGCTATTGAACACACCTAACGGAGTGTAATGACGGTGATACGCCAAAATCCAGCGCTCCTTACCATCAGCATCCGTCACGTGAACATCAGACTGATGAGCTGTACCTTGAATGCCAAGCGAACTGTCCTTTTCGATTAATGTTCCTACATAGGTCGTTGGTCCAAAGCTACCATCAGCATTCCGCAGCGAATCAGAAACACCATAATTGACATGATAATTTGGAGAGCCAGCATCATCACAAGACCATGTCCAATGATACTTGCCATCATGCACACTCACTACCACAGATTCACGGAAATCACGCAACCCATTAACTCGCTTAACAGTGCCTGGAACAATACTCATCATATCATCGCCAAGCTGCGCAATTGCAGGCGAACCATTACCATACAAAATATATGATGTGCCATCAGTATCCGTGAAAATAGACGGATCAATAGCCTGTCCTACGCTCACTCCTTCCATTGAACGAGTCACTAGAGGTTGCTCAGCCGCCCTATATGGGCCTGCAGGATTATCTGCAACAGCCACGCCAATTGCAGACTCGCCATTAGGGAATTTTGCGCAATAGTAGAAATAGTATTTACCATGCTTCTTTTCGATAGTTGGCGCCCACGCACTACCGACAGACCATGGAGAAATAGTAGTATTCTCATTACCATCAGTGGTCGGCTGATGATCTCGATTCACATCAAGAATTACACCCTCATCAGTCCAGTTTTGTAAATCTGGAGAACTGAATGCATGGAAGTAATTCCCCGACCATCCGCTAAATCCATCCGTTGTTGGATAAATCCAGAATTTGCCATCAAAATAATCAATATCTGGATCAGCATACTGCCCTGGCAACACTGGATTATTACTTACCGTTGCAGCTTTTAGTGTCCACTGCTCAGTCTTATCGGAGGCACTAGCATCAGATAATGTAGCAGTTACAGTATGATCCTTGCTCATATCGAGTGGCGTACCATTGTCAAATGGCTTACCGTCAACACTAATGGACACACCCTGCCATCCAGCGGTTAAGCTCACAGGAACTGCAGTAATATCTGCACGACGATTAACTGCAGAAGTAATCGTATGCGTCTGTTGATCTACTACAGTACGCACAGCACTATGGTTATCCGTTCCACGTAAATCAGCAGCTTGATCAGCAGTTGGCACTGTACCAACAGTTGCTCCCGCAATCATTGGCGCGTTATCATGCTGCGCAATTTCATCACTGCTTAATGCACGATTCCAAATAGTAATGTTATCAAATGCACCCTTGAAATATGGGTCTGGATAGAGTGACTTGCCAAGGAAAGCGTTCAAATCCGTGCCTAACTGAGTTACTGTAATTCCAGTATCCTCATTCTGTGCTGAAAGCACACCATCTACATACACTTTCATGGTGGTATCATCAAGCACAATTGTCACACAATGCCAAGCGCCATTGCCTGAAAGTCGAGTATTTGCAGCAGCTTCATGCTGGTATGAGTTCGTAGTAATACGACTGCCAAGTTCACCAGAATTATTATATTTCAGGAAGTAATACACATTACTGTCTTGACCAAAGGTAAACGTGAACTGATTAGCATTGATTTGACTCGTCACATCCATAGCAATAGTCAACTTATTCCTGCGGTCAAATACTTCGCTCGGGAACTGTGCATATGTTCCGTTGGAACCGTCAAGTTGCAGGACTTTGCTCTGCGGTGAACGCTCCGTTTCCGTAGTATCAGCCGTAACTTTGGCATTGCCGTGGAATACCAAGTCATACTTACCTATAGAATCAGTACCCTTACTATCTTCAAATGTGTATTGTGCGATTGGTCCAGCACCTTGCTCATCTGGTTCAACAGGAACCACTGGCTTTGCACCATAGGCTTCTAATACAGCAGCTTGTTCATCCGCAGTTAATGGCATAACCGTTCCATGGCGGAAACGCTGGTCAAAACTGGTGGCAGCTTTAGTGAAGGTCTTCCCTTTTTTGATGTCAGAAAGGCGATCAATACTCCATCCAGTATACCCTTGCGAATCTCCCATAACCATCCACTTACCGTTAGGCAGCTGGTATACAGTCAACCCTTCAATATGGTTGGAAAGCCCTGAATTACTTGTACCTATTACCGTATCTCCAGTAACAATTGACTTGCCATTGTTGATATCACTATCGCGCTCAACAAGGCGTGTCCACTTCCCATCTAAACTTGGTGCCGTATCAATAACGGTATACCAGTCAGAGGTTGAGAAGCGGTAATAGTCGCCATCAGCGCCTTGTACAATAGTCGTATCAATAATATTGTGTATATCGGCTGAACTTTGATCGATCCAAATTTGCGGATTGTCAAACGATGTGAAATCTGAAGTATGCGCTTTGTATACTTTCAGCGCTGTTGTATCGCCAGTAGTGAGATCTCGACTTGCCCAATATACGGCATAATCTTTGGTTTGAGGATCATAGATTGCCTCTGGAGCCCAAGCATTGCCAACCTTGCCTTCAAGACCGGTAGAGACGAGTTCAGGCTTAGTCCAACTAACTAAATCTTTAGACTTTGCTACGACTAAATACTTGCTCGCATTGATTTGGTCCCAAGAACCTCCGGGCGCACTACCTTCAGCGTGCAAGTCTGTACCTAACATTACATACTTGTTGCCTTGGTTATCTGGTTGCTGCAATTTCAAAATATGAGGATCTCGCAGACCTTTAGTGCCGTTATCGAGCTGCATAATTGGCTTGTTATTATTGAGTTTCTGCCAACTTACGCCGTCTTCACTATAACCAAAGTACACTTTTTCATAATCGGTAGTACCAAAATGAAGCCACAAATATCCGTGCGCGTCAATAGGTTCTACTGGGGTTTCAGGTTGCGTTGTATCACCACCTGTATCCGCACCTTTGGCTTCCTCAACTACTTCTTCGGCATCAGCTTGTGCAATACTTTGCGCTTCTTGAGCGCTAATAGCTCTGTTATACAGACGCACATTACTTATTGTGCCAGTAAAATTAGCATCTTCGTCGTAGGCAGAGTCCCCGATTGCCGTTTTTGAAAAATCTTTCAAATCAGCAAAATTAGCTTGTGATGATGTATTTTGCGCGACCTGCTTACCATCAACATAGAGAGTAAGCGTTGATGTGGCACTGCCCTGATTTGGCGCTAGTGTTGCAATAACTGACTGCCAATCTGCCTTAAATGCGCTTGGGGATGAGGCATTTTGCTCACCTTGCCAATTTGTTTTTGTAATAGTGGCTTTATGATTATTAGTTGAGACAAAAAACTGCCCAGTACCACCATTTTGGCTTGTACCTTTACCACCTATATTGAATAGGAAATTATTGCGATTGAGAGCTTGCGAATCTGGCTTCGCTTGTACACTCACCGTTACTGCACTAGCACCTTGTAGCACATCTGCTGGAAGCGCCACATTAGTGTTACCAGTAAAATTTAGTACTCCTTTACCCCAGTCAGCAACACCACGCACTGTGCCGTTGTGCCCATTACCAGTAGTATCTGTAACTGTTGTACCTTTGCCGTCTGCAAAATCATATGCTGCAACCAGACCATCAGTTGGTACTGTGTCAGATTGTGCTGCATATGAATGCAGAGGGCTCATAATGAATCCAGCTGCAAGCATAGGAAGCGCCGCGAACGCTCCTATGACTGCGTTGATTCTTTTCCCTTTCATGTTCCTCCTCCATTGGATAGGGATAAGCAATGCAGAGTGCGTAGCATATACCCGCACACTCTGTTTTGCATACTACGTTGTAGCTCTTTAATGCTACTGAATGCGACGCCTGCGCGCAAACACCAAAACCCCTGCAAACAATGCAATGGTTGCGATAACAATCACATTGCCTACGTGGACGCCAGTAGCTGCGAGGGGACCGAATTCAGACTTAGATTCAGCAGCAGAACCAGATTGAGCAGTAGCAGAATCATGAGATTCATCGACACCCTGATGTTCATCAGGCTGCCCAACAGGATCCATCTGCGTATCCTCATCTTTACCCTGGTCTGCAGGATCAGTATTGCCACCAGACTGCTCTGTATTATCCCCAGGCTGCTCAGTATTATCACCAGGCTGCTCAGTATTATCACCAGGCTCGGCAGTAACAACCTTCACCTTGAGTGTCACAGGTAGCGTTGGATTGAGCTCTTCTTGCAAACTCATATCAAAGATCGGGTAGTCAGCAGCCCAATGCACACGACGCACAAACATATCTCGACCGGTGGCATTAGTGGACCCAAGATGCTGGTCAGCATACGCATGGAATACGTAAATTTGATTCCCATCTTCGTCCTCACTCTACATACCGTGGACAGTACCCAACTGCATCTTGCCATTGAAAGGACCTGACTTTTGGATTGGATAATTCAGTTGTATAAGTAATTCCTACACCAGATCCGGAGAACATTAAATACAGTTTGCCATTATGCAAAGTGACATTAGTCCCCTCAGCAATGGTGACATTCCAAGGATATTCTGGAGTAACAATACGCACTGGGTAGCTTGTTGTGCTGGCTGAGCTTGAGCATCTTGACCAATCATAATTTGTGCCGCACCAAATTGCGAAGTTGACGATGTATTCGACACTTTACCAGAGCCATCGTCGCTGGAAAAAGTATAAGAGACTAGGGGATCAGGCATGGACACCTCCTCGTTTCCAATTTGCCGATCAATTTGAGGAGGTAGTATGCAATTGCATAGTCAAATAAGGGTAGTGCATTGGTCACCGATCCTCAGCACTACCCTTACGAGACGATTTCCATATACGATGCACTACCTCCTCATTTGTGTATTCGAACTCATATAGGTTTCCTTATACGTTGATCAAATACCCTTAGCACATGGATATGGACGAGCCTCAAGAATAATCTCTGGCCCCATCGCTATTATCCAATTTGCGAACATTCCAACTAAGCGTAGCAATCCCCAGATCCTACTTCCTTGTATGTTGGCGCAAGCCGCGAATCCTGCATCAACATTGTGAACGCTCACAAATCTTGTTATATTGTAACATTTTCAGAATTAAAACACTGCACTGTTATCATTTCGTTATCAATAGACCGTTCAAACATTATTGCGCTCACATAACGCACGTGTATTTACGTGAATCTTGCTCAATCGAACGAGAGCGCGCTCATAACACCAAGAAATACCAGTATAGAAAACCCTGTAATAGATTACATACACTCTATGCAGACCTATTACAGAGTTGCCAGTTACTTTGAGAGGCAAGCATTAGTGCCCATACTGCTCAATTGAGCATTTTTGCTGCAAACTACTGATGTAGGCTACTACTGCTGCACAGCACGCTTGCGCAGTAGCTGCATTGCAATACCAATGCCAGCAAGCGCCACCATCGCAACTACAACAACAGCAACAGCACTACCAGTCGAAGCAAGCGGACCAAACTCAGACTGCGACTGAGCCCCAGACTGACGATCATCACCACCAGCTTGCACACCAGACTGAGAACCACTCTGATCGCCAGACTGCGCATCATCCTTACCAGGCTCAACAGGATCCGTCTGAGTACCATCATCCTTACCAGGCTCAACAGGATCAGTCTGCGTACCCTCATCGGTTGTTGACGCAGTTACTTGCAAAGCATATTCAGCTTGCGCACCATTGCCCGTATCTGTAGCCACCACACGGTGAGCTCCCACAGCAGTATCAACTGGAATCGTCACATTAGCGAGTGTCGCCACACCGTCCTGATTAGCCTCAGCTTCGCCCAGCAACGCTGGTTCTGAATGCAACTCAAACTTCACCTTATGCCCCGGTACAAAGCCACTTGCACGAAGCGTCACAGCTTCACCTTGCTTCACAGACTGCACCTGAGTGGCAGAACCTGTATCTTCATCTGGCTTTACCACAATAACTGAAGGAGTTGGAAGTGTAATAGTAACTTTTACTTCAACTGGCATACGAGAATCATCCTGTGCTACACCTTTAACTGTGTACTCGCCTGCGGTTATTGGAGCCTTTTCCCACACTACAGGCACGTCTTCTTCACTACCATCAACATGTGTGATATGAGCAGTCTCAGGAAGTACAACGTCTTTGCCTTCAGTAGTATTCACAGGGTCAAAAGCAACGACGGACTGTACAGCTACACTAGGCGCCATTGCTTCCAATACTTTCTGATATTGAGCACGGGTAACAGGGATTACCGTACCATGACGTGGCTTGCCACCATCAGTGTTCACAGGGAAGTTTGCTTCTGGCATCTTATTGCCAATAACAGTCCATGCTCCCTGTGCAATATCATTAGTAGCCATTGGCACATAGTGGTTTGGCCCACCATGATAATTTGGCTGATCCACAAATAAGTAATACTGATAACCGTTTACATCACCCTTATTCGCAGGAAACAGTGAAGGACCCTCACCAGCAGAGAACACACCACCATAACCATTAGGCTGACCATCGCCTATATTGACAGCCACTTCGCTCCATGCAGAATCCTGTAATGCAGTAGCATAATCTTTGATACCGGCACCACCAATGCTTGCTACAAGATCCTTGGATTTTTCTTGGCGCAACTTCATTACTTTCTCATCTTTATAGACGCGATAGTAAGTATCGCCTTGCTTTTGCACAGTCACATCGATAGAACCTGATCCATCACCACCACGACGATCCACATCAATCCAAGTCTTAGGCTCAGAGAAAGTAATGAAATCCTTAGTGGTGGCATACATCATGCGGTTATACGTTGGTTTCGTACGCACAGACAACGAGTTATCTTCTGTATCATACAGATTAGAAGCCCAATACACCACATATTCACCAAGCTCGTCGTCCCAATATGCTTCAGGAGCCCAAGTATTACCTGCATAATCAGAGCTCACTTTAACATGACGTTCGTTTGACCAATTCACCAAATCATTGGATTCCCAAATTTCAATATACTTGGAACCATTGCGCTGAGCACCATTAAAGCTTCCAGTACGACCTGAAATCTTCAAATCAGTAGCCAGCATATAGAACTTGTCACCGTTATGCGACTTCATAATAAATGGATCGCGCAAACCTTGCTCACCGAGTGTGGATGTGAACATTGGAGTTCCGCCATTGAGGGTATTCCAGTCAAGTGCATTATTTCCCTTAGACGCTGCAAGACTAATTTTTTCGCCACCTACACCTTCACCGGTGAAGAATGCCCAAATATAGGCTTCACTTTCCGACTGCTCGCTCGGTAGCGGAGCAATAGTAAGCGTGTAATCCTTGGTCAATGTTGTATCGCCATGTTGCACAGTTGCTGTCAGTACCACAGTATCTGCCTGAGAACCAGCAGCTGGACGATCTACTACTACTGACTTGGTATCAGCATCGAAACCGTCGGCGACAGTAGCATGTGCAACACTACCAGGTTTTTTAACGCTCCATGTAATTGTAGAGCCTTGCTCACCTGTTGCCGGAAGCACTAAATTACTACGTACATCGTTTGGTTCGTATAGCGTAATTGCATCTAAATCAGCTTTTGCATCCTCTGCATCGGATGGGATATGTGGAACATTTACGGTATATGTTTTGGACAAATCCCCGCTTGTTGCAGTGAGCGTAACTACTGCATCCTTTTGCCCCACAGCTGGGCGGGTTACTTTCACAGTGCCATTTTCGTCGATAGCAATCGCTGCATTATTTGACTTCCATGTCACTGGCACACCATTGCTTGAAGTTAGTACCGTGAAATCTTCTGTTGCAGTCTGCGGAATATTCATTGTGGCAATAGCATCTTGTACTGCTGCCTCAGTGCTATCGACAATCTTTATATTATCAATAGTGCCCTTGAAATATTCTCCGTTGCCCCAGTTGGCTCGACCAACTTGTAATATGCCGCCAGACTCGCCTAGTATTTTGGTGAGCTGATGCGTGGTATCAATTGGAACGCGACGATTGACTAATTGCCCATCGATATACAGTGATGTTGCTTCATCAGTTACTGTAACATCAACATGTTTCCAACCAGAGCGCACGCCGTCTTTAGCAGCACCCATATCATTACGGGCACCAGAGTTGTTATATCGCTCAAAATAAACATGACCCTCAGTATCAAGGAAGCCAATATAATGCTCGAATTGATATTTCTGTGCATTGCTATTTGAAGCTGCAAAAAGCGACCACCCCAAATTGCCATTTGCTTTTGTATCAGGATTGGCATCGTAGGAAATGGTAATAGCATGCTTACCCTTAAACACTGCACTACCATCAGTATTCTTGACATCAAGCCAGAAATTATTACTGATACGTGCAGCTTGAGTACCATCATTACCGTCTGCAATAGCAGCAGCACCGTGAATAGTTGCTG
The DNA here is from genome assembly GCF_014635685.1 of Galliscardovia ingluviei. Taxonomy (GTDB): domain Bacteria; phylum Actinomycetota; class Actinomycetes; order Actinomycetales; family Bifidobacteriaceae; genus Galliscardovia; species Galliscardovia ingluviei. The sequence continues at coordinate 435,280 of NZ_BMDH01000002.1, forward strand.
TTGTCTTACCTGAGGTTATAGCACCTGTAGCACCATTACTTACATCATTAAAATTGAGATCCACTAATGTTGGACCAGCTTTGTAATCATCGAGTGTGGGCGCAGTTGCTTCTGCTGAAAAAGCAGATGGTGCAAGTAATAGGCCAGCAGCAAGCGTCGATGCCGCCGCGAATACGCCAACTCCTGCACGCAATGCATGCGCACCATGATATTGACTAGACATGAGACTCCCTCGTCTAAGTAGTTTTCGCCTAAATGGTTTTCGTCTAAATAGTTGTATAGACACTGACTCAGCATTACATAAGTATTAACTGTTAACAGGAAAGTATGCTGACATATACTCTCTTACCATGCCGCAACTCACGCAAATAGTCGTCGTGTGCACGGCAAGAGAGTAGAGACGTATTGAGAGTGCTTATCGTACTCGCTTGCGCAGTAGCTGCATTGCAATACCAACGCCAGCAAGCGCCACCATCGCAACTACAACAACAGCAACTACACTACCAGTCGAAGCAAGCGGACCAAACTCAGACTGTGACTGAGCCCCAGCCTGCGCACCAGAACCATGACCATCAAAAGCATGATCACCATCACCAGCCTGCGCATCATCCTTACCAGCATCATGAGAACCAGCCGGATCACTTGGATCCGTCTGAGCACCATCGTCCTTACCAGGCTGCTCAGTATTGCCGCTATCGCCTTTATCTGGCACACTCACTTCAAGGCTACTCTCAGATGCCTTCACCAAGCCATCAGTATAGCCATCATACGCAGCATGTACTGCAACCTTCTTGCCAGCTAGTGATGCAGGAAGCATTGCTGTAGCTACACCTTGCTCATTAAGAGCAACTGTCTCGCTCCAACCATCCGCACTAAACACTACATTGCCAGCTACGGTTCCCTTATCAGCAGCGGCAACAGTAGCAGTAATTTGCTGACCATCAGCGATAACTGTTGTTGTCGAATCTACTGCATCAATAGTTGTTGGGTTCTCAGCAGACCAGCGATGCATATTAGTAGCAACAGCTGCAGGAACATTAACAAAAGCACCGTGACGCTTAGGAGTTGGCATGCCATTGTCGAATACATAACCAGTTACACCAGGACCTGCAACTTTTTGCGTATGCCATCCTTCGGTGAGAGATAAACGATTATTCCAATTATGAGAAGCAATATCAGATTCGCTAGTCATATATGGTTGATAACCGCTAGAATCCGCCATAATCACCATGGCATCACCCTTAGCGTTCTGATTTGGGTCCCCTGCGTTGAGCTTAATTGCCTCTGGGCCTTCAAAAGGCAAAATCTTCTCATCTAGTAACTGCCAAGAAGTTTCTGGATCATTGTTTGGAGAAGTTTGCGTAGTTGGTGCAGTCAGCACCTTAGAACGCTCCAAGAATGTAGACTTGCCGGTTTTTATATACTCGCCAGCAGCACCACTTTCTTCGTTCTTTGTTAAACGATAGTAATAATCACCAATCTTAAATACTGTGGAATCAATACGTGAGTAACCAGTATCCTGCCACTGTACTGTTGGTTCAGTAAACGTACGGAAATCACGAGTAATCACATAGCGCAATTCGTTGTACGCATAACCGTTCTTTCCAGTAGTAGCCTCCGTGCGCGTATTATCCGTATATTCACGAGTGGAGAAGAATACAACATATGCGCCTAAAGAATCATCCCAAAAAGCTTCTGGAGCCCAAGTCATACCAGCATTGTCATCATTTACTTTGATGCCAAAATCACCATCTTCTGCATTGGTACGTACCCAGTTCACCATATCAGTTGATTCCCACGCCTCAATCTTTAAGGAACCATACTGCTGATTTTGACCCCATCCTTGAGAAGACACCTTCAAATCAGTAGCAATCATATAGAATTTGTCGCCATCCTTAGACTTTAATACATACGGATCGCGCAAACCTTTAGTATCAGATTTCGACACAATAACAGGATTACCATTATTAATTTGAGAGAAGGAGAAGAAGTTATTGCCGTCAGTCGCAGACTCGTAGAGTGCCTCGCCAACCTTGCCACCATCAGAAGCAGCATCAGAAAGGAAGGTTACTGCCGCATAAGCACCATCTGGAACAGCTCGCGTATGCTCAAGTACAGTAACTTCAATGTCCTTAGAACGCGTGACATCTCCAGCAGTAACTGTTGCTGTTAGTGTAGTTTTTGCATTACCCTTGCCATATGCAGGACGCGTAACAACACCAGCACCTTCAAATGGATCGGCAGCACCAACAGCAGGTGCTTTATAGTCCGTTTTAGTTCCGGAAATTAGTTGTTCATTAGCAGATTTCCACGTGATAGATGTATTGTGCTTACCGTGGGCAACTAATGGTAAATTCTCAGAAGTGGTGGTTTTTACTTGGGAAATAGCTTTATCCAGATCAACTTGTGCTCGCGTAGCATCATCAAGATCTTTAACTGTTACTGCTACACTTGCAGATTTACCGCCCAGTTTGGTGGTTGCAGTAATAGTGGCTACACCAGGAGCGACTGCAGTAAGCGTTCCATTATCAACCGTTACAACATTAGGATCAGATGACTTCCACTGTACAGAAGTATCATAAGCGTCCTCTGGACTTACTGTTGCAGTTAATTTTGCAGTCTCATCAACAGGTAGCGTAAGTTTGCCATCCACAACACCTTCGCCGGAAAGTGATACTGATTGTGGTTCGCTGATATTGATATCCGCTCCCTTATAGAAGCGAATATCGTCCATAGCGCCATCCCAATTCTTGTCATCACTGCCATATGGAGACTTTCCAATGTATGCAACAGTGTTGCCAATATCTGAAACAGTAAGTGTAGTATCTGGGTTGAAACCTACTAGCTGACCATCGCGGTACACCGCCATCTTGGTGCCATCAACAGCAAGTTTCCAGTTGTGCCAGATATTATTGTTATTGGAAACATCGGTATAGCCAATACCGTGTTCATTATTCCACATATTATCTGAGATAATCATGCGGAAGTTCGTGGTACTCATGTAGTACGCCAAATACTTCGATTTGTCTTTTCCAACTGCAAATGTGAAGTGATGGCGATCATCATCATGGCGTGATTTTGCAGTGAACTCCATAGTGAATGAGTTGCCCAAATCTGCAAAAAGACTATCAGGAAGCTGAGCGTATTGACTGCCGCCGCGTAGGCTAAGCGCCTCGTTATTATTGCGGTCCCCATATTTTTCAACTTTGGCGCCGCCTTGCAAGGTAATATCGTAATGTCCGGTAGTATCTTTCGTACTTCCGCCGGTGAAATCATAGCTTGCCACCAATTGTGGTTGCGAAGTCGTGTCAGATGCCGCGACATCTGATTCATTTGCTGCAAGAGCAGTTGGCACACCTGCACATACAGCAAGTAGTGTCGCTGCGGAAACGGCTGAAGCTAGTGCGGTTTTCGCATACTGTTTTTTCGTTCCATGATTCGGAGACGCCGCATACGTTCCTGATTCTTTGTACTCAGGACGCATACCTGTGCCTACACCTGTGCTCATAAGACATCCTCCTCAATGTCCTCTCCTGCCGACATTGGCAGGTTTGCTCGCACGCACTTTCGTATCTGCCTTTTGGCTGCTATACCCTAACGTAGATACTTGGTTGCCGTACCGCGAAGTTGGCAACTTCTAGTTTGCGCACTTATATGTGTAGTAAGTCTCACTTCTACTTGCATGTATTATCATTCACTGAGCTTGACGCTCGAATGAATTATCAAACAACTTTTGCGTAAAACCTAGGTTATTAGCAGATACTAGGTTTGCCGCAAACTGTCTTTATTGCGTAGTTGTGAGGGCTCACAATATATGTGTTCAAGTATATGTTAGCGTAACCAAAAATTCCAATTGCGTGTTCATATTGTTATTATTTTGTGCTACTGCGCAATGCGTGCTTCAAGTCACGGTTCACAAAACGCTCACGAAGCATACAGAACGTGCCAAATACTACAAACCATACTATGGCAGCAATTGCAGAACCTCGCGTATCAGACGCCAAAAACAGCGTAATAAACACAAATACGAAGAACGCTATCGCCAGTGTATTAGTAACTTTCCAAGCAGGCATCACGAAACCATCCGGCATAAAATCAGCACTCTGGCGATACTTGCGATGTGCCAACATGGTGAGCACATAAATACCAATCACCACCGAACTTGACGCCGAAGCAAAGAGCACAAACGCACTATGAATCTGCGGAAAAGCGTTAATCACAGGAGAGAGCAAAATCACGGCTCCAGAAGCAATAATGGCACGGCTTGGCACCTGATTCTTAGAAATAACGCCCAGTTTACGCATAGTTACACTCGGAGAATCCAATGCCAACTGATACAAGTGTCGCCCTGTAGAATACAACAGCGAATTTAATGCAGAAGAAGCCGCAGTAATAACTACAAAAAATACCAGAGCTGCAGCCCAATCAAGACCTGCGTATTTGAATACCATAATGAACGGGGAAGCAAAAGAACCATCAGCGTTCGGCTGGAAATTGCGCCATGGCACGATAACCATAATAGCGGCGAGCGCACCCACGTAGAAAATCAGTACGCGCACAATAATTTCGTTAATCGCTTTTGGCAGTACTTTACGCGGGTTTTCTGTTTCTGAGACGGTAACCCCAATGAACTCAATCATTTGGTAGGCGAAAAACACCATCTGGAAGCTCATCAGGAATGCCATCCATCCGTTTGGTGCCAACTGGAAGCCGTCAATAATATTATGAATACTTACCGTGCCGGCAGGAGAAACCACGTCAGAACCAGTGACACGTACTTCAGGGTAGTGGTAATGAATAACTAGCATTACCACGGCAGTGACAATCATGCCAACAATAAGCGTAATTTTGATCATGGCAAACCAAAATTCTGCTTCACCAAATACTTTAACTGCAATGAGATTAATGCTGATCAGCGCGAGTAGAAAACACAGTTCAATCAGCCATTTATAGCCACTTACATCAATACCAAATGTTGAGAAGAATGTGACAAAATATGTAGAAACTGCTGTAATTTCAGTCATTCCAAGCAGAACTAAGGCAATCCAATATGTCCAACCTGCGAAATGCCCCCAGCCGTGGCCGAGGTAGCGCGTGATGAAATTGATGAAGGTATGCTGGCTTGGGTCTTTATACATCAGCTCACCAATGGCGCGCATCAGCAGGAACATCATAAAGCCCACCACAATGTACACCAAAATAATACTTGGGCCGGTGAGCGCAATAGATTTGCCCGATCCTAGGAACAGTCCGGTACCAATCGTGCCACCAATAGCAATAAATTGCACATGCCTGTTGGTCAGCCCACGGCTCATTTCGTTAGAAGCATCGAGCTCATCAACGTCTTGCATGGTACTCCTTGCTATTTGGTGTGCGTTATGTGCTATGCGTTTACACTATGCGCCATGTGCTGTATAACATATGCTATGCGCCGTATGCTACGCAATGGTTTGCTACGCGCCATACGCTATACGCCGTATGCTACGCGCCATGTGTATGTTGCACATTATCTACCACAATCTACCATGCCGCCGTCATAAGCTCACATCAATGCTCATACACAGTATGATTTTACTCAAATAGCAATACCGCATTTACACAATGGCGACTGAAAGTTGAAACCCCCAGCCGCCATATGTGCGTATGCATACTTACTAATGCTTGATTCTGTTATTATTGCTACTGTTGCTGCGATTGTTATTGCTATCTATTTACTGAGCGATCCACACCGTAGTATCTTGCGGCAACTTGCCGTCTTCCGTAAGGTCGTCAGAAGTGAGCAGCACCTTACCCTCAGGCAAATCAACTGGATCTGCGCCAAAATTAGTCATAACAACCCAACCACTAGGGCGCTTATACGCAATAACACCACCAAAGTTGCCATCAGCTCCATCACGTTTGCCAGAATTGCGATCCTCAGGAAGCCATTCAAGCGTGTGATCAGCAGGCATTAACTCATGGCGCAACTGCAAAGCGCGACGGTACAGATTTAGCATTGAGCTATCGTCTGTGTCCTCTCTATCAGCAGCAAAATCAGCAAACCATGCTGGCTGCGGCAAATGGGCTGGCTCAGCCGACTGCCCAACCTGCTGCTCACTGACACCCGCGCCGAGAGTTTTCACTACAGGAGAGAAACCAAAGGATGCAGTGTGCTCATTATCTTCACTCTTCCATGGCAATGGCACGCGGCAACCATCACGACCCTTGGAAATGCTGGCACGTTCGGTATTAAATGCCGTCGGATCTTCGAGCTGATCCCATGGAATATCAGGAACTTCAAATAAACCAAGTTCTTCACCCTGATACAAGTATGTAGAACCAGGCAAACCCAGTTCCAGCATAATGGCTGCGCGAGCGCGCTTGGTACCAAGCTCACGATCCTCCACATACGTGGTGCCACCGCGCAAAATCCAATCGTTTGCAAGCTGATGATGTGTGCGGGAAGCAATTTGAGGCAAACCATAGCGGCTGGCATGACGAGGAATATCATGATTGCTCATTACCCAAGTTGCTGTAGAACCAGATCGCTTGGACGCAGCCAAACCCTCTTCAATAGCCTTATGTATGTCATCGCGCACCCAATTATGCTTGGCATATTCAAAGTTAAAGACCTGTCCAAGTTCATCATCACTTGCATACAAGTACTGGCGAGCAGGATTGACCCACGCTTCCGCAACGGCAAAACGTGGAGGATTGTACTCATTGAAGAGCTTGCGCCACGTGTGGTAGATTTCATGGACTTCGTTGCGGTCGAAAAGCGGATGACTGCCGTCAGCTGGAAGCACTGCCGAGGAAGTGTTAAAATCGTCGAGGTCATCACGGTTTAAGTCCTTGGCAAGTCCGTGAGCTACGTCTACGCGGAAGCCATCAACGCCATGATCGCACCAGAAACGCAAGGTTTTAAGGAAGTCCTCGCGCACTTCTGGATTCTCCCAATTCCAATCAGGCTGTTCTTTTGCAAACATGTGCAAATACCACTGACCGTCTGGCACTCGAGTCCATGCTGGGCCACCAAAAATAGAATCCCAGTTCGTTGGCGGTAATTCGCCGTGCTCTCCTCTACCATCACGGAAAATGTAGCGGTTACGCGCAGCTGACCCCGGCTCCGAAGCAAGTGCTTGCTTAAACCAAGGGTGCAGGTTGGAGCTGTGATTTGGCACGATATCAACAACAACTCGAATATGAGCTGCATGCGCCGTCTCTACCATCTTGTCGAAATCGTCCATTGTGCCCAACTTAGGGTCCACATTGCGATAATCATCCACATCATAACCACCATCAGCAAGCTGCGATGGGTAGAACGGGCTGAGCCAAATAGCATCTACTCCCAGCTTTGCCAAATACGGAATCTTTGAAGTGACACCTGCAATATCACCCAATCCAGAACCAGTCGTATCAGCAAAGGAGCGCGGATACACCTGATATACCACGGCATGTTGCCACCATACCTTTGGATCAGCAACTGCACCTGTGCCACTTACCTGCTTAGCCTGCTGATCTTGCTGAGATTGCTGGATTTGTTGGGATTGCTGAGGTTCTTCTGCTTGCTGAGAGTTTGTTGCTTCTTGTGCAGGGTTGGTTATTTGAGTCATTGCAGCTCCTCATAACGGCGTTGTTATCATTGTCATGTTGGCGCCAATTACCACATTCCTACTTATGCAGCCTGTAGGTGCGCTTACCCTCAAACACCACCCTACTATCCACATTTGTATCAATGCCAGCAATCGCTTACCGACAGGTTGCGCAAACGCTTGCGCAATGCTGGTGACTAGTATACTGCAAATTCTTGCGCTGCGCAATTTATTTTTTTCGGATCTGTATATAAAATAGCTACTTTGAAATATCTGATGTTTCAAACTGTACGGAATCCAAGAACAAAACGCAGCAAACTCACTAGTTTGCAATAGCAACTATTCCTGAACGTACGTTCCGTCATAAAAACCCGCTACATTGAAACATCAGATATTTGAAACAGTACAGAATAGGGGCTGTAACCACGGTGAAGTCGCCACTTTGAAACATCAGATATTCCAAACCATACAAAATGGGAAGGTAGAACGCACAATTGAGGTTTCGAGCTATACAAAAAATTGGGAGGTAAAACACGAGGATGATATTCCAAACTGTACAAACTTGGAAGGTAGAACGCATGGATGAGGCAAAAGCGTAAAACATCGCCCCAAGTCATGCTCAATCACTCGGCACGGTGCAACGCACGCCCAACGGCGCTCTTACTCCTACGACGCCTCTTACGTAAATACAGCAACACGAACAGCGTAAAAAGCAGCCATACCACAAGCACACTTGCAATAAGCACGCGCTCAGGATGTGATTGCGGCATCGAAGCAGGATCTGGCGCAGGTTCAGGCATACTCACCCGCTCACCGGTCACTAGTAGGCGTTTGTTATTCACACCATATGGCGTGCACGTGAGCAATGTCACTTGGTCTTTGCCTGCGTCAATACCAAAATGACTGAAATCATCAGGCTCAATCACTTCAATACTGCGCACTTGATAGGCAAGCGTCTCGCCAAGCACTTGAATATAGAAAAAGTCGCCAATTTTACCTTCTCGCAGCGAAAGTCGGTCAAACATCAAGCGATCATACCCCGTATGTGCGCTAATTACCGCATGTGTATTGACGCCACCTACTGGCAGCGAAGTGCCATATAAATGCCCAGCTCCCGCCGACAGCACTTCATTACCCGTGCCATGACGAATCGGCAAGTTAATCCCTAAACGCGGGTATTGGATTGTTGCCATAATGCCATCGTCTGGAATATCAAGCATTTTCTGGTAGCGCGTATCTTTTTCGGATGCTGAATCACTTGAGCCGCTCCAAGGGTCTTGCACTTCACCAATAGCTTTGGCTCCGTCACGGTACAAGTCTTGGTTGTATTGACGCGCCTCCTGTAAGGCGACATCACCGCTTGGAGGCTTAAGCGCTTGCACTGCTTGGGCATGGCTATCTGCTTGTTCATGCGACTGATACGTGTTGATCACCATGAATAAGAACGGCAGTGTGGCAAATAAAATGCCAATACCCACAAATACTAAACCGATGATCAGCGATTTTGGCAGCTTCTTCTTGCCGGATTCACTTGCCTTGTTAGATTTACTCGATTTGCCAGATTTGCTTGCCTTGTCTGATTTGCCCACCTTGTTTGGGTTGGTATGTTTATCTTGGTTGGCTGAATTATCCAGCTTGACTGAGTTGCTCGGTTCGTTCTGCTCGAACAACTTAGCCGGTTTGTCTGCAGTTGATGCGCTCTTCATAGTTTTAGTCTCTTGCACCATGTGCCTCTAGTGTTCTTTACGCAGCAAGAGTGCCAGCATATTCATAACTGCCAGCAGCAGCACACTAACAATTGCCAAAGCCCACAAACCAAAACCGGTATGCGGCATGGAAGCAAGCCACGGCTTTTCGGGGGTTACGCCTGCGTCAAGATGGTCTTGCTCGGTATGCGTATCGGTAAGTGAAGCGTATACCGTGGCATAACCGTAGGTGTCTGGATTCGTGGATGCGTCAGAGTCTCGGTCTGTAGCTGTATCAAGCGTAGGATTGCTGTCGTTCATATCCTCTTTTGTGAACTCCGAACGGTAGACCGGCTCAAAACGTACCGAGTATTTCTTCGGCTGATCAGCAGTGCCTACTTCAAGATTGGTGAACTCATAGTGACCATTAGCGTCAGTGGTCGTGACGTAGCCTGGCATTTCGTTACCGTCTTGGTCAAGTAAATACACTTTCTGCCCTGCAATCATTGGCTCGTTTTCATCACGCACGCCATTCTTATCGTTATCTCGCCACATCACGCCGGAAATCTTACCAAGAATAGGCTCGGTAGTATACGGGTTAATCTTCAAGCCCACTTGGTCACAGGAATCTTCCGCATTAGTCGCAAAAGAGTGCTCTTTATCTACGCTATTTACATCAGTGCCTGTTAAGCACACGTTGTATGTGGTATTGTTTTTCACCACTGTATTGCCGGTAATATCGCGCGTGTTCTCGTTCAGATTTGCGTCCTTTGGCTCCTTTGGCAAGGTAACTTGCGCTCCACGCGCACTTGGCACACCTTCCCACTGGCTACGACCTGCAGCAGCATCAGGAGCCATGGCATATGGAGTAAGTGTGGAACTGAACCATGCCTGATTATAAGCCTTTTGCACATCGTTTGTGCGCATAACCGTACCCTGCATATGCCAGACAATGCGCCCACCAGGATTGACAGTAAATGGCACAGTGTATGTGCGCGTCACCTCCGAACCGGTAGTAGTCTCTGCAGTAGTCTCTGATGTTGGAGTCGTTGGCTGTGCAGTAGGATCGACAGGTGGTGTGGTTGGCTGCACATATCCTTTCATAATGATTGGTGTGGCCTGCTTATTTGTTTTCATTCCATTTGCAAGCTGACCAGACGCATTATTGCCCAGTCCTACTCCATTGCCGTCAGCTGTTACAGCTGCGATGGTGGTCACCCCCTCTGAAGCGGTCACTTTACCACCCAACGCCCAATGAGAACGGCTTAACGCACTTGAAACGCTTAATGCAGTAATCTGATATTCCTTATCAAATACTTTAATCGGTGTGAGCTGTGGATCTGATGCGGCTGTACCAAGCTGTCCGCGGAGGTTTGAACCCCAGCCATACACATCGCCACTTGGAGTAATCACCACAGCATTAGCATCAGAAGCATAAATACTGTCAGCCGTTACTCCATCAACTTTGTAGAACTGCTTTTTCCTACTTCCGATAGTCTCATCACTGCTATCTTTATACCCTAAACCAAGCTGACCAAAACCATTCGCACCCGTAGAATACACATTCCCTGAAGTATCAATATAGTATTCAGCACGCTCACCAGCAGCAATATCCTTGGCGATTACGCCTTGCACTTGCGCTGGCACGTTACTTCCACCACCTGACAAAGAAACTGCTTCACGACCTAGCTGACCGTACTCGTTAAAACCAAAGTTCCAAACATGTCCATTTTCAGTTAGCGCAATACTATGCGCATCTCCCGAATGCACTGTCGTAAACTTTTCGTCATCAGATACATTAATTACTTTTCCAATACCCATGAGCACGCTGGTACCTACACCACGACCGAGTGCGTCACCCCAGTTAGAGCCCCAGCTCCACATATGTCCTTGATCATCAATAGCGATAGTTGAGTTATATTTTGATGTAATGTATCGCCATTTCATGTCTTTCGCAGGGTTAGTATCAGAAACTGGCTGTCCGTTTTGCGTGAACTGAATTAGCTGTGGTGTTTCAAGAAAAGCGAGAGAACCGTCATTAGGAGTGTTAATACTATCTTGATCACCCCATCGAATAAGGCTGTTGTCTGACTGCCGTTGAGTTGTCTGCTTCGAATTGAATTCGAGGGGCGCGCCAGTAATTCTCCAACTCTTGTTGTCTCCCCAGCCCCACAAACGACCATACTCGTCAATAGCGAAAGAGTGGTTCTCACCAGCCGCTATCTGCTTGAATTTCAGATCAGGGTTGGTTGAGTCAATTATCAAGCGCTTTGGCGTAGTAATTCCAACAGTAGTGCCATCACCTAATTCATACTGGGAGTTGTCTCCTGCACCCCATACATGACCCTCTTCATCTAGGGCAAGAGTGTGATCATAGCCGCTATCTACTTGTGTGAAATTAACCTTCTTATTAGTGTCTTCCGTCTCCACACCAACAGTAGCGCTCACATGCTGTACAAGCGAGCTCATTCGGTCATTCAACACCGACTCTGTGCCCGCAGGAATTGGCTCTGTGCCTTTGTTTTCTACAACTACATCCCAATTGACCACGCATTTAGCGTCGTCGCAGTTCAGGCTTTGCTGCGTCTTGTTCAGTGTCACTTTTGGATCTGGCTTCACATAGCCAAAATCTACTTTCTTCTGTGCTGTCGATACCGGCAATCCAATCATGCCTGAACTATCGCTGGTCGCATCACCCACGGCTTTCCACGAGCGTGTCGTGTCTACATCTAACTGCTGGTTGTAGTAAGTACGGCTCTTGGTTTGCACGCCCGGAAACGCTGTAGTACCTGTTACTTCACAGGAGGTTTGCGCATTATCAGAGCATTCATTACGGATTACTTCTACTGCATAATTACCAGAGTGCAGCTCTGTAAACTTATAGTGCCCTTGAGCATCTGTCAGCTGAGTAGCAATCGGCGTATCACTTGCCTTACTGCCGTCAGTATTAAGCTTGTACAGACTCACTTTGACACCAGAAATCAGCTCTTCAGTTGGATTTCCTTGGCTATCTTTGTTGATGGAAGTCGAGCGGTCTTGATCCCACCACAGCGTGCCTTCAATACTCGAAGCCACAATCTCTGCTTGTGCAGGGAATGGCACCGTTGGCGCAGGCTTATCAGCAGGAAGCTCTTGACTATAGCGTGCTTTGCCGAGCCACATCACGTACTTATCGCCAGAATGGTTCGGCTTATCTTTATCAATCGACACATAGACTTTACCTACAGAAGAAGCTACCTGATAATCAGGATGATCAGGATCAGTTTTTTCAAAATCCGTAGTCAGTTTTAACGCCGTTACGCGCGGTGCACTGCCGTACTTTACTGTCAGCTTATCCCATGTGAGCCATGTGAAATCTTTCGGATCCTCACTGTAGACGTTATCAACAGCGTAGAGTACTTCAGTATTAGTGGACTCTTTCGTTGCAAGCTCTACAGGCTTCGTCATCACCGTGCCACCCTGATATGAAGAATAATCACCAGGGTATTCATTCCACTGCCCGTCAAGACCTTTACAGCCTTCTGCAGTTTGTGACGCGACAGGATCGCAGCCTTTACCGCGCATTGCACGATCGTCTTTGCCAGCATTATCTCCACTAGTCGGCACATCTGCACCAGAGTTTGGCATACGCAAGACAGTTGTCATCGTGCCGCTACGCCCTGTACCGGAAGCTGCTAAATTAAACTTAAATGCTACATCTTCTGTAATTTCCACTACCGGGGTTACTGGATTAAGTACAGCGCCCTGACGCCAGTCATCACTTACAGCAAAAGTTTCCGCAGTAGCTGCCGCACTGGCAGTTTGTGCAGTCACAGCATCGTGTGCATCAGTATCGACCGTCATCGATGCGGTAGCGCCAATATAGCCAGACGCAGTATTAGAAACTCGCGCACTCCAAAGCAGTGGCTCAAACTTTGCTGTACCTGCTGATGAAACTTCCGGCGTAATTTTGCCTTGCGCAGGCGTAAAGTACATAACATCTTGCAGCTCGCCTTTTTCGTTCTTTTCTTGGCGTACTTCCATTTTCCAGAACGACGAACTTGAAACCGGATCAACCAAACCATCTGGCAGCGGAATACGAAGTGTTGGCAGCATAGAAGTGCCTGCAAGCATAACACTCTTGACTGAGAGATACTGATTATCTGGTTTTTGCAACGATTCCTTTGTTGCGCCCTCTTTCGGAGTAGCAATCACATTGTAGGTAACAGTGTCTCCCGGAGCACCAGTACCCGTACGCTCAGTACCATCAGGAGCTTTAATTTTCAGCCCCATGGAAATTTCCGCAGCAATTGGACGCGGTTTCGTCACCCAAATACTCTGCGCCATGCAGCGCGTCATAGCTTTCTGATTATCTGCGCTAGTTGGGTCTGGCTGCGTCCATCCGAGACGATAGCGGTCTGAAATTGTGCCGTCACCTTCCGAGGACCCACTATTATTCGGCTGGTTTGCTTTTGCCACAAACGACACGGTAATCAGCGGTGCTCCATCACCCCACTGCAAGTCTCCGTCTGCGTTCTTAAACACTACGCGAATACCACGTACTGATGTATCGCCAGCGTTAGGAGTGCCTTTTACCCATTGAGGCTCAGTAAAGCTCGTATCACATTGTTTATCGGCATTCGGCTTTGCATCTGTGGTGTAGTACACTGTGTATTTACTTGGGTCAATAACGGTTTGACCTTGTTTGATAATTAATGCACCATCATAGATTTGCTCATTTTGCGCCCACATATCTTGCATAGTGAACGGGGTGCCGAGAATTGGACGGTTGGCTTCTGGCCTGGATGGATCTGCAGAAAGTACTGTACGCACTTGCGCACCTTGAGCAACAACGTCCGTCTCACCAATCTTTTCACGAGTTGAGATTTCTCCTGCAGCTTGGTCAAAGAATCGATTCTCATCCTCAAATGCCGTTTTACCAGAGGTATACGGACGGAAAAGCATTTTAGCACCAGGAGCCTTGCCATTGCCCAACACTGTTACCAGTGCTTGTGACCAGTCATTATTGGCAAATGGATAGCCCTTGAGTGCGCTCGTTTCAGGGTTCGCTGTATTATAGGTTTCTTTTTCACCAAGTCCAGGTTCGCCGCCTGTGCCCATATTCAGCATACGGGTTGTGCCGTCGCCAGTGTCAGCTGCAGAAAACGCTTCTTTATCGGGAAACAGCTGGATCTTCCATGCGTAGCTTTTACTATCGCTTGGATCCTCTTTATTGGCATAATCTTGATAATGATCTTTGCTAATCGTCCACTTGAGGCGTGCATTGCCAGAAATCTTCGGCAAGTCAATCTGACCATTAGCATCAGCTTTACCAATCTGCTGCGCTTTATCCGTAATTTCATTGCCTTCGTCGTCAATAGGCACAATGCTCCACACTGTATCAGTCGGGAATTCGCTTACATTAGCTTTGCCCCACCATTCACCTTTAGTAGAGGCACCATGACTTGACCACCCCGGATAGCCGAGTGGATTAATAGTCACATCAAAATATCCAGAAAGATCCTGACCAGCCGACCATTGCGGACGGCGCTCAGAACCAGTTAAACCATAATCTTGAATCGTTAAATCAGCAGCTGGGGCAGAGACAACCGTTACAGGGGCAGTTTTCTGTTCAAAACTCTGACCGTCGTTAACCCACTCGCCTTGCTTGTTCTTTGCTACGCGCTCCACAATCAACGTTGCTTGGTTGTCTGGGCGCACTGTGCCGACAGTATCTTTACCCACCAAAAACAGTGTGCGATCCATAGTTTCTACAGCGCCCGTGCCGATAGTAAACACACACGAACCATCTGGCTGTGCTTCTGCTTTCACCTGAGCACCATCGTAGCAAAACGAAGTATCACCCATCAGCCACGGTGCCTTACTTAAATCCCAGCGCACACGCACACTACGCGCACCAGCTGCAGTAAAACGCAATGAAAGGTTATTTACTACGAAGTCGCCGCTAGCAACAATACCATCGTTCGGCGTGTTATCGCCCGGCTCAAAGCCATTCTGCGCATTGACGAATGTTTGGTTATCTGTGCCATGACCCGTTCCATCGCTGACTTTGTTCATCGTAGCGGTGGCATACGCAGACTTCTGCGTTGCGGCTTGAGCTTCGTGACGAGCCGCTCCAAATACGATAATGCCGCTACACAGGCATGCTAATGCTGCGAGTGAAGCGAAAATATTTCGTATAAAACGAGTCCGGCTCATTGAAGTTCCTTATTGTAGATACGTGTTCTGCAAATTTAGGTTTGGTACGTAGGACAGTCCTATGCATGCTGCTGTTTGCAGTAAACCGCTAATAG
The DNA here is from genome assembly GCF_014635685.1 of Galliscardovia ingluviei. GTDB lineage: Bacteria > Actinomycetota > Actinomycetes > Actinomycetales > Bifidobacteriaceae > Galliscardovia > Galliscardovia ingluviei. Next base: position 450,829 of record NZ_BMDH01000002.1, read on the forward strand.
CGTAGATAGTTCTGCTGGTACAGATAGTTATGCAGGCAGTGCAAACTATGCATGCAGGTAGTGCAGATTGAGATTTTGCTAATTAGTTTATCGGCTAATCAGTTAATCAGTTGCCAGACGCAGAGACACCACACAGCAATGCCACATGAGGAAAGCGTAAACATAGCATGATCACTGCCTTCCTGCACGAGCATTACTGTGCGGTCAACCTGATATTTGGGAGAGTAAGTGTTCACAATCATTGCACCTGTACGTGGTATTCACCTACTCAGTACAATGCAGCTTACTCCTGCTCCTGACGACGTGAACGCCATACCAAGATGAAGCCAGCGCTGATGAACAGTACAGCCATTACTGCGTAAATAGCCAACCAAGCAGCACCAGTCTTAGGCATCTGCATCAAATTGCGCGGATTCTTCACTGTGGCATTATCATTAGCAACAGTTACCAAGTTATTGCTATCGCCATTATCGCCTGCAATAGTTGATACAGATGCTGCGCCAGTCGTATCCGAAGGCTCTGGAGCTGTTACTCTCAAAGTCGTAGTAAATTCTGGCAGGAACAAATTGCCACCGGCAAATGGGGAATCTGTTTCCTTCACGATGTAGCTGCCAGGAGCCAGACCAGTAATCGTGAACTTACCGCCTTGAGGGCTTGTGAGCTTATTATCAGCAACCAGATTGCGATTTGCTTGTTCCTCGTCCGCATCAGCCAAGCGATAGGTGTCATTTACAGTATCAGCAACAAACTTCAACGGCTTTGTAGTATCAGTACTCTTGAAGATCTGGAACTTTGCGCCAGCAAGTGCGTGTGATTCCATATCGTTCTTGGTGATGGAGAACTGGCCGGTATACACCTTTACCGTATCATCTGGAGACTTCTCTAAATCGTTGGAATCATTTGGGTTATGAGAGTACTGCACATTTGCGGAGTTAGGGTTACCGGTGCTGTTGATAACGGCATCCTTAGTGAGATAAGCAGTGTATGTTACTACAATCTTTGCTCCCACAGAGAATAGCCCCTTGAACTTATCGTTCTGCACCAAATCTGAAGTGCCGTCTGACTTTGGAGCAAAAATCCATTCTACAGACTTTGAACCATCTTGAGCAGCAGTAGTTGCAGCATTAACCTTATAAGATTCATCAGCAACAAGCGGAGTATTTCCAACTACTACGCTCTTCGTTGCACCAAACTTGAGCCCCTTAGAGAGGTTATCAGCAATCTTGAGTACAAAATGATCGTAACCAGTCCAGTTTGGCACAGTAGTTGACAAGGTGAATGTCAGCTCATCACCAATGGATGCTGTTGTTGCATCAGCAGGCTTGTTTTCGGAGTCAAGAACCTTCTTTTCCAGAGTAGACTGGCTGACCTTGTACTCAACGCTACCGAGTGTATATTCCTGGTCGTTCGTTGAATCCTTGAGTGTTGTCAGCAAGGTCTCGCCATCATAAATGCCAGTGCCATTGAACATTGGAATTGATGCCTTATCAGCTGCAGGTGTATCAGTGGTATTCTCCGCTGTACCAGTAGTTGCTGGAGTCTTATTCCAAATGACATATGCACCTGGAATAACCGTTGCCGTAGCGCTCTTATTGTCAGAACCAATAGTCATATCGTAGGTAGTACCAGCAGTTGGGGCTGAGATCTTATTTAACTCAGCAACCAAGTTTGTCAGGAACGCGCGCAAGTTTGGCTGAGCAGGATTATCGTCGGCATATGGGTACTTTGAAGCCTGAAGTAGGTTCGAGATAACCCAAGGCATTGGATTTGTTGCATCATATGCCACTGGATTAGAGTTAGTAGTAGCGATGCCTGCATTCTTAATAGCATCAGCGACAGCAGTAGCATACCCAGAAGTAGTAGTCACGTCCACACCGAGCAGCTGCGATCCATCACTCTTAGCAGCAACATAATCTGCCAAACGATAAGCTGTAAATTGGTGTCCTTGGATGGATTCATTTGCTGTCAACTTGAGTTCGACTGCTTTGCTCAAATCGTCAGCACTAATTGCATGCGTCGCAGGTGCTGTGCCAGCATCTTCTGCATGAGCAAGTGAAGCTCCAGCAAACGGCATAATGCAAGCCATGGTAAACACAGCTACAAGTGCCGCAAGCGCTTGTTTTACTCTTGTGCGAGCCATAATAGCCCCTTCCCAAATATCAGTTATATCAACAGTTTCGCAATCCTACGCTACCCATCCCCCTAAGTAGCAGAAAATAGCACACTATAAAATATTATTCTATACCAATTATGCTCAACCTCTATACATAAAAGCAAACTATTTTCCTGTAAGAACAACACTTTTCCACTATACGAATATTGGACATAGTTTTTGTATAGGATCGCTTAGTTGTACTCCCCCCCCCCCGAAATTCGTGTATTTATATATCAACACGCTTATTCACAGACTCATCCGCAGACGCACCACCAGCCGAACAGCAACCACGCTCCACGCACACGGCAAACACCTATATCAACCACATGCATGCCAAGCGCATCCCTACTACACGCCCCGCATCCCTACCACACACCAACCGCTGATTCAACAGCACTCCATACCCAAGCCCATAATAGGCACTATGACTGCTGATTTGCTTTCACTCACTATTGCCATGCTGATAGCAGTACTCAGCCCAATTATTGCCAAAATCATTCCCGGCAATGTTGTGCCACAAACTGTACTGCTACTCGTCGCCGGCTCCATCCTTGGTCCGCATATGCTCGGCGTTATCACTCTCAGCCCAGCAGTAGAGCTACTAAGTGAACTTGGCCTCGCATTTTTATTCCTGCTCGCAGGCTACGAAATCAACCCCCAGCAAATCACCGGACATCAAGGCAGAATCGGCCTTACCACATGGCTTATCACTCTTGCCATTGCCGCAGCAGCAGTCACTTTTATCCCATTTTTCGGTGCAAACGGGCTTGGCAGCATCGCCACAATGATCGCGCTCACCACCACAGCACTTGGCACGCTAATGCCCATCCTTAAAGAACGCAGATTAGAAGGAACGCCCGTTGGCAATGCTGTTATTGCTTACGGCACCTGGGGCGAACTCGGGCCAGTGTTTGCCATGGCAATCCTACTTTCCTCACGTTCAGGTTGGAAAACATTTGCAATTCTGGCTCTTTTTGCAGCAATCTGCATACTTGCGGCAGCCCTACCAATCAAGGCACGCAAAGCCGGCACCGCGGTCTACCGCTTCCTCACCTCCAACGCCAACACTTCCTCGCAAACCCTTATGCGCCTGACAGTATTTATGCTGATCGGACTAATTACACTTTCTAAACTATTTGACTTAGACGTTGTGCTCGGCGCATTTGCAGCAGGCTTTATTTTGCGATTCGTCAGCCCAGATGGCGTGCATACTCTTGAATTGAAGCTAGAAGGCGTCTCTTACGGCTTTCTCATTCCTATTTTCTTCATTGTTTCAGGCGCAGATATTGATATTTCTGCGGTTGCTGGCAATCCTGCACTGCTTATCGCGTTTATTGTTGCACTACTCTTAATTCGCGCAATACCAGTATTTCTTGCTATGACACTTGATTGCAAAGCCAATCCAATGTCCGCATATCATCGCATTACTGTTGCTATTTACTGCACAACTGCTTTGCCAATTATTGTTGCTGTAACCAGTGTGGCGACCGCTGCCGGCACTATGAGCCAGGCAACTGCTTCTACGCTGGTTGCTGCAGGCGCGGTAACCGTGTTTCTTATGCCATTGCTTGGCAGCATCACTTACCGTATTGCAGAAATGCATCCTGTCGAGGCAGTGCGTGAAATTGCGCGTGCTGAGCGAGAGATTCGTACTATGCGAGGGTGGCAAGCTACAGGCACGCAAACTGCAAATATGCAAACTACAGATATGCAAACTGCCGAATTGATTCAGACTGCCACAGCCGCGCAAACTGCTGACACCACGCAACCTACCACTATGCAATCTGCTTCTACGCCTACTACTACGGTGCAACCAGTAGCCACACAATTAGCGCAGGCAACGGCAGCACTTTCAGCCCAAACTGAATTAGTAAAGCAAGCAGAAGCAGCAACCACAGATGGCGCTAAGCTGGATAGCACCGAAACCAAGCAAGCGCATTCCCCATTACTCGCGCCGCACCTTTCCCTTGATGCTTTGAGTGCACATACGCCGCTTGCCCCGCATGATTGGCATGAGGTTGTGCGCGCTCACTGGGCTATTCGCCAGCATATCCTGCACGGTACTCCACTACCTACTGAGTTATCTGACCATATGACGTATACGCAGCATATGCTGGTTGAAGCTGCACGCGAGCGCCGCCAACGACTTATGGAGCTTGGTATTAATCCAGATGAGCTTGGGGCACATTTACCCGCGCATTATAAGTATCCGAAGCAGTAGTAAGCACTCTTTCTGAAGATCTAGCGTCAAAAAAACCCGCTATCCCAGACCAGTAACTATTCATTCGCATGCACGTTTCATATCGAAGTGGACGCATCGAAATATTAAATGTTTCAGAACATACAGAAGGAGTGTAGCTGCAGATACACAAACTGCCCTATAAAACAGATATGCAAACACTAGATATGCGTAAGGCGTACCACGAGGGCACGCCTTACCGTGTTCGAAAATAGGTCAATCACCGACTTGCAAATATCGCCTTACAAAAAGCAAGCCCCAAACCGCTGCATTACACTGCAATACGTTGCACATATACTGCATTGCGCTGCTATGCGAGTGCGTCATACAGGAAATCACGCTGTAGTAGCAAGAGGTTCTGCGCAACAGTTGGATCATTAGTCATGTGCGTAATTCCAGTAAGCGGCAACACCGTATGCTCTTTGCCAGCAGCCAGCAACGCTTGAGAAAGACGCAGCGTATGAGCCACAGTCACATTGTCATCAGCAAACCCGTGAATTAACATCAACTTACTACGCAACTTGCGCGCATCGTTAATCAAGCTATTGTCCTCATAAACCGCAGGATCTAAGCCCAAATACCGCTCAGTGTAATGTGTATCATAGAGCATCCAATCCGTCGGAGGAGCGCCAGCACACGCCGCACGGAATACATCAGACGCACGCAATACTGCCAAAGCAGACAAGTATCCGCCATACGACCATCCCATAATAGCCACGCGACCCATATCTGGCTGCGGAATTTGCACCGCTGCAGCGTGACGCGATTTGCCGCTACGATGCCCGCCAAGCTCTGCACGCAACTGTTCAAGCGCCGGACCAAGAGCTTTTACACCAGCTACCTGATCAGCCAGCGTTACCTCAGCAAAAGCATCCTTAATCGCATAATCCCAGTGCGGGCCGCGAGCACCAGTACCATGCCCGTCAATACTCACTACGATGAAGCCCTGATCTGCCCACCACTGCGAATCAGCATACATGGCGAGGCTAAACATAACTTCGCGATGCATTGGACCACCATATGGGCGTAGCAATACTGGCAGCTGCTTACTTGCAGCATACTTACTTCCTGCAGATGGCAGTGTAATTGCCGCACACAGCTTATCCTCGCCTAAATGCACTAGATGCGTGTTTGGCTCAAAGCCCAGTTCTGCAGAATTATCAGTAAGCATTGCAGGCTGGTAGTCCTTATATGTGTGCGTTACGGAAACACGAGTGCTATCCATGGTGCGCTGAGTAAGTACCATGCCTTGGCTTGCACAAGTCGCTGTTGCCACACCCTGCTCTTGAGAAAGTACAGTATATGAGGCATTGGCAGCATATGCAGTTTGTTCAGATTCCGTGTATTGAATGACGCCATCATGCTGGCTCACGCTATTGCGCGCCAAATCATGCTTGGCAGTATCGCGCTTTGGTAAGCTCTGCACCTGCTGTGGCATAGCAAAGCGTACTACTGCAACACCGCGTGAATCACGTGTAGCCCTTGCAATAACTGCCTTATCGCTGACTTGCAGTACTTCAAGAATTTGCCAACCAGCTGGCGAAATAAACGTACCATTGGCATGCAGACGCACAGTATCCGCGTTCATATCCACGTATGCATTTACTAATACACCAGACTCAGTAAGCGCCGGCACTCCATGAATTAAATCCATCCATGGACCTTGATGCTGTTCTTCGAGCACTGTAGTTGTAATCTGATTTGCATTAGCAGCAGCACCTGTAGTATCACAGCCAGTCCCTTTTGCAGTATTTTCAGCACTCTCACTGCGTTTACCAGCTAGATCAACCTCAAGAATTTGCGTAATATTTTGCTCACGGTTTTGCACTTGGATCACTGGCTGCTGACCGCGCGTCCATGAAAGCGCAGCCATATATTCAAAGGCTTTCCTATCCCAAATAATTTCAGGAAGCTCCTCTAATACCAGTTCTTGGCTATTAACCTGCTGCAAATCCACGTAATACAACTGCACATCAGCATTGGCAGTAAGCGCTCGCGGATAGCGTGTAGCACGCGGCGCCTGGTCAGGGTGCGCCGGGTCCGTAATCCACCATACTGGCTCTGGAGACTCGTCCGTGCGTTCAATAATCAGGCTTTGTGAATCGGGAGCCCACCAGAAGCCCTCGTAGCGATCCATTTCTTCGCCGGCAGCAAATTCAGCAAGACCTACTTGTACGCTGTTTTGTGCATTCGCAGTAGCACACATGCAGGCAATGTGATCAGCATATTGCGTTTTACTATTAGAGCGGCGAGTATGGCCTCTTCCCGCTGTTTTAGTGCTTCTACCAAGTTCCAAAATCACGACGCTTTTGCCAGTTGAATACGCCAAAAGTTTGCCATCTGGGGAAATAGTTGGCATAAGAATTGGTGCTGGCAATACCGGTTCTGCCTGTATTAATCGCGTGTTTGACTGCTCAGGCTGCGTAGTATCCAAGTCAGTAAGCCAAATATTGCCATCTAATACAAATGCAATACGCTTACCGTCAGCACTGAGTGAATATGAAACTATACCGGCAGCAGACTCTCTTGCACGTTCACGGCGAGCACGCTCTTGCTCAGGAATATCTTCTTTATTGCGTTCACCGACCTGTTGCATCAAGGTATGCGGGTCAGCAAGCAAGGTTTCGTGATGCTCTCCGTTGGCATCAAACCAGCTCGCCCACAGCGCAGTTTGTGTATCCTCAGCACCACTTGAACGCAAAAATACGGCAAAAGTACCATCGCCTATTGTAGTTGCCGATCGCGGCGCACCGAGCGTAAACCGCATTGTTTGGGCTTTGCGAATTGGGTAGGTAGCAATTGCTTCTTGTTCAACATGCTGGGATTGTGCAAAATGCTGCCCGCGCATATGAGATTGAGCATGACGCGAATGCTCTACATGCTGAGTTGACTGAGATGACAACGTTGCTCCTCGTTTTATGATCTACTCAAGTTAGGTATTTATAGCCACTGGACTATCGCATCGGTATGCGTATCCGCACGACCGATTACACACTCACACTACCTTAGTCGTAGTTTGTGTTTTTGTGTATCCGAAGGTTCAAGAACTTGCAATTTTTCCAAATTCAAAAAGGCGCGACTCGAAGTAAATAACACCTCGAAGTCACGCCTTTATTATTTATTACGATTTACTTTACTTATTACGATTTATGCTTTTGCTAGTAACCGTGCGATTTGCTAGCTACACCGTAACAATTGCGTTTAATCTGCAATTACTCCTGCACCTGAGCGCGAGCAATCTTACCGGTGAAGGAATTAGCTTCATCAGCATCAGCCACACCCTGATTATTCCAAGAGAACATCGCACGCAGCTTAGGACCTACAGTCTCGATGCGCTCGTTGGAGTACTTCTCCTGCAGTTCCTTGAAGTGTGGAGCACCTGCATCCTGATCGTCGATGAATTCCTTAGCGAAGGAACCATCCTGAATGCGCTTCAAGTGGTACTGCATGCGCTCGCGGCAGCTTTCATCGATAACAGTGTTCACATAGTCGCCGTACTGTGCGGTATCAGAGCAAGACCAGCGAGCCTTGTTCAAACCACCCTCATTCATGAGGTCAACGAGCATCTTGAGCTCGTGGCAAACCTCGAAGTAAGCGATTTCTGGCTGATAACCAGCGTCGGTCAATACTTCAAAGCCCATTTCTACGAGCTTGTTCACGCCGCCCATCAGCACGTTCTGCTCGCCGAAGAGATCAGTCTCAGTCTCTTCCTTGAACGTGGTCTTAATAGCACCTGCACGAAGCGCACCCAAAGCCTTAGCATAAGCGAGAGTAATATCCCAGCCGTCACCGCGTGGGTCTTGCTCTACTGCCACCACCACAGGGACACCACGGCCAGCAGCATACTCACGACGCACAATATGACCAGGACCCTTAGGAGCCACCATGAATACAGGGTGGTCTTCGCTTGGCTTGATATAGCCATAATGAATATTAAAACCATGAGCAAACGCAAGAGCAGCACCTGGCTTAATATTTGGCTCAATGTCATTTGCCCAGATAGTGCGCTGATACTGATCTGGTGCCAAAATCATGATGATATCTGCTTCGGCAGTGGCATCAGCAACAGACTTAACTTCCAAGCCCTGTTCCTTAGCGAATTCAACAGACTTTGAAGTTGGACGCAAACCAACAACTACATCCACACCAGAATCACGCAAATTCAACGCATGGGCATGACCCTGAGAACCGTAGCCAATAATTGCGACCTTCTTGCCGTCGAGTACAGAGAGATCACCATCGTTTTCATACCAGATTTGTGCAGCCATTGCCGGCACTCCTTTTCTTTCAGCGCTTTCTAGCACTATCTTGCAGCCGTTGGCATTGCGGGCGTTGCCACATGCGTAGGCTGCCATTTCGAGGGGCTTAGCGATTGTGTCGCTCAAACTTGGGTCTATCCTATCTATATTGCGGCAAAATCGCGCAGTCGTTCCACAACGTGGGCGTTCTTTTTAGTTTTGTTCATCGTCGAACATTACTTTCGCTATTTTACACGCTTTTACAGCATATTGTGCACGCACACACCCTGCTGATTGTCTCATACTTTGAAACACCTGCTATTCATAACGATCCCCCCTGTTCGCAAAATCCCCGCTCTCTACAAATGGCTACTTCGAAACATCAGATATTCAAATGCGTACGTTTGTCCTACAAAACCCGCTACTTCGAAATATCAGATGTTTCGAGCCGTACAGAATCCAAGAGCAAAACACAGCAAAGTCGCTAGTTTGCAATAGCAACTCTTCCAACATGTATACTTCCCCACACCAATCCAGCTACTCCGCAACAGCAACTATTCAAAAGAGTACAGAATGCAAGCTTCAAGTTGACAAAAGTCGCTAGTTTAGAACATCAACTCTTCAAATGCGTACGTTTGTCCTACAAAAACCGCTACTTCGAAATATCAGATGTTTCGAACCACACAGAATCCAAGAACAAAACACAATGTCAAACAACAAAACACTATAGAAATCACGAATAAGAGCCCAATTACTCAAACGAAGCTGCAAATACCATACTTATCCACACAACGAACACCATGCTTGTCCACAATTACCAAACAGCTTTACCTACTTAACACAACAATTGTACAGTTCAGCTATGTTACGAGATTCTTTACTTAACCAAGTCATCGATTACCAGCAACAATCACTGTGTCTGAAAGCACGAACACAAGGCGAGCAACGAGCGCTTGCCTATCTATGCAAAAAGGGACTACTTATATCGCCATTCCCAACTTATTACATTACTCAAGAACATTGGGACATACTTACTCATTTTGAACGTATACGATACATTGCCAATACTTACGCCTGCACACATCAAGACTGCATATTTACAGGGTTAACCGCCGCTGATTTCTATCAAATAGACCACATGCATAGTAGCCACCACAACATTCCAATTAATGTGCTCAGCCGAACTAACACCACAAAGAAGCTTAATAAACCTATACAACGCTTCTATTGCGCAGATCCTAGGTTCCAAACTATTCAGGGACTAAGAATAGCACCAATCGAACGCACCATTGTTGACTGTTGCAACTACCTGCCACTAAGAGAAGCACTACCAATTATCGACAGCGCGGTTCGGCAAGGAATAAGCATTGCAGACCTGCAACATTATTGCAATACGCTACGCAGAGATTGTAGTCAGACTCTCCACGCTCTACGGTATGCGAATCCGAAAAGCGAGAATGGAGGAGAATCATTTTGCAGGGGAACTTTTATTGAAGCAGGGCTGGAAGTACCTTCGATTCAAGTGACGTTTAAAATATATAACATGTCTTTTCGAGTTGATTTTGCATGGTATAGTGCGTCTGGACGAATTGTTGCTGGCGAGCTGGATGGAGAAGAGAAATACGTTAATCCGTCAATGACTCAGGGGAAATCTATCTCTGCAATAGTGCAAGATGAGCGAGAACGTGAGAATTTACTCAGCAAATGCGGCATTAGCAATATTTTCCGTTTCACATTTCAGGATGCACTGCAGAGACAGCCACTGATTAAAAAGGCAGTGCAGGCTGGCGTACAAAAAGCAGTGTACTGAAGCACCGAATCAGTATATACCTAGCGTTTATGAAAAGGCATGCATACGAGTGTGATTGTTTACAAAGTGTGAGTGGCAAGCTCAGCTAATGGCAAGAGTGGGTGTTGTTGATGAAGAGCCAGGTTTGCTGGTAGAAATGAGTGAATACGCATAATAGTGGACGACTACTCTTGCAAATATAGAAAAATAATACAGGGAGTATTACGACATTCGTGTCTTATGGACAATATTTATGCATCTACTCTTTTAAGCAGCAAAATGGCTAATACGGAATAGCAACTCTTCCAACATATACGCTTGCCCCACAAAAGTCGCTAGTTTGCAATAGCAAGTATTCAAAAGAATACAAAAAACGAGATCCAAGTTAACAAAACCCGCTAGTTTGCAATAGCAACTCTTCCAACATGTACACTTCCCCACACCAATCCAGCTACTCCGCAACAGCAACTATTCAAAAGAGTACAGAATGCAAGCTTCAAGTTGACAAAAGTCGCTAGTTTGGAACATCAACTATTCAAATGCGTACGTTTGTCCTACAAAAACCGCTACTTTGAAACATCAGATATTCCAAACCCCACAAAACACAACGCAAACCCCACAAAACACAATGCAAACCGTATAAAACACAATCCGAACCACACAAAACACAACGCAGAACAACAAAGCGCAGTATAAATGCACAGGTAAATACTGTAAACGCACAAAAGCGTGACCCGAAGTGAATAACACCTCAAAGTCACGCCTTTTAACTGCACTTAGCAAAGTACCTTGCTTCTACCGATAAAGTACTTATAAGCTACGCACAAAGCGCTCTCGCACTCTTTGCGCTCTTTACACTCTTTGCGCTCTTTACACTCTTGCGCTCTCGTAATCTTGCAATTACTCCTGTACCTGAGCGCGAGCAATCTTGCCGGTGAAGGAGTTAGCTTCATCAGCATCAGCCACACCCTGATTATTCCAAGAGAACATCGCACGCAGCTTAGGACCTACAGTCTCAAGATGAGGATGAGAGTACTCTTCCTGCAGCTTCTTGAACTTTGGCGCACCAGCTGCCTGATCATCCATAAATTCCTTAGCGAAAGAACCATCCTGAATACGCTTGAGCTGATAACGCATGCGCTCCTTGGTTTCTTCAGTAATTACTGTTGAAGTGTAATCGCCATACTGTGCGGTATCAGAGCAAGACCAGCGAGCCTTGTTCAAACCACCCTCGTTTGCCAGATCAACCAGCATCTTCAATTCATGGAATACTTCAAAGTAGGCGATTTCTGGCTGGTAGCCTGCTTCGGTCAGCACATCAAAACCAGCCTCGCACAAGTGATTGATACCGCCCATCAGCACGTCCTGTTCACCGAAGAGATCAGTCTCAGTCTCTTCCTTGAACGTGGTCTTAATAGCACCCGCACGAAGCGCACCCAAAGCCTTAGCATATGCCAGTGTTGTTGCCCAAGCATCACCACGAGGGTCTTGCTCTACTGCCACCACCACAGGTACGCCGCGACCAGCAGCATACTCACGACGCACAATATGACCAGGACCCTTAGGAGCCACCATAAATACAGGGTGATCTTCACCAGGCTTGATATAACCATAATGAATATTAAAACCATGAGCAAACGCAAGAGCCGCACCTGGCTTCAAATTTGGCGCTACTTCTTCGTTGTATACCTTAGCTTGGTACTGATCTGGAAGCAGGATCATTACGATATCAGCATCTGCTACTGCCTCGGCTACTGGCTTTACGGTAAGGCCCTGCTCCTTGGCAAATTCAACAGACTTTGAAGTTGGACGCAAACCAACAACTACATCCACACCAGAATCACGCAAATTCAGCGCATGCGCATGACCCTGAGAACCATAACCCAAAATTGCAACTGTTTTTCCATCGAGTACTGAAAGATCTGCGTCATCGTCATACCACAATGTTGCTGCCATTTGGCACCCCTTAATATTATTCATTTTGTAATTAACTAGTAATTCACTAGTAATCAACTCTCCATAACCGGCTTAACTACCGGCACTTCTGTGTTCAGTTATGCAATATTGAGTTATACGTTTATATATAGGGACTTACTGAATAGGGAATAAACTTTGTAATACTGAGAAAGTGGTACCCAGTAAATACATTACTGAGTAAGCGTTGAGCATTACTTAGTAAAATCAGTATCCTTGGTTTCTCGGCAAGTCAGTACGGAAATCAGGCAGCACACAGCCATAACGCCTAAATACAGGCCGACAGCGCGCACACCCCAGTGCGACGAAAGCCATGTTGCGATAGTTGGCACAAATGCAGCACCAACAATTGCCGCCAAGTTATAGCCAATGCCAGAACCCGAGTAGCGCACATTCGCGTCAAATAGCTCAGGAAGTACAGCGCCGATTGGACCGAAAGCAATACCCATCAGCATGAAGCCTACGCACAGGAAGGTCATCACAGCGAGCACATCATGCTTGCCTTCGCCCATAAGCAAGTAAGGGAAAGCGAATGCAAACACAACCAGTGCGACAGAAGAGAACGTCAGCACGCGGCGACGACCATACTTATCTGCAAGCAAGCAGCCTACAACGATGAAAAGTGCGAATACACAGATAGCAACCATCAGCATCAGCAGGTACTCCTGATTGGTGAAACCTAATCCGCCGCCACCCTGCTCAGTGCTCTTAGTGCCGTATGCCAATGACCATGTTGCCAGTGTGTAGAACAGCGTGTAAGTAACAGCCACAAGGAATGTTGCTTGCAAAACCTGACGCCAGCTCTTGCGGAATACCTCAACCAGTGGTGCCTTAACCACTTCATCACGCTCCTGAGCCATGCGGAAAATTGGAGTTTCTTCCATATGCACACGAACTACAAGACCGATAATTACGAGCACGGAGCTCAGTAAGAATGGTACGCGCCAGCCCCAGCTGAGCATGGCGGCGTCATCATTAAACGCCTCAAGTAAGAAGAATGTGCCGTTAGAGAGGAAGAAACCGATAGGGGCGCCGAGTTCAGGGAATGAACCATAGAGTGCGCGCTTATTGGCAGGGGCGTTTTCGGTAGCTACCAGAGCAGCTCCAGACCATTCGCCTCCCAAGCCAATACCTTGCACAAAACGGCATAAACACAGCAACGCAACTGCTGCCAAGCCCCACTGGTTATATCCAGGAATGCAGCCGATAAGGAATGTGGCAACACCCATGGTGAGCAAGCTGACTACCAATGTGGTTTTGCGACCAAGCCTGTCGCCAAAATGACCGAAAATCAGTGAGCCGACAGGGCGTGCGATAAAGGCCACAGCAAAGGTCACCAAGCTCAGCAGCAATGCAACTGTTGGGTTCGTAGTATCCGAAAAGAATACGTGTGGGAAATAGTTTGCTGCTGCCGTGCCGTAGGCATAAAAGTCATAGAATTCAATAGCCGTGCCCACCATCGAAGCCGCGATTACGGTTTTTACTGAATCGCGAACCATGGTTGAAGCATGCTGCACGCTATTGGAAACGCTTCCGAATGCCGATTCTTCTACTGCTGTCATTCCTACTCTCCTCAAGTAGAGTGCGCCTGTAACGTGCTTGCATTTGCAATTACAAGCCACTTACAGTATTTCGCATAGATTTACGTATAGTTTTGCTCACTATGAGCGCTTTGCTATGCGTATTGCTATGCATTTGTACTTATGCATTAGTTGCTTTATGAGTTTTAGGGGTTGTGCAATGTGTTATGTAATGAAGCATCATCTCGAGTACAACGAAACTCCACACATGCACATATGCGCTACAAGTATTGGTGTCTCTTGTGTTGCCGATGTATCGAACCATCTGTAGCACAAAACATCCGAGCTGCGCGAGCGCCCTATTCGCGACTAATGCACTCTCTAGCAGTGTGACTTTGGAATCCCTTTTGGGGAGCTATGTAAAAAGCCTTACCGCTTGGCAAGGCTTGAAATTCAACTCGAGCCCTGCCTGTTGGCGAGCTCGGTGTATGCCGAATTAGTCCGCCAACGAGAGCGGAATAATAATTCGTGCAACCTGCTTGGTGTACTGCGTCATTCCGTTCATGGCGAACCTCCTTTCGGCTAAGCCTTCGTGGGTGCTTCCCACGTGAAACACAATAGGACGGAGACTACCTAAGCACCCCTATCACGTCCACTATGTGAAACGTTTGACGTGAGGAGTTTATTCTTATCTCACATGCAGTGTTACACAATACCATCGCCGAAAATGCCAATGTTGGAAAAAAGACTTATGCGCATTACACTGTATAACGTTGTTTGCAGTCGCATATGTCGGCAGTTTTAGATGCCACAACATGCAGTTTGCAAACGCAGATGTTTGCACGGTATAACTGCATAACTATTGCATAACTTGCTTACTACTGCTGATAACTACACACTATTGGGCTTATTAGGATTATTTACGCAGGGCGGAGACTATGGTTACTCTTGACGACATTGCGAAAGAAGTTGGCGTATCAAAGGTAACTGTTTCTAATGCACTCCGAGGCAAAGCCAATGTTTCCAAAGAAATGACAGCTCGCATCACCCAAGTAGCGCGTTCAATGCACTATCGCATTGGCGCCAGAAGTGTGGCTGCACGAAACCTCAAAACACAAAACGAGCAAACACAAGGACCAGTTAGCATTATTGCTCCTTCCAACTCTGATATATGGACTGCTGAATTTGTGCAACATTGCGTGAACGCTTGCACTCAGGCGCAGCGCCAAGTATTTGTGCAATATGTCGATGCACAGGCTGAGTTTGAGCTTGAACAGTTGGCAAATCAAGTTGCTGATGGCATGATTATTGCCCATCCGACATTGCCGGACGCCACATTACAGCAGCTTGTGTTGCATCGCCCAACCGTGTGCATTGACCGTTTGGCAGGAGGGCGTGATGCCGATGCTGTGCTGACCGACTCTGATAGAGGTATGCAGAATGGCATTGAATATTTGGTTTCTAGTGGCAAAAGAAAAATTTTAATTATCGATCAGCCAGATCTGCAAGAACATCAAAACCAGCAGAACTTTCCAGATTTGCAAAAACCACAAGAGCCGCAAACACAGAGCACAGAACAGCACCGGCAAGTGAACGAACAAGAACAGGCTCAGAGCATGCGCTTTTCTGCACTACTGCATGAACGTAAACTCAGCGCCTTACATACTTTGGAGGAGCTTGGTATTCCAACAGATGCTAGCAGTGTGATTACTGTCGAGCAAACACGCGATGCTGTGGCACATGCAGTATCTGAGCTTGGTAACGCCATTATGCAATATGATGCGCTTGCGTGCTTGAACGATGACACTGCACTCGGTGCTTTGCAAGCCTTACATCGTGCACAATTACGCATTCCTCAGGATGTTGCGGTGCTTGGGTTTGGCGGTACTCAGTTGGGCGAATACTGCTACCCTGAGTTAACTAGCGTGAATACGCATATTGAAAAAGTTGCGCAAACGGCTGTGCGACTACTTATTAACCGATTAACCGATGAAGATAATTGGATGCCAACCACAATTACCGTCCCCAGCAGTATCAATCTTAAACAATCAGCTTAATACATAATAAAGAGGCATATACGGAAATCTCGACATATATGCAAACGAAAAGGCACCCGGCTTCTCTCTCACCGGATGCCTTTGCGATCCCCTAACTTCGCTCCTCCCATAACGTCTTATGCTCTCATACGCCGTCTGCGTAGCCTAGCCAAATGCAACGTAACTAAAAGTAGTTTCGTCAAATGCAACTGACGCTAAACAAATCAGCCAGTAGCTTTCCCTTTTCACTACTGTATGTTCCCCTACAGCTTAACGGTATGGGCTACTATCAACTATACAGGACAAGCGAAGTATTGTCACGCTACAACAGGCGGGTTTTGCAGCAAATCGTCAGTAGTGTGCTCACCTTGAGCATCACTCCATGTCAAGCTAGCCACTGACGCTGTGTTATCCACTCCTACTCCACGTCCTGGATAGAACGTAAGCTGCGCCGAAGTGTGTTCGCCCTTCCAGCGCAATACAAGCGCGTCGCCGTCAAGTTCGTGCGTAAACTCACCGTCAAACGCATCGAGACTATTGCGCAAGCGGCAGAGCGCATTCAGTGCCTGTACTACCGGGCGCTGCAATTGCTCATCTACTTCAGCAGTGGAATAATAATGACGGTTAATATCACGCCCCACGTTAGTGCGGTGCAATAATTCCATATCATTAGCACCTGCCAAAGCGCCTACATAGTAGACTTGTGGCACACCTGGCAAGAAGAATTGCACAGCGCGAGTTGCTAAATAATGCTGGTCATTGCAGCCAAGTGCTGAATAATACGTGGAATTAACCTGATACAAATCCAAATTGCTGGCGGCAGCACCTGTTGCAGCTTGAGATTCACCGTGTGTATTGGCGTGAATGGTGTTGACGAGCGCATCGACATCCTCATCAGAGATAAGTCCCTTCATGCTGCGGTCGAGCTGGTCGGAGCCAATGTCAATAACACCAATGCCATCGTGCGTATCAAGTACAGTAACTGCGTTTGTTGGACGCACACGCACCCAGTGTTCAAGCGCATTAACATCACCTGCAAAAATGCTATGCAGCAGCAATGGAGGCAATGCAAAATCGTAAACACGGTCTACTTTAGATGCAATATCAACTTGCTTCTTATAGTACGAATGCACTTCAATAAGAATTTCCAAGCCCCGCTTGGCTCCTTCTTCGCGCAAACGTTCAATAAGCTGGAATGTTTTTGGTGTCATGAAGCAGCTTGATTCACTGTCTTTTGCACCGTATCCTACTGCATCAAGGCGAATATAGCTCACGTGGCTCTTTGCCATTTGGTCAAAGATGGACATGAGATATTCCCAGCCCTTATCGGAATCTGTATCCACATCCACCTGCTGTGGGGTGAATGTAGTCCACACAAGGCGTGTTTTGCCACCAAGCGTGTAGTGGGTAAATGGCAGACCCGGGCGCGGACGGTAGATGCCAGCGAGTTCTTCTTCTGTGGCTCCCTCTGGGAATACTGAGCTCATAGTAAGGAACATTGGGTAATATTCAGACTCTTCACCCTTAGCAAGCACATCTTGGAATTGCTTGGACTGCCAGCTCATGTGATTGACAATAGCGTCCACCATAATGGTGTGGCTCTGGCTAAGCTCTGCTACATCATTCCAATCGCCCAACCGCGGATCGACGGTAGTGTGGTCGATTGGATCGAAGCCTGCATCGGCACCATCAAAAGGCGTGAAGAATGGCAGAATATGCACACCTGTATACACGCCATCAAAGCGAGTGCGCAGGATTTCGGTAAGTGACTGTAGGGTGCCGTCGCCAAGGCGATCGGCGTAGGTAATCATTTGAACTGTGTTTTTCATCAGACCCCCTTGACTGATAAGCAGGTAGATATCGAACCGGTTTATCACTAGTATATTAAACCGGTTCGATATGGTCAAACGACACTACGCTTCATACACAAAAGCTTCCCAAGGATCCAACGTGCCGAACAGCACATTGGCCGCAGTATGCTCTGGTTCGTAAGTATCAATCAACATACGATCTGCGCTAATGCCACCGATAATTGCGCCAGCCATATCCAAGCCCAACGCCTGCTTGCTTTCAGCTGGCAATGCAACCTTTTCGCCAGACAAGTTAGCCACCACGATCAGCTTCTTAGTTTCTGCACCATCAACGCCACCGCCAACAGTTTCATCAGTAAGCGAGCGCACAAATGCATACACATTCGGGTCATCAGCATCCAAAATCTGCCAGTCCCCAGCAGCGACAACCGCATGAGTATGGCGCAACTCAATAAGCTTGCGGTAGAAGGCAAATACAGAATTTGGATCACGCACTTGCTGCTTAGCATTGATGCTGTCCTTATTAGGATTAACTGCGATCCAAGGCTCTGTTGGCGCATATGGTGCAGTAAATCCAGCATACTTAGTGTCATCCCACTGCATTGGCGTGCGTGAATTATCGCGGCTGACGGCTTTAAGCGCCGCCATCATGGAATCATGGGGCATCAATCCCGCGTCAATAAGCTGGTGATACATGTTAACAGATTCCAAATCGCGGTACTGGTCAAGCGAATCAAAGCCTGCATTGGTCATGCCCAGCTCTTCACCTTCGTACACGTATGGAGTACCACGATGCATATGCATCACTAGCGCCAACGCTTTAGCACTCAGCTGACGCATAGTCTCATTGGAATCATCACCCCAGCGCGATACTGAGCGCGGCTGATCATGATTGTTGAAGAATAGACTTGCCCAGCCCTTCTGCGCCACGACTTCCTGCTGATGGCTCATGGCTTTTTTCAGATCGGCGATTGTCCAGCGTTCGCTACTCCACTTGCCAGTTGGACCGCCTGGTCCTTCGACATGAGAGAATACGAAGAGCATATCAAGTTCACGGTTTGCCACATCGGTGACTTCTGCACCGCGCTCTGGAGTAATACCAGCAGCCTCACCAACAGTGATAGTGCCTTCGCGACCGTCAAATACTTCGCGGTGCATTTCCTTGAGGAACTCATCGAGACGAGGACCATCAGCGCTAGGGCCAAATACATCGCTGAATCCGTCAGCGCCAATTGGACCTTCATCAAGTTCAGAGCCTTCTTCTCCAGGAAGTTTGCCTTGAGCATCAACGAGCTTAGAAATCAGCGTAATCACGTCCATTCTAAAGCCGTCAATACCGCGGTCAAGCCACCAGTTCATCATGTCGTACACTTCGCGGCGTACTGCAGGGTTTTCCCAGTTCAAATCTGGTTGCTTCTTGGAGAAAATGTGCAAGAAGTACTCTTTGCGCTCTGGATCGTACTGCCATGCAGAGCCACCAAATACTGAACCCCAATGATTTGGTTCAGCCCCTGGAGTGCCCGGCTCAAAACCCTGCCGTGCTGGACGCCACCAGTAGAAGTCATCATGCTTGCCATCGCGGGCTTTTGATCCAGCAAACCATGCGTGTTCGTCAGAAGTGTGGTTTACTACCAAATCCATCACTACTTTAATACCAAGTTCGTGAGCACGGGCAAGCAGCTCGTCCATATCATCCATTGTGCCGAACATAGGATCAATATCGCGGTAATCGCTAATATCATAGCCATTATCGTCTTGTGGAGACTTATAGACAGGGCTGAGCCAAATAACATCAACACCTAAATCAGCGAGGTATTCCAGTCGTGAAGTAATACCCTGCAAATCACCAAAACCATCACCATTGGAGTCTTGGAAGCTGCGTGGGTAAATCTGATAAACTACCGCGTTAGACCACCAAGGGTTAGGTGTGGCACCATTAGTTCGGATGCGGTCTGGGATTGAACTACGTTGTTCTGTAGTCATATAAGTGTCCTTCCTACTTACTACTTATTTTTCAACTACGCAGTTTTATATGGTTTTATACCGTTTTATATGGTTATGGTGTGTTATACACGCTCAGCCACTACCACTACTGCCTGAGCGGGGTGCAGACTTGGCATGCGCACGCCATACGATTCAAGCACCTGTGCTGACAGTTCAGTACCTTGGCTAGTCCACCAACCCAACACACTTTGTGCATTAGTAATGTCAGCAACATCAAGGCATGTGGATAGCGGCTTGATACGATACTGTGCTTGCGGATCAAGCCCTGGCAGGCGCACAGGAGAAGCTGGATATGTTTGCGAAGTAGTTAATTGCGTAAACCTATACAGTGCTACCGATTGGTCACGAGCTACTACACCATCAAGACGCACTGCGGCATCCTGCTCATCGCCATGCACTGTAGTACCTGTTGCAAAAACCTTGCGATACTGCTTAAATGCACTAATCCAAGGAGCAAGCGTATCAAGAGACTCTTGTGGCTGCTTGAGCAAATTCCATTCCACACCAAGGTGACCAAAGAAAGCCATTGCCATACGCAATTCTTGGCTAGTTGCACGCTTTGTGGAATGCGCTGGAGAATCACCCACATGTTCACCGATCATTTCCGGAGGAACAAGCAAAGATGTGTAGCGCTGAATATCGGCACGCTCTACCGGATCTACGCAGTCAGAAGCCCAAATACGATCTGCATACTGCAATATGCCAAGATCTACGCGGCCACCGCCAGAAGAGCACGATTCAATTTCAAGCCCTTGATGAGCCGCTTTCAAATCGTGGAAAATCTTATATACGGCAAGCGTTTGCGCATGAACCGCAGGCTTACCAGAATGCATAGAAACTGCTTCGGTAACCAGCTTATTATGATCCCATTTAATGTAATCAATGCCAAGTTTACCGATTAATTCATCCATGCAGGCATATACGTATGCAAATGCTTCAGGATTCGTTAAATCAAGAACTTGCTGCATACGACCTTGCATTGGCAGTCGGTTAGCGGTCGGCTTCAAAATCCAGTCTGGGTGTGCGCGAGCAGTATCGGAATCGGGGTTAACCATTTCTGGCTCAAACCACAATCCAAATTCCATACCGAGCCCATGCACATAGTCAGCAAGAGCTTTCAAACTGCGTTCTCCGCCATCAGCTCCTCCAGGCCAGACTGCTTCATCAACCTGCCAGTCGCCAAGTCCGGCAGTATCATCACGGCGATGCATAAACCAGCCATCATCAACAACGAAACGCTCGACACCAACTTGCGCGGCTTTATCCGCTAAATCACGCAAAGTCTCGAAGGAGTGATCAAAATACACCGCCTCCCATGTATTCAAAATCACAGGACGTGGTTTTGCAGCAATATTGGCATGCCACGAACGAATAACACTATGGAAGCGTGCAGCAATTTCATTCAGACCATCGCCATACGATCCATACAACCATGGTGAAGTATAGGATTCGTCGTGTTGCAAGGAAACTTCACCGCCAAACAGCACTTCACTGCCGCCAATAACACCATTAGTATAAGGCGAGCGCTCTGCCGAAAGTTTACTATTACCACTCCAGCCGAGACTGACTGCATAGGCTTCACCATGATCAAAACCAAAACCAGGCTGACCGAGAGTGAGTAATAATGTGGCATCAAAATCAGGACGCCCCATCATGGCTACTTTCTCAAATCTACCAACGGTAAGAGGCTGACGCTGTGGGGAACGCTCATGTAAATGATGTCCTGTAGTAGTAAGAATTTCTGTGGCGTACTGTGGTACAGCAAAGCCTAGTTCAACAGTTTCTACATCAAGAGCAGTATCCGCCAAATTATGCACTTGTGCACTTTGACGAACAGCTCCTCCTTCAAGTACTTCGCATATCCATGTAAGCGCAATCTGCTGGTCGCTATCTACTGCTTGTACGGTAATAACTGCATATTCGCCATTACCGTGCTCTCGCGCAATAACTTCAGCTGTCTGGTCTGTAACTACAAACTTGCAAAACAGCGCCACACCATCGCGGCGCACTACGAAACGATCGGCACCAGTCCAGCTTTCAGACTGCGTAGGCAGCACACTCGGCCAAGGCGTGTAGTCAAGAGCTCCAGAAACACGCTGAGGTTGCTGCGCGTCTACTAGGTTCAGCAACCACTGGCGGTTACCGTGCTCGCCTACAGGTCTTCCCCAATGCACAATGCGTGGGAGCTGGTGATCAACAATCGCGATTGCAAAACCTAGCTGCGCCTCAGGTTGTTCTGCATAAATAGCGGTAACTGGTCTATTATCAGCTGTTGTACCTGAATATTGTTCAACTACTGCCATACTTCCTCCACATTGCTCCGTTGCATACTGCGCATATCAATCATTGTTCCTGATTCGTGCGCTATCTACTACGCATTAGATAATTTACTGAAGCTGCACGTGCAAAACAATCTTCCTGCAAGCACAACTACGTATTCAACTATCCAAATGCCTATACGATATACGCACTAATAGCTCATATCGTAAAGAACATCGGCTTACTTGTCGCGCTCGCGTGTGTTGCTTGCATAGCGAAAGTAATTTGACGAGAAAGCTGTAAATTTGCTACGCTACAAATTCAGTACACTGCAAGCTTAGTGCACTGCAAACTTGCTGCAATAAGCGCGCACTAATGACCACCTACCGTTCACCTTATGTCAGCAATTAGCAGTCATACATTACACCACTACAACCAATGGAGCTCACATGCCAGCACTGCCTCAACCTCAAACGAACAATCAGCAAAAGCCACACAATACCAACCAATCAGACACAAGCGCTGATATCTGGCAGCAACTCTATACGCAAGCGCAACAACATTACCATCCACAAGAGGTAACGCCATTTATTTACGCACATCACGTGGTATGTGCTTTAGAAACTGCACAAGGTGATATTTTTACTGGGTTTTGTATTGAAGCCTGTTGCAGTACAATGGACCTCTGCGCAGAACGTGTTGCAGCGCTAAATATGTATGTTAATAGCGGACAGACGCAAATAAAACGCATTATTGCATTTCGCGATAAAGCTCCTTACGGTCAGGGTAGCGGTATGCCTTGCGGCGGTTGTCGGGAATTTTTACTCGAACTTGATGAGCGTAATGAGGACACTGAGTTTCTTGTTGATTATGAAAGCCGTACAACAATTACACTCAAAGAGCTTATGCCACTATGGTGGGGCAAGGAGCGCTATTCCCATAGCAAATAGCCTCTTCCTTACTTAATTTTGCAAATCAGACTTACCTATTTATCATGCGCTTTTATCGACTTTTTTCTCATGAATTGTTTCGCGCATGGAGTGATTTGCAGTGCAGTATACACACAGCGAATAAGTAACACAGCAAGATACAGTGCAAATAAATTAGCACCCATTCTCGGTGATACTGCATTGGCAAGCATATTGCCTAGCGGTGTACAAACTGCCGCCACGATACCAATAGTAAGCGCCTGAGCAAGATGCACAAGAGAGCGTTTCCAATTGGCAATAGTTCCTGCAATCGCGCTCGGAAACATAGCAAGCAAGGACGTACCACGCGCAATAAGATCACTTGCGCCGAAGAATAACGACAACGAAGGTACTGCAATGGCACCGCCACCAATGCCAAGTAACCCAGAAAGCATACCAATAACGATGCCAAGAGCAAGTATTCCCACCACACTGAGCGCTGATAGATGAATGCTCTGATCACGCGAAGGTGTAAATATTATCTGCGTAATCACAACAAATACCAAAAATGCTGCATACATCCAGCGCAAGAATAATTCAGAAAGTTTGGAAAGCAGCCAACTGCCTAGTTGCGAGCCAATAATCATACTGCTTGCCAGTAAAGCTGCGGCAATCCAGTCCACATCACCACCTGCAGCATATGAGGCAACGCCGCCAATAGAGGTTGGTACGATGGCTGCCAGCGAAGTTGCTACAGCATGACGCTGTGAAAATCCGAGTGCTACCAGAGCAGGAACGATTATTGTGCCGCCGCCAATACCAAAAAGTCCTGAAAAGACACCGCATATTATGCCAACAATCCCCAGAATAATCCACGTTTTCACATTGTTCTGGTAGCCTGCCCCGGCATTACTCTCGATCACGCTACATCCTCCGCCGATATACACATGCACTTTGCTGTAATTGGTATGTAATTTACAGCAAACCACACATATATAGCGGCAATTTGGTTACCTTTTGGTCATGCAATACACGAAATCAAGGGTATAGAAGCATCAAATTCTACACCAAATCAAGGGTAAACGTTTGCCATTTATCATTCAACTAATGCAAAAAATCCTTCTGGAGATAACGCTGGAATTGGAGAGAATCTAAAATCCTTGGTATTCCTTGTAATAATAAAATCTGCATGTTCCCGTGAAGCGATTGCGGCAACAAACGAATCTTCAATATCATGTAAATCAAGCTCGAGTCCAGAAAGAACAGTAGATTCATCTATATATGCAACATGGGCAACACTCAAGCAATATCGTAATGCGCTTATAGCGGTGTCCCTATCCTTATTTTTCTGGACAATATAGATAATTGTCCCTGCAGAGTGTGCTGGCATCAATACATGGTGCTGAGCAGTACAAGCACTGTCTAATATTCTTGCGGATGCATACCATAAATACTCACGTTGCAAAATCACGTCAAGAAAAATATTGGTATCAACAATCAGTTTCATTGCCGAGACCTCAGATATTCCTTGTATTCTAATGCACTATCTGCACTACCTCTGCCAATACCTATCAACTTACGAACTGTGGGTGAAAGTTTCTGTATTTGCCGACTATCAGCATCTATGGAACGCAAATACGAGTCAACAATTTCAGACAACGATTTACCAGAATACTGAGCAAACTGCTTTGCAGAAGTGACAGTACGCTCATCAAGATATAGTGTTACAGCTGTGCTTGCCATTATTGCTCCCTGTTATTTTTCTACGAATACAAGTATTGTATTAGATTTTACAATCATGAAAAAACTAATTTCTACCTGTTGGCAAGCTTGACAAATTGACCCAACAGTGATACACAAACTCTACTGGGGACCTTGGCAAAGCTGCAACATTGCCGCACGCACTGACTGCTCATCCTCACCACTAAAAAGCACTACTAAGTAGTCACCAGCACGCAACTCAGTATCGCCACGAGGCACCATCTCATGATCACCTCGGCGCAAACGCACAATCAAGCATCCAGAAGGCCAAGCAATATCGCGCACTTTATGACCATCGGCTGCAGAACCCATTTCTACAGGAAAATCCATAACTCCACTACCAACAGCGGAATGCGCATGCTCTTCAAGCCCCTGCTGCTTCAAGTACCGCTCCAACAACGCACCATAAATTGGCTTAGTTTTCAGCAAATCAGAAACCAGCAAACCAATAAATGCTGTAGCAGCAACAGGTAGCATATGCACCAAGGTGCCTGTCATTTCAACAGTCAGCAGAATAGAAGTAATTGGCGTTTTTACTGCACTTGCAAGCGTTCCGGCCATAACGCATACAGCAAATAGCGGCACCGTTTGACTAGAAATACCACCTAAATCGCGCGCCAGCACACCACACAATCCGCCTCCTAATGCACCGACAGCAAGAATAGGCATAAAAATACCACCCGGCATACCACTACCAAAACTTGTGCATGTAAACAATAATTTGGCAATAAGCAACACCAGTAACATCATGGCGCTAGTTTGCGCCAGCTCGGAAAGCTCAATTAACTTGCTGCCACCACCAAGCACTTCAGGCAGCCATAATCCAATAGGTAATGCTAAGACAAGCGCAATCACACAACGCCATCTGGCAGGCACATAGCCATACAATGTTTGAAAACCTAGCAATGCTCGATTTGTCAGCGATCCTAGCAGCCCTGCCACAATACCGAGTGGAATCATCCACCAATAGTGTGTCAAATTCAGCTGCGGCATATGAATAAAATCAAGTACTGGAGTAAGTCCAAGCGCTGTTTTGGAAACGAAATCAGCAGTTAGTGATGCCGCAGTAGCACCAATCAAAATTACTGGAGAAAAACTACGATGTACTCCCTCAAGAGCGAACATCATGCCCGAAAGCGGTGCGCTAAACGCTGCAGAAAGACCAGCAGCAGCGCCAGCAGTCACCATCACATGTTCTTGCAGATCATTGCGGTGTTTAGTTGCCAATCTATGTGATACAAACTGTGCTCCACAAGCGCCAATCTGAATAGACGGACCTTCCCTACCAAGCGAAAGCCCAAAAAGACCACCCAACAATCCTCCAACGAATCGCACAGGCAAAATCGTCTGCCATTTCATCGAAAGCCCATTGATTACCACACCTGATGTCTGCGGAATACCACTACCGGATGCCATCGGTTCGCGCTTGACCATCCAAGCATTAAGTAAACCCACAGCCACTACTGTTACAGCCCAAGGAATAAGTAGCCACCAATGTCGATGCATCTGCCCATACATCCAATGCGCAAATACCAAACCATACTGAATGCCGAGGCGATAGAGCACTACAAGTACACCCGCAACGATGCCGCACAGCACGCCGGCAGCAGCCATCTTCCATTTGAGGCGACTAAACGTCGTCATCATTTTGTTGAATGTGCTAAATGTTGCAGTTTGTCCTTGCAAGTTTGTGCTCATGCGAACATCAACCATCCTAGTGTTACGCAGCTCCAAGGTACGATAACTTCAAGAACGATATTGACAATACTGGCAAGATAATGTTTACTACGAAAAAGCGTGACTGACTCATTGATCATAGTGGAGAATGTTGAAAATCCGCCTAGAAAACCGGTTGCCAACGCTGTGTACATCAACGGAGAGTTTGCGAACACTCCTGAATGTAGGTACAGAGCAGCAATGACACCAGCAAGTAATGACGCTAAGGCATTGATGATTAAAGTTGAGAGCGGGAAAGTAAGTGCTTTTGCTTCTTTAATGCAGGTGTCGAGGAAGAAGCGTGCCACAGCTCCTAGTCCTCCAGAGGCGCAAATAACAAGAACACTGATTAACGTCGGTGTAGTTATGGACGAACTCATCGCTGATCACCTTCTTCACGGGCAGTATTGCTTGAAATAGTTTCTCGCCGCAGTCCCTGCCATTGCGCCAAACTTGAGCCGAACCATACACCAATAGCAGCCATAATAAGACCAGCAATAAGCGTTACTCCTGCATACACCGCTGCAGCAGGCATATTATGATCCGTAGCACTTGTCGTAAACCACTCCAATGCCAAAGTAGACATTGTAGATAAGCCGCCGCACATACCCATACCTAAACCGCGACTTGCTAAGGTTTTACTACGGTTTGCAATCCAAGGAGCACCAGCAAGATATGCCGTCAACGCCGCATACAGTAAGCAGGCAAACAAATTCGCTTCTAACGTGCCATTGCGTAATCCCGATAGCAGCGGGTCAGCCGAACGATAGATATCAGCGTTGTAAGCACTTAGTCCAAATCGAATTCCTGTACCTAAAGCACCGCCCAAAAACACCACTACATACAGCATGGGGTCCAGTAATGTTGGTTTAGGCAATGGACTTTCTTGAGGCTCGTGGCTCTGCTTGCTCATAGTTTTCCTCATTCTTACTACATAAGCGCAACCTTGCAGTATTGCAATCGTTGCGCTTAACAGTATGCTTACGAGCACATGCTTGTGAGTGCGTGCTGATGTGTGTACTCATGTAATCCGATGCTCAGTCAAGCATATTACTTAATCAAGCATGTTACTTAATCAATCAGCGAATGCACTTCGATAATGTGATCGCGCTGAGGACCTGTGCCAATGGCAGAAATACGGCAATTGGAAATCTCTTCCAAACGCTTGACATACGCTTGGCATGTTGCTGGCAAATCCTCGAAACGGTGAATTTGCGAAATATCCTCACTCCAGCCCGGTAACTCCTCATAAATAGGAGTTGCCTTAGCAAAAGCTGCCTGATCTGCTGGCATATCGTCATAGCGCACATGCGTACCATCAGCTTGTTCCACATCGTATGCCACACACACTGGAATCGTTGGCAAACCAGTAAGCACATCAAGCTTAGTCAGCACCAAATCGGTAAGTCCATTAACTTGCGATGCATAGCGGGTAACTACTGCATCAAACCAACCACAGCGGCGAGGACGACCTGTGGTCACGCCAAACTCATGACCTTGGTTACGTAACCAATCGCCTTGCTCATCAAAAAGCTCTGTAGGGAACGGGCCTTCACCAACACGAGTGGTATATGCCTTGGCAACCGCGATTACGCGATCAATGCGCGTAGGACCCACGCCAGTACCAGTGCAAGCGCCACCAGCTGTTGGATTAGAGCTAGTTACGAATGGGTATGTGCCATGATCAACGTCAAGCATGGTTGCCTGACCGCCTTCAAACAACACGGTTTTACCTTCATCAAGCGCCTTATTAAGCACCAAGGAAGTATTAGTTACATATGGGCGCAAACGCTCACCAAGAGCAAGCAGTTCGTCTGTAGTACGATCCACATCGATGGCGCGACGATTATACAACTTCACCAACATTTGGTTCTTCTGATGCAAACTTGCTTCTACTTTGTCATGCAAATGTTCAGCATTAAACAAATCATGCACGCGAATACCAACACGGTTGATTTTATCAGCATATGCAGGTCCGATACCGCGACCGGTGGTACCAATTTTACGCTTGCCTAAGAAGCGTTCTGTCACCTTATCGATAGTGCGGTGATATGGTGCAATCACATGTGCAGATTCGCTCACCAGCAATCGCGAGCAGTCCACGCCGCGTGACTCAAGTCCTTCAATCTCTTCAAAAAGCACTTCTGGATCAACAACTACACCATTGCCAATTACTGGAATCACATTAGGATTGATAATGCCGGAAGGTAGTAAATGCAATGCATATGATTCATCGCCAACCACAACAGTGTGACCGGCATTGTTGCCGCCATTAAAGCGAGCAACATAGTCAACGTGTGTCCCGATAAGGTCTGTAGCCTTACCTTTTCCTTCATCGCCCCACTGTGCGCCAATAAGAATAATTCCAGGCATTGCAGCTCCTTAGCGTATGCGCTCTCGGCAAACTTGTGGCAAACCCCTGCCGCATTTAGCCTACCCTGCGCCCTAAACGAGAGCAGGACAGGCGTTCATGTTTGGCGTTCATGTTTTATGCAAGCTCCGATGTCGGCAACTGACGACCATGAGTATCTGTTCGTGCTACTGTCCAAGAATTTGCCTGCACAACAGGGCGCACTACAACACGATCAATATTGACATGCTTTGGTCTTGACAGCGTCCAAGCAATAACATCTGCAATATCTTCTGCCAAAAGCGGCTCGTCCACGCCAGCATACACATCCATAGCTTTATCGGTACTACCAAGGCGGTTTAGTGAAAATTCCTCAGTTTTTACCATGCCAGGGCACACTTCAATAATACGCACCGGTTCTCCAACCAGCTCTAAGCGCATCGTTTCGGGAATCATTGCCTCAGCATGCTTTGCAGCAGTGTATCCTGCGCCTCCCATATAGGTCTCGTGAGCAGCAGTTGATGTCACAAATACTACATCACCACCATGTTCGCGCAAACCTGGCAGCAGCGCTTGTGTCAGGCGCAGGGTGGACATGACATTAATTTCATACATTGTGCGCCAATCTTCTGGCTTCCCGTCTGCTACTGCATCACTACCGCGAGCGCCGCCCGCATTATTTACCAGTGCATCGAGCGGACCTCCGTTGAGCACACCGCGTACTAGTTTTGAAAGTTCTTCATCTTTGGTAAGGTCAGCTGCTATTACTTGGCAGCCTGTTTGCTGAGCTAGTTTTTCTAGTCGCGCTTGGCGTCGTGCTGTAGCAATGACGTCATGCCCTTCTTGGCGCAATTTGCGTACTGTTGCTTCTCCAATACCCGACGATGCGCCTGTTACTAGAATGCGTGCCATATCTCCTCCATTGGTTGCTTTAACTGCATATGAACTTTAACTTCATATGAACATTTACGAGTCTAGTATGTTCTTGACTCGTCTCATACCAGCATTACGCCTCATTATCTGACATACCATTATCTGACATAGCATTATTTGACATAGCAAACATGCTCTACCTGACTTCGCTCGTTGCTGCAAACATACACACGCTATGTATACACATATCCACTTTCAACACGCTTATTTTGTGAGAATGATTCTCAATAAGTATACTGCAGATAGCAGTTTGCATAATGCACACAACTGCAAACTGATACCATACGTTTATTATGTAGAAAGTACAGCCATGGAACGTAATCCAGACTCCACAAACGCTCACCCTGAGCACACCAACGCAAGCACTGATACCAATCACCCAGTCAGTACAACGAATACACCTTCAACGCAGCAGGATCACGCACAACCACGCACTCCGCAGTATCGCCCACAATCGCGGCGCACTACACGCATTACTATTATCACGCTTTGCGTTGTGCTTGCCCTGATTGCGGCAGTAGTTGGTTGGTCTGTATACACCAACAGAATTAAGTCAGCACTATCACCAAACGAAACCACACTATCCAATAATTCCAGTAATACCGGCGCAAATGGCAATCAGCAGAACACCAATCCTTTACTCGATACCAGCAATGATCAATGCGATACTCAATTGCAGGTAGTAGCTTCCGTGAATCAGTGGGGATCTTTAGCACAAAGCATTGGCGGCAAATGCGCAACAGTAACATCTATTATTGCTTCAACTTCGGTCGAGCCCCACGATTACGAGCCAACGCCAGCTGATCTTGCCAAACTTCAGCAAGCAGATATTGTTATCTTGAACGGCGCAGGATACGACCCCTGGGCAACAAAAGCACAACTTGATAGCACGCGACAGCATATTATTACGGTAGGCTCACTTGTAGGTATTGACCAAAACGACAGCGCTACAGGCAATACCAACGATTCTGATAGTGAGAGCACTAGTAGCGACACTCAACACGATGAGCATACCAGCGAGCACACTCACGCGCATACCCATACTCACGCGCATACTCATACTCACGCGCATACCGATAGCAACGGCAACAGCATTAACCCACATCTATGGTTCGATCTAGAAGCCGTAGACCAAGCAGCTCATGCTATCGAACACACCTATGCACAAGTTGCCGCAGCACAGCATTCCACTAGTACTAGCGCCACAATAACCAAGCGATTCCAACAATGGGATAGCCAATATGACGTACTCACCAAGCATGTAGCACAACTGAAAGCACAAAATGCAAACAAGAAGTTGAGTTTTATTTCAACAGAATCCATTATTGATGACATTCTTACCGACCTCGGTATCACCAATATCACCCCCGAGTCGTACACCAATGCCATGAATAATGATGCTGAGCCGTCTCCAAGCGATCTGCAGCACGCGCTTGATCTACTTAATTCCAAGCAAGCGACCATGCTTATCGTCAACCCTCAAGAACTCAATAATTATGCCCAACGTTTGCAACAAGCTGCACAGCAAGCCAATATTCCAATCATTGAGGTTTCTGAGCAATTACCTGAGAATCAAAGCGACTTACTAACATGGTTAAGCACCATTGTGAACAAAGTTGAGCAA
Source organism: Galliscardovia ingluviei (assembly GCF_014635685.1). GTDB lineage: Bacteria > Actinomycetota > Actinomycetes > Actinomycetales > Bifidobacteriaceae > Galliscardovia > Galliscardovia ingluviei. The sequence goes on from NZ_BMDH01000002.1 coordinate 482,146, forward strand.
GCTTCACATACTGCATCGTGAGGCAAGCTCTACCAACATCTTGATGCATTTCACAAGCTGCATCTTGAGCATGCTCATATGCCTCACAGGCTGAATCGCAATACACTACAACCTAGTACACTAATGCTATGCCAGTATTATGTTTATTGCTGATATTGCTTGTAGTGCTCTACGCCATGGGTCGATTTGCACTCGGCAAGGGCACTACAGCATGGTCATTTTTACGTGTGTTTGGGTTTTTCCTTGCCATTATGGTTGGCAATATTATTATTCTGGCATTTGTAGTTGCCATACTGTTATTTATAGTGGCAGCAGTTGGTTCCCTTGTTTTTGCGGTCAACCCAAACCTAGAACGTTCTGCAGATACCATATTAGATACATTGCTCAGCGATAATGGTCAGACTACTGCAAGTCTTTCTGTAGGCAAGTTTCCTACTGTGCAATGGCTACTGGCATTGCTTATTATTATCTTTATTGTGGCGCTGGTTCATGCGTGGATTCGCCGCGGATTGCTACAAAAATTCCAAATACTACGCATGACAGAAACTGAGTATGAAATCAGCGAATACTTTATTCAATGGGCAACAATTTATATTGTTATTTATCAGCTCTTTTTCGATGCACTACATTCCGTTACTACATTACTTCCTGAATTAACAAGCTGGCAGAGTGCATTTGAAGTTATTCTTTCCCCGACGAATTTGAATGCCGTAAGTCAGCCGCTACTCATTGCGACTTGGGTAACTATTGTGCTTGAACGGCTTGCTATTGCGCATCAACATACGGATCGCATTAGCACATTAGTGCATAAACCTCGTGTAGCACGACAATTTACTAAATCAAAGCCGCTTGTGCACAGGCGTAAGAAAACGCGCAAACCCATACACCGTACAACGCAACCATCTGTTTCTCGCACGCATCCTCGCGGTAGTGACACCAATAGCGATACCAGTGGGGACATCAATAGCGACACCAGCAGGGACACCAAACCTACTCATACCAGCACACCGCATTAAAACCAGCTAGTGCGGAATATCAGATGTTTCAAAATGTATAGATCTCCCCACTAAAACAGCTACTCCGTAATATCAGATATTCCAAACCGTACAGAATAAAGCGATACCAACATATAAAACCGCTTGTTTGCAACAGCAACTATTCCAAACCGTACACTCTCATATCAAAACTCGCTACTTTGAAACATCAGATATTCCAAACCGTACAGAATCTAAGAACGAAATACAGAAAGCCGCTAGTTAGGAATAACAACTATTCAAACCAGTACACAGAGCATACGAACCGCACTCGCAGTTAAGAATCGCCAGAACAGATAAGGGCGTGACCCGAAAGCCACGCCTTACATACTTGCAATCCCAAGAGTGGCCAGTAGCGCACTGTATGGATCACACACAGATTTCAGCACTACAGCCACACTCAAAGAAACTCAATAAAGAAGCACAATCAAAGGAGTTACAGATTCAGCGAAGATACGCTGCCGTTATTGCGCTTCAATTCGTCGCGGATCTCCTGCAGTGTTGCCAATGTCTGCTCTTCTACGCTTGGTTCAGCCTCAGCAGCTTCCTCTTCTTCCTGCTTTGCAGTCATATCGCGCAGCTTGTTAATTGGCAAAACAATGCAGAAGTACACAGCAGCGCCAACAAGCAAAAAGTTAATCAACGCATTCAAAATAGATCCGAAGGAAATAGTAGCGCCGTTGAAGGTAATGGTCAGCACATGAGACAGATCCGGCTTACCAACCAGCATAGCAATCAATGGATTGATGAAGCTTTCCACAATTGATGTTACCACTGCGGTTACAGCAGAACCCATAACCACACCAACAGCCATATCAACCATGGAGCCGCGAGAAATAAACTTCTTGAATCCAGCCAAAGGACCTTTATCAGTCACTGCTGCTGCCTTACCGGCTACAGCGCCAACACCCTTAGCTGCCTTATTCACATTATTCAGTATTTGATTTGCCATATTCTCTCTTTTCTGGGTTTTTACACGCCCGAACATTCGGACTGATATCGTTGAACTGCTCCATGAGCTCTCACCCATACAAGCACACCGCTAAAGCATATAATGCTACTTTTGCTGAAAACTAAATTACATTGCCGCTACGCATATCACAGCACGGATCGCAACCGTACAGCAACAGTTTATACCGGCATTGTTTATAACGTTATTGTTTGTAGCATTATCGTTTTTTGGTCACACGTCAAGCCATATATTAAACTTGGCTTTTAGAACGGCTCATGTAGTACCAAGTAGGCATCGCTATGATACCTATGCCATGGTACACAACCACCATCTACAGCCGCAACACAACACAGTAGCTAACTATGAAGCTTAGACTTGTGCGCGCTCCTGTGAGATGCAGATGAGCCTATGAGTGAATGCGATAGTAAGGTAGATTATGCTGCTCAGTGACCACGATATTGTTGCCGCGTATACTAATGGCAATATTTCACTAACACCATGGACTCCTGAAATGGTGCAACCTTCGTCCATTGATGTGCGATTAGATAAGTATTTCCGAGTATTTAACAGCCATAAATACACATATGTGGATCCTGCTGAAAATCAAGGCGAGCTTACTGAAATGTTTGAAGTGCCAGATGGCGAACCTTGTATTTTGCATCCTGGCGAATTTATTTTGGGTGCGACTTGGGAATATGTGCGCCTTGATAGCTCAATTGCAGCACGGCTCGAGGGCAAAAGTTCGCTTGGTAGACTTGGTATTTTAACCCACTCTACTGCCGGCTTTATTGACCCTGGTTTTGAGGGACATATCACGCTTGAGCTCAGTAATGTTAGTAACTTACCAGTAAAGCTCTGGCCTGGTATGAAAATCGGTCAAATGTGCTTCTTTACCTTAAGTTCGCCATCTGATCACCCATATGGTTCAGATGGTGTTGGCTCTCACTATCAGGGGCAGCGCGGTCCTACGCCAAGCCGCTCGTATGAGAACTTCTATCGCGCAAATGTCAGCGAGCCCGTCGAAGAGCAGCCTATTGTTGCTCGGGTAGCTCAGTCTCCTTTGCAGTAAGGTATGGCGATTCTCTCCAAATAACTTCCGCAGGTAATAGGTGCTGGCTTTGCGTGTAGTAGCCGCGCATTGCCGTGCCTATAACTTGATCAGTCATAGCAATTAAGTGTTCAACCACCAATTCAAGCGGCTGGCGAATTGATGGGAATGAGAATGCTTGTGCTAGCGGCGAATCATCAAAACCAGTAACCAGCACTGGTCGTGTCAACCTCTGCAAATTAGCGCTATTGGCTAAAATATCGTGCTTCACCATGTGGTTGATGCTTGAAAGCGCTCCAACTGCAAGGTTATCTGAACAGCAGACGATAGCATCAAGATCAGCATGACGTTTATATAGTGCGGCTGCCGCTGCTTCGCCAGAAGTCATGGATTCTGTAGTCAGCTCAGCCCAAGAAGCAATATCAGCATCTGCAGCATCTTGCGCGAGCAAACCTGCGCGGCGTAATCCGGCTACCCAGCCGTCATATCGATCTTGCGCTGTTCCGGTGCCGGTATTCCAACCAATAAAACCAATATGCGAACGCCCCTCCTGAGCCAGACGCACTACCATATCGCTGATAGCTGTTTTTCCGTCAATATCAACCCATGGAATGCGCTGAGCAACTTCTGGATTGAGCTGCCATGGCCTACCGAAGAGTACAAATGGTTGTTGGTGTGCCAGTAACCATTGCGGACGGTGGTCCTCAACTTCAAGTTCGTTCAAAATAATGGCATCAACATCAGATTGCTCCATCAAACTTTGCACATACTGCAATTCTGACGCTTCATCAGTGCGCGGGTAGAGCATAATTTGACGCCCTTGCTTGCTCGCACGGGCAGCGAGTAAATGCAAAAACTCATCAAAAATTGGTGAAGGAGCACGGTGAGCACCTGTGGCAATACCGACAGCGAGTACATCGGATCGTCCAGAACGCAGTCGGCGTGCTGCAGCATTAGGCTTGTAACCGAGTTCTTCAATAGCTTTCATAATGCGCAAGCGCGTAGCTTCAGAAACTACGTCTGGCGCATTTAAGGCATTTGAGACCGTTTGATGAGAAACACCTGCACGCTTTGCAACATCACGAATGCTGACCATAGCGCCTCCACTACTTGACTACGCTCAATCTACTGCGCTGCACTCTAGCGCTGCCCAAACCTCAGTGCTCACGCTCCAGCGCTTATGCCCGTATACGTTCATGAGCCTAAACTTATCTAGCTTAGGCTCATGTGCACGTTCACATCCTATAGTTTACACCTATTTCGCATCAACACATCACAGTGAAGGTATTTCTCACACATATCCATAACTCCACTTGTCCGATTGGGTATGTGCTTGGCTTATGCCCGTTGCTTATCTATCAAGCAAACAATGCACTTATAGATTTCGCTACCAACCAACACCAGCGCCGCCAAACCAATGCACTCTAACCATTGATGCGCATGCAATGGCATCGTGCCGAACGCAGTATTGAGGAATGGAACATAAATTACTGCCAGTTGCAACACAATAGACAGCGCAACAGCGCCCCACAGCCATGCATTAGCAAACATTCCATGGAAAGCACTGCGCGTGCCAGAGCGTGCTGCAAACGCATTAAAGAGCTGAGCAAACACTAGAATGGTAAAGCCCATAGTTCGTGCCATAACGATCTGATCTGCGTGTGCCATACCAACGGCGGAATCATCAGTAATTAAGCCGCCCGGCAGATACAAATCCATACCAATAAGCGTTACTGCAGCCATCAGCAGACCAACAACAGCAACATCTGACCACATTCGTCCATCAATAACGCGGTCGGTGAGCTTGCGAGGACCACGATTCATCACATTTTCTGTTGATGGGTCAACACCCATTGCCATAGCAGGAGCAGCATCAGTTAAAAAGTTAATCCACAATAATTGCACTGCGAGCAAAGGCACGGTTACACCCGCAGAGGCCGGGTCATCAAGACCTAGGAATCCAGCAAGGAGTACACCGAAGAACACAGTGAACACTTCTCCAGCATTGGAGCTAAGCAGGTAGCGCAGGAATTTGCGAATATTATCAAAAATCGCTCGACCTTCGCGCACCGCAGCCACAATGGTGCTGAAATTATCGTCAGCTAAAATCATTGCCGCAGACTCTTTAGTAACTTCCGTGCCAGTTATACCCATAGCAACGCCAATATCAGCTGATTTCACAGCAGGCGCGTCATTAACGCCGTCACCCGTCATGGCAACGATATTGCCCTGGTCTTGTAATGCACGAACAATGCGCAACTTGTGTTCTGGAGCTACACGCGCATACACCGAAGTGTGCGCTACAGCCTGCTTGAATTCGCGTTCGCTCATCTGGTCGAGCTCATTACCAGTTAAAGTATAGCGTTCAAGGGATTGCTCACCTTGTTCGATAATGCCGAGGTCTTGGGCAATACGAGCTGCAGTTAATGGGTGGTCGCCTGTAATCATTACTGTGCGCACACCAGCGCCATGAGCTTGAGCAACTGAGTCTCGAACTTCGGTGCGCGGAGGGTCAATAATACCAACCATGCCAAGCCAAACCATATGCTGTTCTATAACATGCGGCTGGTCTGCAAGATCAACGCCCGACTCAGCCCCTTCAAGCTGATCGATCTGTGTGGCCCCAGTAATGCGATATGCCTGACCAAGTGTGCGGTAGGCTTCTTTGGAAAGCTGCTCAACCTGGCTAACAATGCGCTCACGATCTTCGCGCGTCAGTACGCGCACCTTACCTTGATCAAAAACATAATCACAGTATTGCAGCAGCACATCTGGAGCGCCTTTTGCAAAGGCTACAAGCTGCTTGCCGTCAGCAACCTGTGCCCAAGGAGCAAGGTGAGCAGAAGCATACTCACTAGCATCTGGCATACTCAGTGTGCCCACAACACTCATACGTTTGCGCTCAGAATTAAAAGGGATCTCTGCAATTCTTGTAAAGTGCTGTGCCCAGATGTCTGCTTGAATTTTGCGAGCAGCCACAATTAAGGATACTTCCGTTGGGTCTCCCACAATACTCGCGTCATCATTAAGTTTGCCGTCGTTTGCAATTGCTCCAGCAGCAAGCATATATGCGCTGGCTTGAGCAGCCTGCTCACTTGGTGGCATATGCTGCTGAACTACTAACTCACCTTTTGGCTCATAGCCAGTTCCCGTAATACGCAAATCATCATGCAAAGTGAGCAAACGCTGCACTGTCATCTCATTACGCGTGAGCGTACCTGTTTTATCAGAACAAATAACTGAAGCAGAGCCAAGAGTTTCTACAGAACTCAGCTTTTTCACAATGGCATGATGTTTAGCCATACGCTGCACACCAAGCGCCAACACTACTGTCAAAATAGCTGCCAAACCTTCTGGAACTGCGGCAACAGCAAGAGAGACAGCCAACAGCAGAGAGTCAATTACATCTTGAATAGAGTGCAAGCCATACACCACAGCAAGCGTAGCCAGCACACCAACTGCAATCACACATACTGCAATACCCAGCATTTTTGAAACACGAGCAATCTCTTTTTGCAATGGCGTAGGTTCTTCTTCCGCTCCCTGCAACATATCAGCAATATGCCCAACCTGCGTGCTCATACCAGTTGCCGTAATAATGACCTTACCTGTACCCTGAGTAACAGCCGTGCCATTGAATACCATATTTGACCGGTCGCCAAGAGCTTTAGCTTGCTCAAGTGTTGCCACATTTTTACTCACTGGCACTGATTCGCCAGTCAGTGAAGCCTCTGCAATATGTAATGCTGCAGCATGAACCAAACGTCCATCTGCAGCCACATTATCGCCCTCAGCAAGGAGCACAATATCACCTGGCACAATTTGACTGGACTCAACTGTGCTTCTTTCGCCATCACGCAAAACGGTGGTTTGCGCGGCAGTCATTTTAGCCAAAGCCGCTACTGCTTGCTCAGCTTTCGCCTCTTGCATATAGCCAAGTACTGCATTAAGCACAAGAATCAGCACAATAACAATGCAATCAAATGGCAATGCTTCTGCCTCAGCCGGATTGTGCAGTTTTTCAATAACCCATGCAATACCAGAAATTACTGTTGCTGCAAGAAGCAAAAATACGAGTGGATCATTAAATTGCGCAAGAAACTTTTTCCACTTTGGCGTTTCAGGCGCACTTGCCAGCGTATTAGTGCCGAACTGTTCAAGCCGGCGTTGCGCTTCTTGGGTAGAAAGACCCCGCTCAATGTCGGTATGCATAGCTTGAGCTACTGATTGTGCATCAAGCAATGATGGATCTTGGTCAAAAACTAACTGATTATCACTCTGATTAACACCAGTTGACTGTTTCAATGAAGTCCCTTTGGTTATGCCGCAGAGTAGTCAAATCCTTGGAAATGTTATCCTTGAAACTCTGGGGATCTGTGCGGATACGGATATTTACCACATCTATTATACGTACCGCAGCAAGTAAAGTTCGTAAATTAGCAGCGCCTTTACAAAATATCATCGAAACTCATGAAACGAACTCTGCGATAAATAAAACTGCGCAATACGTGGCTTGTGGGACAATACAACTATGGTATCTAAGAAAGGGCCGACCAAGGGGTCAGGCGGAAAACATCGCAACAAACTTCGTGGGCATGGACCTACACCGAAGGCAGAAGATCGCGTATATCATAAAGCATATCGCGAGCGCAAAGCTGCAGAGCTCAGGCAAATGGCAGATCCTCGTCTTGCCGCTCGCCGCCGCGCTGCAAAATTTGCTGCCGAGCCAGGGGACTTGGTTATTGGGCGTAACGCAGTACTTGAGGCATTGCGAGTAGGTGTGCCTTCCAAAGAACTCTATATTGCAACGCACATTGAACATGACGATCGTACGCGCGAAATTGTGCAGCTCGCTGGAGCTCAAGGTTTGCACTTGCTTGAGGCTGATCGTCTTGAAATGGATCGTATTGCGCATAGCTCTAATCATCAGGGTATTGTGTTGAAAGTACAGCCATACCAGTACGCCTCATTGCAGCAGCTAGTGGAACGCGCTGAGCGCAAGGCTAATGCTATGTCTGTGGCGAATACTGAGGCTCGTATTAAAGCACGTCCATTGTTTATTGCACTTGATGGCGTAACTGATCCTCAGAATTTGGGTGCAGTAATTCGTTCGGCTGCTGCATTCGGTGCGCAGGGCGTTATTTTGCCAGAGCGCAGGAGTGCGTCAGTTACCGCGGCAGCATGGAAAGTTTCTGCAGGAGCGGCAGCTCATATGCCTGTGGCTCGCGTGGTAAATCTCACGAAAGCTCTAGAGAGTTTGAAAGAGCGCGGTTACTACATTATTGGTCTCGATGGCGGTGGCGATGCGCTTGTCGGAGAAACTGGTTTTGAAACCGATCCACTAGTGGTCGTTCTCGGTTCTGAGGGCAAGGGGCTTAGCCGCTTGGTGCGTGAAGCATGTGATTCGATTGCTGGTATTCCTATCAGTTCTATGGTTGAGTCGCTCAACGCTTCTGTTGCGGCTGGCATCAGCTTGTATGCGGTTGCTAATGCGCGACGTAAGGCTGCTACTGGTACACAGGACTAATTCGCACTGTGCCATAGTTTTTATTTTTTATTAGGCTTATTGGATTGAATTAGTACTAGCCAATTTGCGGAGGCGTGTTGTATGCACGCCTCTTTTGCTTAATTTTGCTTAGTTTTTGTTTGATTCCTGCTTAATCCGAATAGCTGCTATTCATAATTATCGGGTTTTATGCAGAGAATGTACTTTTTAATAGTTGCTATTGCAAAGTAGCGAGTTTTTGCGTTATGCGACGCGCATTCTATACTTGTTTTAATAGTTACTATTACAAAATAGCGAGTTTGTTATGTTTCGCCCTCAGATTCTGTATGGTTTGAAACATCTGATATTCCAAATCAGCCATTGTTATGAGTAAGACATACATATTTGAATAGTTGCTATTGCAAAGTAGCCGTTTTCAGAGTAAGACACTAAGATATGACGCACGAACACATGCAAAGTGAACAACTGCAATCCGCGCACACGCAAAGCGATCATATACAGGTTAAGAACATGCAAAACGCACGTACACAAACCAATCACACGCACGAACATACTGCTGCAACACATCAAAACCGACTCATCGCTACCCTACTACTTACTGGCACAATTTTTATTGCCGAAGTTGTTGGCTCGGCGCTCACCCAATCGCTAGCACTCCTTGTCGACGCCGGCCATATGCTCACTGATATTTCCGTGCTCACCGCCTCAACTATCACAGCAATACTTATGCGCAGGAAGCCTTCTTCTGATAAAACGTGGGGTTGGGCACGATTAGAAATTCTTACAGCTGCAGCAGGCTCTATTGTGCTGCTTTTTGTTGGATTATATGCCATTGTTGAAGCTGCTATGCGACTATTCGGCTCAACCCATAGCGGTGTGCAAAATCCTAGTTTGCTGCTGATTTTTGGTTGTATTGGTTTAGCGGCAAATGTTGGTTCCATTGCAATTTTGGCAACTGATCGCAATAGTAATCTGAATATGCGTGCTGCATTCCTTGAAGTGATGAACGATGCTCTTGGGTCTGTTGCAGTTATACTTTCTGCGGTAATTATGATGCTTACTGGCTGGCATGGGGTTGATGCTCTTGCTGGCGCTGGTATTGCAATACTCATGATTCCGCGAGCATGCGCGCTGCTACATAAGGCGGTTCGTATTTTATTAGAGGAAACCCCGCAAGGTCTTGACTTAGATGCTGTGCGCGAGCACTTATCAAAAGTGCCACACGTAATTGCTGTTCACGACTTACATGCCAGCACGGTTGCTACCGGATTGCCGCGGCTGAGTGCTCATGTGGTTGTTGAGAAAAACTTGAGTTTGCAGGAAGCCGGCGATGTGCTGCATAATTTGCAGTATTGCTTGCGTAAACATTTCCCTGTTTCTATAGCACATACTACATTTCAGATTGAGCCTGAGGGATATCAGTCGTCCACGCATGAGACCACTGTGCATCGGTGATGCTGTGTAATAGCGCAACCTCGTAAACTCATACCTTATTCATTTTCAATATGCCAGCATTGCAAGGTAGCAGCTCATAGCGAGTTCATACTTTCGCTTAGTCAGAGCGATAGTATAGTAGTTGCTATCTGAAAGCGCAGCTTAAAAAAGGGGTATGTATGGTCAGTGAAGATCACAACAGTCAAGCAGCTAAACCACTTCAAGACACATCATATTCTTCTGGAGAATTAGAGTTTGAGGATAATCTTATTCAGTATTTGCAGTCTGTAGGTGGCACGAGACAGTGGAAATATCGCCCTGATATTAAAACTACCGAGCAGCTCTGGCAAAACTTTCGGCAAATTTTAGCAACGAATAATAAAGACCGCCTCAAAGGCAAACCGCTCTCTGACCAAGAATTTAGTCAAATTCAAGCACAAATCAATGAACTTGATACTCCATACAAAGCTGGACAGTTCCTCTATGGAACTAATGGCATTTCGCAAGTTACCATTGCACGCGACGACGGCACTGAAGCCTATCTTACTGTGTTCGATCAAGATGCTATTGGCGCAGGCAATACGGTTTATGAGATTGTCAACCAGATCGAGCGCCCTAAGAAAGTGCCTGGAAATAAAAACCGCCGTTTCGACACTACATTATTGATTAACGGTCTACCTATTATTCAAATTGAGGAAAAAGCTGCAGGACATGACCCTCATGAAGCGCTCAACCAGATGCGCCAGTACATTTATGAGAAACAATATTCTGACATTTTCTCTACTCTGCAAATACTTATTGGTCTGACACCAACAGACGCTCTATATATGGCTCGTACTGCGGACGCAGATCACTTTAATACTGATTTCTCCTTTGGTTGGCTGAATGAACAGACCAATGAGCGCATTACTGATTATCGGGACTTCTGCAATCGTGTGCTTTCTATCCCAGCGGCACATCAATTGGCAACAAGCTATATGATTCTCGATGGCACGCGCAATAAACAAGCCATTAAAGTGATGCGTCCATATCAGGTATTCGCAACACGCGCTGTGATTGAGAAACTACGTGCTCATCGTTTTGGGCTTGACGATAGCCGTCTTGGCTACATTTGGCATACTACCGGTTCAGGAAAGACCATTACTTCGTTCAAAACAGCATGGTTGGCGTCAAGACTGCCTCATGTTGATAAGGTTGTTTTCCTCGTCGATCGTGTCGCTCTCACTAACCAGACTGTGGAAGAGTATCAAGCGTATGATCCAGAGAACACTGATGATTCAGCAGGCGGTGTTGTTACTGACTCTGCTAATCGTTGGCAGCTTGAACGGAAACTCAAAACCAAGGGCAAGGGCATCATCGTTACTTCTACGCAAAAAATGCACGCTATGTGTATGGTCAAAGATAAGGATAGTAAGAAAAAGCAAGAGCGTAGTAGTATCGATGCTATTAAGCAGAAAAATCTTGTGTTTATTGTAGATGAAGCACATCGCTCCACTGACGGTGACATGCTTGCCGATATCCGTACTGCACTACCAAACGCAGCATGGATTGGCTATACCGGTACGCCAAGCTTTGATAAAACACCCAACAATCGAACCACACAGGATATTTTTGGTCCAATGCTTCACGCCTACACTATTCGTGATGCTATTGCTGATCATAATGTGCTCGGCTTTAAGGTAGACTTTGAGACTACACTGTCACGCCAATCGCTGATTGAAGAATATTTACCAGAGTTCTTTAAGCAGCAACACCCCGATTGGAACGATGAGCAGATTAACAGGCGCGTGCATAATCTCACTGATGCTGATATGGATGATATGCTGTCTCCGTCGGTGTATGACAATAATCCGGAGCATATTCGCCTCGTTGTTAAAGATATTTTAGAGAAGTGGGATAAGCGTTCCGCTGCACGTCGGTATAACGCGCTGCTCACAACGCATGTGGCTGGCAATACGTCTTCTATCAACATGGCTATCGAGTTTTATAAAGAGTTTGCTCGACAGAATGCACTGCTCCCTGAAGATAACCGTATTAAGGTTGGTATTACCTATTCTGAGAATCAGTCGAACGATGACCATCAGTTTGGGCAGAATTCTTTCCTTGATATCGTACTTGCTGACTATAATGCCATGTTTGGTACTTCATTCCAGAGAGTAAGTTTAAAGGAATATACAGCAGATCTTGCTTCTCGTTTGAATAGGACAATTTCTCATAATGAAAGCGATTGGCTTGATTTAGTGATTGTAGTTGATCGCTTGCTTACTGGCTTTGATGCACCGCAATTAAATACATTGTATGTCGATAGGACGCTTAAGGGTGCGCAACTGATTCAAGCGTACTCGCGTACGAATCGTATTTTTGATATGAAATCTAAGCCATTTGGTCACGTGGTCTCATATCGCTGGCCAGGCAATTCTGAAAAACTTATGAAGCAGGCACTCTCTACTTATGCGAATCCTGATTCTGCGCTCAAGCAGGGTAAACTTGATATCCATGAGCCTGATGATCCAGGGAGCATACTCGCTATTCCTTATGAGAAAGTTGTAGAGAAAATTCAGGGAACTGTTGATCAAATTTGCACTATTACCGATAAGTTCACTGCCACTCCAAAGACTGTTGATGAGGCTAAAGAAACGCTTCAACTCATTTATCAGTACAGTAATAACCTCGCGCAAGCGCGACAAGATGAAAAGTTCCCAGATAATGGCACTGAATTTTTATCGAGCGTTGGATTAGACGAACAGTCAGAATCATGGATTGTAGATACGCTGCGCAGGAGCTGCCTGGGAGTTATTCGTGAGCACATGGGTGGAGAAACCGACAATTTAGATCTGAAGTTTGGTACGGAAGTAGAGCGTATCACTCGCGTCCTTGTTGACTACGATTATCTTGAAAAGCTCATAGCTAATATGCTTAATGCACTACATGTGGAAGATCAGGATAAAGCTCAGCATTATGCTCAGCAAATCCAAGAACAGACCGATCGTATGGAAGATCGCAAGTATGCTGAGCAGATTGCTGGCTTCACGCGCGATGCATTGGCTGGAAAGCTTGGCGATGATGCTATACAATACCCAGTTAATCAGGACGGTGTGAAAAGCATTGTGCTCAATCATGCTGATAGTTCTATGCGTCGTGAAGTGCTTGATTTTAAGCAGCGCTGGGGACTGCAAGATATCAAGGATTCTCATCTAGTGAACGAAATCCTCGAGCGTCACGTGGTAGGACAGAACGATCTCGATGTCAACCACGAACTGACCGAGATTCAGAAGCAGGCGCAAGCCAACTACTCGACAGACGCAACCGACCCAGAAGTGCGTAGTCTCTCTCGCATTGTTTACCGCCGAAAGCTCGGCGAAGCGCTAGTGAAGTTCGCTGACATCATTCGAAAGAAATACTGATACTAGAGGAGGAATAAATAATGCCAACTATTGATCAAACGATTAGCAGCATTTGGAGTATGGCTAACCAGCTGCGCGGTAACATGGATGCCTCCGAGTATCGTGATTATATTTTGGGCTTCATGTTTTACCGGTATCTTTCTGAGCGTCAAGAGCAGCACTTGCTTGACTACGAAATTGTTTTCCCTCAGGAAGGTGAAAGCATTAATGATGCGTATGCACGCGAGGCTCAGGAAGACCGTGACGAATATTTGCGCGTCATTGCTGGTGATCTAGGTTACGCAATCAGTCCTGAATACACTTGGAAAACGATTGTCGGCAAGATTGCTGATAAAACAATCCGACCTTCTGATTTCCAAGATATGATTGATAGTTTTAATCATTCTCTAGCAATTAACCCAAATGCTGAGCAGCGTTTTGATGGCATTTTCAACGATATGCGCTTTACTAGCACGCGCTTAGGCGCTTCGGTTAACGACCGGGCAAAGGCGTTAGCTGGAACGATTACGCTGGTTGATTCCATCACATATACAGATGAGAATGGGCATGATATTCTTGGCGACATTTACATGTATTTAATTGCTCAATTTGCTGGAAACGCTGGTAAAAAGGCTGGTGAATTCTATACCCCTGCACCAGTTTCTGAAGTATTAGCAAAAATTGTAACTCAGGATTTACGAGCACTGCCAGCAGACGATCATTCTGCCGGCGGATACTCTGTGTATGATTTTGCATGCGGTTCTGGATCGCTGTTGCTCTCTGTTCAGCAGCAAACTCCAGATCCTTCACGAGTATTCTTCTACGGTCAAGAATTAAATACAACCACGTATGACTTGGCTCGTATGAATTTGATGATGCACAACGTGGACTATCAGCATATGAAGCTGCGCAATGCGGATACGTTGGAAGCTGACTGGCCACTGCTAACTGATAAATCGGGCATACAAGAAGCGCAAAGCTTTGACATGGTGGTAGCGAATCCGCCGTATTCTGCAAACTGGGATAATCGAGATGAGAAGTTAAAGGATCCTCGATTCCGTGATTTTGGTGCATTGGCTCCTAAGTCAAAAGCGGATTTGGCATTCGTACTGCATGGCTTGTATCACTTAAAACCTGAAGGAACTATGGCAGTAGTGCTCCCACATGGAGTGCTCTTCCGTGGCGCGAGTGAGGGCAAGATTCGTAAAACTCTGATTGAGAAGAATCTTATTGATGCAGTTATTGGTCTGCCATCCAACTTGTTTTATTCAACAGGTATTCCAACCTTAGTGATGGTGTTGAAAAAGAATAAAAACACAGACGATATTCTCTTTATCGATGCTTCTAACGATTTTGAGAAAGGTAAGAAGCAGAACATCTTGCGCGAGCAGGATATTCAGAAAATTATTGACACGTATGCCACACGTCAAGATGTAGAGCGCTACGCGCATGTAGCGACACTGGATGGGATTACAGAGAATGATTTCAATCTTAACATTCCTCGCTATGTAGATACATACGTGCCTGAACCACCAATTGATTTAGGTGAGCTCACTCGCGAAATGACAGAAGTAGACGAGCAGATTGCATCCACACAAAAAGAATTGCTCGGCATGATGAGCGAGCTCCATGCAGAGGATCCAAAACTACAAGCCGATTTAGACACATTCATTACACTGTTGCGCAAGGAGGTCGGTTCCAATGAGTAAAAACCTAACTCCCGCAGTACGTTTCAACGGCTTCACTGACGTTTGGGAGCAGCG
>NZ_BMDH01000003.1 GCF_014635685.1 Galliscardovia ingluviei
CACCCAACCAAACCAGAACCACAATCCCATCAGCTGAGCGGCAGCGAGAAGTAAACTTACACCAAAACCAACCCAAACACAAACTGGCTTTCTCAAAATGTCTCATACACTTGTATTTTCAATAGCTTATCGGCGTGTCGAAAAATCCGTGGATAACTATCCTCTTTCTTGATTTTTATGCTTGCATGCTCCCAATATGCCAAAGTATTTGATTTTTTCCTCTCTTATTGCCACAACAACCTGTGTCACAAAACAATTTTCTGGGCAAATGACCGTATATTGATACGTGCAGTACGTGTTACAGCTCTATGCAACTTGATACAGCCTGCTACCAACCTAATGCGGTTTGCTCTTAGCACATTCATACTTTGTGTGACTTTGCTTGCCGCATGCATATTCATATTTCAAAGCCGTACTTTGTAATTTACCGAGATTCAAAACTCTGCACGATTAGCCATACAGCGTATGCCAACAATGGGTACGCCGCAGCAGCAGTAAGCACATCAGTAGGATAATGTAATCCCAAAATCAATCGTGAACACGCAACAATAATCACCAATATCACACTGATAGTTCGGGCAATATTGCATAGCACACGTACTGTGTGTATATCCAACGCTTTCGCACTACCAATATTCTTATCAGCATTATCAGCACGCACACCAGCAGTTGCTAAGTTCTTCCAATGTGCAGTGATAAGCCACACCATCACGGCCACCAGCGAAGCAACCGAAGTATGTCCACTTGGAAAACTCGGATCCCAAGGTAGCAACGCATTACCCACGGAAGTTATTGGACGAGGGCGCATCACTATCCATTTAACAGCCATCACATACAGCATTGGAGCAAACGCTACCAAAATATCAGCTAAAACTGTGCGCCGTATCAAAACAGCACGTCGTATAGATAAAGTTTTTGGGTAATAATGACGCAACAACAGCACTTCAATAACAACGCCGATACCAAGAAACACAAAACAACCAATGGTTGAAAAACTATGTGCAATCACAGCGCTTAACGAGTGCATCCACTGTGGCGCTTGACCGAGATACCGCAACAATGCCGTCTCTACACCAGTCAGCAACTGATTATGCCGAATAATAAAACCAAAAACTGTTACCAATACAATAATGCAGCCAGCCAGCGCCAATCCAGTACGCCGTTTACGAGTATGCACCCCAAAAGTTTCAGCCATCATTCCATAGTACATGATGATTACATGATGGAGGCATAGCCTAACAGAGCATATTGGGATTCAACAGCATGCTAGCCGTCTGCACACCAGAGTTAGCCAGTATGCCAAAACGAGCCAAATTCATCCAAACCCAGTAACATTCAGCAAACTTAGTCAACCTCGTCTAAACATTGCAAATACAGGCATCACACACTACCGCTAGTGCACTTATTCTTCGACCATATCAGTACGCAGCTGCTGCACGCTATTACTACCACGCATAGTATTGCTCAGCAAGAGCATATGTCTCTGTGCCTCATTCCGCTGTTAAGTATCGTAGTAACTACGCCGCTTATTCGCTTACTGTGTGATTATTTGGTTTTTGAAATTGTGGATATTCCTATCCAAGATTCGCTTTTTGAATACTCGCTCTCTCGCATTTTGGTGTCTGTTGCCACTGATTTGCTATCCATTATCTGGATGCCAAGTATTCTTACTCTCGTGCACAGTGGCATGAGCATCGAAGCTGTTGACCACATTGCACAAACTATGCGCACTACAGCAAGCGTGCCGATACAAACTCATGCTGGCGCCGTATCGGTAAGTGTTTGCGGTAGCAATGTGTATTCACAAGAATATCAATCTATGCTGTCTTTGCTCACTTCTGCGCGCGCTCATGTATACACGTCGGCAAGTTCTACAACGCATAATATAGCTCAAGTAGCTAGCTCTTCAGCACACGTGTCCTTGGCGCGGTTGGCTGCAATCCCAAGTAACACTTCGACAGCTACCTCTGCAGCAAATGTTACGAGCCATGGCTCGAGCGCTGCTATGCAACAACTTGCTCTTGCTCAAGGTTTTGAAGTCTCTGACATTATCCGCAAGGCTATTGAGAAGCAGCACATCGAAGTGCTCTATCAGCCAATTGTTGATATCACTACGCAGCAAATTCATGCACTTGATACCTTATTCTGCTTGCATGATGCAGGTGGGCAGGTTATTGAGCAATCCTTGATTACTCATGAAGCAAAACGACTGGGGCTAAGTGCTGAACTTACTATTGCTGTTTTGCAGACGGCATTGAGTGATATTATACTCTGGCAACAGGTCGTGCCACAATTGAGCAGGATTAATATCTGCCTATCTGGTGATGAATTATCTTCTGCAGCATTCCATGAATTACTTGAGTCGTGTTCGAAGCAATACGTCGATCCTATGCAACCGAATATTATCGTCGGTTTGCAGCTTGGCGCTCATGCTATTCATGTGCTGCGTAATGGTTTAGATGATGAATTGCATTCTATTGCAACACTGCCTGGCATACGCATTGGTTTAACGCATATCGGTAGTACCTACTCTGAAACTGCTGCTTTTGCCACACTCCCTGTGGTATTCGGAGAACTTGATCCTGTGCTTATGCGCAGTTGTAATGATTCGCGTACTGCTGCAATAATCATGAATACTGCATCAATTATGCAAGTGGATAACTTTGGACTAGTGTTTGATGGTGTGGATGGGCGTGATCAGCTGGCGTTTGTGCGTAAGTTGCATGGAACATACATACGCGGCGCGCTGGCGGGAAATCCGATGAGCGCTCAAGAATGGCTTATGCGTTGGCAAACTATGGGAATGCAAGTCGATTTGCCGCCCGTATTCGGCAATAGTGGCGACAATGAGGAATTGGAATAATAATACATAATGCTGCTATCGCGAATTAGTAGGGCAACGCAACAGTAGCTTCTAGGTCATACTGCGTCTATACTGCATAACTGCGTGACTATATAACTGGGTAACTGCATAACTGGGTAACTGCATAACTGGGTAACTGCATAACTGGGTAACTGCATAACTGGGTAACTGCATAACTGGGTAACTGCATAACTGGGTAACTGCATAACTGGGTAACTGCATAACTGGGTAACTGCATAGCAACCGTAAGCAATCTATCACATGAGTTATCTATATAAAACCTGAAATGATTAAGCTAAGGAGTGGGGAAATGGCAACAATCCGCGTTGTTGGAGCGGCAATTGTGCAAAACGGCAAAGTATTATGCGCAAAGCGCGGCGCAGGAAAAACACTCGCCGGCGCTTGGGAATTTCCTGGAGGCAAAATTGAGCCTCACGAAACCCCACAACAAGCACTTGAACGAGAAATCCAAGAAGAACTCTTATGCCAAGTTGCTATTGGTCAGCAAGTAAATACTGCTTCTTACACATACGATTTTGGGACAGTAGAACTTACTGTATTTATCTGTCATCTACTTAGCGGTGAGCCACGGCGCACAGAACATGAAGAGTTTCGCTGGGTGTTGCCCGAGGATATGCCAAAGTTACAGTGGGCGCCGGCCGATCACGATGCTGTGACAGCAATTGCTGCTATGCATTTTGAACACTAAACTGCGGTGTACACACGCACTGAGCCGTATACACAGGATACTTGCGCGGAGTACTCGTACAGAGCACCTACATGAAATACGCGCGCGAAGCTATTTGTATAAAGCTGCGTTTCATTGTCATACTGCGATTTAGACAATACAAATATAGGCGCCCGAACAATCCGAGCGCCTATACGTTGAATACGTTTACAAGACTATCTAGCTGTGCATGTGATACGCAATACGCCTAGTCCACATCAATAATTGGCATATGGTACTGCTCTGCTAAAGCAGTAATGCACTGTGGCTCGCCGTATACGTTCACAAGTTCGCGCATACGATCACCGTTTTCTTTTCCAAATTTATCACAGCGTTCGATCGCTTTTGCCGCAGTATAGAAGCGTGGAGGATTGGATTTGCTGTTGAAATTATCCGCATACATCACGATTTCTTGCTCAAGATTCATTGGCACGTAATCATCTTCCGGCAATGGCAGGTGCTGCTCACGTACTTGCTCTGCAGTAAGCCCTACTCCAGTGTGATTGCGGCAGAACTGTGCAATCTCTTCATCAACACCCTCTGCCTTGAGCAGATCATAGCCAATAATGCCGTGCAAAATATAGCGGTCTTTATCGAAGCTTACTGGCTCACCATTCGACCCATCATTATCAATAACACCATAAGTGCCAATATCGTGAAGCAAGGCTCCCACTACAGCTTTACTGGTGTCCATAAGCCGAGGTGGAACACGAGAAGTCACTTCTGCAATCGCTTCCTCACCCAGTGTGCAACGTCGCACAAACAAATTATTATGCCGTTTACTGAGTTCCTGCACCATTTCTGCAACAATCATGGAGTGACGGTATACCAGCTCATAGGCTTCCTGAGATGGCGCGTACTTACGGTGTAGTTCATCAATTTCATCAAAATTTGGAATCATACTGGTATTGTATCGTGCTTTTTGGCGAAACTTACCATTTGCTGAGCGCATACACAAGTGTCAACTTTCTCATACCAATTCCGCTACTTCGAAATAGCAACTCTTCAAACAAGTACACTTCCGCGCATCAATCTCGCTACTTTGCAATATCAGATGTTCCAAACCACACGGAAAGCAAATAGAATACTCTGCACGCTGCATTCAGCAAACATTCAGTGGAGCTCAAGTGAATATTCAAGCAATATTCGGATAACGTCCACCCGTAGGGCACATAGTATTACATGGAATTTACCAGATTCATGCACAATAGACTTGGGCTCACTCTAGTGCGCCGCTTGAGTTGCATGAAAGAACGTATTGGTCAAAACTGGAGATACGCATGTTCGTACTACAGAACGCATGGTCAGCCATGAGGCACCACCGTTGGCGCACACTTGGATTGACGCTTCTCGCCGCTCTTGTCGCGGGTGGCATGATGGTCGGTTTATCGATTACCTCAGCTGCGCACACAGCACAAACAACTGAATATAATGCACTACAGCCCATTGTCAGCATTCGCTTAGATAGAACAAGCGTGATGAAAAAAGCAGGGGCGAGCAAAGCATCTGATGTTGATTGGAGTAAACATCAGCTCACGCTCTCCAAATTCCTGCAATATGCGCAGACAGCTTCTGAGCAAACACAAATCCAATTTACTACAGCATTCTATAGTGAAACTGCAACGCTTGATGCCATTCAAGACGCTAAGCTACCTCAGGGCAGCACCACGCTAACACTAACTGGTTTTTCTGAACAAGCAGCTCTGGATAACGCTATAAACGGACCATTTACTCTTGTTCAAGGTAAATTCCCTGGTTTTGACACTGATAGTGCTGGAAAAGTAATGGTTCCACAAGCACTTGCTCAGGCTAATCATTGGAAGGTTAGCGATAAGATTAGCATTATTGCAAAATCTGGAGCACAACCTACCGAAGTTACAATAAGCGGTATTTATCAAAATAAGCAATCTGTTGATGGGGACGCAACAGGATTAGACCCTCAAACAGCAATATACAGCTCACGCTATGAACTTGCTCAGCTTGGTATTAAGATGCAAGATCCTGATGCCACAACGAATTATCTTGATATTTCTGTTGGTGTGCCAACTCCAGAAGATGTTGCCAAAATTGATAAGGCCATGAAAAAGGCTGGTTTAAGCAACGACTTTACCTTGGTGTCTCCCACACTTGATAAGTACAACGCCTCCATTGCCCCACTGGTGCAGCGCGCTGATATTGCACGTATCGCACTGCCTGCCTTGATTGGCATTGCAGCATTATTATTGCTTATCACTCTTGCTCTTACATGGAAAGACGCCAATGAAGAGATTGGTATGCTGATGCTACTTGGTCGCTCACGTCTCGCTATTGCTTGGCAGTTCTTTATGCAAATTATGCCAAGTGTGGTTGTCGGATGGATTATCGGGGCACTTGCATGTGGCTTTACTACTGGACACATTGCTCAAGCTCTAGGCATTACACATGCTGTAACGCCTTCACTGTCCATTATTGGCACTGTTGTGTGGAGTGGCATATTAGCACTAGTTGTCACGCTTGTATTTGCTTGGATCCGCACACTTATGGTTACTAAGACTGCTGTACTGGGCTCTCGTTTGGAGGTGGAGCATGAGTAAAGATTTACAGGATCAGATGCCAGCCAGCACCCCTGAAGAAACTGAGGAAACCGAAGTACTGTCAGCGTGGGATATTATGGCTCAAGAAGATATTGTGCAAGAGCCAATAATCGCCATTGCGCGCGATGAGAGTAGCAGTAAAGCTACAAATAGCGAAGCTCCTACAGATAGTGATAAAGCTATTGACAGTGAAATAACATCAGATAGCGCAACACCAGCATCGGCAGATAATGCAAAGCCTGCGCAAGCCACACAGCAGAGTAGCTCTGAGCAAAGCGATAGCGATAGCACTGATACAAATACCAATACCGAGAACGAAGATGATCAGCATCCAGATGACAATGGCGATAAAGCTGATGAAACTGACGATATCGATGAAGCTGATTCCAGTGTCGATAACGATGCCGACAATAACAGCACTACCTTTGAAGCAGCTACTGTAGAAACAAGCCTGACAGCACAGGAAATTGAGCAAGATTTAAGCGATCCCATGCTCAATTTGCGTCGCTATCCTTCACTTGCACTCGAACACATCACCGTACTACAACGCAAAACTCATACTGCCGTGCTTGATGATGTTTCTTTTGAGTTCTTTGCTCGTAAAACACATAGTATTTTGGTACACGATAATGAGCAACGTGCTGCCCTCCTTGGTATTATCAGCGGACTGGTAGCACCACATTCTGGCACGGTAACCTTCAAAAGCCAGCCGCTTGCAGAAATTACCCGTCATGATTGGCGTGGGCATTTCCTAGGGATGATTACGCAACGCTTTGGCTTGCTTCCCAACAAGTCGGCTCGTGACAATCTGGTATACACCATGCAGTCATCTGGCAGAAACTTCTTAAAAACTATGCCTCTGGTAGCAGATGACGTACTACGTGAGGTTGGTTTTGATCTCACACGCAATACCACGCCAGTTAAGGAGCTACACGCTTGGGAACGCGCGTTAGTACAATGTGCCAAGGCATTGTGCTGCGAACCAAATGTTGTGCTTGCCGATGAGCCAACACTGCAATTAGGCGAAGATGGTAGCGAACAAGTGCTCACTACTATTTGGAATATAGCAAAGCATCGTGATTGTACGGTAATTGTAATAACCAGCGACGCTGATATTGCTCAGCAAGCTGATATTCAATATAGCCTATAACACTTTTACTGCTAACTCCACTGACCAAAATACAAACTAAAATACAGACTAAACGCAATAAGCCGAGTACTTACAAAGGTACTCGGCTTATGTTTCTTTAGACCACTTCAGCGCGTACTATCATTCCTTCGTAGCGGAGGTGTCATCCTCTTGCGGTTTTCCAACTGAGGACGCTGGTCTGAGATCAAAATTCGGCGTAGAACGTCGCTTTGCAGGATATGCGCCTGACCTTGCTGCATCAGATGCTTTTGCTGCACGTGCTACCGATGAGCCAGGACGCGGATGCCTTTTATACTGATCACTAGCTGTTACTGGCTCGTCAGCATGTTCTACATGAGCTGCTTGTCGCTGTTGTCCCGCTTGGTCAGCCTTATCCTCTGCTGATTTTGCTGACTTTGCAGATTTTGCAGCTTCTTGCACAGTAGCATCGTGCTCACTCGTATCCACAGCTCGCGCAGTTTGACGACCACCAACTGCTACAGCAACAGCAGCCATACTGCCATGTTCAATAGCATCATCTACAAGAACCTCTGCGCGCTGTACTGCTGTTTCTTCAATTTCCTCTTTTTCAGCTTCTTCTTCTCGAATTTGCTGCAAGGTAATTGGTCGTTTTGGCATACGCAATGCCACACGCTTTAAAGCAGGTACTTTATTAGTAGACAAGAAGAGTGGCTGTACTTCAATCATAGGATTGTATGCTGCAAGACCAAACCACTTACTTGGGCTTCCTGCCACATGACGCACTGCATACTTAATACGCAATGATGTTGCACCGCGGGAGGTGATCTTTGACTCAGGCATCAATGCTTTATGCACAAGCACATACTGAATCGTGCCAACTTGTGGATCCTCATCCACCTTTGGATAGATCACTGACTGCTTCGGTAAAGTACCATCATCAATCAAATCATGCATAATTTGATGTAGATATGTTGCCACATTCTGCGGAACTTTGAATCCAAGTCGTATACGAACACGGAATAAATAGCTCGTTCCGAAGTTTTCAACTGAATACTCTCGCGTAAACGGATCGTCAGTTACCTGCACCGATACTGCCCACCATGCACGCGCGCGCTTTGGATGGTTAGCAAAAATTGAATAGAAAATATCAGTATCAAGGCGGCGCAAATCAGCATCAGACGTCAGATATACCAAGTTATCGGCAAAATATGGAATCTTAAAATCTCTATGCAAGGCATCCAGCGCCGGTAAGAATTCTTTCGGCGTCATATGCCTACGCTGTGCACGCTCAACTTTAGTACCCTGATCCCAAGTGTACATAATGCCCAAAATTGCCATGGTTAGCAGCATGGTAAACCAGCCACCATGGAAGAACTTAGACATTGAGGACAGGAAGAACATAATCTGAATGGCCAAGAAAATAATGCCGAATACAATAGCAAAAACGTGGCGCTTCCAAGCAGCCCAAATATATACTGCTAACAAAATTGTAGTAGTAATCATGGTAATAGTTAATGCCAAACCATAAGCCGCTGTAATATGCTCAGAATCCTTGAAAATAGCAAGCACACCAAGAGTTGCTACGCACAATACCAAGTTAATTGCTGGAATATACAGCTGACCGCGAGTACGCGCAGGATAGCGCACTTGCAGATGAGGCATCCAATTCAAACCGGTAGCCTCGGAAACCATAGTGAATGCGCCAGTAATCAATGCTTGAGATGCGATAACACCGGCAGCTACTGACATGACCACAGCAATGGCTCGCATAGTGCTTCCTGGCATGGATTGGAAGAATGGGTTCAACCCATCTACCTTGTACAGAGCAGTATTGTCTTGATTATCAAGAATCCATGAACCCTGACCAAAATATGTCAGCATCAGCGCAATTTTAATAAATGGCCACGTAATATAAATATTGCCGCGTCCAACATGACCCATATCAGAATACAGAGCCTCAGCACCTGTAGTTGCCAAGAATACTGTACCCATCACTGCTATACCAGCTTTATTATTAGGGTCAAAAAGCAGGAATTTAATACCTAAGATTGGATTGAGCGCCTCAAGAATAGACCAATTCGAGCCAATGGCAATAACACCCATAACAGCAAGGAAGCTGAACCAAATCATCACGACGAGACCAAATACTCGACCAATGCTTTCGGTACCACGCGACTGCACACTGAACAAAATGATAATAATCACAGCCGTAATGCCAAGCGTGATATGATCATTGCCTTCAAAAATATGCTCAATTTGCGGGATAGACTTCAGACCCTCTACTGCGGAAGAAATAGAGACTGCAGGAGTGAGCACTGAATCTGCTAAAAATGCAGCGCCACCAATCATAGCGGGCAGAATAAGCCATTTTCCATAGCGACGAACCAATGAGTAGAGTGCAAAAATGCCACCCTCACCCTTGTTGTCGATGCGCATAGCGATGAGCACATATTTAATAGTGGTAATCAGCGTCACTGACCAGAAGAGTAGCGAAAGCACGCCAAGCACTGATTGACGGTCAGTGTATTGCAAACCGCCTTGACCGGCAACAAATGATTGCATGGTATATAGTGGCGAAGTTCCAATATCGCCATATACCACACCAAGTGCCACAATAGCCATGGTTAAGGTAATGCGGTCTTGGCTTGCTTGCAGCTTGCGCCACCAACGCCCTATGGCTGTTTTTGGTGGGTTTTGTGCTGCTTTGCCAGCTAATGCTGCTTCTCGTTTGGCACGCTCAGCCTCGTCTTTTTCTCCAGGAAGTGTTACATGGTGCGATGTTTTCGGCGCCTTGGTAATACTTTCTTTGGGCATAAGCGAGCCGGAATCCTCAGCGGTCATTGGCACTCGCACTGTTGTCGTCTGCGCTGACGGCGCAGACGGACTTGTCTGAGTGGTTTGCTCACCCTGAGTGACCTTAGTCTTTTCCGGCACGTGAAACCTCCAACTTCTGTTCGCGTACTACTCACACTAGAAATAGCATGTACTGCAATTCCACTGCTAGTAATAACGTAGCGAAAGGCTACACTACCACTACTTAGGCATATTTGTACAATACGTGAAGATTATCTGATATATTATGGGCTAGATACTAGGCTAAATGGTACACGCGCATCGCATTATTCCTAGTTAATTGTGCAACTTCATCGACGCTGCATTGCAAAACTTCTGCCATTGCTTGTAGTGTGTATGGCACCATATATGGGGCATTCGTCCGCCCACGATATGGCATTGGCGTCAAATATGGGGCATCTGTTTCTACCAGAATATGGTCACGTGGCATTAATGACAGAGCTTGGCGAATGGATTCGTTGCCTTTATAACTTACTGTTCCAGAGAAACTCAGATACCATCCGTGCTCAGCGGCAACTTTTGCCATATCTGCGTCTCCAGAAAATGAGTGGAATACTGTACCTTCAGGAGCGCCATCACGCAATAATGTCGCAATACAATCTTCATGAGCATCTCTATCATGTATTTGCATGGCAAGTCCCAATTCTTTCGCTAACGCAATATGAGCTCGGAATGCTTCTATTTGCAAAGCTCGCGATGCTTCACCTGTGCGAAAATAGTCAAGACCTGTCTCACCAATAGCCACTACTTGTTGCGTGTAGGTTGTAGCTAAACGGTGTACAGTTTGTAATGCCTCTTCGAATGGCACATCATGCCATGGCTTATATTGCACCGCTAATCCGTCCGGACCTAAAGCACCATGATGTCCATGCAGTACCGATTCATTCGGGTGAATAGCGAGGGCGGCATGAATCTGCTGGGGGAATTCCAACGCTAAATCAACAGCATCTTGTAAATGTGGATATTCGCAGCCAACATCGATACTATGCCGTATACCTACTTGCTGCGCCTGCTCAATAATTTCTGCTTCACTGTACACTGGCACGGGATCTTGTCCACGTTGCTGTGCTTCATAGCTCATAGCTTTAGCAAAGGGCACTACTGAGCGAATATGTGTATGATTGTCAATACTCCACTCGTGTAGTGGAACAGGAGCTGGAGCCCAATTCCGATTACGATGATGTTTTGCCATAGCCTAATTATGCTTAATGCTAGGGAAGAATCGGCGACGTATACCACTGAATAGTGCAACACTGCCCGCGCCAACAGCTACTACTCCTGCTGCAACAGCGATAAAGGAAGCATTTTGCGTAGCACGGTGAAATTCACTTACCTGAGCAGTATCATTTTCCCCATCAATATCAGGATCAATATTGACTTCATAGCGCGGTTTAGTATCATGTGCCAAAGCAGAGTCAAGCACTAATGGTTCCTGACGGTGACTTTGCTGGACACTGTCAGACTGAGTAGAGCTTCCTAAATCTGATTGGGTAAGCCGACGTTGCGATGCCTTTGTATTGCTGTGGATCTCATGGTTAGCAGCACTTCCCGCGCCACTAAAAACATCACGCCAAGTCTGCATTGTTGATGCATTATTGCCAACTTGACGGTTCACAAGATTGGTTTGCTGCGGTTTGGTGCTCTGCGTAGCTGTCCCCTGACTCTGCTCAGATGACGTCTCCTTTTCCTGACCAGAGTTATTTTCAGCAGTATGAACACCGTCTTGGGATGATATTGCTGAGTCTTCACCATACGCTGGCTGTACTGGCTGGACATCAGGTTGAGATTCAGGTTCAGTTGTTGGATCCGTTATCTCTGGATTACGCGTTGGTTCTTCCGAATCTGGATCTACGGGCACTTCCGGTTCTGGATCTACCGGCAATGGATCTGGATCAACAGGGGTTGGCTCATCCGCCTCAAAATCCCACATGCCTTCAATAATGACATCACCAAGAACAGTATTACCTGCAGATACGCCATCTACTACATGCCACCCATTAAATATCCATATGCCCGTCTGACCATCCATGGTACCGCGTTCGCGATATCCAAGTAACGGCATCTGCGGTAGGTTTACAGTCTCGCCATAGGTGATATTCTGCTTACTCTCTGGCAAAGCAATATTTTGAGGTGCTCCATTGTGCCATTGATACTGTAGTGTGAACTTTTTTGGCTCCCAAATGGGGTCAAAGACTGTATCTTCGCGCACATCAGGATATACACTCGTGTATGTACTGCTATCGCCCACTGCACGCCAGCCTACAAAATGCTCAGACGCTGTGTCCGCTAGCATAGGTAGTTGGAAAGGCTTGCCCTCTTGAGCTAATACACTGCGCGCTTCATCAACGTTCATATGCAATGTAATCACATGCATTATTGTGTCAACATCGCCAATACCTGTATCCGTATCTGGGTCTGGGTCAATATCAACAAGCGGCTTATCACTATCATCACCGCTTGGAAGATTAGGGTCGCTAGGCTCGCTCGTATCTCCTGCAGTAGTATTCGAAGAGTCTGTTCCAGCTGAGCGGTCATCACTGGAACTATCAGTGTCACCGGTCACGCCAAATGACCATTCACCCTCATATACGACATTGCCTATGGCATGCCCTTGTTCATCAAGACCTTGAATAGCATGCCAGCCAGTAAAGAACCATACTCCAGTATGCGAATTACCTAAAGCATCAACCATAGTGTCTTGGACAGCATATCCTTCATTAAACACTGCATCTAGTTGAGGACTCTCACCCCAATACACACTTGATGATTCTGGGAGCAATACTCCAGCTGGTGCTCTGCCTTTCCACTGATACGTCACCGTGTATACGGTTTTTTCCCATACCGCGCTGAATACCATTGCAGAGGTAATATTGCGAATCATGTCACCTGGACGATATACTTCTCCGCTTGGCACTTTCCATCCTATAAATGTGTACCCCAGTCGACTCTTGGGTAGCGGAGCATAAATACTCCCGCCTCGTTCTACGCTATTCACAAATAGTATTTGGCGAGATTCAATATCTACAAATTGTATAAAATACTTAGTCTTATTGATGGGTTCCATCGCACGAGTATTTGAGTACTGTACAGATGCAGGTGCAGCATTTTCTTCAAGAGCTTGAGATACAGCGGGGAAAGCCAAACAAGATACAGCAAAGCATAGCGCGCACACTACGCCTATGCAGGCGGCAACTTTCCGCCTCAGCCGTATCAAAGCAAACTCTCTCTTCACTCTTTTCCCCTTATATAAGAACCCTGTTTAAATTGTATCGAAAACCCCTGTTTTTACAAGGGGGGGGGGGCAGGTTCAGCGTGTTATATATTTCCGTCGTCCCATCTGACATACTTTTGCAAATATAAGTCATTTTCAATGTGCAGATATCAATTTTAAGATGCACTCAACTCCGATCCAATAAAAAATTGACGAATAGTTATATATGTCAATTGCAATAGGGGGTAAGTCGAGGAGACATCTTTTCTCAAAAAGGAAATAACATCTCTTTCGAAACTGTTGAAAAACAAAAGAAAAAAGCCGGCGGGAGAGAAAACCACCGGCTAGAGAGAAGAGAGAAGAAGGGTCCAGTTATCAGATTCGGTAAGGAATCTCATCATCATTTCCGATGACGGTATTTATATAACCATGGTTAGCTGAGTGAACTAATAGGGTAATCTGAGAATATCCATAAAGTTATGTGAAGAATTTGTGTACAATATGTGTTTATCGCGTATCAAACGCGTTTAATATGCAAGTCGATACAAAGAATTGACAAAACTGACAAAGTTGATTATTTCGTCAACTTTTTCAGATATTCATTTAACAAAAGGCGGTGCTGCATTAAATAAACAGTACCGCCTTGTATTTGTTTTCATAACTCAATCAGTTTCTCAACTAATTGCAAGGCTCTTGCAGAAGCGAACACCTAATAGCTTACTGCGCTAATTTACTTTTTTCCGCTTCAAATCGAGCTTGTTCTTTAGCCTTACGTGCTGCAAGTTCCTGCTCAAAGCGCTCTAACTCTTCCTGAACAGCCTCCGTAGGGATCTTAGCGAAAATAGGACTTGGTTTAGCCACTGCCGTACCTGGAACCAACGGTTCGCGTGCCCAAGCATGTACAGTTTCACCAAGCTTATACTCCCCAGTAATAATCGGGTATGTAAATCCTGGCTTATCCAAATCCTCTACCTCTTCAATATGAGGCAGTGGAGAAAATACACCAGTACCGCCAAGAGCTTCAAACACTCGCTGTGCTGCATGAGGCAAGAACGGCGCAAGCAAGGTATTAGCATCACTTACTGCCTGAGCAGCAACATGCAACACAGTACCCAAGCGCTCAGGATTATCCTTGATTTTCCAAGGCTCGGTTGCAGAAATATACTTGTTAATTTCTCCAACAATGCGCATAGCCTCACCAAGAGCCGCCTTCTGGCGCTGCATTTCAATGAAATTACCAACCGTATAAAAAGCAGCAGCAGTTTCCTCAAGTAGCTCATGATCCTGATTAGTCATTTGCGCATCAACCAGCTCAGGAATAGCACCAAAATTCTTATGAATCAGCGTAGCCACACGGTTTACCAAATTACCCCAAGAAGCAGCTAGTTCCTCGTTATTATGGCGAACAAACTCTTCCCAAGTAAAGTTAGCATCAGAATTTTCAGGTCCGGCTACCGAAATGTAATATCGTACTGCATCAACAGGGTAGCGTTCCAAAATATCTTTAACATAAATCACAATGCCACGTGAAGACGAGAACTTCTTACCTTCCATAGTCATGAACTCGCTTGCCACAACCTGCTCAGGAAGATTAAGCGGACCAAGCTCACCAACTTCGCCACCCTTACTACCTTGACCGTTATATGCCAGTATTTCACTTGGCCAAATTTGTGAGTGGAACGTAATATTATCCTTGCCCATGAAGTAGTAGCCCGGAGTTTGTGGATCATTCCACCATCTGCGCCACAACTCAGGGTCTCCCTGACGACGTGCCCATTCGATAGATGCTGACAAATAACCAATAACAGCATCAAACCAGACATACAGTTTCTTATTTGGGTTATCAATCCATCCATCTACTGGAACTGGAATACCCCAATCAATATCACGGGTAATGGCGCGAGGCTTAACTTCCTTGAACAAGCCTAGAGAGAAGTTAATAACGTTAGTGCGCCAACCTTCACGAGTATTCAGCCATGCCACATTAGCATCAGCGAGCGCAGGCAAATCCAGGAAATAATGTTCAGTTTCTTCAAAGCGTGGGGTTTCACCATTGATTTTGGAAACTGGGTTAATCAAATCAATTGGATCAAGTTCATTGCCGCAATTATCGCACTGATCACCGCGAGCGCCAGGATCATGACAAATTGGGCATTCACCTTCAATATAGCGGTCTGGTAGTGTACGACCAGTGGAAGGAGAAATTGCTACCTGCTGCTTATCCTTGTAAATATAGCCGTTTTTCAAGCACTGCTTAAAAAGTTCCTGTACCACATGCTCATGATTGCCAGTAGTTGTGCGAGTAAACAGGTCATAGCTTAACCCGAGATCGCATAAATCTTTAGCAATAACGCGGTTATAGCGATTGGCAAGTTCTTGTGCAGAAACACCTTCTTTTTCTGCTTCCACTAAGATTGGTGTGCCATGCTCATCAGTGCCTGAAACCATCAGCACATCATGGCCTTTCATACGCATATAGCGTGCAAATACATCGGAAGGTACACCAAATCCAGCAACGTGACCGATATGGCGAGGACCATTAGCATATGGCCAAGCAACACTGATAAGAATATGACTCATACGTTCGATTATGTGTAGTGCGTAGGACACAGCAATGCAAAAAGCATGCACAAAGGTACTTAGAGATATACAGCAATGTAGATATACGGATACAGGTAAGGATAAAGATATTGAGATAAAGCTGTGTGAGCATATGTGGATAACACAGTCTTGATTTGAGCTGCCGGTGCATAATGGTGGATAACATAATGCCTCACACTGTTTTTGTGGAAAAGTGAGTGCATATGTGTAAGAGTTATCCTGTTTTTCCACAAAAAATATTGCTCAGACATATGAGAAAAAGTCATCGCCTATGCTTGCAAACCATGACTATACAGCACATACCATCTGAAACTCCATTAGCAGCGAGTACGCCAAGCACAACAAGTGCACTAAGCACCCCAAGTACGACCAACACGACGAGGCATACTCTTGCAAGCAGTCCTGCGCCGCATCGGCCAGAGTCAACGCACAGTCATGCCGCGCATCACCCTGCACCTGAGCACCCTAACAATCGTGTACGCAGTAATGCATCGAGCACCGATCAAGAGGTAGGTTCGCAAGTTCGCGCGCCCGCTAAACGATTACGGCGACACTCTACAAGTCACAGTCCAACGCTATGTGCCAATACCAGCAATGCTCAATCAGTAGCCATAGTGCGCACAAGTCCAATAGCAGGCGGCGCTCAGCCAAAACAAACTGTAGCGAAACATGACGCGAGGAATACCACATATACATCCTCATATTCATATTCCCCAGTAATAAAAAGCACCGATGTTTGCGGTCCATTAGCACTATGGTCTTTAGCAGAACGAGGTATTCTATATCGTCTTGATTCATCATGCGGCTACCTCATCAAAGAGGAGCACACTGTATCCAGTAGAGCCCATATTATTAGCAAACTTATTCCTGTAAATACCGTAGCTTCAGGATTGCTTGCATATTGGGTTTGGATGGGCGGCACCTTCCCTGATTGTTTTGACATTATTTCAGCATCACACTACTGGTCTGTACTCCATGAGCGACCTGTACATGCTACCAATCGAATACTTGGTGATCACCATATTGTTACGGCACATGGTTTACATATTACTTCGCCAATACGCACTGTGTGCGATATCAGTTGTTTTCGCATGAAAGGCAATCACCATGCCCCTCCTGCTCCGTCAATCCGCACAAACCGTAGCAGCAAGCAATATAGCGCACAATCACACAATGAGTACGAGAATAAGGGACGGTATCACAATACTGTGCGTTCATGGTATGGCTGCGATGTCACCTTGCCAGAATCTCGGAGCCAAGAATCGGCAGTATTGCAACGTATGAAGGATATGATTACCGAGTATGATATTGCTATTAGTGAGTGCTTAACCGAATTATGGGATAATAATCATTGGCCTGACCGCAGCATTGGTATACGTCGTTGGACTACGCTCAGCCCTTATACCGCAGATTATCCCAATTCCGCGCAATACGATTACACTCAGCAATACGCTTACGGATATGCTGGACTGCCATGAACTTTACCAACCACGGTCGTACGGGCAAACATACTTCTGCTGCTCGTCAGCGCATTACGCATCAACAACGCCAACAAACCGATAGGCTTAGCCGAGTTCAATCCCAAACGTATCAAGCCAAGTATGCTCATTATGAGCATACTGACACTCACTTAGGAGGTAGTGACGGACCACAGACCATAGAAACAGTGCGGCAATTTTCTGCTCCTCCACGACCGCCACAACAGCTCAACGCCAATCTTGCCAGCGACCCCGATACGCATATTCTCGTATTGTGGCATATCGCTCAGCACATTCCCCGTTTACGAAAATGGGTAATAGCTAATAGCGCTGCTGATGCGCAGCTTCTTGAATATATTGCTCAGCAAGGCGGTCCAGGTGTTGAACAAGCATTTGAGGCGCTCTTTTCAAGTATGAAGTAGCCAGCTTCTAACAGTTACGGTCTGCCTAACTATCTGTTTACTATCTGCCTAACTATCTGTTTACTGTTTGCCTTGCAAATCAAGTACAGCCTGATACACCGCCTTACGATTCAGTGTAGAACCATCAGGTAGTGGATGCTCATCAAGAATAGTTGCAATAGCATTTTTCATGCGCATATGCTCTTGCTGCGAGCGCTCAATTGCCTGCTGAGCCGCCTGTTCCACGCTCAACACTGCCCCTGAATGCTCGGCTTGTGCAGCAATTTCCTGAGCACTTGCCCCACCAATAACTAACACCAATTCACCGCGCGGAGGATCGGATTGCACACTGTGACGGATTTGCTCAATAGTTCCGCGTCTAATCTGCTCGTATTCTTTAGTTAATTCACGAGCCAAGGCCATTGGGCGATCAGGACCAAATACTTCAAGAAGGTCATCCATAGACTGTGCGATACGATGCGTTGTCTCG
The DNA here is from genome assembly GCF_014635685.1 of Galliscardovia ingluviei. GTDB lineage: Bacteria > Actinomycetota > Actinomycetes > Actinomycetales > Bifidobacteriaceae > Galliscardovia > Galliscardovia ingluviei. The sequence goes on from NZ_BMDH01000003.1 coordinate 18,309, forward strand.
TAAAACACTATAGTTCTCGGCTCTGTTTGCAGCATACGTAAATGTCGCATACGATCTGTGTGCTTACGAGGCAGGAATCCTTCATAGCAAAAACGATCTGTAGGAAGTCCAGACAGTGCCAGCGCATCAAGTACTGCAGAAGGTCCAGGCGCGCATGTTACTGCAATGCCTCGCTCAATAGCCCGACGAACAATTGCTAGACCAGGATCATTGATAGTGGGCATCCCCGCATCAGACACTACCAGCACACAATCGCCTTGCTCCACCCCATCGAGTAATCGGTCTGATTTTTCTCGTTCATTATGGTCATGGAATGCAGTAATACTGCCACTAATACGCACATTCAACCGTCGGGCAAGATCCAGCACTCGTCTTGTGTCTTCTGCTGCAACCACATCGGCATATTGCAGGAGTTCGCGCAGACGCTGGGAAGCATCTCCTGTATTTCCAATAGGCGTGGCAGCTAATACTACGGTAGCTTGTGGCACATAGCGCGATGATATGCCATCTATCGCTGTATCTACCTGTTGCTCATCCAGCAGCTGCTCTGTCTGCTGACTGAACCACGTATCTGCCTGCTGGAAATTATCAGAAACCTCTTGCCTGCTCATATATGCAAGTGTGCTATAGATTACCGACTTACTGTGCATGCCATATACATTCCAAAAGAACTACACTTTGGCACACTAGATATTCCTCAAGTGTCCCAAAATATCTCAGCATCAGATTGCTGCTGACCAATACACACCCGAACAGCAGACTTATGCGCAAGAATAACGACACGCCAAGTAAATTTTTCGTCACGTTATGCGGGTTGGCATACCAAAATGACACAAAAACACTTAGAGTTATAGTATGGCCCAGATATTCAACGCACCTTCAAAAGCAATCTTAAAAAGTCAGATTGCAGAACACATCGCGGAAACACCAAAAGAAGACCGTGATAACTCCAATGCGCCTTTGTATGAGCCGCTACCAGCAGACCGATTCTTCGATCGCGAGCTCAGCTGGCTAAAGTTCAACAAGCGCGTACTTGAGCTTGCCCAAGATGAATCAGTTCCAATTCTTGAACGTGCTAACTTCGCTGCTATTTTCGCATCGAATCTCGATGAATTCTTTATGGTTCGCGTAGCAGGATTGAAGCGCCGTATCGATACCGGACTTGCAGTAACAGCCGCAAGTGGTTTAAGCCCACGCCAGCAGTTACGAGCAATTTCTGAGCAGGCTCACCAATTACAAGATGAGCATGCACATTATGTTATTGATCATATTTTGCCAGATCTAGCGCGAGAAAATATTATTCTATTACGCTGGAGTCAGCTCACTATTACTGAGCAGGAAAAGCTGTCGCGCTTCTTCCGCCTGCAAGTGTTCCCAGTATTAACTCCACTTGCTGTAGATCCAGCTCACCCATTCCCTTATATTTCTGGCAATTCGCTGAATTTGGCAGTGCTTGTTGAAAATCCAGCATCTGGTAAGTCGCATTTTGCTCGCGTGAAGATTCCAGACAATATGCCACGCCTTGTGCCTGTAGACGATATGACTGAGGACGATTCAGGCAATGTGCGCTACGGATTCGTCACTATGGAAAACCTCATTATCGCGCATTTGGAATCACTCTTCCCGGGCATGATTATTAAAGAAGCACGCTCATTTAGAGTTACTCGTAATGAGGATATTGACGTTGAAGAAGATGATGCAGAGAATCTGCTCAACGCCATGGAGAAGGAACTACTGCGCCGCCGCTTCGGACCTCCAATTCGTCTGGAAATTTCTGATAGCACTAGCCCATTCTTGTCTCACTTGCTCGCTTCTCAGCTTGGCGTAAGTGATGACGAGGTGTACAGGCTGCCGAGCCCACTTGACTTTACTGTGCTTTTTGAGCTTGGCGCTATTGACCGTGCTGACTTGAAGTACCCAAAGTTTATTCCAGCAACTAACCGGCAGATTGCTGAAGTTGAATCAAGTCGTGCACAAGATATTTTTGCTTCGATTCGTGAGCATGATATTTTGTTGCATCATCCTTATGATTCCTTCTCAACATCAGTACAGGCATTCCTTGCTCAAGCTGCTGCTGATCCAAAAGTACTTGCTATTAAACAAACGCTGTATCGAACTTCAAGCAATTCGCCAATTATTGACGCGCTTGTAGATGCCGCCCATGCCGGTAAGCAAGTCTTGGCATTGGTTGAAATTAAAGCACGCTTTGATGAAGACGCTAATATTGCTTGGGCTCGCAAGCTCGAGCGTGCCGGCGTACACGTGGTCTACGGTATTGTTGGATTGAAGACGCACTGCAAGCTGTCTTTGGTCGTACGCCAAGAAGCTGATGGATTGCGCCGTTATTGCCACGTGGGCACTGGAAATTACAATCCAAAGACTGCACGCTTGTACACTGATTTGGGCTTGCTTACATGCGATCCGGTAGTGGGTCAAGATTTGACAAGACTGTTTAACCAGCTTTCTGGTTATGCTCCAAAATCCAGTTTCCACCGTCTGCTTGTAGCTCCACGTACCGTGCGCACAGGATTGATTGAGCGCATTCGCCGCGAAGAGAATGCAGCGCGTGAAGGCAAACCGGCATGGATTAAGATTAAAGTCAATTCTATTGTTGATGAAGCCACTATTGACGCGTTGTATCGTGCAAGTCAGGCTGGCGTCAAAATTGATATTGTCGAACGCGGTATTTGCTCTCTGAAACCAGGAGTTCCGGGAATGAGTGACAATATTCGTGTCCACTCAATTTTGGGACGATTCTTGGAACACAGCCGTATTTACGCGTTTGCTAATAGCCAGGGACCACAGATTGGAGAAGGTCCAGCAAGCGGACCAGAAGTGTGGATCGGTTCTGCTGACTTAATGCACCGCAATCTTGATCGCCGAGTGGAAGCACTGATTCGTGTTACTGCTCCAGATCAGATTGAAGAGTTGATTAACTATGTTGATCTGCAAATGGCGGATACTACAAGTTCTTGGCATATGCAGTCTGATGGCACGTATGTGCGTCATTCGCGCGATAATGAAGGTAAGCCATTGCTGGATAGTCAAGAAGAGCTTATTCGTCGCCATACTCGCAAACCACGTGGTCGCATTCGAGTGCAGCATTAAGGTGAATGCTAGTAAATACACTAGCAACAAAGCTAAGTCAGATATACTAGAATCGATATACGCTTAGTTTGATACACGCCTAGTTCGATACATAGTAGGCAAAGTACTGAGTGGTGTGGGTGAGTAATCATTCATACCACTCTTTATATTTCATTGCTCTATTACTTCATTACTTCCTTTTATACTTTTGTGTTTCCGCACTTTTGTGCAATACACACTCTCAAACACTATTACGCGCTACAATAGGCTTATTATGAGTAATGTCATTATTGCAGCTGGCGGCATCCTATACCGCCGCGTTCAGCAGAACCAGCATACGCAACATTCCACTGATTTTGATTCACATACTCACTCTGTCACTGAAGCAGCTAATGCTTCCCCATCTACTTCCCAGCCTGCTCATCCACCAACTTTCACCGCGCTAGATGACATTGAAGTGTGCCTGGTACACAGACCCAAATATAACGATTGGAGCTGGCCAAAAGGCAAACTTGATGCTAGCGAATCTATTTACCAAGCTGCAGTGCGTGAAATACAAGAAGAAACCGGATACCCGGCAGCATTGGGTGCCTATATTCAATCTGTAGAATACTCGCTTACTGATGAAGGCAAGCGCGGCAAGAAGCGCATTGACCCAAAAAGCCCTAGAAAAATCGTCCATTACTGGATTGCTCGTATTCTTGAACCGCAAGCAGCACAATTGCAAAAGGCAGTGCTTGGTCCGGTGGAGCGCGGTGATGATGTTGATATCGTGCAATGGCTACCTATACAACAAGCACGCAAGAAGCTCACGCATATTGCCGATGTTGAAGCACTCGCTTCTTTTGTAGAACTGGTCAAGCAAGGTGCTCTTGATGCCGGCACACTCGTGCTGGTACGGCATGGTAAAGCAGAAGGACGCAAAGTATGGCGTGGTGGAGACCCAGATAGGCCGTTAACGCCAAAAGGAGCAGCAGCCTCATATGCCATTGCCCGCGAGCTTGCATGCTTTGGTATCAACCATGTTGCTTCTTCACCATGGAAACGCTGTATGGATACTATGGCGCCATTTGCTTGGCAAACAGGACAAGGGGTCGTCAGCGCTCCAGCAATGACCGAGGATGCTTTTGCTCAAAACCCTGAGACATCATGGCAATATATGCAAAGTATCATGGAGCAGTGTATCGCTCAGCATAGTGTGCTTGCTCTTGGTATGCATAGACCTGTAATTGGTGGCATGTTTGAGCATTTGCGTAACTTATGTGCTTCAAAGGCTGTGGCACGTGCTCTTCCAGCGAAAACACCGTACATGCCCACTGGTCATGCTGTAGTCTTAACTGTTGTTCATACTAATTCCGATCCGCTTATTATCGATATTCAAAAGGTTGCACCAATTGTCTACTAATTCATCATATTTTGGCTCATCTTCGGTTCGCGCAGCAGGGGCTTCATTTGCGCCGTCTCGCACAGGCTCAGCACGTTTTACCAGACCGGCACAGCTTGATGATGCCTTAGTAGCGCAGCTTTCTGGAGGAGTAGATCCTCAACAATTAACCGATATGAGTCATACCACGGCTGCGGCACTGCTTGATCGCGTGCATCATACGCAAGATCCACAAGTTGTGCAGCGTGTGCTGACATTAGTAGAGCGCGAGGGCGTGGATTTAGTGGCGGAATTATGGAGTGATGCTGATGCGCAGTCGCTACCGGGCGTGCTCTGGCGGTTGTATATGCTCCGCACTTGGATGCGCCGTAATGGTGCTTCTATTAGCCGAATTTGGCGTGTAGCTGAGATGGTTACAACTTCTGCCTCAGCGATTGTAGGTGTAGACCAAGCCCCTGATGCTACTGATATTGAACGCACTGCAGACTCTATTCTTTCTGGCGCGTTTACTGGAGATTTTGCAGTGGCGCTTGAACGTGCTGGCATTTTCTGCGGAGTAATTAGCTCAGTGCTTGCCAAGGAGTCACAACGCCATACTGCGTTTGCTGACACACAACATCATATGCACGATGCTCAGGGACAGGCTAAACAATCTGCGCAGTCTCCACGTTCACCGCAATCACCACAAGGAATTGCTAAAACTGCACATTCCTTACAACAAACAGCACGTGATTTTCAGATTGCTGCCAAACTCTGGCGTAAAGGTGAACTTGAGTAAGCGGCAATGCAATACACGCTTATAGCGCAAAAGTGGACGAAAAAGTATTCTTGCCGTACACTGGTGTGCGCGCTGGGTCGTGCATTGCCCCGGGCTCCATTTATTGCCGCCGAGAGCGGCCCTTGCGCCGACAGGCGCATTCGCGATTCAGCGCACTTCTTTGCATTGCTACATTCAAACAATCTGTTTTTAAGTAAGCTACATTTGGATGAATAGTATCTGAATGAGCTGTATTCACTGACGTTTTCTAGAAGCTAAGCACACACGCAACACTCCCATATAATAATTTGATTTTTCAAAAAAACCGCATATAATTGTTAGCCGTTGCCCCTCTAGCTCAATGGTTAGAGCAGCGTCCTTTTAAGTCGTGGGTTCAGGGTTCGAGTCCCTGGGGGGGCACTGTATTTTTGCTTTAAGCTCTTCTGCCGCATCATCACCGTTAATCATTCGGTACAATGAGTCGTCAGTGAGCGTTTCCACATCCACGCCAAGATACTTAGCAATAAGCAGTGCATCGCTCAGTCTCCATGAAGATCGCTTGAGTTTATTAGACAAACTTGCCTGTTGGATACCTAAGTAGTTTGCTAAATCACTCAGAGTCTTATGCTTAGCTTGAAATAGCTGTCGAATATTAAACGACACAATGTACATCTGATATTCAGCTTCATCTCTAGGAGACAACGTTCCCACAGACAAAGGCATAACAGCTGTCATATCTATCACCTCTTTTCAATATGACAAGTATTTTATCGTGAATTTGCATATTTTACAAATTTGTTATATCTTCTATGTAGAACATGTCAATATGACATATATTTCATTCTTTAGGAGGTGTTTAATATGCGTGACTGGTTTCGCAATCATAAAATTGGTCAAGCAGATATTGCCGCCTGCCTCGGCTTATCAGTAAGCAACGTATCACGCATTGTCAACCATCAAACAAAATTAACTTTTGAGGATGCTATGAAATTGCATGAACAGTTCCAAATACCTCTTGATGTAATGCTTGTTGACAATCGTTCTTAGATTTCTCTGCTTTTAGCAGAGGTACTGAAAACCTCTCCATTCACAACTTGTCTAGGGCTCGAATGGAGAGGTGAGGCTCACTGAAATAAAAGTTAAGAAAGAAGGTATCTCAATGAGTAGTCCTAAATATAACAGGTTTAGCTTACAAAATCCTGAATGTGGTGTTGATTTCGAAAAACTATCACAATCAACACGCTTGTATACACAGTCCAATCTTCGCACGGGACCACAAAGTGGTGATTATAGTGAGTAGTAGAGCTTGTAGATTGTTGTTGCGTGCTGATACGCGCGCTATGCCTGAGTTAGAGTTTAGGGCATTATCGTATGTTGCTGAGTATTGTGATAGTGCATTTATTGTGCCGTTGCAATTGCATCTTGTTATACGGTATTTAGGCTGTAGTGCTATGCAGGCACGTCAGGCTATCCAGTATTTGCAGTCGCAAGGTTATATTACTCGTTTAGATGCTCGTGCACGTGAGTTTTATTGCCTACCTCAGATTGATTGTTTTTATCGCATGAATGCCCATGCCCTAGTGTTTAGGGAGGCAGCATGAGTCACTCCCCTGTAATACCAATATCTTTGAGCGCTTGGGTTAATACTGTTCCGGGGTTAGCGTTAAACAGTATACATAAGTCACTAAATTCATCCACAGTTGGTGGAGCACCATTTTCAGATAGTAATGCGCTAACTCTTGGATGCGTGACACCTATTTCTTTAGCAATGGTGCGCATTGACATATCACGTGAATCTTGTGTTTTTAGCTCTTTTACTAGCTGCATAGCAGCTTTGTCTAGGTTTGTCCATTGTCTTGAGGTTCGTGCCATGAATACCATCATACGTTCGGAAAAAAATATTTCCAAATATTATTCGGTAACGCAACTTGACAAAGTGGTAACATTTGTTACCATTAGTGGTATGGAAACAAATATTACCAATAGTGTGATGCAGTTCGCTGTTGAGTATCTTAACCGTTGCGCGAAAGCGCAAGGTGTTACTCGCCAACAAATTGCTGACCACACGGGTTTTTCGCGGCAGAGTGTTAATGCTTGGTTTAGAAAACACCGCATGACGCTTGACCAGTTTATTACTGTGGCATTTTTCTTACGTCAGAATCCGGGAGATTTATTATCTCTCGCAAGTGATCAATGTCTACGCTCACGCGCTGATGGTGGTGATCCTGATGTCGTTTCTTATTAATCTCGCAGTATGGTTGTGCGCTATTGCTACCGCCATATCTCTTGGGCGCGCTTTGGTGTATCAGGATATCACTTGGTTGTGGTTTGCTGGACTGTTTACTGGCTTCGCTGTGCTGGCTATGCTGTTGCCGCATTTAATTGATTGGCTTCCTCGTATTCCTGATGGCATGTGGCTGTTTCTTGGATGCTTTGTGTTATCGGCAGTTGTGACGTGGACTAACCGATACCGGTGACGGATGGTGATTGGTGATGCATGTGTTGGTGAGTTTAGCTGCCTTATGGTTTGTTGTTGCTGGTGCGTTTCTTATAGCCCATGGGCTGAAAGATCAACATTCTGATCTGATTTGGTGGGGTGTTTTTTGCTTTTTTGTTTGCATCCCGGGGTGTTTTTTACTCCCGTCTCTGCTCGCACGGCTGGATCGTGAGCAGCTCATGTTGTTGCTTGTAGCTGTGCTTTACGTGTATTGGGTGTGGGAGCGGACAAGTTTTTATGGGTGGTGATCGTGATGGTGATTATTGGTGTGAGTGTGCTTGCGTTGACTGGCGTGTTTACGTTTTCGTTGGCGCAGGCGGCGTCTTGGGCTGATCCTGATAAGCATGATTTGCCACAACCGGATGATCGGGGTAAGCGATGAGTTGGCAGTGTACGTCTTGGGCGTTGCGTGAGGCTGAGTGTCCTACTGCTACGGCTCGTTTGGTGTTGATTGCGTTGGCTGATCGTTGTCAGCCTGATGGGCGTAGTGCGTGGCCAACGGTTCAGACTTTGATGGCTGAGGCTCATGCGAGTGAGGCTTCTGTGCGTCGCGCTCTGCGTGATTTGGAGGCTCTTGGCACTATTCGACGCGGTAATCAAGATCTTGCGTCTCGTGATGAGCACGGTAGGTTTTTGCCTGAGCAGTATCGTCCGGTGGTTTGGGAGTGCTGTATGGGTGCGCCGTTGGAACATGTTGCACAAAAGCCGGGTAAGCAAGCACGCGCTGAGCGTGCGCGTCGGGCTGTTGAGCACGGTGTTGGTGATGATGATTTTGGTGGTATCAAAATGACACCTCTAGATGTACAGACCTGTCAAATTGATACCTCTAGACCTGTCACTGGTGACACCCCTATATATGTAACAAATATTAAAACAAATATTAACCCTAATAATCCCCTTGCCGCTGCGCGGACTTCCCCACAGGGGCAGGAGCTGGATGAAAATGCTAATGCTGGAATTGACGATGCTGCTCGGCGTGTGATTGACCGGTTAGCTGATTTACGTGCTCAGGCTGGTTTGTCGGTTGGTTCGTCGCGTCGTGACGATGCTGCGGTGGCGGCACTGGTTGCTCAGCATGGGTTGGATCGTGTGTTGGACATGTTGGAATGGGTGTATACCAAGCAGTCGTCGCGTTGGTGGGTGAAGCGTACTCGTACTGCTGCGGCTTTTGCGAGGGTGTTTGATGAGCTTGCTGATGCTCGCTTGCTGGATGAGCAGCTCTCAGGCGGTGGCGGCAAGGATGTGAGTGTGGTGGCAAAGCGCTTAGCGTTGGCTGATATGCAGCGCCAACAGCGTTTGCAAGGCTTGCTGGAGCGTCCTGACGTGCCCGCGCATTTACGCGATCTCACTGCGCCGTTGTTGCAAGAGCAGCTTGATGATGGTGCGGATGATGAAGATACTGCACTACGCGGTGCGGTGGAGCAAGCACAAGTGCTGTTTGACCATACGCAACAGCAGCGACGTGAGGCATTGTTGGATAGCTTATACGAGCAGGCAGAATTACAGTTTGTGCGCATAGTGCACCCTGAGGCGAGCATTCTCGAGCTGGCTGGCTCTGGCGTCTTACAGAGGTATAGCCATGATTTCCAGGTTGCAATGGATCGCGATACGTGGGGCTTATGGCTGCCGTGCTATTTGGAGCATAACACGCTTGATGAGCTTGAGGAGTTGCAGCATGATCCTGCACGATTGCGTGAGATTATGCAACGGTTCATTGATCAGGATAGCGCTGAAGGCGCGCTTAAACGACAAGTGTTGGCTGAAATGAGTGCTAATCCGCCTTGGCAAGCGGATGAAGCACCTACAGCATAAAAGATTTTGGGATTATAGAGAGGAAGTTATGAGCATGAGTACTGGTTTTAGCGTGCCGTTGTTTGATTTGGCGGCTGATTTACGCGCGTATTTGCCGCAGGTTGAGCCTGATTTGGATGCGTTTCACACGGTGGTGCGCGGGGATTGGAGTATGGATGAGGTGATTGTGTTTGCGTATCTGGTTGGTGTGCGTGATTATAACGTGATGCTCACGCGGTTTGTGGCTGACAATGGCGCGGATCTGGCGAGTGTACGACAGTTGACTACTGCTATCCGCGCAGCTGTAGGTAGTCGTTTTACGGTCGAGCGTAAGGATTAGGCGCATGATGAGTCGTCGTGGGGCTGGTAATTGTGCTGGTGTTCCAGCGGCACAATTGGATGTGTTGTTGGATCGCAAGAGTACTGCGGTGCAGTTGTGTGCGGATTGCCCATTACAGTACTCGTGTATTGCCACGCTCGTACTATCGCATGATCGCAACAGTTGCATGGGTGGGCTGAATCGTGAGGAGCGCGTGCTATTGCAGCGTAGGATACTGCAAGCGTTACGTAAGGCGCAGCTGACGCATCGGGATGTGGTGCAGTATTTGCAAGAGCACCCTGAGGCGATTGCCCAGGCGCGTAGCGCCTATCGGCGGTATAAGCGTCGTGAGCGCAATAGCAGGAGACGTCGTGAGTATACGCGCGAGTATATGCGTGGCGTGCGCACGATTACCAGCATGGCGCAGACCACTCCGTCTATCATCTTGCACTATTAACACCATCCTACTGTCGCTTGCGGCAGTAGCCTCTATCGGTATTCCCCTATTCCCAGTTTTCAATATTTCAAGTTTTCAGTTTTTCGGTATTTCAATAAATCAACATATATAAGGAGTAATCATGATTGTTACGTTAGCAAACGCTAAGGGTGGTGTGGCGAAGACCACGAGTGCGATGTTTTTAGCAGCGGCATGGGTGCGCCGCTACCCTACCGCTCAGGTCACCGTGCTTGATGCTGACCCGCAATCGAGTGCGAGCTTGTGGGCTGATCTGATTGTGGAGCAGGGTGAACAATGGCGGGGTGTGGACGTGCAGGCGGCGAATTTAAGTACGCTACGCCGCGCACGCACGCAAGCAGCATCGCAGGGTGCACGGGATATAGTGATTGTGGATGCTCCCCCGCAGGGTGCATTGTTAGCACAGAGCATGTCAGTGGCTGATTTTGTGATGATCCCCACGTCCGATACGCCGTTAGATGTGCAGCAGGCATGGGCTACCGCTAGCGCTCTACCAGCAGGCACACCATACGCAGTACTATTGGTGCGCGCTGAACCGCATACGAGAGCGTATCGCGCTACCGTACAAGCATTAGATGAGCAGCACACCCCACGGTTTGACACCACCGTGTTGAAACGGCAGGAGATTAAGCAAGCAATGGGACACATACCACAGAAGCTCTATGAGTATACGGGCGTGGTTGGGGAGCTGGTTGGCGTGCTTGACCAACTGCATCAATAACTCTGTATTCCCCTATTTCCCTATTTCCAGTTTTCCCTTTTTCGGTATTTCGGTATTTCAATAAATCAACTTACATGTATAAGGAGCAGAAGCATGAAGAATCTTGCATTTACCCCGGCTGCGCGGAACGCTGAGACGAGTATGAGTAAAGTATTACAGTCCATGCATACTGATGGTGAGTGGGTGAAAACGAGTATTTGTTTGCGTAAGCAACTGCGACAGGCATGTAAATCCTATGCCGCAACCCATGATACGACGATTCAGCAGGTTATTGATGAGGCGCTCACCGCGTATCTCAACGATCACGCTATATAGCTATCAGTATTTCATTAATTCGGTTTTTCGGTATTTCAAGTTTCCAATATTTCCAGTTTTCCATATACTACACATATAGGGGGTTTCTAATGGAAGAGCACGCAGCAACTACGCAAGTCAATGAGGGCACTGCATCACACGCAGCAACTACGCAAGTCAATGAGAGCACTGCATCACACGAAGCAACTACTGCTCAAGAGCAGACTACAGACACCACACCTGTACCGTCCGCCCAGGGTAAATGCACACTCATCATTGCCATCAGTATTATCATCGCACTCTTAGCTGCCGTTGGCGTATACGCTGGGGTGACGGTGCACGAGAATCACGCCAGGGAAAGCGCGTACTCGCAGGCGCAGAAGGTGGATAAGCAGCTTGTCAAGAGCGTGAACACAGCCACCCCACTCGCCAAACTCGATAAGCGTAAGGTTGCAGACGCGAAAGTACTCACGGAATTGCAACGTGCGTTGGATGATGCGAAAGCCAATCTTGGGGTCAGCCAGCAGGATGTCAATCAGGCGCTCCTGTGGCAAGCGTTGAGCGCGAAACAAGCCTACGCTCAGGATGCAGACACTGCCAGCCAGTTGCGTGACAAACTAGATAAAGCGATCAAAAAAGTGAACGCATCAGTGGAGGCAAAACAACTAGCGGATGCGAAACAAGCCCTGACTGATAGGGTGAATGCTGCGCAACAATCGCTCACCGATTCAGATGGTAAAGTGGCGGATAACGCGACCCGTGACCAGTTGCAAGCTGCCATAGACAATGCAAACAAACTCCTCGCCAACAAGCAAGCCACGGTTAAGCAGTTGCAGGAGGAGCCAGCCAAACTCGACAACGCCATCAACACCGTAAACCAGAGTGTTGAAGCGAAACGTCAAGCAGACGAGGAAGCAGCGCGCAAGGCAGCAGAAGAGGAGGCTGCACGCCAAGCAGCAGCGGCTGCGCAAGCGCAGCAAACCTACAGTACGCCACGCAACTACAGCTACAATGGTGGAGGATATTCCAGAGGCGGATACACAGCCCCACGCAACAGTGGAGGCGGAAACTACAGTGCACCACAACCGCAATCCTCAGGTGGAGGATTTGGTGGCTTTATCGGCGGTGGAGAAGGTGTAAAACCTGATGGAAGTTGGCAACCGGGGCACGTCATTCATCACTGATTTCTAATTTTGAGTCCTACTAGTGATCTGGTAGGACTCTTTCTTTTAACTATGTTTTATTTTTTACTGTTCGCCTATTCTCATATTTCCATCTTTCGGTTTTTCGGTATTTCAATATTGTTTTTCCTTTGTTCGGTAATTCATTTGGAGCAAGTGGTATTGCCTTGGCAATGCCGCGCGGTAGTAGCCCCGGTTAGGGGCTGAGCAATATTTTTGAGGTGTCGCACCAAGCATGATTTGTTGGCGCGCATACTGGTTGCTGATCGGCAGCTTGTGTCGATTTTCTCTCTATCCCCTTGGTGGGGCACGGTGATATCCCCTCTTACCGTGCCCCATATTTTTTGCTTTTTGCGCGTGAAAAAAAATCTAGGTGTCGCACCAAACGGCGTGTTGCGCTTGGCATAGTGGTGGGTGACATGCCTGCACTGCGTCTTTTTGGTGCAGTGTGGGTGTGGTTGCAATTGCAATATAGTCTAGTAATTGAGGGGATGTTTTATGAAACATCGACTTTTTAAGCCCGTGATAGCGGCACTGGTTGCCGCAGCCACACTCGGTACTGGCGCTATCGCAGCGTACGCTGCTGGTGATGGCGATGAGCATAATGGTGCAGGCGGTGGCGGCACGATGAGCATTATGTGGAAGTATAAGGATGATGCTTCTGGCTCATTCGGTCCTGCTACTGACCCGCAGAGCGTGGTTAATGCGTTTAATGCTGCTGGCATTGACACTACGCATGGTATGAAATCTATCCGCGATACGTTGGAGGGTGCACGTGTCAAGTGTGCGAACGGGTTTATGGCGCGTCATCCGAATGAGGGTGATGGTGAGTGTCGTGTCGTTGCTGTGGGTGCAGCAATTGTTGATGGGAAATCGTATACGGATGATAATGCGTGGACGGGTCTTACCGAATGGCAGCACGGTTGGGACACTCTCGTTAAACCATATGAATACGCCTATGCTGGCACAGAACACTACCATACAAGCGATCCATTTGATGACGATCCAAGTCGTAGCGTAGATAGCATTGCAAACAGTCTTATGCCACATAACAATGAGATGCGTGGACTTATCATTATTGTGTTGGATAAGTATGAGCCAGCGCCTCCTGAGACTCCTCCTGCTCCACCAACTAAGGCTATTGAGCAGGGTGTGAGTGCGGATAGTATGACTAATACCACGACTATTGAAACAGGTACTGGTATTGGCGGTAAGAATATTCATATTTACGATACGATTACCCCAAACGGTATTGATTATCGTGTGGAGAATCTGCGTCTGTTGGATACCACGGATAATGCGGACGTGCAGGGCGCTACTTTATCCTGGGATAAGCAGAATAATACTGTTAATGCTACGTTTGACGGTAAGCTGCCTAAAGAGCATACTTGGCGGTTCTCTTTTGATGTGACTGTGGATAAGCCATCTGATTTCAAGCAGGTGCAGGATACAGCCACAGTGGATTGGAATCACAAGCCACAATCTACTCAAGAGTATGAGTTCCCGACGTGGCAGCCTAAGCCTGATAAGTCGTGGATTAGGTTTGATAAAGCTGCGGGTAAGTGGCAGGCGGTTATCGACCCTGAGCATAGTAACACTACGGGCGCGGACACCATGACCTTCCTCGATGGCGACAAGGTAGGGTCTGTAGTCAATGGCACGGTGAGTGCCAACCTGATTGCCGCCCCAGAATCCCTGACCTTGACTGACGACTACGCGCACGCGGATTACGTGTGGGACACCGTTAAGGATGTTAAGCAGATGCGCGTGTACGAGACGGACGCATCCACTGACCGTAAGAGCAGTGTCGCAGACATTATTAACACGGGTAAGGACGTAACCGATCAGTGGGATATTACGGTTAAAGGTACGGTGGTGACTGCTACCGCCAAGCCTGCGTACTTAAAGACCCTGAAGGGCTTGGCTCAGCCGAAGCAAGTGACCTTGTTCATTCCTGGTGCGATTAACTTGGCGAACGGTAAGGGCGCAGCCCAGGCGCGTAGCGATTTTGGCAAGCAGCCGGGTGATGAGCTGACCACGTGCGTAAACCCAGCAGGGGGTTCTAATTCCGGTAGTAGGCTCACCAATGCGGGTGCTGAGCAGTTGAACAACCATAAGGTTGCTACCAATGAGCCTCCAATTTGCGTATATGTGCCACCGGTGAAGAAGGATGTGATTAGTGAGGCATCTCAGGCTGGATCTCAGGAATCAGTGGATAGCAAGGTGGTGTTCCCAGGGCAAAAGGTGGAGTATCGTTTAGAGACGCAACCACAACTGCCATCAGATCTTGGTTACACCGTCGAGCAGGTGGTGATTACTGATACGTTTGATCAGTATTTGCTTGCTGATAAGCAGACGGTTGAGGTTACCGATTTGGCGGCTGCGAAGATGATCAGCAAGCAAGAGTATAAGACTGCTTGGGATGATGCTAAGCACCAGTTTGTGCTCACGTTCGGCAAGGATTATGTGGCGAAGCATTGGGCTAACGGGCAAAATCCTCGCTTATTAGTGCGCTTTGAAGGCACAGTATCCAAGGATGCGCCTGCTAAACGTACCGTGGATAATCAGTGGGAACTGACTTTGAATAACAGCATCACGCCGTCGAATACGGTGGTTAATACGCCGCCTGAAGAGCATCCTCATAAGGCTGATAAGAGTGTCAAGAATGCAAGCGTGAGTATTGATGGTAAGACACTGCTGGTTGGTGAGCAGGGCTTGTATCAGTTGACCTTAGACGCTACACAAAAGGATACGGCGTATAAAGTGTGGCGTTTGGGCATGACCGATGATTTTGATCAGCGGTACGTCAAGATTAATCCACAAGATATTACCGTTATGAGTGATACGGGTAAGGATGTGACCGGCAAGTTTAACGTCCAGATTAAGGACGGTGTGGCTTACATCTACGCTAAGAACGTTGATACTGAGATCCCTGCGACCGGTGAAACCGTGAAGGGTGATCCTCAGCCAAAGGATCTTGCAGCCTACGCGAAGGTTGACCGCAAGTATGTGCCACTCCATGATCCAGTGATTGATCAAGCGTTGCTTGGTCACACTTACACGATTAGCTTGCCTTACACGGTGATCGCTGGCGGTAAAGGCACGGTCGTGAAGAACACGGCAGCGCAGATTACGAATGATGTCGAGCAGCAGACGGAGACCGTGAGTAATCCTGTTGAAGTGATTAACCCACAAAAGGATGTCACTGTCAAGGTTGGTGGCGCATCGGTTGATAGTAAGGCAGTGTATCTTGACTCGAACTTCTTGTATCAGCTTGATAGTTCGGTCTTGCCGGTGAATCGCGCGTATCCTGAGGTAAGCCAGTGGGGTATTGATGATCAGCTTGACCCAACATACGACGTGTTGTCCGGTCAGTGGGCTGTGTATGCGGCGCGTGACCTCATCAAGGATGGTCAAGTGATTGCTGCACAAGGTGACAAGATCGGTGGTAGCAATTTCAACTCTGCTAAGTTTGGTGGTGACTTGTTTACTGCTTCGCTTGATCCTGCGACCGGTAAGGTGAATATTCAGGCAACTGCAACTTACTTGCATCTAGTTTCTGTTGATACGGCTCATGAGCAGGCTTGGCGTGCGTATATTCAGGTTAAGCGTGTGCAAACTACTGAGCGTCATGAGAATCAGTTTGTTGAGCATGTTGGTGACAAGGATCTTACGTCAAATATTGTGTGGACATATACTCCAGACTTGACCCCAAGCCTGCATATTGAAAAGTATGACACTAAGACTGGTGAGGTTTTGGGTGATCGTGATGATGTCAAGGATGCGTTGCAAATGCATGGCGATAGCCTTGAGATCGCGTTCAAAATCACTAACACCAGCAAGGTAGACGCTAAGACTGGTAAGGGCGCTTACTTTGCTGCTAAGAGCTTGAAGTTGGATGATCAGACTATTGCTGGTGTAGGTAAGGTTGAAGATTTCAAGTATCCAGAAGATTGGGATAGCTTGATCTTGAAGCCGGGTGAAAGCACGGTGGTTACTGGCACGCTCAAGGGCGTGAATGCTGGCGATACGCATACTGATCGTGTCAAGGTTACGGGCACACCTCTGGTGGAATGCCCTGTTGGTGATGAGCATCCGTTTGATACTGCTGATAGCACGGAGGCTTCAGATAAGGAGTCTGTTGATGCTGATCGTGTGACTGTTCAGTTGGATGGTAAGGATGTCACGTTGTGCAAGAGCACGGACGTGGAATCGAACACGGATGATTGGAGCGGCTACAAGCTCACTTTGGCTGAGACTGGTGCACAAACCGCTACCATGATCATGCTTGCTGCAGGTAGCCTCTTGGCTGGCGCTCTCGGCTTACACACGGTACGCCGTCGTGCTCGTGCACGTCATATCGCCTAGCGCTCTACATCACTTGTACTTTCTGCCGTACTGCATCTCATGGTGTGGTACGGCGGTTTTTATCTGCGATTTTATGGAGGAGTTCTGATGTGGCATATTCGTAGTTACCGTCGATATAAAGTTTTGTATTTAGTGTTCTTTGGTAGTATTGCTCTTAGCTTATGTATGACCGTTGGTTAACTCGTTTTATACTGATATTAATTGGTTTGATGGGCTGGAGGTTGTGTGATGGATGTTTCTCGTATTAAGGGTGCTCATGATTGGGATTTTCCCGTACCTGAGATTACTGCTGAAGCGATTGATGATTTTATTGCGGCTCTAGCTCGCGATGAAAAGCATTTTATGGATATTTATTATGATGCAGTTGATAGTTGCAGTCGCGAGATGAGCAATGAGCGCGATGAGATGGTTATTCGTAATTATTACCTAGGGAATGAGTGGATGGATGATGTTAGAGATTCTGCATGATTTTTCTATGTTTCCATTGCGTGTGAGTCGGTATGATGGTGCTGCTGGTAAGCAGACTATGTATATCGGTGATCAGCGGTATATGGTGAAGTTCGGGTACACTGTTGATGAGCAGCAGCAACGCTCGTCACGCACGAGCTATGCGAATATCCCTGTTAATGAGTTTCTTGGATCACGTATTTTTCAGGCTTCAGGTATTCCTACGCAGGAAGTGATGTTGGGTACGTATGGTGAGCATTCTGTGGCGGCGTGCCGTGATTTTATGCAACAGTATCCGAGCTCGTACCAGTTGCTGCATTTTAAGCAGCTTGAGATTAGTATGCCAGGTGAGAGTAGTTTGTCCAAGGCTCGTCCTGATTGGGAGTTTGTACGACATGTAATGACAGATTCACCGTATCTGTCAACATTACGGAGTCAAGTATTCGATCGCTATTACAAGATGGTATGCGTGGATGCGTTGATTGGTAATTATGATCGTCACTCGAATAATTGGGGTTTTATCGCTGACTCCGATACCAATATTGTTGCTCTTGCGCCAGTGTATGATTGCGGTTCGTGTTTAGCACCGCATTTATCTGAGGATGCGATGCGAGATCGGTTAGCTGATCCACGTTTGATGCGTCAAGCGAATATGGATGCACCGTACATGTCGATGAATGTGCGCAATAAGCGCCGTAAGTTTAATTATTTCTTACTCTCTGATGAAGGCAAGCCATTTAGAGCACAGCTTATCAATCTGCATGATTGTCTTACACCACAGGTGCTTGATGAGATTGTGATGAGTGTGCCCGGTATCAGTGATATAAGGCGCGATTTTTACCGGACTACATTACATACTCGCCGTGAGGTGGTATGGAAGCCTGCATTCGAGCTCGCTTTGCAAGAACGTGAGCATACTTTGAAGCAAAGCGAACCTCTAAGGTCACCCACTCGCCGACATAAGAAGCATATTCGGTGAGCGCGCGATATACTAAACATGTATTATATCCGCCTGTCGGTAAATACTCTTGAACCATTTCCCATTGTTATCCTTGATAGCAGTGGGATTTTTGCCTATATGTTGTCTTTGCGCGGTAGTTGTTGCGGTGTTCCTAGTGTTCGCCAGGAACACCGCTCTGCGCGACGTAGCAAATCTCGCAGTCGATAAGTTTTTCTATCATATATATTTTTTCAGTTTTCTCTATAACTATCTTTCAGCATTCTTTTATTTCAATATCTCATTATTTCGATATCTCGGTATTTCTTTATTTCAGTATTTGGAGCAAGTGGTATTGCCCTAGCGATGCCACGCGGTAGTAGCCCCGGTTAGGGGCTGGGTATTTTTGAGGTGTCTCGCGTGGAAAAAGGCTAACTGTCGCACCAAGCGGCGTGTTTTTTCTATGAGACTGGCTGTGTCCATGCAGTTTGTGGAAAGGATTAATGATGTTGGGCACAGTTATAGTTGCGGCTGCTGGGGCTAATGTGTTGACTCAGGCGTTGGATTTGTTTTCTCAGTTTGCCACGGTTGGCGGTGCACTTTGGGGTATTTGGGGCATTATTGTCTTGGCAAGCGGTTTGAAGGATCAGAATGGTCCTCAGATCCAGTCGGGTGTGTGGCAGTTGGTTGGCGGTGGACTTATTGTAGCTGCCGCGTTATTGTTCCATTCGGTGACGCTCTGAGGTTTGCTGATGACTGATTGGATTGTGGCGATGCTTAACGCGCTGGGATCAGGTGTATCTGATAGCGCGTTGAGTACGCTGTTGCAAACACCGCAGGATTATAACAAGGCATTGTATGATGTGAGTTTCACGGTGGCTAATACGGCGGTGAAGCCTATTGCGGCTACGATTTTGGCGATTGTGTTTACTTTGGAGCTTGCTCGTGTTGGCGCTCAGGTGGATGGTGATCGTCAGCTTGGGGTCAAGATGGTGGCAGCGGCGATGTTTAAGATTGCGCTGGTGTATATGGCTGCGGTGAATGCGCCATTGTTTTTGAAGGCGATTAATGAGATTGGCACGTCTATTATTGGCGGTTTCAGCAAGAGCTTATCGTCTTCGGGTGCTGATGCGGTGAAGCTGGGCGATGAGGCTCATGATGCGATTGCTGGGATGCATGGTATGGAGCAGGCTGGTGCGTTTGCGATTTTACTGATCCCGTTTTTGGTGTCACAGGGCGTTGCGATTGCGGTGCATGTTGTGGTGGCGTTGCGGTTTATGCAGTTGTATGTGATGACGGCGTTTAATCCGCTTCCAATTGCGTTTATTGCTCATCAGGATACGCGCGCTTGGGGTATTGGCTATTTTAAGTCTTATGCGGTGGTGGTGTTTCAGTCGGTTACCTTATTTTTTACGTTTTACTTGTATCGCGTGCTGGTGAAGACTGCGGTTGCTGTACCGAAAGCTTCCAGTGATATTGGTATTAGCTGGTTTATTGATAATTTCACTGGTCTCATTGGCTCGTCCGTGCTCTTGTTGTGCGCGATTTTCATGAGTAATAGTGTGGCTAAACGCTTGTTTGGAGGCGAGTGATCATGGCGTTGCAAATGCCGGTGTATCGGGAGATTAGCCAGATTGAGGCGCTGGTGCTGTTGGGATTGTCGTGGCGTCAGCTTGCTGCGACTGTGCCAATGGTAGTGATTAATGGTGGGTTGTGTGCGCTCTTTTTTGCTGTTAATGGTGCTTTGGATATTACTACGTGGCAAATGTTTGTTTTGTTTGTGGTGGCGTTGCCGTTTGCGTTGTTTGGTTGGTGGCGTCCTCACGGCATGATGCCTGAGCGGTTTATTGGCTATGTGTGGCGTCATTACTGGGGTAAGAATTTGTATTTTCTCGATGGTGAGGCACGCAGCGTGCGCGTGAGCGCAAAACCTACGGTCAAGGAGGCTCGATGATGATATTTAGTAAGCGTAAGCAGCAGGTAGAGAAAAAGCAAGCAGCTGAGCATCAGCGTCCCTCAAAGACAGTGAAGCAGCTGCTTGGTTTTGATAGCTTGCTGCGTAATGGGATTGCGTATTTGGGTGATGACCGGTGGAGTGCGAGTATTGTTTTTGAGGATATTAATTATCAGCTTGCGCCTGAAGCGTTGCAGATGGAGATTATTGATCGTTGGGCGAAGCTGTTGAACACGTTTACTGGATCGCAGTGTGCGCAGATTAGCGTGTTTACACGTTCTCGTGGTGTAAGTCAAGCTATGGATGATGTGCGATTTGCGTCTCGTGGTGATGCGTTTGATGCGTTGCGTGAGGATTATAACCGTATTGTGCGTGAGCGTCTTGAGATGGCTTCTCGCGATAGTGACACGATTAAAGTGTTAACGGTTGGTTTGGTTGAGCATGATCGTAATGTTGCGGTGAATGCGCTGAACGCGTTGTGTAATACGTTGATAGCGCAGTTGCATGCGATTGAGGGATGTCGTGCTTATCGTCTCAATCGCGAGCAGCGTGTGCGTTTGTTGAGTGAGTTGTTGCGTCCTGAAGAGCAGTGTGTGTTTAGTGAGCGGTATTTTGATGCGAAGCATCGTGATGTGAAGGATTATTGTGCGCCGTTTGCTATTGATGCGCGTAAACCACAAGAATTACATGTTACGTATGGTGTGCATGAGTATTATCATCGCACCTTGTGGATTAGTGAGTATCCACCTGAGTTGACGGATCAGTTGATTCAATCGTTATCGGGCTTACAGGCGAAGGTGCATGTGAGTTTGCATTTGCAGCCGTTTGATCGTGAGACAAGTTTGGAGACGGTTAAGCGTGTGAATGCTAAGTTGAAGATGCAGGAGATGGAGCAGCGGCGTAAGAATCGTAAGCAGGGGTTGGATCCGGATGATTTGCCGGCTGATCTTGCCGATCAGATTGAGCAGATGAGCGATTTGAAGAGTGAGTTGCAGCATTCTAATCAACAGTTGATGAATACTGCAATTGTGATTGGTGTTTCAGCTGAGAGTTTGGATGAATTGCGGTTAGTGTGTCAGAAAGTGCAGTCGAAGGTGAAAGCTGAGAGCTGCGCGATGGAGACTTTAGCGTTTATGCAGCCTGAGGGGCTGGTGGCTGAGTTGCCATTGGCGAATAATCCGTTGCCGATGCGTCGCACGTTGACTACGAATACTGCGGCTATACTGATTCCGTTTACTGCGCAAGAGGTGTATGAGCCGGGCGGTATTTTCTATGGGTCGAATGCGCGAACGGGTAATCCTATTGTCGCTGACCGTCGTTCGCATATGAATGCTAACGGGTTTGTGCTGGGTACTTCTGGTGGCGGTAAGAGCTTTAGTGTGAAGCAAGAGATTGGCGCGATGTTCCTCAATCGTGATGATGAGGTCATTATTATTGATCCTGAGCGCGAGTATTGTGCACTAGCGCAAGCGTTTCATGGGTCAATTATCCAGATGAGCGCTGGTAGTAGCACGCGTTTGAATCCGTTGGATATTATGTTGGATAATCCGTTAGAAACTGACCCGGTGAAGGAAAAGACGAATGCGGTTACCGCGATGATTGGTGCGCTCATTGGCGGTGATCAGGGCTTGTCGAGTGTGCAGAAGTCGTTGATTGATACCACAGTGTTGCAGTTGTATCAGGATTATCGCAATGGCATGATCACTCAGCCTACGTTGCAGGAATTGTATGATCGTTTGCGTCATGTTGATAATGTTGAAGTGCATAATGTTGCATTGGCGCTGCAAACGTATGTGGCTGGCTCTCTTGCTGGGTTTAATGGTCAAACTAACGTAGATAGTACGAACCGGTTTACGGTGTTTGATGTGTCCGGTTTAACTGGTGGGCTGCGCACGTTTGGCATGATGGTGGTGATTGAGCATGTGTGGAATCGTGTAGTGCTGAATAAGTTGCATGGTAAGCGCACGTGGTTGTATGTCGATGAGTTTCATCGGTTTTTCTCGAACCCGTATTCTTCTGCTCAGTTTAAGGATTTGTTTAAGCGTGCTCGTAAGTATGGTCTTGGTGTAACGGGTATTACGCAGAATATTGAGGAGCTGCTTGTTGATAATGATGCGCGTTTGATGTTGTCTAATAGTGATTTTCTCATGTTGCTGTCGCAGAAGCCTACGGATGCGGATCAGCTGTGTGAACTGTTGGATTTGTCGGATGAGCAGCGTCAATATTTTACTGGCGTGATGCCGGGTGAGGGATTGTTGCAGATTGGTAATGCGTTTGTGCCATTTAATGCGCGTATTGCCAATGATAGCAGTTTGTATGAGTTGTATTCCACTGAGTTTAAGGACACTTCTACTCCTGCGGTTGGCGGTAAGGGGCGTGTATGAGTGCTCGTGTGGCTGCTGCAAGCGGCAAGATTATTGGTCATCAGTCGGTAGCGAGTTCTCGGCTCATATCGCGTCATGCGCGGGCTACTTCACAACGCCTGTTTGCTGTGGGTAGTGGCGAGACTGGTACAGCATCTACGTTGGAGCGTGATAGCGCAAGCATCGCGGTAAAAGCGGATATGCTGCCTGTGCGCGCTGCTGGTAAGACGATAGGCGCGATTGCCCACCGTCGGCGTAAGCACACCAAGGCAAAAAAGCTTTTGCAGCGTGATATTAAGCGCGCCAAGCGCTTGTCTGATCCCGCGTTGGAGGGTGTGATTGAGTCTGCGCAGCAGGCGTGGGATCGTAAGAGCCTGTTGAGGGTGAAACCGTACCGCAGCGCGCATAAGGATTTGCGTGATGCGGTACGGCAGTCGAGGCGTGCGGCTCGACAGTTTCAATTGTCTCATAGTCGTGTGTTTGGTCGTGCTACTCGTGCTGGTTTGCGTGCTAAGCGCGTATATCGTGATCTTAAAGACGCGTCGCGCGCGGTGCGCACGACTGCGGCGGCATTGAATGCTGCTCGTAGTGTGATTGTGCATGTGGTGACTTTTGTTGCATCGGCAGCGTTGAGCATGGTTACCACGGTGCTTGCCCCATTGATTGCAGTAGTTGTAGTGTTCTCGCTGGTGGTGTCGCTGTTTACTGTGGTTTCTCATTTATTTGGTAGTGATACGAGCTCGGTAGGTAATGTGCCGTCTGAGTATTTGGATGATGTGCTGCGTGCTGGCAGTATTTGCCCTACGGTGACGCCACAGGTGATTGCGGCACAGTTGGAGGCTGAGTCTGGGTTTAATCCTCGTGCGGCGTCTTCTGCTGGAGCTCAGGGTATTGCGCAGTTCATGCCGGGTACGTGGTCTACTCACGGTAAAGATGGTGATGGGGACAGTAAGGCGGATGTGTGGAATGCTCATGATGCGATTTATTCTCAAGGATTGTACATGTGTGAGCTTGCCGGTCTTATTGAGCGTGATTTAAGTAGCGGCAAAGTGAAAGGCGATCAACTTGCGTTGACCCTTGCAGCATATAACGCTGGTATTGGTAATGTCGAGAAGGCACACGGTGTGCCTTCCTTCGGTGAGACTCAAGGGTATGTGCGGCGTATTACTGAACGTATGAGTTATTTTACTGGTAATCAAGGCGGCACGATACAGGTCGGTGAGGTTGCTGGCAAGCTGGGTAATTGCGGTGAATGGCAAACGTTCTGTTATGGTCATGCTACTGGTAATACTGGTAATGCGTATCCTCCTCGTAATTGCACGTTGTGGGCGTATCAGAGGCGTGTGCAGCTTGGGTTGCCAGTTGGGTCGCATATGGGTAATGGCGCTGAGTGGGCAAATAGTGCGCGTAGGTTGGGCTATACAGTGAACCATACGCCTGCACCGGGTGCGATTATGGTCTTCCAACGTGGACAGGCAGGCACTGATCCGGTCTATGGGCATGTTGCGATTGTAGAGCGTGTGAATGCTGACGGATCAGTATATGTGTCTCAGGGTGGTATTGGGTTTGCTACATTCCCGTTTTATGAGACGTATCAGCGCGCGTCAAATTTTGAATACATCCATAATTAGGCGGTGAGAGTGTGAGCTTAGTGTTGGATAAGCGTCTTACGTCGTGGCAGTTGTATCATATGGCGATTAACCCTGATTTTGAGCCAATCCTGCCACTCATCGTCTTACATGATCACGCATATGCTGCGCTACAGGCGTGGTATGAGCAGTATCAGGAAACTGGAGAGTTTGGTATCGTGCCCAAGCCGAGTGAGCCGGAAGCACGTGGACTATTTGCTCGTCAAGGCAGGATACCGTCGTTACGGCAGGTGGATGCGTATGTGCAGGAGCAGCAGGGTGCGCGCAGTGGTGGTACGCAATCCGAGTTAAGCGATCTGCCTACTGAAACGTTGCGGGAGGATGCTGCTCGTGATTTGCCGTTGCAGTCAGATCAATCGGTTGAGTCGTTTGATGATAGTGTGACGCTTGGTTTTGATTGGCGTGTTGTCAAACGTGCTGGCATAGCAGTTGTAATGTGTGCAGTGCTTGTTGGTCTGGTGATTGGTGGCGTACAGTGGCACAGGCACACCCAGCAGCAACGATTTACACAGGCGCAAGCAGATTGTCGAGCGAGCATACAGCAGGTGCAGGATAGGCAGCGTGCATGGCAGCGTCTCGTGGATACTGCATCTACCAAGCAGGCGTTAGCGTACATCGAGCAGGATGTTGCAGACAAACAAGTGCTCACACAGCTGCATCACGCTGCACAACCTCCTAAGATAACGTTGCATCAATGCACAGGCGATACCGTAAGCGCACTGCAGGATGTGACCAATACTCATACAGCGTTAGCGGATACGCTTACTCAGCGTACAAGTGTGTTACGTAAAGCAATACAGGCAGTACAATCCTCGCATCGTAAGCAACTCGATGGCCAGCGTGGCGAGTTACAAGTGGCGATTAACGGGGCGCAAGCCTTACTTGATTCGTCCAGTGGCAATGTTGCAGATGATGCTACAAGGGATGCGCTTGCTCGGGCGATTGCCCAGGCACGATCCGTGTATCAGGATAATAATGTGAGCGATATACAGTCGTATATTACTGCGGGTAAAAGCCTTGTGGATGCACAGGCAGCAGTGCAGGCAAGCATTGACGCAAAAGTGCAGGCGGATGAGCGGGCGAAGCAGCAAGCTGCCCAAGATGCCCAGCCGCAAGCGGCTACCCCGTCACCGCATTATGTGACCGCGCCACAACGGACTGCTCCTGCTGCACCGCAAGCTCCTACTCCGCCAACATGGAGCGTGCCTGCACCAAGCTCTAATCCACTACCGGACAGTGATGGTAGTCTTTAATGCGCATCTTTCCATTGTTTGGAATGCTTGAGGCGGCTGACTGGTTTAGCAATGTGCCCGTTAAAGTCGATTTTGCGACTGTAGAAGGGGTTGACACCGCGCAGAATGTAGATGCAGTAGTTGTTGTCCATTTTCGCCAGTTCGTTCGGCTGCATAAGCTCTCTACCGGTGCGACGGTAGTTGATACTGTAACTGCCGTTGCGTCCTTTGGACTGGCTGGTGTCTTTGGTGTCAATGGTTTGTTTACCGAGCAATGCTGACACCCATTCGGTGGTGGTTTTTTCAAAACCTCCGTAGAAAAGGATATTATCGCAGTTACCGGTAATGGTCTCCCACCCATCTTTATACATGGTTTTGAGCTGCCCTAGGGTCTGTAGGATAATGCTTGCGGACACGTTGCGTGAGCGAATGGTACTGATGAGGCGCTCAAAGTTTGGTATTTTACCCACGTTGGCGAACTCGTCCAAGTAGCAGTGCAAGGGTTGTGGGAGTCTGCCGCCAGGCATACTGCGGGTTCTTTGCAGAACGTTCTCAAAGAGACACTGGTAGAAGATGGCGGCGATGAAGTTAAAGGTGGTGTCCTCATCCGGTAGTTTTAAGAAAATAGCTACTTTCTTGTTGCCCCTGCCAATGTGGTCGATACCAATATTGTCTGCACACATGATGTCTTGCACTTGCTTCACGTTTAATGGAGCAAGCCGCACAGCAAGGCTAATGATGATACTTTTCTTCGTCTCGCCTGCGCCCTGGGTGAATGGGTTGTATTGGTCAGCAGCGAAGCGTAAGCCTTCGATCATGCGTTGCGCTTCGGGCGTGTATTCGGTTTCGTGTCCGACATATTCGTTGTAGAGTTCGGCAGCGGCTTGCATCATGCAGTCTACTTCGCTCATACGATCTTCATCATTTTCACTTGCCCGCAGTTTGGCGGCAAGCTGGGTGACGGTGACAAGATTGCATTGATCAGCGTGTTCGCCGACTTTGGTGTAGTACACGTAGGCAATAAGCGCGGTTAGTAGGCTTTTTTCGCTCATGACCCAGAAGTCATCAGTATTTTTGGCGCTTTCTGCGCTTTTCGTGTTGGCAATGATGTTGGTTACTAGGCGCATGATAGCAATATCCGGTTTTATCGGGTCAATGTACTTGAGCGGGTTAAATTGCGTTTCATGAGTGAGATCTACGAGGTCGAGGCAGTGCACATCGTACTCGCCGCTGGCTTCTAGCATGTGGTGTGTGGCATCGTAGATTTCGCCTTTTGGATCGGTTACTGCAATGTTCATGTTCATTTTTTTGATGTTGGGTAGTACGTAGCAGCTGGTTTTGCGTGCACCCGACCCGCCAAGCATGAGCACGTTCAGGTTACGATAGGTGGCGTTAGTGTCGAGGCTTAGTCCTTCTGTTGCGGTCATTTGTAGGTTATATTTCGGATCATGGTCAGTGTAACGTGCCATTTCTTGTGGCTGTGCCCATTTTGCGCTACCGTATTCTTCTTTATCGCGATAGGTTTTCTTGCTTACTTGGTAGGCGTAGTAGATGAGGTTGGCTAACGCTATTGCACCAAGACTAATACAGACATCTTGGGCTTGCAGGCTTGTCGGTAGGCTGGTTTGCAATGCGGTGATCGTATTACTAGTAATCTGGTATGGGGACTGTTTTGTTATGAGTCCTATGCGGATGGCGTGTGCGATAATGTTCACGATCCAGTAGGTGATAATAGTGATGATGAGGTGTGGGGCGAGGCGACGTATCATGCGTATCTATGCTCCTTATAGCTTGCTGTTTGGTGCTGCTGGATTCTTCCTGTGGCGCGTTGGAGGGTGGCGAGCACGATATCGCTGGTTTTCATGCGCGCGGTGATCGCCTCTGGCTCGTGCGCTTGCGCTGCTGGCGCTTTGCCTGCTGGATGTTGTTGTGGTGTGTTTGCAAGATTGTTGCTTGCAGCTGTGCCATTTGTGTCACAAGGTTGATCAGCGAGGATAGTACTTTGTCGTTCATGTCGATGCGAGCTTGTAGTTGTTGGATTTGCTGCTGAGTGAGCAGTAGTTCTCGCGCTGTTTGGTGCTGCATTGTTGTGCTCCTGTGGACTGTAGTTGGCGATGGTTTGTAGTTGCCGTTGGCGGCGATGGTTGCTGACAATGGATTGGATTTGCGCGGTCATGGCGGGTATGGCAATCCATTGCACACTGATTGCAGTCGCCTGTTCGACCATGAGCCGTGTGATCATGTACGTGTTTTTATGCACGCGCGCCTGCTCAAAATATGCTGCGTATGCTGCGCGGTCGCAGGTTATGGTCATAGTGTCTGGCACGTGCCCTGTGGCGCGGATAACTTCGAGGTTGATGGTGATCAGTTGTGCTTGCGCGCTCGTTGACTGGATAATGCCTTCAATGATGATTTCCATGTGGCTTACCTGTGGCGCTGGTGTATTGGGGCTTGTGGTTTGATGGCTTGTTTTGCTTTGATGGCTTCGGTTTTCTTCGTGAGTTTGTTCAGCACGTCTTGCTGACTCATTTTGGGTTGCTTCCCATCATGCTGCTGCTTGGGTGGTGCAGCCTCTGATGGATGGTTTGCGGTCTTCGCAGTTGTCGCATCGGGCTTCACCGGGGTGGTCTGCACGTTGGATTGCTCTTGGGTTGGTGTTGTTGTGTCTGTTTGCTGTGATGGGAGCACGGTGATGTCGTGTTGCAGCTCAGCTGCGGCACGATTGATGGCGTGCTCTACGTGTGCTACATCCTCACCTCTAAAGTGGATAATATAGGTGGGTGTTTGGTTTGCTGGAGTTGGGGTTTGTTCCACCGCATATTTGACGCCAGATTTCTTCAGGCTCTGTTCTACGGTTTTGAGATCCTGCTTGGCAATGGGCGCTGTTTGGTGGATGTTACCGTTATCGCGTTGCAGGGTTTTCTCGCTGATTTTTCCTTCGTGTAATTGTTGGTAGACTACTTTTTGTAAGCCTTCACCTATTTTGTGGAGGATTTTTCCGTTTTGGCGTAGTGCCCATTTGCTGATGTTGTAGAGCATCATGAGTGTGAATTGTATGATTTTTGCGCCGATGCCTACGGCTTCGCGTCGTAAGCCTTGTTCGATTTGTTCTTCTATCATTATGTTTCCTTTCCTTATAGTGTTTGGTTAGCGTCTTGGATGTTTGCGTGTACGTTGTTGTTCTTGCTCGCGTTGTGTGAAGCGTTGTAGTTCTTGTAGTTGTTGTTGTGTGCTGGTGAGGTCTTGTTCAAGCTGTTCGAGTTGTGCTTGTACTTGTGCTCGGGTTTCGTAGTCGTTGTTGTGTTCTGCATCGATGAGCGCGGTAAGTCCTGCTCGCATTTCCCGCTGTAAGGTTTTAATGTCATTATTTAATTGGGTGATGCGCGTATCGATACTGATGCCTTGTTGCATGGTTTGCCTTACGCTCATGAGCTGGTCAATACGATCATTGAGTTGGTCAATGCGCATCGCTTGATACCGTAAGTACCTGTTGTGTGCTTCGCTCCTACCCATAACCACGTGCTGCCTGTTACCGCGGTTACTGTGTGCAATCTGCTGTATTGCTGTCAACGTTTTATCACCGAAGTATTGGTAGAGGTCTTGCTTGTTTATGGTTTTGACGTATCGACCTCGCCTGTCTTTGAGTACAATCTGAGCGTCTTCGGCGAAGAAAATATGGTAGGTCTTGTTGCTTTGGATGAGTTGTTCTCGTGGTACGCTCATGAGGAGTTGGCGTTTGCTTTTGGGCAGGTAGAAGGTGATGGTGTTAGTGCTTTGACTTTTGATGAGTGTCTCGTTGATGCTGACCCAGCCGAGGATTTGTCCTTGGACGCGGCTCATGATGGCTGGTGGCGTGTAGGCGTAGCCGAGTTTGCTGCTGCGCACTTTCATGCCGGTAGCGAGGTTGGTGTATACGAGATTGTTACCGCGCACAGCAACACTGATGCCTCGCTCCTGCAATGCATCAACAAATTCATCGTAGGATTGTGATGTAATAACCGCTTCGTCGATCATGCTGCGCAATGCTTGTTTTCTACTAATACCTTTAAGCTCGCTGTAGAGTTCTTCGAAGGTTTTCGCGTAATTGTCTGGTTGGGATTTGGCTGGTTCGAGGACGCTGAGCCCGTATTGCTTACACAAGTCGTCGCTGATATTGCGCCACTGCTGGATAGCTGTTTTATGTAGGCGCATATGTTTATGCGGCGGTAACTGCCCCGCCATGCAGATGACAATATGGTTATGAATATGGTGACGATCCACGTGAGTGGCAATAACATATTTGTAGTCGCCTTGTGTGATGGCTTCGGCAAGTTCTATACCGATTTGGTGCGCAAGCTCTGGGGTGACCTGCTCGTCTGGGGAGAATGAGTGCTTCAGGTGCAGTGCCCACCTTGTTTTTTCATCGATACCGTAGGGTGCATGTTTGAGATCGAATATCATGCCTTCAGCAAGACTCATAGCGTCCTGATCGTTTACATAGTTGTTGCTCACGAGCGTGCCTTCATTGGTTTTTTCACCGTTGATGACGTATTTAATGACCCCGTATATGGGCGTGGTGGCGGTGCTTTTCATGTTTTGGTCTTTGCGTGCCGTGATTTTTTTGCCGAGTTTGAGGATTGCCATAATTAGTTTCCTTGTGCATTGCGCCACATAGTTGCCCATTCGTTAAACATGGTTTTGAGCTCGCCGAGTTGTGCTTGCACTGCTTGCAGTTGTTCCACGGTGACCGTGTTGTCTGCATTGACTTTGTGAGCAATCTGGTTAATATTCGTGCCAATACCATGGAACATGCGATAGTATTCGTCAGTATTCACGAGCGTTTGGATCTGTATCACGCGCGCATGAATCACGATATCCCTAATGTATTCAGTGATATTTCTGTAGCGGTGATGGCGATTGAATGTACAGTATGCTTCGCGTATTTGTGCCCACTCTTCAACGCTGAAGTTTATGGATTTTCGTATTTTTCTTTTTCTATGACGAGCGTAACTCATTAGGTGATCCTCGCAATTCTTGCTAGCTAGTTCTAGTGAGGATTGTTGCAGAGTTCTTGTGCTGCTTGGTGCGACAGTAGGAAATTTTTATGCGTATGACATGCGCGAATAATAAGTTGGGGGACTCGCAAGAGTCCCCCAATGCTCTAATCGAGGACAGATAACATGCCCTAACAGTTGTAGCCAACCCCTCAAAAGTCTATGTTGCGCACCCAAAGATAAGGGGAAGTTTGCACGCCACATCCTGTCAATATCTACTATACAACATAAGCTTAACCATGTTAAGTAGCTCCATTTGCACGGAGTGAACAACCGCAATGCAATCGCATTGTGACGTATGCCGTGCGCTGCATGGCGTGCGGCTCTAGTCGGAGGTTCATCGTGAACCATGATAACAATACACACAGCGAAGTTATTGGAGCATTAGCAGCTATAGGAGTGGCTCTTGCCGCTTCAAGCAACATAGTAGGTTATCTACTATTAGCCGTGATAGTTGGCTATCTGATGACTAAGTAGTGTGATAGGTCACCGTGTTCTTCTCGTGAAGGGCACGGTGATTTTTGTGATTCCGATTATTTTTTATCAGAAAAACCTTGATGGTTTTTTGATTGGAGCGCGTCGCGCGACTATGGGTTTTAGGGTCTTTGACCCCTGACAAGCTTCCAGTTGTACGTACAACTGGGGTCGCTTGCCAACTTTCTCTTGTTGACTTATCCACCGGTGGATAAGTCATTTTGCACTATCAAGGGCAATGAGTATAGAGCATGTGCCAGTCTGCATCTGTATGTGGGCTGGTGCATGTCCTGTTCTTGCACCTACCGCTTGGTAGGTCACAGCATGCACGTGTAACCGGCATCGCATGGGTATGTTACGGGAGTGTGCTCCGGTACACCGCGCTCTATGGTGCTTGCTGTTTGCGCGTGAAAAAAGGCTAACTGTCGCACCAAGCGTCATAAGTGGTGTGCGCACACTTGTGTTGTGACCACGGTGGTAGTGGTCGTATTGAGCAAGGAGTGTGTATGCAGGATGAGAGTAAGCAGCTCGTGGAGCTGATGCTTGGTGACGCGGAAGCGCGCCTTAAGCGCATGAAAACGTCAGCAGCACAGGTAGCGAAAGCATTGGTAGCGCTACGTGAGGCTGAGCAGGCGGCTAGTGATGCGATAGCTGAGTATATGAGTGCTAGTGGTACGAGTAAGTCGCAGTTGATTCATGATCTTGCGTTGTCGAATGTTGAGGCGCGGTTGGTTGGGCTTATTGCACCAGCGCGTGCACGTAAACGCAGTGATAGTGCAATACCAGAGCCTGCTGAGCCTGTCAGCGGGCAGGATGCAGATACAGCGCAGTCGCAGAACAGTGGCGCTGGTGATGATGTGGTGCAGAAGGTGCAGGATACTGCTCAGCAGTGGGGTGAGTATCATGGCTAGCTTATTTGATGACATTGAGTTTTTTGATGATTTGCATGAGTTTGATGATCATGCCATCTGGCTTGCTGAAGTGGCAGCACGCGATGAAGGATACCCTAGCCTGTTTTCTGCGGCACAGCATTGCGCTTTAGATAAGGTTGATCCCTCTAGTCTTACTCGTATTGCTCGTATACCTGTAGCGTCACGTATGGCTATAGCGTTATGTTACTGGTACAACTGTAAATTGCATGAGGTACCTCAATACTTGCGTGGAGGGTATCTTACTGATGATGGCAATATCCTTGTTGCTGCCGGCTATGGGTATGATGTTATCGACAAAGACATGCTCGGCAACGGCGACGGGGTCGCTACGCGCATGTTCGAGGAACGCTACGATTACCTGCTGCGCGCGATAGATGAGCAGGGCGCGAAAGTTACCGATAGCATCAAGGTTGATAATGTGTTTACGTTTGTGCATGTGCTCAAAGAGCAGCGCACCGCTTACGAGCGTGCGCACCAGCCTGCACCTGAGCGCGACGACACTACACGCGGTGAGGTGGATCGCAGCATGCAAGAGGAGCAAGAGCCTCACCACACGCAGCCCGCTGCTGTTAGTGAGCCAGTGCTGCCTGACCTGATGCACCCGTATGGTCGTGCACGCTAGCGGCAAGCATAGTACAATAATCCTATTGCGTAACGGGGAGGGAGTTGGCGTATGCCTGTAGTGTTAGTGTTCCTGATTGCCGCAGCGGTATTAGGGTTAGTTGGGTTATTGATTCGCGTGCTCGCAGTACTGTTGGTTGGCGCTACCGCGCTGGTAGCGCATCCTATCCAAACCACATTACGGATCTTACAATACGGGTGCGCGATTATCGGCGGGTTAGCTGTATTATTCGCCTTGTTGTTGTGGTTTGGTGAACCACATGATAAGCCATTGCGCTTGATTAGTAGTCATGCGTACCCGTACCCTGTGGGGTTTGGCATGGTCATTGGTGTGATTGTGCTGTGCGGGGTACTGTCGTCATTGTTCGGCAGGCTTGCTGATCGCCCATCGCGCGCGGAACGCAAAATTATGGACATTCTACGCCAGCCGCAAGAACAAGTGGTGCGCGTGGTACACGAGTACACGCCCACTACCCCAACGGCAGCTGACACGTTGCCTGATCGGCAGATCATTGACACTACTGCGGTAGACACTACCGAAACCTACCTTGAAAGCAACACTCCTGTCACACAAGACAAGAACGCGAGCATGTAACCTGTTGCTCGCACAGTAAGTGGCTGCGCCTTGTGGCGCAGCCACCACGTGTTTTAGTTATCGTATCGAGCACTGAATGTTTGTTCAGCAGTGCCATCACCGTTACCGCCAAGCAAATTACGATCAATGTGGCTGTAGCCGCATCCGGTGACGTAGTATATAGTGCTGGTTGCTGCATCTAGATAGCTACTGCGGATGTGTTGCGTGAGCTCATAGCGGGTGCAGTGATACCAGTCGCAAAGCGCTGCGCCTAGTGGCGTATACATGTTGAAGTATCGGATGAAGAAGATATCCTCTTCGGCAGCGTCTTCTTCAACGTCTTGCTCGATAACGTCTTGCCAGTTAGCGTAGCCTGCTTCGCGTGCTTGCAGTTCACGGTAGATGGTGTCGTACTCGTCGAGGCTGTCGAATGGCGTGTAGTTGGTGAGAAAATCATCGACATCCATGCCGTGGTCAGTAAGCTCGGAGATGGTGCGTGCGAGTACGCTTGGCTCGAAGCTGTATAGGTTGGTGAACAGGTTACCAGTGTAGTATGCGGTGAACATTGGAGTGTTCCTTTCTTGTTGCGGGTTGTACCGTTGCCGAAAATGGACACTCGAAACGAAGCCCACTGCCGCGATGTCAACGTTAAACACGACCACGCTTGCGTGTGGCGTGGGTAACTTGACATCGAGTAAGGCAAGTGGGCTATAGTCCGAGAGTTGCCATTTGACGGCGTACAACCACCAGCTCAAGAAAGAACAGCCCTACCCAAACGCATATACCGGCATCGCAACCAATCGCCGAGACCACAAGCTACCCAGCAACAAGATGGCAACAGCACCACCAAGCACTGACCATCGCATGATTGGCGATACAACCGCCACCACACCATACCAGTAGCACACCAACCCCTACACAATGCCTGCACGTGCCAAGCAGTCACAAAGTGCCACAAGCAAGCACAATCACACGATGAAGCACCATACGCTTACCGATCGCGCCTCACAATATACGATACCTGTATTGCTTTGCATAGCTTGCGTCCGGCATGTGCGCTACCCCTTGTTTGCGTCAGTGTGATCATCCAACAGGTGATACTGCTCATGCCACTTGAGCAAGTACTGGTGCTCATGCCGGTAATTACACCAGCAGACCAGTAAATCCCATAAGCGGCAAATTAAATACCCCGCCAATGGTATAAACAACGTAGATACATAAGCAGTTATAAATGTTTTATCCATCATTACCGCCCACTTTGCACAAGCAGATCAAGAAGCTGCGCGCAGCGTGGACACTGCCGCTTAAACTGATCAATAACACGCTCATGCCAACGCTCAAGCGCAGCCGTAAGCGCATCCACCAGCACATCAATCACGCGCACACCACCGTATACTAAAAAAGGCAGCACAAGCAGCAACCACCATCCGTCAAGAGCCGCATCCAACAAGTCGCTCAGCATCATTAATCCTCTCTCTACAAACCCAAAATCTTTTACGCGGTAGGTGCTTCATCCGCTTGCCACGGCGGATTAGCACTCATCTCAGCCGCGTCGTAGTCATCACTGATAAACAGAGCATGAAGGCATTACGACTGTGCTGGTTGTGCAGTGAGATAGTAATTTACAGCCTCACGCAAAATATCACTTACTGATTTTTTATGTTGGCGCGCAAGCTGTTTAATTTCAACAGATTGTACATCAGTTAAACGCACAGTGTGCACTTGAGTTGCCTGTGCTTTCTTCCACGGCACACTATTGATTACCACACCTGTATACCCATCGGGTTGACTTTCATCTTCGAGTAGTCGCGCCTGAGCATCCTGTTCTTGCTCGCTCATGCCAAGCATGTGATTAAGTTCTTCTCGAGTATAGGTTTTCATGATTATCCTCTTTTCGGCGTAAAGCCTACTTCCTTTTGAAACTTTTTCGTTGGCGGCGTAAAAGCGTGATATACGATAGCAACATCGCCAACAACTTTATAAACCATCTCTATTGGTCTTGCTTGTAAATCAAAACCGATAGAGCACCAATCCCCATTGCCACGTAGCGCTGAAGCAATAATATTATTCATCGCTTCAATAACATCTCGTTCACTAATATTCTCATGACGCTCATGGATTCGCGGATGCACTACGATCTCCATGTACTCACCTTTCGCTTATTCATATCTCTCAGTATACACTAATGTATACATTTTTGTATACATATTTGTATATGTAATACACTTAATTACGTGTTGCAATAGCATCTGCAAAAAGTTGGATTACTACATCGGGCACATTGTATGCTTGCAGCAGTCGCTCTGGATGTTTCATTGGTATGCCTTCATGCTGGCGATAATTGGTTAAAGCGCTAATGGCTGGATATAGGTCATTGATCGATGTCTGAATATACGCTTGCGTGGTATCAAGTGATTCATGCCCTAAAAATTCTTTGACTTTTAATGGATCATGTGTTGCGCGCCACATATCGGTCGCAAACTTGCGCCTAAATGCGTGCGGTGGATACCCTGTTGCTTCCTTTACCCACCGATAAACAGTGTCTGCACAAATGTGCCCTTGTGCCTCGCCAGGGAAAATATAGCCATCAGGCACTGCATCAAGCAAGGCAATTAATTGATTACTAAGTGGCACTACTCTGTCTTTATGCCCTTTGCCATGCACGATAATACTTTTGCCATACAAGTCATCAATAATATCTTTGGTGTGAGCAATAGATAATTCTGTGCGGCGCATCCCCGTATCATGCAGCATCAACACCATAAGCCGTATTTGCGGATCAGGATGTGAGAGCCCTCGATTAACTGCTTCTTGTGGCGCAGGAATTTGTTTATGCTTCACGCGCTTAACCATTGGCACAACAATCATAGGGTTATCATCTCGATACTTTGCGCGTTGTGCCCATGTAAAAAATGCTGTTGCTGCATTAAAATCAGACCTGACAGTATTGGGTGATACTCCCCTGCTGAGCCATGCAATTATATCTGTACTCGTAATAGTATCTGGATTAGCGCCAGTATATCGCGCTAGAAAACAAATTTGATAATGCCAATGCGTGATTGTTTGTTCCGTGTTACCGTGCACACGCATATCTGTTATCCATGGATTAATCCATGCTTGCCAATCACGATTTACTCGATCAAATGCAGGAATCCTCATAAAACTCACCACCAACTGTCATTGTTGATAGTGATT
This sequence comes from Galliscardovia ingluviei, assembly GCF_014635685.1. Lineage (GTDB taxonomy): Bacteria > Actinomycetota > Actinomycetes > Actinomycetales > Bifidobacteriaceae > Galliscardovia > Galliscardovia ingluviei. The sequence continues at coordinate 54,594 of NZ_BMDH01000003.1, forward strand.
ATTGTAGTAACACTTAAAAGAAGGGATGATAGAATAAATTGGGTTGTAACCACCATGCTTGAGAACTCGTGGGTTCAGGGTTCGAGTCCCTGGGGGGGCACTTTTGTTGTGCTCGTATTGAAGATTGTCTTACAATTAGTTGTGCTTCCATTGCTACCACGTCGTCTGTGGGTTTTCCTTCAATCTTTTGTAGCAGCGTATACATTGCAGTACGAGCTACCGCGGGCAAATCCTGTTTAATGGTAGTTAATGGTGGATCAAGAAATATTGAGCCTTCAGCATCATCATATCCAGCAATAGCAATATCTTCAGGCACTCGTATTCCTCGTGCACGAAGCGCTGCAATCGCTGCATATGCCATATGATCTGATGCTACAAATATCGCATCAGGCATACCGTCACTAAAATCCTCAGCCATGATTGCCTGATATGCGCTCTGAGCCGACCAAGTGCACTGTATAAGTTTGCCAAAACGTTCCAGATTATGCTCTTGTAAAGCCTGCTTCCAGCCGAGTGCACGCTGCTGCTCATCATGCCAATCTGCACTACCAGCCATATGCCAAATGCGCGTATACCCTTGTGCAATTAAGTGCTCCGTAAGATGCTTTGACGCCTCTAGCTGCTGCTCGCCTACCACGCTAATGCCATGCGCATACGGTAACAACAAGCTGTTGATAATAACTAGCGGCCACTGCACCCCACTGGCAGCAAGTGCGTCAGCCAGACCAACTCTAGGAGCGATAACCACAAGTCCATCGATAGATAGACTACGCAGTTGCGCAAGAGCGCGTTGCAAACTTACTTTCCACGGTTTATCAATAGTCAGTGTCACTGACATATAGCCAGCATTAGAAGCTACTTCTTCGAGCTGCACCAAAGTGTTAGCTGTTGCATACCGAATAGAACGGTCAATAAGTATGCCAATAATATGGGATTGATGCGTGACCAAGCTGCGGGCAAAACGGTTGGGTTCATAATGATATTTTGCAATAGCTGCTTCTACTGCTTTGCGTTTTTCATCAGTTACTCCAGCAGTACCGTTAATTACACGCGATACTGTTGATGGTGAAACACCAGCCTCTTGAGCAATGGCAAGAATGCCTGTGCGTGTCGTCTGTTGTGCTCGCCTAGCCACATCTTCCCCCTATACTCATAGACTATCCAGACTACTCATAGTAGCTTAAAAACTTAAGCATTGTAACTCTTGCACATGCTCATATGCTGCTTATATACGCTTATACGATCTTCTTATTCATCATACCTTGCTGAACAATGCTCCTCTTAATTCCCGCAGCACGACACAGTGTTCTACATAATTCAACATCCCTACTTCAGTCAAACTTTGTGAAGAAATGTGAACGTTAACATTTCTCCTTCTAAAACGCGTTACACTGATCCATGGGTGCATGGTTAGTCAATAACCATCACAATTTGCAAAGGAGCATTATGGTATATCGCATGATTTTGAATCAAGCATCATTCTTCGGTCGCGGCGCCATCGAACAGATTCCTACAGAAGCAAGGGCGCGTGGTTTCAATAAGGCTTTTATCGTCACTGATCCAGTCCTACTCAAAACTGGCACAGTAGATAAAGTGACCGCTGTACTCGACAAGGCAGAACTGCCATATGAAATTTTTGACAATGTGAAGCCAAATCCTCCAGTGGAATGCATTCAAGACGGAGTTGCAAAATTTAAGGAATCTGGTGCCGATTTCCTTATCGGTTTAGGCGGCGGTTCCCCACAAGATACTTGCAAAGGCATCGGCATTGTAGTAGCGAATCCTGAATTCGCAGACGTACTTTCTCTCGAAGGTGTGGCTGATACTAAGAATCCAAGTGTGCCAATTTTTGGTGTGCCAACTACAGCTGGTACTGCTAGCGAAACCACTATTAACTACGTAGTCACCGATACAGAGCATCAGCGTAAATTCGTAGCAGTAGACCCTCATGACATCCCCGTAGTGGCATTTGTGGACCCAGATCTTACCGACACCCAGCCTCGCGCACTCAAAGTTGCTACCGGTCTTGATGCTCTAACCCATGCAATCGAGGGGTATATTACTCCTGGCGCATGGAGCCTGTCTGACTGCTTAAGCCTGCAAGCAATTCGTATGATTGCTAAGAACCTGCCACTGAGCGCCGATGGTGATGTAGCTGCTGGCGAGCAGATGGCGTATGCATCATATATTACTGGCATGGCTTATTCCAATGTTGGCTTGGGTCTTGTTCACGGTATGGCACATCCATTAGGAGGTCGTCTGGACGTGGCTCATGGTGTAGCTAATGGCATTCTGCTAGCACCTGTTATGGCTTACAACAAGGACTACACTGGTGAAAAATATCGTGATATTGCGGACGCTTTTGGCGTCGAAGATGCCTACAGTGGCGAATTAGAGCATGTGCGCGATGAAGCAGTAGCTGCAGTAGCAAAGTTGACTGCCGATCTAGGCAATCCAACCAAGATTAGTGAAGTTGGCGCTACTGAAGCTGATCTCGAAGGTCTTGCTCATGATGCATTTGCCGATGTATGCACTCCAGGAAATCCTCGCCAAGCAACATATGAGGATATTCTGGCACTATATACCTCACTAATGTAAGCGCGGATTGTTTTACTTTCATACCGTCTATTGCCGCGTTATATAGTCGCGCATTATGCAAAACGCAGTAATAACAATATCCGATGAGTAGTTAGCACTATCAACACTATAACTACTCATCTATGGTAAATAACAGGGTCTGTATGCATATGCAGACCCTTCTTCATATGTATCATTCGCGCATTACCCTATAGTTGCACCCCATAAATGAACATATACCATGTTATCTTGCTATGTTTGCGTAAACACTCTAGAATATAAGCGAGTTAGTGAGTACAGACACCGGCGTCTGCAACAGCATATGCCAAGTCTCGAAACTGATAGCAGATTCGCGGTCTGTTACCGGTTTAAGCACCTCTCGCAACATAAGTACACCTACCATGTTGCGTAAATAAGTGTTACTAACTCTTGAGCATACATACTACGTATGCGACGCATATTCATCGAAGAATGTGCGCATGGAAAGAGGAGGACCATGCAACAACATACAGGAAAAGCTGTAGCAGCACTAGTTGCGACAGCTACTCTATTTGCTGGCGGAAGTGCCGCTATGGCTCAAGAGACAGATGCTGCAAATGAGCATCCGCGAGCAATAGCGACACAGCCAGCATCAGAGTCGACAAGTACACCACTTGAGGCGTTACGACAAACACTCGATAATACCCAAACCAATCAGCTTCAACCGCTAGCTTCTGGCTTCCGTTCCAATGATTCAGGTACCGCACCATACGATAGTGTGAAACCGAATGATAGCGATATAGCAAAACTGAACGAAGCACGTCAGGCAGCACAGCAGTTGATTGACACCCAATCAACAGATAATTCTGTCATAACAGCAGCACAGCAAAAACTCAACGATGCCTTCCAAGCTGTGCGCTTCATCCATCATTACACAGGCATTACTGGAACAAATGGCGCACGAATTTTTGACAACAATGGCAATCTCATCCAAGCTCACGGCGCGGGATTCGTTAAAGCCAAAACTTCTACTCTTGCAAAGGAAGACCAAACCCTCGACGCAAACGGCGATGGATACGTTTGGATTTGGATGGGCGAAGACAAAACCGATAGGCTTATAGCCCATGGAGTACGAATTTACTACTCGGATGATTTAATGAATTGGGTAGATAAAGGTCGTGGATTCCAAACATATCTAGGCGACAAGGATTTAACCGACAAACTTAACGGATCAGATCCTACTTATCAGCAGTATTACAACGTCGCAAATATGAGCCAAGATCCTGACTACACCAATATCTATGGTAAAGATTTCAAAGCTTTCGCTAACGATAGCTCCAACGGCAATATTTCCAGTCCTGAAGAGGCACTAGACAGACTGCTGTGGGACTTGAAATCATTAAAAGGAGATGGCTCAAACCCAACTGCATCAAGCGCAGTCTTCGAACGACCCAAAATGGCCTATAACGAGAAAACTGGTCGGTGGGTTATCTGGTTCCATGCCGATGGACCGACCTATAAAGACGAATCAAAAGCAACATATTCAAAAGCAAAAGCCGGCGTAGCTATTAGCGTTGGATCAAACCCAGCCGGACCGTACAAGTATCTCGGCTCTTTCCGAATGAGCCCAGGAAATAACACCAATAATCCCGGTATGGCTCGTGATATGAACCTATGGGTTGACGACAAAGATGCTAATAATGACGGCGTTAATGATGCATATTTGGTGTATTCAAGCAACGAAAACCGAGATTTAACTATCTCCCTGCTTGATTCAACCTACACTAAGTTAGTTGTACCTAACGCCCAGCAGAAAAAAGGTACTGATGTTGCAGCAGGCGACACTTACAATATTGTAGCCACCGATTCTCGTGAATCACCTGCACCATTTAAGTGGAATGGCAAGTACCATATCATTTACTCGCACACCACTGGATGGGCTCCAAACGAAAACGAATATATTTCTAGCACTGCTGACAACTTCTTAGGGCCGTATGTATCACATACAACCCCATTTATTAAAGGAGAAGGATACCAACAAAATCCTTCAAATTCCTTCTATACTCAGTCAAGCTATGTCATTCCAGTAGATGCCCAAGCAGGAAAGTTTATCTATTGGGGAGACCGCTGGTTTAATCCAGACAATGGCGCCGATATTAGTCAATCTAGATACGTGATGACACCATTGCAAATGAGCGGAGACGAAGTAAAAATCTACCCTCATGGTGATTGGACGCTGGATACTCTTGACAAGTATGAACCAATTAAAGTTGTTTCACAGTTCCCAACGGAAACCGGCTCTATGTCTAATCTGATGAAGTCTCTACCTTCCACAGTAAATATTCTGCGCGGATCATCAACAACTCCAACTACAACAGGCGTTGTATGGGATCAATACTACGGTCCAGACCAACCAGCCGGTCAAGTTACTGTGTATGGCACACTGACCGAGCCAAAGGGAGCGCGCATTAATTTCACCGTTACCGTGTATCCAAAGAACACTGTGCTATTCATTGATGCCGGAAGTGATGCACAACACGAATCTGAATATTACCAGTCCATTCGCAACAACGCCCCGAATTTGATCAACAAGCAAACCGCTGATCAACCATATTCCAATGGAACTTGGGGATATACCAGCGCCGTTGGCGAAGATAAAGATATTATGCGCTACGCCACAGATTCTCGTGATATCTATGAAACTGGCTGGTACGCCAACAAAGGTAAATCTATCGATTATAAGGCAGATCTACCAGCGGGCACCTATACTGTTACCGCAGGCGTACATGATTGGTGGGCCCAATGGAATGATCGCACAGTACATTTTGCTATAAACGATGCTACTGGCAAGCAGCTGGCCAGTGATGATGTCTCTGCCAAACAATCAAACTCCACACAAGCACTAACTTTTACACTCGATAAACCACAAACCATAGTTTTTTCTGCTCAACGTTCCAGTGTAAATAATCTTGATCCAATTCTTAGTTGGATCAATGTTGTGCGCGCTGGCGATGATGAGGCAGTGAGCGTAGCGCCAACAGGTGCAATTGGCGTCAAAGAAGGAGAAAACGCTCACCTGCCATCGACGGTTGACGTTACCTTGGCTAATGGCAAGAGTGAAAAACGCAAAGTTACTTGGGAAACAGTACCAACAGGGCTGCAACCGTTTGCTCCAGCAGCAGTGCGTGGTGTAGTTGAAGGTACCACATTACCAGCAACAGCAAATGTTTACGTCGCTCCAGCCAATCTTGAGTATTTCATTGATGTCAATGGTCCGAAATCACCAGCTTTTGCAGCAATAGATACGATATCAGGCAATACGCTACTCAATCGCAGCGGTGATCAAAACGACGATGGCACATGGGGTAATACGTCAAGCGATTATGGGACTGAATATACCAATTCAGATAACCCATATCTGTCTGGATTGTATGCAGGAAAGTCTGGTGCCAATAAGCCATTGTCCTACAGGTTGACATTAGAGCCTGGCAAACATGATTTAGCCGTTGCTATGCATGATTGGTGGAATCATGAGCGGGCAACAACAATCACGTACACCCTTGGTGACGGACAGCCTCAAGAATTCGCTACTGCTACAGCAACACAATACAACTCCATTGCAACCAAGACCATTACCATCGATGGTGATGCACCACAATCTGTAATGATTACTTTGCAATCCGAACACGGATCAGGACCCGTATTGAGTTGGATTAGCGCTACAAAAGTTGTCGACCCAGAACCAGAGGATCCGGGCAAGGACGAGGGAAAACAAACCGACCCAGAACCAGAGAACCCAAGCAAAGATGAGGATACCCAAACCGGCCCAACGGAGCAGCAGCCTGGCGAAAACCAACAAGGCGATACCACCACTACCAACGAACGTGATGATAATCAGCCTCATAACACCATGAAGGAAGAAGAGCATACTGCCGATACACACAACGAATCTTATGCTCTTGCTTCCACAGGTATAACGCTTATTATTGCAGCAGCAATCGCTATTACTACAGTAATTCTTGCCGCTGCTATTGCGCTCACCCGCAGAGCCTAATACCAATATTCAACTTTGGATGGTCTATCGCGGTAGGCCATCCAAACCGTCTCACCACCAAAGGAGGAATGGATGAAGAGACGAAAAACAGTTGCAGCACTTGCAGCTGCAGCTACACTCAGCGTGGGAGCAATTATTCCCACAACAATTATTACTGCCACAGCAAATGCAGCAGATAATGAGACAGTAACCGTAACCCCAAACCCATGGTATGCTAATGGTCCTTTTGAAGGCTGGGGTACTTCACTAGCTTGGTTCGCCAATGCTACTGGCAAATATGGAGAAGAAGGCTTTATCACCAACCGAGATCAGATTAGCGACGAAGCTTATCACAAAGCTCTCGAACACGGTAAGGCATTACGACAAGATTTTTATAATAGTATCTTCAGCGAGCAAGGCCTAGATCTTAATATGGCTCGCTACAATATTGGCGGCGGCAACGCGTCTGACGTAGCTTATGATTTCCCATTTATGCGTCAAGGTGCTGCAGTCCCAGGATATTGGGCTGACGACCCCACAGGAGCTAAAAACCTTTATGGTGGCGCAGCGACCACGCAAGCAAACAAGGAGCAAATTGCCCAACGTTTTGACCCGTCCAATGATGCTCAATACGACTGGTCGAAGGGAGCCTCACAAGAATGGTGGATTAATCAGGGACACAAAACTGGCGATATTACTCATATTGAAGCATTTGCCAACTCTGCCCCTTGGTTCTTAACAACAAGTGGATACGCCACTGGCGGGTTTAACTCTGGAAGCAATAATTTACAAGATCCAGAAAAATTTGCACAATATATGGTTGCTGTCACCAATCATTTGGAGCAGCAATACGGTCTTGAAATTAATACACTTGAACCATTCAACGAATCAGAAACCGGTTATTGGGGTACTCCTAATTCATTCGCAAATGACAAGTATGATACTACAAATTCGGAACTTATCAACCGATACTGGCAACGCTACTTTACTGATAAAAACAAATCAGTGACGCCGTATACCACTGCTGTGAAGAAGCCTCAAGAAGGCATGCACGTTGACAATAGCGTACAGCAGGAAACAATCAAAGCCCTACGCAACGCAATGGGCACCAACGACCATACACAGATTGTAGCAACGGATGCAACTGATTCAGGTCAAATGGTTGACTCATATAATGAGTATCCGCAAGCAGTGCGCGACATGATAGGACAATATAACACCCACTCCTACGGCACTAACAGGCAGCGAGTGGCCCGCGATATCGCACAAACCGATGGCAAGAAACTGTCAATGAGCGAGGTTGATGGCGCTTGGCAAAGTGGCGGGTTCAATCCATACGAGTTCAGCAATGGTCTTGGCATGGCGGGTAAAATCAATAGCGATATCTATGCTCTGCAATCCAAGGATTTCAACTTCTGGCAAGTTGTAGAAGACCTCTATAATATGTCTACTGGTACACAAGACGTATATGGACATACCGCCAATCCACAGGGTGAAAACACCAATTGGGGCACAGTATTCATCAGCTTCGACTGTACTGTCGCAGACGAAGATGGTAATCTATATTCCGAGCGTGACGTTGATAATAATGGAGGCAAAACAGAAGGCTTACAGCCATGCTCTGTGATTGTAAATTCCAAATACAACGCTGTTCGCGCATACACCAAGTTTGTTCATGAAGGCGATGCAATTATTGCCAATAACCGCACTGCTGACACACTTACTGCCACATCAAAAGATGGAAACACACAAAGTATTATCCACACTAATAAGTCAGCACAAGCTCAAACATTTGTCATTGATCTTTCCAAGTTCGGCAAAATCAGCGAACAAGCTACTGGAAAACTCTTTTTGACTACCGCCCCAGCAAAAGCAGAAGGTACCACAGCATTCTTTGGAGCAACACCTGAGTATATGAATACATTCAGCAATGTTGAGCAACCAAATGCTGTACACATCGATCCAGTAGCTAAAACTGCAACCGTTACTGTTCCAGCAAAGTCTATTGCTTCAATCGAACTCACTGGTGTAACCGGCATTGCTCCAACAGCTGGAATAGAAAACAACGCATCATATGAGCTTATTGGCCAAGCATCTGGCAAAACACTTACTGCTCAGCGAGTAGGTGATTCAGCACTCTCCTTACAGGATGCAGCAACTACATCACAAACTGCACAGAGTCAAACATGGAAATTCCATGAAGTAGCAGCACCTGCACAGCGTCCAACATTACGTCGCTATATTATTACCGGACCAAACGATATGGTACTGGTATCAAGTAACGGAACTAATGCTTTGCAGTCCATGAGCATCGATGAAGCTACTCATAATCCTGCGGCACTGTGGGTAGTAAATACCGAAAACGGAGAATCATGGAGTTTTGTTAATGTTGCCGCTCAGCAAGCTATTGATGTGGATGGGCAAGGCAAAACCTCAGGGACAAAAGTTGGGCTTTGGCTATCTGGCGGTGGCACACACCAAGCATGGTATCTGCATACTGTCGAACCATTAAACGCACAAGATATCAATGTTCATACTGTTGTCAATACAGAGCCCCAACTGCCACAACAAGTAACCATCAACTACGAGTGGGGCACTGCTAAGTCTACATCAGTTTCTTGGAATACAGATGGCGTAGCTGAGCATGTCCGACAAGCAGGTACGTTTGATATTGCAGGAATTGCAAGTACTGCACGCGGTAGCAAAGTACCCGTTACAGCACATGTACATGTTGGACAATTTACTGTAGTGGATCCCGCATCTATCACCGTTGGGGTTAATAGTAAAGTAAGTGATGTCGCTCAAGCAGCTCCAAATACTGTTCACGCCCATGTCGTCACTTCCCCAGAATTTGACACCAAAGTAACATGGGATTTCAGCAAGGTTACCGATACTCAGTTTGCAACAGCGGGTCAGTTCACTGTTCCTGGGACTGCTGATGATAGCAATGGCAACACTTTGCCAGCGACACTAACTGTGTTTATTACCGAACGTAATACTGCAGAAAATATCGCTCCATCTCACGCTCAAGCGTCGGCATCAAGTACAGAAAGCGGATACAGCGCATCGAATACTATCGACGGAAAACTCAATACTAATTGGTCGAATTGGCGAAATGGTGGAGGTGACAACAATCCTTGGCTACAGTACAATCTTGATGCCACATATCCAGTGGACGAAATTCGGTTCTATGTTGATCAGAACCGTGCAGAAGCAGCAGTAAGCAATATCACTGTGCAGGTTAAGGATGCAACTGGAGCATGGGTTGATACAGTCTCAAGTAATGAGATTATTACGGAAAGCGGCAAGCCAACAGTAATTGCACTACCATCTGGAACAACAACCGATGCTGTTCGCTTGAAGTTAGCCTATGGCAACAAAGCTGATGAAGATTACTTTACTAAAGTTGCCGAAGTACAAATTATGGCGAAAATCAGCAATGCTCCTGCATCTGATGCCACTCTCAGTGATTTGCGAGTTGATGGTCAGAGAATTGAAGGTTTTAAACCAGATAAGACTCAATATAAGGCAACACTTGACTCTAATGCTACTACATACCCTCTTATCCAGGCGTATGCGACTGACAATGCCGCACAGATTGTTATTGAGCAACCAAGCAAAGACAATGGCGGCAAAGCCACTATTCATGTCATTGCTGCAGATGGTTCCAAACAGACAACTACAACTATCGAGTTTGGAGAGCTACCTGATCCAACTAAGCCCGGTAAGGATGAAGGCACACAAACCGATCCGACCACACCGGGTAAAGATGAAAATAACCAAACCGATAACAAGCCATCTCAGGGAGAGCAGTCAAACACAGGCAATCATGACAACGCCGGCAACACCGATAACGCAAGTAACGCCGGCAACGATAGCAATAGCAAACAAACAGCCATGAACAACACCAATAATCTGGCATCAACCGGCGTAGCTATAACAAGCCTGCTCGCACTAGTCATACTCGCCACAACAGGAGCCGCCATACTACTACGACGCAAAGTTTAAAATGAGTTCACCATATTAAACGCTGTATATAAATATGGCACTGCTTCGCGAATTATGTGCTCTGTACCTTTGGTTGCAGAGCACATTTTTATACCAAAAACTCGCCATACGTGTTCAAAGCTCAGTATTTACCCATGCACACAACATATTTCCTATATACTGGGTACTTATATAGAGCAATTCAAGGGGGAAGGTGAGAGAACTATGTTTTGTGATCAATGTGGATTTAAGAACACCGATGATGATGTATTTTGCCAGCAGTGCGGCAACAAACTCATATATGATCAGCAAACTGAATCGTTGGCAGCGCAACAACCAGTACCGGCTACACAGCCAGCTCCACAACAACCGACATCGCAACCAGTACCAACAACACAACCGATACCAAGCACTCAGTCCAACACAACACCATCAGACGCACAACACCCAAATGGTGACACTACCAATTCACCTGTAACATCACCATCATCAGTGCCACCGACAGCATTACCACCTGAAACACCTGCATCGGCTCAGCAAACCCACAATACTACACCGCGCAAAAAGCACACGTTCACTATTGTGCTGAGCATTATTGCAGCACTTATCGTTATTGCTCTTGTCGCAACATTTGTCACATGGAAAATGGAACTTTGGGGCGGTAAAACACTGCCCAACCAACAAGCGTTAGCCCAAGAATTACAGGTTAAAGATGCCAAAAAACTCAAGGCAAAGGATGTTGCTAAACACCTTAAAACCAAAGGGTTTACTGTGAAAATCGAGCGAGTGTTCAGCGGCAATACACCGGGAACATTCGTGGGATATCAAGGAGCAGATGCAGATAGCAGACAATCGCTGAGCCAACATATCACTGTTCAAGAATCAGCAGGTCCTGGAGTTCCTCAAGGCACCGTCGGCAAGCCTGCAGATCAGATTGTGACTACACTGCAAAATATGGGGGTTCCTGTGCATTATAAGCAGGTCGCAGTGCATGACAAAAAGCAGCATCCTGTCGGTAGCGTAGTGCTCACTAGCCCAGCAGATGGCATGCCACTTGCTGAGGCTGATACCGAGCGCGGCATTATGGTAGGTGTTGCCAGCGACCAAGACGGCATTCCTGTTGATATTCAAGGGATGAATCCAGATGACGCCCAAACGATGCTTGAAGATATGGGTTATACAGTTAAGACCGAGTATAAGTTCAGTTCAAAACAGTATGTGGATAAGGTTGCTGCAACCAACCCTGCTCCTGGCTCTCCCCTAGATGAAGGCGATAGTATAACTCTGTATATTGGAGCCGATGCCAGCAAGACGATGGATCTTATCACGGAAAGCAATGATTACGGTACTGCTCCTAGTCTCCATACAGATGCCGTGACTGGTCTGTATTGCAAATCAACAATTTCGGATGCAAATAAAGACTGTGTGACACTAAGCAAGCAAAAAATGAAATTCGGTGGCTCTTGGACGGGAATAACATTAAACGATAGTGAAAACGTTATGAATGTTTTCCCGTACGCGCAAAACTACATACCGCTCGATTCGAAGACTCCAAGCGGAGAAAGCTATTACGATAAAATGCTCTTTAATAAAGGTTGGGGAGCATTCGAAATCTTTACTTTCGAAAATGCATTGCAGTGTGGTGATGAGTATGTCGATGAAGGTTCTATGGTTGTATGCTCTCAAGGAACAATATACACCCCAGACGAATGGTCTAAATCCAATTTCGATAAGCCCAAGGAATCGATGAACTATGTTATGCAAGACTATTTAGCTTATGCGCCAGTTGGCACAGATATTACAGCATGGCAAAAGAGCGAATATTTTGATAAGGATGCAGAGAAATCAGTATCTAGCGATAAGAAAGTAGACACGTCTCGACCATTCATTGTGATACGTGATAGTAGTCTCTACGATGAAACCTCATACTCTGCTGATGAATGGGAAACTCATGATTCGTTTATGCCATTCTTTAGCTCTAGTTATCGCAACTCACGCGTAGTACCAATGAAACCGGCAATTAGCGATAAAACAGTGTATTACTTGGTGGAACAAAGTGATCCTGATTGGGATATGTTACAGGACGCCAAGGTGAAGGGTGCCAAGCAAATCGATCCATTGCAGCATGCGGATAAGCTCACGCGCGATACCTTAAAGGAGATTGCCGGAGAGTATATGCTTTCCTCTGGAGCAGGGGCATGGGCTGATGTACTTACCATTAACCAGGATGGCAGCTATGAAGGCGATTACCATGACACCAACATGGGTGGCGCTTCTGATCCTGATAAATATCCTAACGGACAGCAATACGTGGCAAATTATTCTGGCAGACTCAGCAAAGCCAAGAAGAATGATGACGGTACCATCACCATGTCCATCACCTATAAACTCCATGGCACTGCTGGTGAAGTTCGAGATATCGATGGCGTCGAAACTGAAACTACAGACAGTCAATTAAAAGACTATTCAGAAATAACCATTTATCCTGCTGGATACAATATTGCAGATTTTTCACGCGATATCCAAACATGGGCACCATGGAACGGCGACGACTCATATCTCAGCAAACAAACGCAGTATCCGGTCATTGTTGCCAGCAATGAGAACGGAGATCTCGCCTATTTTAATGTTGATGAGCCTTGGCAATAAGATAAGCTCACCAAACCAATCGATAGTGCCGCATCGCAACATGAGTTTTGCAGGGCGGCACTTTCCCTTTCCATAGCCGCCCATCCTCTGTGCGCTTCTATATAGTTCTAAATACTTCTAACAGGTTCTATACCAATCTAAAAGCGCAAAGCACTATTACATGTACGGCTGATCATACCCAAACGCAGTGTTAAACCACATAATAATATTCGACGGATTCACAATCCCCAGCACTATCCACCATATCAACACCAGCACCATGCTCACTGCAATTAACGGCAGTTTGTTCACACGTAAACGAATGCCAGCAAGCACAATAATGATTGCAACAACAGGAATAAAAGTTACCGAAACCGACCGTAACCAAGTCAGACCATACGCATCAATATAAATACCCAGTTTTAGCGCTGCACTACCTGCCATAAGCATGCTCAAACCAAGCAAACCGACTAATAATCCGTGCACTACGCGCGAGGCTTTGCAATATCGTATTGCCAAACCAAAAATAGCAAGATTAAGTAGCACAACAACTATAAGCTGGAAAAAACCACTGCGCGCATACTGTGCATACGTCAGCCCAGCTGGTAGCTGTATGGTGCCTTCGGTCAATAGCCCAAACACCAAATAACGAACTTGAATGGCGCAAAATACAGCGTACAAGGCAAGAATACCAAGCAGCACAATACTCGTGGAAGTAGGAGTAATAGAGGCGTTCTGAGCAAAGCCAGTATCTTGCGTAAGGTCCGTATCTCGCGTAAAACCTGCATCTTTTGTAGCTCTCTGTTCAGATTGCATTGCAGAAGCCACGCCTTGTTCTATGCGCAACCAAACTCCAGCAAATAGTGAAAAAAGCAGCCATCCAAAGCAAATAACAAATATGGTATGCCCTAGGAACGCAGTAATATCAAAAGAAAAAACAGCCCGTTGCACAAGCGCATTAAATATTTCATCGGATTGCATCAATAATGGGACAGCCACTATACAAACTGGGATCAGCATGAGGAGACCGACCAGAATCTCGTGCCCCCTACCACGCGCAGTTGTCGGGCGCTCGAGAGCAGCAGATTGGGCTGCAGCATGAGTGCTATCAGCATTCACGCCAGCAGTGTTCACATCACCAGCATGTCCACTATCAACAGACGCACTAGCAGCATTCACATCACCAGCACTTACACCTAGCGAGACATGGGTTCCTTGATGAAACCACGCAGCAATTGAGCGCGCGCACACTCCCCAGTTAGCGAAAGGCTCAATCACACAACCACGTAACCAGCGTAATACACTATTTTTTGGCTGCTCGGCATGCACTAATTCAGTTGGAATTTGCGTCAGGAACACGGCGAGCGCAGGCAACACTATGATTGCCGAAAGTACTGTATGAATAGCACTTCCATCCTCGGTATTATTTGGAGCAAGATAGTTTTCTACTATTACAGCAGCACTCAAGGCTAACCCGAGTATTGCAAAAACACAGTATCCTGCACGAACAGCTCGTGAGCGATGCCAGCATACGCGCAGAAACTGCACGGTAACCACAGCAAAAGCCGCCAGCCAAAACACACCAAACCATACAAATGGTGTAAATACTGGCATAGATGCTGTCAAACTGCTATTTACCGAATCATACGTGGAAGTAGCATGCGCCATAGCATAGGCTGCTCGGTCAGCAATGATAGCAATGGCGAGCGCACTTGCTAATGCTATAGCACTGTGTACTCGCGTGAGTATCGGTTGTTTCACATTGCTAGCTTGTCCCACATCACTAGACTGCTTCAGGTCAATAGGCTGCTTCGCATCACTAGCTTGTTTCAGACTGCCAAGCCGGGCTTGTTCACTCGATCCAGTATTTGCCGTATCGTACTGCATTTCATGTTCTTCATGATTATCAAGATGTGCGTGTATTTCATGATTGTTGTACGTTTTCATAATTGCAGAATATATCGTTTTTCGATATGCAAAACCATTCATATATATTCTTTCACAATCTATTCATATCGTTTTTCGATATATTTGTATTGCATATCAATACAATGAGAGTATGAACACTAAACCAACGCCTCAACAAGCATCACACTCAGCAGCACTACCCCATATTCATGTGCTCGCTGCACAAGTAATGATTGTATTACTATTCCTCGGAGCCGTTATTACACAATTTGTACTACTACCTACTCTCGCAGCACAACAAGCTGCCCAAGACCCAACTAAAGCATATTTGCAGCTGCCATACACCCTATGGTGTGGCGCTATTATTGGCGGTTTTGAACTAGGATTATTCGCTATCTGGAAATTACTCTCTCTCGTTAAACGAAACACCGTATTTACACAACCATCACGATACTGGGTAACTCTTATTATCTACTGTGCAGGCGCAGATACCATACTCTTGGCACTCTTACTCGCTCACATTACATTGATTGCCCACGTTGGCACAGTGTTTACTAACTGCATTTTGGCAGCAATTGTAATTTTTGGTATCACTTTTGTACTCATTATGCTAGTCATGCGTCAACTTTTAGACAGTGCCACAGCTGATCGAACTGAATTGGAGGCAGTAATCTAATGGCTATTCAAGTGCAATTAGATGTCGAAATGGTTAAACAGCATGTGGGAGTAGGTGAACTTGCCGAGCAGATTGGCATTACTCCAGCAAACTTGTCTATTTTGAAAAACGGCCGCGCCAAAGCAATCCGTCTGAGCACACTTGACGCCCTTTGCAAGGCACTTCACTGCCAGCCAGGTGATATTCTCACCTACGTAGAAGATGAGTAAACGCTTCACTGTAGCGCAGCACACACTTGCTCTAAGCGACCTATCGTCCTACAGTAGTGCTCATGTCTTGTACTACATTATTGGTTGGAAAGCTAGCAAGCTATAACGGTTCAACAATTATTGCCCGCAATGATGATTCTGGATCAGGCCGCTACGATCCAAAGCGATTTATTGCAGTAAAACCAGAGGATCAGCCACGCCACTACACCAGTGTACTATCTCATGTTGCAATTGAATTGCCTGACAACCCTTGCAACTACAGTATTTTTCCTAATGTACTGCCAAATCGTGGCGTACTTGCTGAGGCTGGCGCCAACGAATACAACGTAGCCATGAGCGCTACAGAAACTATCGCAGTTAATGAACGCGTGCTTGCAGCCGACCCCATGGTTGAGTATGTGCCAGCGCACGGTACTCCGGGCGACACCTCCTATCAGCCTGAAACTCTTGGCGGCATTGGCGAAGAAGATATTATTACCCTCGTATTGCCATATGTGCGCACAGCACGTGAAGGGGTACTGCGGTTTGGGCAGCTTCTTGAACAATACGGCACATACGAAGCTAATGGCGTGATTTTCAGCGATCCAGACAATATCTGGTATGTAGAAACCATTGGCGGTCATCATTGGATTGCGCGTCGCGTGCCAGACAATGCATACGCCACAATTCCAAACCAACTTGGTATCGACAGATTTGATCTTAACGATGCCTTTGGTGAGCGCCACGAGTATATGTGCAGCGCTGATTTACCAGAATTTATGCTGACCAATAATCTTGATATGACAATGCCAGCAGCCACACCAACTGTGGGATACCAAGCAAGCGCCGTATCAAATGATATTGTCCGAATTGGCAATCATGGCATATTTAACCCGCGCCACGCCTTTGGCACAGCTACACACAAAGATCATATTTATAATACGCCACGTGCTTGGTATATGCAGCGCTATTTCAACCCAAGCCTCGATTGGGATAGTGAGCAAGCCATCTACACGCCTACTTCTGATGATATTCCTTGGTGTGCAGTTCCTGAGCGCAAAATTGGTATCGAAGATGTGGATTGCGTATTAAGCTCGCATTTTGAAGGCACGCCATATGATCCTTATGGCAATCTTGGCACACCAGAGTCACGCCACCGCTACCGTACGATTGGTATCAATCGCACTGGGCATATGGTTGCTATCGAGCAGCGCGGCGATAAGCCAGCAGCGTTTGCCACCGTGTACTGGGCTTCATTCGGTTCAGGTCCTTTTACCGCAGTAGCACCGCTGTATGCAAATGTCACAGACACTCCTGCATATTTGCGTGACACTACGCCAACTGCTTCAACAGACTCACTGTATTGGACAAACCGCATTATTGCAGCACTTGCTGATAGTCATTTTAATGAAACCAGCAATGCTATTGAACAGTATATTGAAGAAGTGCACAGTTTTGGCTACCGCCATGTAGCAACTACCGATGCCAATCTTGAGCAGCGCTTTGCCCAAGAGCCTGCCACACAGGAACTGCAGCAAGAGCAGTTACGTCAAGCGCTCGAAGCAGCCAACGAACAGATGGCGCAGTACTTGCAGCAGCGCACTGCCAAGCTTCTTGATAGCGTGCTCTACACGGTCAGCAATCTTATGCGCAACTCATTCGTGCTTTCCGACCGTTGGGCGTAGCAATACCCCATGCACAGTATGTAAAAGTATGTAAATTAGCCTCCCGTGCTGTATAAAGTACAGGAGGCAGTTTTGTTTGTGCCACATGCTCTTGCACCTAGCATAAACTATTCAATTACCAGGTTTCACTTAATAAAAAGTCTTCTGCGTGAACGATCTTAATACCATCTTCAATCCCTATATCGAGGTCATTGAGTGTAACCACATATTTTGGATAATTGTCCCGTATATTTTTAAGATTTCCCACTTCTCTCGCTGACCCAGTAGGAATTTGCACACAGACTTGCACATAGATTTTTTCATCACGCCGTGTGGCAACAAAATCAATTTCTTTACTGCCGTCCTTACCGACAAAGACTTGAAATCCACGTCTTTTTAACTCTAAGAATACGAGATTTTCTAATACCCCATCAAGCATTGTTCTATTAAATCCAAGCAATGCGTATTTAAGAGCAACATCTGATAAATAAAACTTTTCCTGCGTTTTAAGAATATTCTTACCATTAATGTCGTAGCGTTCGCACGGATAAATAATAAACGCCTGCTCAAGCCAACGTAAATAGTTATAAATACTTTCTACCGAAATACTCCTATGCTCACTTTTAAGGAATTTGGCGATAGAATTTGCAGAAAATGTCTTCCCGATATTATCGATAATGTACTTTACTACTCGATCAAATAAGTCTTGCTTATTAATACGATGCCTGTTTACTATATCCCTAGAAACCACGGTATAGTAAATTCCATTAATAACTTGATATGCCTGCTGTGCTTCAAGCTGGCTCAATGCCACAATAGGAAACCCACCAAAGCGGATATATTCATCAAGTAACGCTCTTCGAGATTTATCGCTCGGTTCCTTAAAACGAAGATATTCTTTATAAGAAAGCGGGTATACCGGAATAGTAATATAACGCCCAGTGAGATATGTCGAAATTTCACTTGACATCAGTTTGGAATTAGAACCGGTTACATAAATATCAACATCTGTTCCTTCAAGCAAGCTGTTAATTGCTCGTTCCCAACCATCTATTTCCTGAATCTCATCAAGCAATAAGTAATAGCGACTTTGACCTGACATTTGCTCGGTGATATCGTCATACATTTGCTTTGCAGACATATGTGCAGGCATGTCCATTTGTGTATACTGCTTGCTAATAATGTGGTCAGCAGCTATACCTCGCTTAAGTAATTCATCTCGAATCATCTGTAATACTGTTGATTTTCCACAGCGACGAACGCCGCTTAAAATCTTCACTAGCGGCATGTCAATAAAAGGGCGTATCGCTTCAAGATATAGTGGTCGCTCAATATAACCAGCCATGCACACTCACCAACTTTTCACTAGATAACTACTCAGTGTAATTCCAGTATAGAAAAGTTTTTAAGGTTAGACCTGAAAAAGTATCATATTTTACAAAGTTTTTAAGGCTAGACCTGAAAAAGTATCATACTTATTCGATTATTAATGCCAAACCAAGCAAAGCAGCTAAGAAAATAACATTCCACATCGTATACACGCGCAGATATCGACCACGATGCTCTGGATACTTATCAACTACCGTCTTATAAGAAATTAACGAAGCCATAGACGCAATCAACGTACCCAAACCACCCAAATTGGTACCGATAATCAGCGGTTCCCAATCAGTAGAGAAGCCAGAAAGCAACAGCGATGTTGGCACATTAGAAATCACCTGCGAGAAACCAACACCAAGCTCAAGCGGATATTGACCAACCAGCGACTGCGCAATTCCCGCAAACTCAGGCACGCGTCGCATATTGCCAATAAACACGAAGAACATGCAGAAAGTTAATGGCAAAAACCAATCCACCCGAGTGAATGCACGACGGTCGCAGAACATAAACGCAGCGAAAACGATGACCACCATCAGCCATAATGGAAGTTTGCCACCCACGCCAAGCAAACAGACCACAAACAGAGCCGCATACGCCAACGTGCGCCAACCGCCATAGCCAGCGCCATAGCCGGTAATACGGATCTCATCTGGCTGATGTCCTTGCGCATTCGGAGCCAGCACACTTTGCTCAATACCAGTAGCATCCAACTGTGAAAACTCAGAAACGCGCTGAGAACCAAAAACTATGGAAATAACCACAATCAGCAGCACCGCAGCAAGCCCTGTATACGGGGCCATAATCTCGATAACCTTGCCAGTAGACAGCCCCGAGACGGCCTTAAGATATAAATTATGCGCATTACCGATAGGAGTGAGCATGGCACCCAAATTGGCACCCAGTGTCATTAAGGTCGCCACGAGCACAATATGCTCCTCCATATGCGCCATAATAAGCACCGCAATAGCAAACGGCACAAAAGTTACCAGCGCAACATCATTAGTAACCAGCATTCCGGAGAAAAACGGCAAAGCAACTAAGGTAAGCACTAAGCCTCGCGCCGTGCGCACACGCCTAAGCAATTTAGCGCCAATAATACGAAATACGCCAATACGCTGGAATCCACACACTACCAGCATCAAACATGCAAGCTGGCTAATGGTATTCCAATGAATATAGCCTAAATATTGCGCATCTGGCGGCACCAAAATGCATGAAAACACAGCAAGAACTGTAGCTACAACTAGTACAGTTTCGTGCCTAACAAATTCCACGAACCAGCGTCGCACGCTCACTCCTCCGTAAGATGAGTTTCACCCTACATCACACTTGGCACTCTGTAACCCCGTACTCGCCAAGTAGGTGGCGCCATACGTATCTGTACTCTTGTGCTACTGACTATTTCTAGATAGTACTGTAGTACATGGTGTGCTTACTTTGGCTTAATTTCGCGCGTTTTAAGGCCGTTCGGCGCGTTGTTTTTCCGACCGCTGCACTCAAGTTTTACCCCTTAAGCGCGCTATTATTGGAAAACTTTTCCGACCGCTGACAAAAAATTAGATCACAGTAATACCCGCAGTAGCACACCTCAGTCAGCATACCTGCCGCTACAAGGAGATGCAGATGTGCTACCGCAAAAGAAAACTGGAATAGTAAAATGTAACAGCAAAACTGCAACTGCTACTTGCGACGCACACCCTCAATCAGAGTAGCAATCAAATCACTATACGGCAGGCCGCTTGCCTCCCATGCTTTTGGATACATGGAAATAGCAGTAAAACCAGGCATAGTATTGATTTCGTTGACAAGCACATCACCGTCAGGGGTAACAAAAGTATCCACACGGCTCAACCCCATACCATCAACTGCATCAAACGCACGAGCTGCAACCTCACGCACGCGCTGTAAAGTCTCTTTTGGCAAATTTGCCGGCACTTCTACGTGGGAAGCCGAAGCATCCATGTATTTGCTATCAAAATCGTAGAATGAATCCGCATTCGATGCACGCGAATCCAACACAATTTCTCCCGGCCAACTCACTCTTGCTTCGCCTGTTGCTGTACTGCGTAATACAGCACACTCAATTTCACGGGCATCAATGCCCTGCTCTACTAAAATACGCCAATCATGTTCAGCCGCCTCTTGTACAGCAGCAGCTAAACGAGCTTGACGCTCACCTCGATCATCTGACCACTCTACTTTAGTCACTCCAAAACTTGAACCAGCGCGAGACGGCTTAACAAATAGTGGCCAGGTAAGCCCCTCCTGCTCCACCTGCGCTTCAACCGCTGTACCAGTAACCGTGTCAGCCTTACGAGCATCAAGCGTAAACCCTGGAGAAACGGCAATACCAGCCGCACTCAGTAGCACTTTCGTGTAATGCTTATCCATACAAGCTGCAGATGCGAGCACACCACAACCCACATATGGCACATTCATCATTTCCAGCAGACCTTGCACTGTACCATCTTCGCCATAAGGTCCGTGTAATACAGGGAATACCACATCAACAGCGCCCAGTGAATCTACAGAACCATCCGCATTTTGCGCCATGAATCCCAAAGCACCTGCAGAAGGGTCAAGCACCACGCGGCGAGAATGTTCCGTTTCCTGCACTGTCGGCAGTGGTGAAGAGTTCAATGACCATGCACGTGGATCTTCTCCATCAACAATCCACACGCCATCTTTGGTGATGCCAATTGGAAGAACATCATATCGATCAGTATCAATTGCACGCAATACACTGCCAACTGAAACACAAGAAATGGAGTGCTCATCTGCTTTACCACCGTAGAGCACTGCAACGCGAACCTTCTGGCTCATTCGCTGTCCTTCCGTACCAATCGCACTAGCACCACTTGAGCTACGCGACTATCCAAGTTATCCAAGTAGCCTTGCTATTGCAGTATGTCATTACCACAATTCTAGCTATTGCAAAGCTCTTACCAGACTTATACTACAAAGCTCGTCTTGCAATACCAATTTTGCAATAGTTTTACTACTTCACCTATTATTCAACGGTTATGCCTGTTGCAAAAAGCTCAGCAAGCATCTGCTCGCAAGAGATGCCTTCATCAAGTACCTTAGCCATAGCACAAGCAAGCGGAGTTTCTACACCCAAACGCTTGCCCAATGCTACGACAGCAGCAGTTGTTGGCACACCCTCTGCCACACCATTACTTGCTTGCGTTGCTTGAGCAACATTCATGCCGCGACCTAAATTAGCACCAAAGGTGTAATTACGGCTTAACGGCGAGCCACAAGTCGCAATTAAATCACCAACGCCAGCTAAACCACTAAAAGTACGAGGATCTGCCCCCGCTGCCTCGCCTAATGCAGTAAGTTCAGCAAGCCCACGAGTTTCCAACATTGCAGCAGTGTTTTCACCGAAACCTGCACCGCGCGCCATGCCAACAGCGAGCGCTACAACATTTTTCAGTGAGCCGCAGTATTCTAGCCCGATCACATCATGCGATACAAATGGGTGGAAATAAGGCGTCACACATGCTTGAGCAACTTTCATTGCCGCTTCTTGATTAGCTGAGGCAATCACTGTTGCTGATGGTTCTCGAGCAGCGACTTCTTTACTTAAATTTGGTCCAGAAAGCGCCACGAATCGATCTGCATCCAACCCCAGAGCCTCGCATACCACCTCGTCCATGCGCTTGCCAGTTGAGCGTTCCAGTCCTTTCATCAGCGATACCACAATAGTTTGCGGTTCAATAAGCTCTCGAAATGCAGCCAGTGCTTCTCGTGCTGCCTGTGCTGCAATAGCAATAACTACAATTTCTGCACCGGTAACTGCTTGTTTTCGGTCAGTTGTAGCTGTCATGCTTGCAGGTAGTTGCTCTACGCTTGGCAAACGTTTGGTATTACGATGGTTATGGTTAATATCATCAATAATGACTGGCTCAATTCCCCACATCACAATGTCATTGCCAGCATCTGCCATCACTTGACCGACCGTAGTACCCCAAGCGCCTGCTCCTAGTACTGCAATTTTCATGCTATTCCTCCTGATTTCCTGCCATTGCTTAGCTCCTCACTGAGTAAGCAGTTAAGCAATGCGTATGTTCGTATTTTTCGGTCTGTCAATGTGTGGTATACAACGCTGATGTATCACACAAACTAGGCAATAGTGTAACGCGCATGGAGGAGCTTAGTTACCGAGTTTGTCAAAATCAGGTTCGGATTGCAGAGCAAACTGCACAAGTTGATTGCCATCAAGAGCCGCGCTTTGTGGTTCAACTGCCATAATTCTGCGGTTTTCATAGGTGGTGACATAGTATGCAAAATGCTCTAAATCAAGAGCGGCGCTATACATGGTGTATTCTTCACGCCCGTGTGCATTAATTGTAGAGCCTTTCACCATCAACACGCTATCAAGCAAATGCAGCACCTGTGTTACTGCTTCTTGCCGCGTGCTTACTGCGCTAGAGTGCTGCACTTGGAAAGCAGCACGGATAAAACGTGAGGCTGGTGTGGAATCTCCTGGCAAACCAAGTTGCCCAAAACCTTCGCCATTAGGCGCAAGAGTTAAAGCATCACTGGCCTTGGCTGTAAACGTATTCTCTGGAGCTACTGTATTAAGCCCCATAAAATACCGTAAATGCTCTAATTGGAATGGGAACGGAGGATTATTGGTCAATACATGTGCTGGATTGTCATATATTGCAATGCGATCGGCAGTTTGTTCGATAACGATGGCTGCACCAGTACGGTCTGCGCAGAAGAAATGCAGGGGCGCTGCTGGCATCTGTGGAGCAAATACTTCGTCGGTAATAGCGCAATGATTTAATAATTCGCGCGCTTGCTCAACATTATGCGCCTGAGTGAGCGTATAGGTAATCAGTTCAAATGATGCAACCCCAACAAGGCCACTAACACTACCGTCGCCATCTCCGATGCTGTCGCTACCACTACCATTATTGCTCGTATTGCTGCTTGTTTGAGCATGGTCTGCACTCTGTAATGTTTCACGTGCAACATAATGCGCTGATCCTGGAAAATACAATCCTGCCATATACAGACCGGATTCGTTCACTGCTTCCGCATATAAAGGATAGTCTTGCGCTACAGTTGCCATGCCTAATAGCGCATCATGTGTCGATACCGTAGCACCATTGCGAAATGCGATTGGCACATTACGTGGAGTAAGCACCACTCGCTCACCGAAATGCATATCAAGATCAAGATTTCTTCCTGCAAATGTTCCAGCTGAAGTTGGTAATACAAAAGTCGTACACATACTACTGACTGTACTCTTATTTATTTACCTCTTCGAGCACAACACAGCCATAGCAAAGTGGTATATACCAAATACATACCAAGCACTTACAAAATATCTACCAAATACCTAACCGCATATGGCAACAGCTAGGGCATAATACCTACACCCTAGCTGCCGCACATCGCACTACATCTGCGCATCAACTACATCGGTACATCGCAGTATTTACTTGGCATTGCTATGCATCTGTCCATATAATCGCACTACATCTGCATGCAGTTCACATGAAATCATGTATATTTTGCCAGATTTTTCGTGCAATACATGGTCTATTCATCGTATATAAATGAATATGCTCCACGCCCTGAGCACGCAAATCTGCAATCTGCTCACTTGCATACACAATGCCCGCCTGTGCCAATGCTTGCGGATTATCATGCCAGCGATCAAGTAAACGCTGCACTCTAGCTGGAATACGAGAACGGCAAATATGCGTCATACGATACGCCGACTGCGCTTGAATAATCGGCATAATACCTGCATGAATAGGCACATTGATTCCAGCTTTTTGTGTGCGTTCAAGGAAACGATAAAAATCATTATTATCAAAGAATAATTGTGAAATCAGATGACTGACACCACTATCCACTTTGAACTTCAAATGATCTACATCTTCTTGAATTGATATGGACTGCGGATGCCCTTCCGGGTAGCAAGCCCCATAAATAGCAAGCTGCGGATAGCGCTGAGCAATATATGAAACCAAATCGCTCGCGTACTGAAACTGCCCAGTTGGCTCGATACCAGCACGCTCATCACCGCGCAACGCAAGCACAGCACTTACTCCAGCTTCTACATACGCGTCAACCGTACGGTCAATCTGCTCACGTGAAGCATACAGTGCCGTTAAATGCGCTACAGAATCAATACCATACTCATGTTTAATAGTATGCGTAATGCGCGCAGTCCTCAGCAAATCAGTATCAGATCCAGTGCCATACGTCACCGAAATAAACGAAGGCTTGACTCCTTCAAGTCCATCCAACGTGTCGTACAGCGTACCAACAGGACTGGAGGCTTTCGGCGGAAAAATTTCAAGCGAAAACATAGCGTTTCACCTTTCCTACTTACTCACAAAACGACATACTGCCGAATTACAGGTGGCTGTACTGTCACAATGTGTACAGCACACCGTCTTACTGGCTGTACTGTCATACTCACTTACCGCTGTTTTGTAACTCTTGACGCACCTGCACAGCTGCTTCAACCATGTGTTCAAGCGCTGGCCACGTTTCCTGATTACCGCGAGTCTTTAAGCCACAATCCGGATTAACCCATACTTGGCTACTATCAATTCTCGATACAATCGTGCGGATACGTTGCGCAAGCTCATCTACGGCAGGCACACGAGGCGAATGAATATCATATACACCAGGACCAACCTGTGTATGGAAGTCGGATTGCACAATCGCATCAAGCACTACAAGTTCACCGCGTGATGCCTCAAAAGAAATAACATCGGCATCCATAGCATCAATGTCTGTAATAATGTCATTAAATTCCGAATAGCACATATGTGTATGGATTTGTGTAGTTGGATCCACTTTGCTATGCACAAGGCGGAATGCTGCAATAGCCCAATCCAAATACTCGCTATGCCACTGGCTACGGCGCAAAGGCAGCTTCTCACGCAATGCAGCTTCGTCAATTTGAATAATGCGAATACCGTGCTTTTGCAAATCTAATACTTCATCGCGTATCGCTAAACCAATTTGTAATGCTTGCTCACGTTGAGCAATATCCTCACGCGGCCACGACCAATTCAAAATAGTTACCGGACCAGTCAGCATACCTTTAACGATCTTCTTGGTCTGAGCCTGCGCATACTCACTCCATGCCACCGTAATAGGCTCACGGCGTGAGACATCACCGTAAATAACCGGAGGCTTCACACAACGAGTACCATACGACTGCACCCACGCAAATTGCGTAAATACATAGCCATTCAAATGCTGGCCAAAATACTCCACCATGTCATTGCGCTCAAACTCACCATGCACGAGCACATCAAGCCCAATGCGCTCTTGGTGAGCAATAACTTCATCAATCTGCTGCTGAATAAACTGCGTGTACTGCTCATCCGTCAGTTCATGCTTGCGGTATTGCGCTCGCACTTTGCGCACTTGCGCGGTTTGCGGGAATGAGCCAATCGTTGTAGTTGGTAATAGTGGCAGATCAAATTCCTGCTGCTGGATCTCCAGTCGCTCCTGCCTATGCGGCAAGCGCACAAAATCACTATCGTCTAATTGCTGAACTTGATTACGGATCTGCTCATCTGTTGCCACACGATTGCCACTATGCAAACTGCGGTTGGCACGATACTCGCTATCCTTTTCACGATCAGTTGCTGACAATGTAGCCAAGCGCCCCAGCTGCACCAGCTCGCCGAGTTTTTCCTGCGCGAAAGCGAAATGTTGAGTAATTTCGGAATCTAATTGTGTTTCCAGTTCGACAGTATATGGCACATGCAGTAGCGAGCAGCCTGTAGCAATAACTAAATTAGCATGAGCTTGCTGCGTAATATCACGCAACTGATCTACCACGCCAAGCGTAAGCTCATAATTATTGCGCCAAATATTCCTACCAGAAACCACACCTGCAAATAATGTAACTGACTGAGGAATACCAACCTGCTGCAAGATATCAAGATTATCTTGGCGTCCTTCAACAAAGTTAAGACCAATACCATCAATACCGAGCTGTACGAGAGTCTTATACGAATCTGCAATATGCCCGAAATACGTATTAACTAGTACTTTCACTGCTCCCTTGTTGCGCACAATCTGCTCGTAGATAGCGCGCAATGCATTAAGATCTACTTCGTCAACGCCGTGCGCAAGCCAAGGCTCATCAAGCTGCACCCAAGGAGCGCCAAGTTCTTGAAAACGCGCGATAATCTCTACATAGCTTTTCACAAAAGCAGTTAGCGTGCGCTCATCATATGACAAAGGCTGGTTCTGAGCATCCCGCGCAAGTTTCAGGAAAGTAAAAGGACCAATAAGCACTGGTTTAGTAGTAATACCAAGGTTTTTTGCTTCAATAAACTCATCAAATGGTTTCGTGCCAGTAACTGCAATCTGATCCACAGATTCGATTTCTGGAACAATATAATGATAGTTGGTGGTGAACCATTTTTTCATAGGCAGCGCTGCAATATCGCCATGCGCACCCTGATAGCCTCGCGCTACTGCAAAATACGTATCTTCTGGCTGTTCAAACTGCAACTGTGCGTATCGCTGCGGAACAGCATTCAGCAGCACAGCCGTATCAAGCACTTGATCATACAAACTGAAATCATTGCTAGGAATAAAATCGATACCAGCATCTACTTGCAGTTGCCAATGCGTCCTGCGCAATTCTTGGGCTTGTGAGCGCACTTCCTCAATACTACACTCGCCTTTCCAATACCGTTCAATCACGCGTTTAAGCTCTCGATGTGCACCAATTCTAGGGAAACCAGATACTGAGGTTTGCAATGGTGTTGAAACAGGCTCTCGGTTTGCAGTTACGCCAGTGGTGTCAGTAGTGTGCTGGGTCATCATTCCTCCAGAAGCTATGTGTAAGCCTTGTCAGGGCAGCTGATATGAGTTTGAACATATCCGTTCGCGCTATCAGCACTATCAATAGTTACGTGTTATCAATAGTTACGTGTTATCAATGGTTATGCGCATTGATATTTCCGCGTATTGATAGCTGAATACAGTAGTAGGTATGCTTTGTAGTTGTACTTCGTATGGTTGTGCATATATTGATTGCGCATATATGGCAACATACTGCGGCAGCACATGCCAGGCATATTGTGTACTGGTGCTGCATAGGTTTCGAAACTGTTAGACACAGCATAGCGTAAAACCGGCTTCAGTATGATATTAGCTACTGTTGCATGTCGGTATAACTGGAGCTTATAAGCAAAAAGCTGACTATAGCATCTATAGCCAGCTTATCAATAATTCTTAACTCGTTAGCGCCGTTGTAAAGCAGCCAATTAGTTATTTACTAAACGCTAACGCGTGTTATCTTGCATTATGGCAAATCATTGCCTGCTGCAAAATACAGATCGTACCACTCTTGCGCATCCAAGGTGACATCAGCGCCTGCAGCCATTTGTACAATGCGCTCAGGATTCATCGATCCCAAAATCACTTGCATACGAGCAGGATGACGCAAAATCCAAGCAGTAGCAATAGCATTCTTAGTGGTATGGTACTTCGTTGCTATTTCTTCAAGCTTTGCATTAAGCTCTGGGAACTTTGGATTATCAATAAATACACCCTCAAAGAAGCCATACTGATATGGGCTCCAAGCCTGAATGGTCATCTTCTTCAAACGAGTGTATGCAATGGAGCCACCATCATGGTCAATGCTGGAATCATCACGCATATTCACATGGAATTCCTGCTCAATCATGCCGGTATGACCTAAACCAAATTGCAACTGATTGACCTCTAGCTTTTGTTCAACAGCACTTTGCAAGAGCTCGGTCTGCCAAGGATTGACGTTGCTTACACCAAAATGACGAACTTTGCCAGCATTGTACAGCTCATTGAATGCCTCAGCCAAACCGTCAAGTTCCACTAAAGTGTCTGGGCGGTGCAACAGCACAAAATCAACATAATCGACGCCAAGATTCTCTAATTCATAGTTCAAAGCGTCAATTAGATGCTGCTTAGAAAAGTCATAACGCTTTCCAGCAACAATACCAAACTTTGTCTGCAAGTAAATACTATTGCGATCGATACCAGCGTCCTTCAACGCACGCCCGAGAACACGACTACTCTCGCCATCGGTGTAACAGTCTGCGGTATCAAAGAAATTAATACCAGAATTAACAGCAGCATTTACAATGTCTACTGCCTCTTGTGCTGACTTTTCGTGAATACGCATAACACCAAGTGCTACGCGAGAAGCCACAACACCACTGGTTCCAAGTTCTGCAAATTTCATAAGTATCCTTCGTTGGAACAGTTAGAATTGGGGACTCTTGCAGTCTATCGAATAATACTTTGTTACTAGGCGTTTTTATTTTTAAGCATAACCTAGCAGCACTTTTTGCCTAATGCCACACATAATCTATCAAGTATAACCTAGCCATTGCGCCAATTCGCATTAAAAGTACCTGTGCGCAGCTCTTCATGACTGCAAATACGTTGAATTCTAATATAATTCTTTGGATAGGGTGGGTAGTAAAGCGACTCTTGGGGTGCGAGGGTGGTTGTATTGCTTACTACCGGTTGCTAGTAGTAAACTAGCAGGTTTTGGTAGCCTGCATTCGTATTATGTACTGGATTGAATAGCTGTGCACTGTCTCCCGAAAGTTGGACTGTGTTTTGTTTTTCTTTTGGGAAAGGGTGTGGTGTTGGCTGGTAAGAGGATGACTGCTCGGATGCGTGAGCAGTTGTCGGATTTGTTTGAGTCTGGGGTGAGCTGGGGTCAGGCTGCTCGTATTGTTAGTTGTAATCTTGGTTCTGCTCAGGATGTTTGTAATCGTTGGCGGCTTCATGGCAGACTAGTGCTTATGAATAAGCCAGTGCAAACACGGTATCCTTTTGAGGTCAAGCTTGAGGCGGTTACTCGGTTTTTGCGGGGTGAAACCGCGATGAGTATTGCTAAGGATTTACAGCTTGCATCCCCATCAACGGTCCATCATTGGGTGCGCGTGTATAGGCTGGAAGGCGAGTCGGGATTGCATAACAAGCCTCGTGGCAGACGCCCGAGTACCCCTCGCTCTCAACCTCAATTGCAATCCCAGGAGCAGGCTCGAGCGCAGGAGCAGGTTCGGGATCGTGTGGTGCAGGAGCAGCGGGATGAGATTGACCGGTTACGAAAGCGGCTGTATAAGCTGGAGATGGAGCATGCGATTTTAAAAGGGTTAAGGGACTTGGCTCGGGCTCGCGAGTATTGACACGCGTGATAGCCCAGTTACAGTCCCAGTATCCATTATCAGAGTTGTTAGCGGCTGTGGGTCTTGCTCGTTCGACGTATTATTATCATCTTGCGCGTTTGGATCGGCCGGATAAGTATGCGCAATTGCGGCAGATGATGAGGACGGTGTTTGAGCGTGCTCATGGTCGGTATGGGCATCGTCGTATCCGTCTAGCCTTGCAGGGTCAAGGGGTGCGTGTGAGTCGTAAACTCACGATAAAACTCATGCGTGAGGAAGGCTTGGTATGTCGGGTGCGTGCACGTAAACGCTATACCGCGTATCGGGGAACGGTATCGAGAATCGTGCCTAATATACTGGATCGCAAGTTCCGTCCTCCACACGCGAATCATACGTGGGTTTCCGATGTCAGTGAGTTTCGCATAGGTAAGCACAAACTCTACTTGTCTCCCGTGATTGACTTGTATGACCATAGTGTACTCGGGTTTGCTCTCGGCACGTCAGCGAATTGTGACCTGACCAATGAGAGTTTACGCCACGCGTTCAAACGAGCTCAACCCGCCCCAAGATTACTCGTGCATACCGATCAGGGAGTGCAATACCAGAGTGCAGCATGGAAGAAGATTCTCATCAAACACCAAGCGATACCATCCATGTCACGCAAAGGCAACTGTCACGATAATGCTCTAGCAGAAAACTTCTTCTCTCACATTAAAACCGAACTGTTCTACCAACACACGTTTACCACGCTACATGAACTCAAACAAGCAATCCGACCTGAGTCCACTGGTGCAACACCAAAAGAATCCAAGAAGGACTCAACGGCATGACACCAAGCCAATACCGCAAAACACACCCCAATCCCACCACACCGATACAATAAAACAATCCAACATTTGGGGTACAGTGCATTGCTTTATTCCGTACGATTTGAAACATCTGATATTCCAAACTAGCCACTTTTGCCACAAACACTCACACCAAACATCCTCAAATCCCAAGAATCCTTAAAGAATCAAAATATGCGCTTACATCTTCTCGAGAATGCAGCACTACATCTGTAGACAGGACATGAGGGGTTTTCCTTATAATAGCGTATTAGGAGTTGATATATGCACGAATATCATCGACAAGACTTGTGCCAGCATCACGAGCAGCAACACCGGCATTAGCAAAAGCGTCATTATCAATATCTGGAATCTCTAATGTAATGCTCACATCAGTCACCCACCTGTCCGCCGACTCATTACGATGCAGTATACGATTTTAACAAAAAGTGGCATATAGGCAGAAAAGGACCTCCAACTTTTCGTCCGAGGTCCCATTGCTTGAATCTTATTCGTATTTGAATAGCTTGAGTGCAAGGAAGAAACAGACTACGCCAATTGCGAAAAGAACTCCTAACTCAATGCACATATTCGCCAGCTCCATGGTGCCGTAGAGCACAGATTTCCTAAGTGCTTCAATTATCCAAGTCAACGGGTTTATCCAGATGATTGGTTGTATAAATGATGGCCATACATCGGTCGGAAAGAATACGCCACCAAGAAAAATAGCAACAAGATTACTGAGATTCCCAACCATGGTCGCAGACCTTGATGTTGGAAGAAATGAGGAAATGGAAAAACCAAAAGATAGTAACGAAAAGAGTCCTATTAAAACCACGGGTATTGCCATCCAGCTCGCGGGGATAAGATTAAATTCGGCTTGTAGTACGAAGTGAGCAAAAGCTAATAACAAGACGGTTTGAAGTACCATAAATACAAGTTGTGAGACGATGATAGCAAAGATGATGCTACTCATTGATAGCTCAGAGGTTTTAAAACTCCGTAAAAGTCCTTTTTCTCGGTAAGAAGAGAGCATAACCGGAATGGCAACGAGAGCCACCGCAGCATAGGCCATACACAGAATGCCAGGCGTGAGGAAGCTCGCATAGGTCATGCCTTCTCTTGCGCCGTCTTTACTACCCGCGACAGACATCAACGTCAGCATGAGGAGTGGAAAGACAAAAGAAGGAACAAGAAACGCCTTGTTACGTAGTTCCATTTTCAAAAAGATAGAGATAAGTTTTAGATGCTTACGCACTGTGAGCCCTTTCCTTATAATGCAGTGTATATACGTCAGACATATCAGGAAGTCGGAGCTGAACCCCTTGCTTAATGAGCTCACTCATAGAACCGTACGTAGAGAAGAAGCCGTCAGCATCTGCTATATAGAAAACGCAGTGCTCACCCTCAATAGTGTAGCTGATTTTATTAAGGTTGAAGAGCGATACTTTCTGTTGAGGAACAGTAGCAACGTATTCGAGGTGAAGATTATCGATAAGCTCTTTTGGGGAGCCACTTGAAATTACCTGTCCATGACTGAGAAGAATGACTTGATCTGCATTTTCTTCTACCTCATCCATGTAGTGGCTGCTAAACAGTATAGTATTAGAATGAGTGTGACGATATGCAGTGACTGTCGTCCAGTATTCTTTGCGCGCTTCTTGGTCTAGTCCTGCTGTTGGTTCGTCAAGAATGATGAGGTCTGGATTTCCAAATGACGCGCATAGTAAGTTCAGCTTACGCTGTTGACCACCAGATAGTTTATTAACTAATCGCTTTTCTTTGCCCTGCAGCTGAGCGTGCTCAACACAAGTAGCAATCTCAGAAGGAGACACTTCCATCCCTCGAAGAAGACCTTGAAACTCAATCCATTCTTTCACGGTTACATGCTCGAAGCATTGCTCTGACTGAAAGACTTGAACTGATGAGAACTTACTCGATTGACCAGCTTTAGAAATAGCACCGGTACTTGGCAGCAAGAAGCCTTGCAACGTTTTAAACAGCGTACTTTTCCCAGCACCATTCTCGCCGATAACAGCAATAACACCTTCATATATCTCTAAATGTTCAATACGCAAGGCAGGATCTGACTGCTTTGAATATTGAACAACAAGATTGTCAATTGTTAAACTCATATTTATGTCCTTCAATGTTTTTCTGAAATTGCGCTCGTCCTTTTTGATTAATAAACAGGAGAGGACTTTCCATAAACTCAGTTAAAAGATTCAAGCATGTATTTACGGTAATTTTATCAACCTGACTAAAAAGGCCTTCATAGCTAGGATTGTCGTTTCCATCAAGTATTTCTGGTGCCATTGCTTTAAGTCGTTCAACCACAGGCATTTCTTTTACAGTTTGACCTTGAGCCCGAATATCTTTTATCGCAAACGGAAGCTCTTTCTTTAACAAATTCGGATTCTTTGTGAGCTGATTTAGAATATTGAGCACTGCATGTTTAACTAGTAGCTCCTTATCAGGAAGTGAAATCCAATCAACTGTAAGAATTGCATCGCTAGATGTGGCTTGGAACCACGCTAATAGATGATATAAAGCAAGTTGTTTAGCTTGAATATCATGCCAAAGGATCCCATTCCTCATGCCTCGAGAAAGAGAGTAAGAAACTGCGAGCATAGATAGTTGCTCAAGAGTGGATAATTTTCTACGAAGACCAAAAACAATTGAAGTTAAATTGGTTGGACGTGCAGGAACTTGAAAAGCTGTATTCTGATTTTGAAATGGTGCTTCGCAAGATTCTGATTTGTGCGAGCTATCTTCAACCGTTGTAATTTTATTGAGCATAGACTCGTAAAGTAAATTGGTTGGATCGTCAATCAGTATCAGTGATTTGTTTATAAGCGTCATCAAGTAACTTGGAAGCTGTTTTGAAACCTTGTTCATCGTTGTGTGAACGTATGAAGGATCAAGATTTGCGACTTCACCCCAATATGAGAATTCAGCACTAATCCGTGCAGCCTTTATCATGTTCGAAGGAATAGCGAACATCTCATTTTCTAAAGTTGATACAACGCTGCTCTCTGTTTTTTTATCCCATTGAGATGACCTGATGTTCGAGAAAACCTCTTCAATGAAACATGCATGCTGTTTCGTTGCTGGTGATATAAAAGCAAACGTTATCAAATCGCGAGAAGTTGCTGCCCTAGATTCGATACCCTTTATGTCTAAATATTCTCGCAATGTAATTCCATTAGGCATTTCCATTTCGAGAATTAAGTGTTCAAGCAAATGGTGTGCATGAGGAAATGTATCGTTCTTCGAACCTGCTGGGAGAATGAGCACAGTTGTAATATGTGATTCATCAAGAATCTTTGCTGTTTTCCAAAGTCTCATTTTACTCCTTTTTCCCAACATGTACCACAGCCATGACGCCAGCTTGTGGAGTATTAAGTTCAGCCAATTTGAGAATGATATCGTCTCTAAAGCCACCAGAGCTAACAGAACCTAGACCGATGAGGTTTGTTGTTGTTTCGACAATCTGTGTCATGGCACCTGCTTCAAGCAGGGAAAATCTATAGCCACGCTCACCATATTTGTAAGTAATTTTTCTAAACAGTGAAATTATAACAATGGATAAAGCTGCGTTTGGTTCGTGTTCATCTAACGTTAGTCTAAAGCATCCTTGCTTAAGCAGACGCAAAGACATGCTGCTCAAATCTACATAGTAGAAACCAGCTGAAACTCCATTTACATTTCTTACGTTAACAAAAATCTCATTAGGAAAGCAAGCTCCAGCCGATGCATAACTACGGTGCTGTAGCGTTGGTGAAGTTCCAACTAGAGATTTAAGAATAGTCGATAGCTGATGTAGCTTGACAGGTTCTGAAGAAAAAATACGCGTCGAACTTCGCTTATTCCAAATATCAATTATCTGTTGCGATGAAGAATCTGATACATCACCAAGCGAGACAGAAGGCAAATTCTTGGCACTTATGGTCTTTCCAAAGGAACTAACAATAGATTCTTGAGACACAGCTCGTTGAATACTAGAACTAAGTTCTACCAAATGTCTCTCATCCAAAGATGAACAAAGATGGTACTGTTCATAGACAGTAGGAACGTCAGATTCCCTAAGTTGCGCAGTAGCTGAAGCTATTTCAGTGAATGAAAATTCATTATCCATAACTAACTCCTATGGAAAAGGATGAGGTATTGGATTAAGACAATCGGGTTGAAACGTGAAATCAGTAGCACTGTTTGTATTATAAAATTGAAGGATTCTACCGTTTCCCAAACGCTGCCAAACGTGATCATTAGATATCTCTAATAGACCTGGAATTAAAGAACGATAGACACAGTTCATACTCTCTGCAGCCTCTTCTTGGGTTAAATTAACGCAATAACTCTCATAACCCCTACTCTTCAAATGTGCAGAAAGACCTAACACAGTATTCAAGTTAGGATCAATCAGAGCTTGCAACTCCTCAATAGAGACCGCCTCTTCCGGATACAAATACGGCACTTTAGATGACATCTTAGGATTAATAAATAAGTTAACGTGGTCTTCAAAAGTTCTAACGCTATCGTAGGATGGAATAAGCACATCTTGTACTGATGCGTTTTCAAATGACTTTCGCCAAGTTATTCTTCCTTGGGCCAATTCAATCAAAGTCTTTTTCGCAGCTTCCTCATATGTCGCTCGACTAGCCGCTGCAACCAATAGACCTTCACCTGGCTTGTTATAAACACCCAAAACGGTTGGTACACCAATATCTGTAGTGATATCAAGCAGTCGTATGTATTGAATATTATGCTCGAAGTACTGGGTAACAAAGCGACCTAAGCCAATACTACTGTGCCAATCTAGCATTTTAACTTTTCTACCGAGCAACCAGAAAAGCATGAAGGCATCTCTTTCGATTATTTCAAAGAGCCCACTCAGCACAGCTCTTTCAGGAGAGTTAGCGCAGGCTAGACCACTCGATACTGGCGCCCAAATGTTTACCTCGCCTTCGCGCTTGGCAAAATAAGGAAGAAATACCGTAGAAGCTGGCACATACGTTTTTTCACCAGAGGAAATCTCAACCGCTTCAGTCCATGCAATTTCACTCGTCTCAAGAAACTTTTGAAAGGGGAAACCTTCCATTTCATACTGAATATCTGAGTAGAATTGAAACTTACTGGGATGCGTCGCTCTCCCATTTAGATTCTTAAATGAACTTAGTAGCAAATCATCAGGAATGACGGCAGAACAGTAACGCTCTAAAGACTCTCCTATAGCTGCACGCATGGCTCCCTTGAAGTCAATACCTGCTCCACTATTGAGCGTGGATCCTAATTTAGGAAGGCCTAAAAACTCTACATTTGATACGAGAGCAGCAACAACACAAATACGAGGATCATCGTATTCTGGTAGCCATTGTGTAATTTCTTTGATTAGTCCCAATCGAGAACCAAGTAATTTGGGGGAAAGTAAGTCAGTCATTATCATCCTAGTCTTCTTTTAAAAAAGGATTAACAGACCATTGTTTAACCTCAGTTGAAACTTCGTTGCCATGCCCGCATGTATAACAACGAGGATTTCTATAAAACTCCTCAGTAGTAATCTGCAAAGTAGACAAATTAAAAGTAATAATCCGTTCTTGAAGCGGAGATTGAAACATGCTAGGCGTATTAACGATTTGTTGGCATTGTTCAGTTAGAATTCCGGCTAAAAACTTGACCTCAATTTGCGATAGTTCTGTAGGCTCTTGATCTTCAAAGATTTTGTCTGCAGTAGAAAATAATCGAGCCTCGTAGGCATAAGTCAAATTAGAAAGACGGCGTGAATTATAACAGCGCAAACAACCAGTATCTTGCGTTATATATGGACCAGCCTTGACATTATTTTCATCTACTGATACATTAACAATGTTAATATGCATGTTATACATGCAATCGGCCAAGGAGAGGGTTGTTGAGTCATCAATCCCATGGTTGACATATATAACAATATCACATTCAGTTGCCTCTTGTAGATGCGCTGCATCTAAGCTTCTTACTATACAAGTAGGAAACGCGGAAGTGAAGGTAGCGATTAGTTCTTGGTAGAGTTTCTCGCTACCTAACACTCCCAAAGAAGGGGCATAACTTGAAGACTCAGGAGATTTATTGTTGTTTTCGACATGTTCAGTCTCATCGCAAAGTGTAAGGTACTTAGCTCCCAACAACTGTCCTAGAATCTTTTGTGTTTTCTGAACATCAAAGTTCTTAAGTACCGAGGATTCCTCGATGTTAAAACCCAATTCCAACTCAGGCAGTAGTGGGATTAGAATTTGTTGCACGTCGGGTCCAGCTAAGCTACATAAAGTACCCTGCCTCTTTGCTAGAACGCGATTTCCATCAACAACAAACTGCACTCCTTGAGAAATCTTTATCATAGTCCCTCCTAGGTCAGAAACTTATGCGCACGAGCAGCAGAAGTAGCAGCAACAACACCAAATCGCGTTCATTTCTGCAGGCTACGACATAACAGCATCCGGTTCATACAGCATTTTCATTTCCATGATGCGCTCCTTAGAATATGAGAATGAGCCGATATCGAGCTACCGAACCCAATGTGCAAGGGTAGTGTATCATAACCTGACTTGCATAATATCCTTTTGTCTCGTTTTGTCCGGTTAGTGGTTGCTTTGAACGCTACGAGCTTGGAAGCAGGGGGTTGTGTACGGGATTCATAGTGGTTTTGGTGGCTCTTGCCATGCAGATTGTTGACCATTTCCATGTTATTCAACTCGCTAACCGTGCCCTCGACAGGGTACGCCGTCGTGTGCAAGTTGAAACCCAAGGACACCGAGGACGGGGCACCGATCCACTCTACCGTATTCGCCGCACGCTGATCACCGCGCAAGAACACGTATCCCACGACACCAGTCAACGCTTAGCCAGCATGCTCAAACTCGGCGACCCTCACGCCGAAGTAGCCTTCACCTACCGGATCAAAGAACGCTTATGGGAAACCTACCAACAACACCACTACACGCAAGCCGAACCCATGCTCGACCATCTCATCACCACAGCCAAACGCGCGAGCAGCCCACCAGAAGTACAACAACTCGCACGCACACTCAACCGTTGGAAACCACAAATCCTCGCCTGACACCACACGAAACTCTCCAACGGGCCAACCGAAAGCATCAACAACCTCATCAAACACATCAAACACACCGGATACGGGTTCACCAACTTCACGAACTACCGAACCAGAATCCTCCTATACGCCGGCAACCCCAACTGGAGACTACTCAACACCATCTTCCCCTAAACCCCACCAAAATCTCAAGAGCCTTAAAAGTACCTGTGCGTAGCTCTTCATGACTACACGCGCAAAAACACTACCCTACTTTGCATCCTTATACCATTGCACGTTATCTAATGGCGTCACCGTATCATCTACAGGATATGACTCTAATAACCGAGCAATAAGACTCATGACGCGAGAACAATCTTGAGTAATGGCATTGTATAAAATGTCATACTCTATATCGTCATATCCATTCACAATCCAGTCGCGTATGCCTGTAAGTCCTTTCCAATCAGCTGGGGATGTTTTCTGACGCAATTGCTGAGATAATTGTTTCACTTTCTCTCCAGCTTGAGCTATTGCCATAGCGCACGCAAATTGGGTACGTTCATCAGTCAAGAACTATTCAAACGACATATCGCCAATGAAGTTCTGTGCTCGAGAAAGATAGAACTGGATAGAAGCCAGCACTGCTATATCGTGATTCGTGGTAATCTCTACACAATCCTATATACGGTATAGGTGTTCAAGTCTGAAACAAACGCTACTCTCATAAGTTCGCTCATTGGATCTGATTTTTTCTCCGTTAAATACGTTTTACGGATCATATCAACATCTGTACCAAACGCTTCGCGAAGCTTAGCACGCAGTGCGCGAGAGTTTTGAGCCCGCTCGCTCATACTTAAATTCTCAGGGAAATCATAAATAAAGTCAATATCTGAGCTACTCGTTGCAGTGCCCTTTGCTTGAGAGCCAAACAAATAGAGTTCACTGACCCCGACCTTTCTGGCAATGGGAGCAGCAATATCACCGATTTCTTGTACTGATAGCATGCTCCACCTCCTTGCACTGCATTTTTACAAGTAGAAATGAATATCTAGATACAGTATACGAGTGGCGCGAAGCAATACGCAACCGAGTACGACAGCGGTAGTCAGCAAATAGCAAAAAAGCTACAGCCGAAACTGTAGCTTATCGGTGCCCCCTCAGGGATTCGAACCCTGGACACGCGGATTAAGAGTCCGCTGCTCTAACCAGCTGAGCTAAAGGGGCAGGCTAGTTGAACCGAGAGATAACTATACTCAAAATCGTATAAGATGCAACTTGAAGCCACTCACGGCGTGTCGCAACTAGCTTAGCCTATGCATTGTCAGTACCTTACGGCATATCGCATTACCCTACAGCGCCTATACAATCTTTGGCATTGGTGTAGTAAGCGAACTTGTGAGATTCACATGTACTACTCCAGCACCAGCACGCACTTCAACCTTCTTCAAGGTAATCGTGCGATCCTGTTCGGCAGCCGCATCATTATCCGTCATCGTGGCAGGTGACTTCACAGCGCATACTGCAAAATCATTCAAATCCTTACCCAGTGCGGAAGCAAGCCCTCGAGCTTCGTCAAGCGATTGCGCAAAACCATCACGCTCTACTACACGCTGTGCTGGCACACCATAGGCATGCTGCGCAATCCAGCGCACTGTTTCAAGAACATCTTCTCCAGCATGGCTAGCCCCTGGAGTAGGAACTGCATCTGCCTGCAATACATCAATAATTGCATCCAGCTGCGAAGCCAAAGCCTCGCCACCATCGCGGAAGAGGTTGCCAGCAACTGGAGTACGGAATCCAAGTTCCGCAGCAAGTTCACGCAATCCTGGAACTAAATCATCCTCACCTTCCCATAAATTAATCATTGGGAATGTTGGAATACCAAGCTTCTCCAGACGATTTACATGGAATGGGTATCGCCACTGCAAAGCCTCATCATCACGCCATGTAGTAGCACGGGTTACTACCACCGCTGCACTTGGCCAAGGAGCATCATATTCACGGCATGCAATATCAAGCCACTTCTGCGCACCCGCATCAGCACCATAGCCAGCTTCTACTACAACCACATCATGCAGTGTTTGCGCCATTTCTACGGATACCAAGGTTGGAATACCCAAAGAAACATTAGCGAATGGGCCACCATGCACATAAACAGGAGAGCCTGCAACTGTTTCTGTTAGCGCTGGCTTTACGGCATCAGTAAGAATATTAGTAATACGCCACAGCTCAGTTAAGTCCTTAAACAGTACTGGCTTGTCCTGCAGAGTACCGGCAACCATATTGCCTACGCGCGTTTCTAACTCTTGCATAGAGCGGGATAGCACTACAATTTGCATCAACTCGCATGTTGGCGTAAGTACCATACGCTCAGGCACATCACCTTTGCCAGCATCAACTACAATGGAACGCAGCGAGCGAGACGGCACTTCAGAAACGCGCGGCACCAGTACGGTATCGAGTTTGCCTTCATCAATTGCTTTTTCCGCAAAAGATACCAGTAGATTCTGTGCCGCTTCAATAGCTGCCATTTCTCCACACAGACCCCAGTCAATAAGTTCTGGATGTGAGAGCGAAGATTTACCACCGCCAGAAGCACCGCCCTTTGAGCCAGCTGCAGTAATACCCATACTTGGTTGACGAAGTACAGCAGCTGCATCGATACCGCGAGCGCGCAGTGCGTCAATAAGAGCAATAGTGGTTGTGGTTTTGCCTTCACCGCGGCTTGCTTTGAGCGGGGTATCAGCGGTAACTAACACGATTTTGCCATGTTTGCGTGTTATATTTGGGTTCTGCTTGAGTTGATTGAGATAGCCAAATGCATCAATTTTCTTAACCAAACCATACTGGCTGGTGAAATCGTCAATGGTAGCCATTGATTCTCCAGATCATGAAACGATTGCCGACAATACCTACTGTAACCGTAGGGGCGCACTTATACTACTGCGTGTCCCACGTGCTGGAATCCTCTTAAGAAAACTAACATTACATGTTCTTTTTTGTGAGAAAATGTATGAAAAACTGCCTATAGCTATTACTTAAGCACTGCATTACTGTGCCGCAATTACACAGTTAGCAGCATAAGCAAACGAGTTATAGGCAGTGAGTTACACGTGCTTTAGTGAACTTATTTCACCAGACATACTAGTTATCAGATAAATGGAACCCATTACGCATGCCCATACTTGCCGCGTACAGCACCTTATCCAATAGATCCTCAGTTTCACGCTTCAACTGATCGGCCATAGTTTGATTTGCAGCCTGCAAAATATCGCGCACCTCG
Organism: Galliscardovia ingluviei; assembly: GCF_014635685.1. Lineage (GTDB taxonomy): Bacteria > Actinomycetota > Actinomycetes > Actinomycetales > Bifidobacteriaceae > Galliscardovia > Galliscardovia ingluviei. The sequence goes on from NZ_BMDH01000003.1 coordinate 95,961, forward strand.
TCATTACGCACTGCCGCGATAATAGCATCAGCATCACGTTCACCAGTGAGCTCCAGCTCCTCATCAGCCAAACCATCAACATCCACCGGATTGGTATCAAGTCGCATAACCTGCTCATCAGTTGCCTCAATCATGCGATGCCCCATACCACCAGTCTTTTCCTGATAGCGGCCAATATGAGGAATGCAATCTGCAAAATGAGCATCTGCCATAACAGCAATCAGACGATTCACCCAATAGAAATTCTCCGAAGTTACGCGAGTAGTAGTATCTGCCAAATATTCAGGCACCGTATTCACATTCGCATACATTGGCACCAAGGTATTGAATGGATTAGAACCATACGCCATCCACTGAATAGCACGGCAGGATTCAGGACGGTATGGGCGAATCTGCATCACTGCAAGGTGATTTTGGCGGTTAATGCCAATCGGGCGCACCGAGCCGCGCGTACTATCATCACCAAGTTTGCCATACGGATCAAATGGCGTGCCCTGATAATGTGAGCTCAAGACATACTTAATATCTTCAATCGTGATTTTGCGCTCCGGCTGGCGGCACCATGGAATATCATCGCTCGACGGCGTATGTGGTGCTGTTGGACTATCCCACAGTTCGTCGTATGGATTTAAGAATCGCTGAATATACCATGCGCGAGGCGTGTTATACACATGATCTTGGTCAGAATGCGAACCGAACATATCACGTGGATTAAGCGGGGATACATCCTCTACAGCCAAATTCAAATGATGCCGCTCAATAAACTCTTCCATATCAGCAGAGCACATATGTTCTTCTTGCTCGCCCAGCGCATCTTCTAAATCAAACTCATCAATACCGAGCTGATTTGGCATAGTCACATATGCATCATCAGGTACACGCTTAGCAATCCAATGATGACCACCAATGGTCTCCAACCACCAAATTTCATCAACATCACTAAATGCAATGCCGTTCATTTCGTAGGTACCGTACTGTTCTAGCAAAGCACCGAGGCGCTGTACACCCTCACGAGCAGAGCGAATATATGGCAATACCAAAGTCACCATATCTTCTTCACCAATACCACCCGGTACTTCTGGCTGGTAGTCAGCATCGCCTTCTTTACCACGCGCCGGTTGAAGTTCCACTAATGGATCTGCGCCAAGCACACGCTCATTGCTAGTAATGGTTTCTGTAGCGCTCATTGCCACATTAGCCTCATTTACGCCAGCTTCTGCCCATAGCCCAATATGCAAGTCAGCATTAGGTACTGCTGAATATTGCAATGGTTCTTCAGGAAGCTCAATTTCCACATGGGAAATTACGCTGCGATAATGGCGAGGCTGCTCACTTGGTGTCACCACCACCATTTTCTTCGGATCAAACTCTCCCTGAGCACTATCTTCATTGCGTGCAATAATAGTTGACCCGTCATAGCTGGCATATTTACCGACTAAAATTGTTGTACAAGCCATTTCCTTGTCCCCTTACCTATCAAGTTCTTCAACATATACAACGCATAGTTATAGTTCTTCACTATATAACCAATCGCTACATATTCGCACTGTATCTTCGACTACCACTACGCGCGACCGATAATGCGCAGCTCGTCACAATCAAGCCACTGCCCAGAGTGTCCAGACTGCTCAGACTGCCCCGCTTGTTTTTGCAAACGCAATGCTCTTGTAAGTTCATTGAACCAAAATCCAGTATGCAACTGTGTCAATGGTTCGCTTGTCGCCCATACACGCAACCAATACTCGTGATCAACATCAGGAGGTTGCGGACCATTGTAATGCATGGTAATAGCTGGATCAGTACCGCCCACAAACCTTGAGGCTTGCGATGTTTTCCCCTGCACTACGCCGCTTAGCGCATCTTCACTATCAATATAATGCGTGAAATCTTCAGGAATTTCATAGATCTTAGACTGGGCACTATCACCCGATACAGCGAGCGCTGATACTGGCACATTGGCTACTGTCCAATGAATCCACTCAAACCCGCATACTGGAATGGAATCTGGGTCTGTGAACGCCCAATGCAAATACCGTACCTGAGCTGAGCTTTGCCTTGCAATCTGATCAACCGCAAACTCAACGGTAAAAGGGAATGATACTACAGGAATACCATGCACTTTTGCCTGCGTTGGTGCAGTCTTTGCATACAAATCAGGCATGGTCTCAAAATGAGTACGAATCTTCATGTCTCTAGTGTGCCACTTGGTACGTAAGAATCTAACACATCCCAATCACGGCAATAATCATGGCAGCAGCGAGCAGAGCAGAGCCTCAAACACCAACGTTGTATTGCCATTAGCAGCAAGACGAGCGCGCGCTGTTTGAATAGCCTCAATACGCTTAATAGCACCCTCTGCACCAATACGCTGGGCAAGAGCACGCACATCATCCTCAAATATGCTATTCACCAGATCGACCCGCTGATCAGCTCCTTGCGCAATCACTAAAGCATCACGATACACGCTTGCAAGAGCAATCAGCATATGATCAAACACATCACGCGAACGTCTTGTAGCTAAACGCTTAGCAACGTCCTTTTTACCCAATGCATTGTAGGCACTGCGCAATTTTGCCGGAATAGCATCGCTCCCGGTAAGCCCATTGGCATGCAAAAATGCCTGCTGCTCTTGCGATACCTGTATATCAGCATCGACTTGTGCCTGCTTTTGAGCGCTAGAAATAATACTATCCGCCAAAAGCACAGCTTCCGAAGCTTTACGCATCGTGAGCGCTCGACTAATCATGCTATTACGGGTCTGCAAGCGAGCACTATCTTGCGCATACTGTTGAGCAAGCTCAAGATTGCCCTGCGCAAAACGAGCGATATTCACGCTTTGCTCTTGATCAATATGCATAGACTCTTGCAAATACTGGCTTATCTGCTCAGTAGTCGGTATTGCACAATGAATTACGCGAGTACGCGAGCGGATTGTTGGCAGCACATCTTGGGCAGAAGGAGCACATAATATCCAAATGGCATGCGCGCTTGGTTCTTCAATTTCCTTAAGTAGCACATTCGTGGTGCGTTCAAGCATACGCTCGAAATCTTCAATAATAATAATTCTCCAAGCAGCAGTAGCAGGCATTTGCTCAGATTTACTAATTACTTCGCGTACTTGATCAATACTCAGCGTCACTTGATCAGTGCTCAGCACCGTAACATCAGGATGCGTGCCGCGGAGCACATGCTGACACACTGAGCAGACGCCACAACCATGATCTGGGCATTCAAGTGCCGCCGCAAAACATCGTGCAAGCTGCGTTCGTCCAGAACCAGCAGGACCACACACTAACCACGATTGCGCAAGCTCCTGCGGATGCTCAGCCGCGCATTGTAACTGTGCTATAGCGTGCTGCTGTCCGACTACATGTTCAAATACGCTCATATCAACTCTTTAATCACCAGTATGCAAGAGCATATCAATATCTTGTTTAATACTCTTCCATACTTCTTGAACTGGCAGTGACGCATCGATAACTTTCATGCGTTGTGGATCTTGTGCAGCTAACTCAAGAAATGCCTGGCGCGTGCGGTTAAAGAATGTATCACCTGCAGCTTCCATACGATCATCACTGTGTTGTAATCGCTGATGTGCCTGCTGCGCGCTCATATCGAGCACATACGTGCGTTGTGGCAGTACACCATCAATAGCAATATGCTGCAATTGACGCACTGCAGCATCATTGATACCTCGTCCTCCTGCTTGGTAGGCAAGACTAGAATCAACATAACGATCGCTAATTACTACTGCTCCACGCTCTAGTGCCGGTCGAATTACCGTATCAACATGTTGTGCGCGATCGGCGGCAAACAGTAGTGCCTCGGTACGGTCACTAATCGGCTCACTAAGCGCCATATCTGACGATTTCGCATCCAATAATATTTGGCGTAGCACTGTGCCAAGCTCTGTACCACCAGGTTCTCGCGTACACACTACTTCATACCCATACAGCTGTAGATAGTGTTCTAGCAGCTCCACTTGTGTGGATTTGCCAACACCATCAACGCCCTCAAAAGAAATGAAGTATCCTGCCACAGCACTACTTTCTACGTATCGTTTTCGTTTTGTGCTACTTACTGCCCCTTGTAAACATGCTATTTCTTTGCGCTAGCTTTTGCTTTTGCTGTTGTAGCACGCTTGGTCGTACTCGCGCTTTTCTTCTTGGTACTTGTCGTAGACTTCGACTTTGTTTTCGTTGTAGCACGTGTAGTACGTTTGCGCGTAGTCGGTCCCGCAGCACGCTTTTCTGCAAGCAATCGCGAGGCTTCTTCGACGCTAATAGATTCAGGCGTGAACTGACGAGGCAAAGTGCGGTTAGTTTCACCATCTGTAATATATGGGCCAAACCGTCCATCTTTAATCGTCACCGGCTTTTGAGTATCAGGATCAAGCCCAAGCTCTCGCAGCGGCGGCTTCGTAGCACCTCGACCTCTACCGCGACCATACTTCGGCTGAGCAAATAGCTCTTTCGCCTTGGCTAAATCTACGGTAAAGATTTCATCTTCTGAGCTTAATGAGCGTGTCTCTGGCTTTGCTGATGAAGCCGACTGGCCATCAGTTGACACAGCAGTTTTAGTCAAGTACGGACCATATCTACCATTATTGGCTTGTACGGTATACACCACGGTATTGCCCTGGTCATCATTTTCTTCTAAAGTGCCTAGTGTCCTTGGCAAACTCAGTAATCGCAACGCATCTTCTAGCGTCAATGATTCTGGGGTCATGCTTCTAAACAGCGATACCATCTTAGGTTTTGGCATATCCGTAGCCTTGCGACGAGTACGACGCTTAGGCTTTTCTCCCGCAGCTTCAGCGCGCTTTGCTTCTTCCTGAGCTTGGCGCTCTGCTTCACGCTCAGCCTCTTCTGCAGCTTTGACTTCCGGAGTTACTAATGCCACATACGGACCAAAACGACCCGTGCGTAATTCTACACTGCCTCCGGTTTGCGGATCAGTACCAAGAACGCGAGGTCCACCTGCGTTATGCTCGATCAAATCATGACCCACAGCAACGGTAAGCTCATCAGGCGCGAGTGTTTCTGGGATAGAAGCACGCTTAGGATTACCGTCATCGTCAAGATGTTTGGTATCTTCCAAATACGGACCATACCTACCTACGCGCACCTGCAAACCATCACCAATAGCAATGGTGTTAATCGCTCGCGCGTCAATATCACCAAGCTGCTCAACTTGCTCATGCAAACCGAGAGCAACATCTTCCTTACTCTTCGCAGAGTCAGCACCAGTACCGAAGTAGAAGCGCGTCAACCAATCCACACTCGTTTCATGACCTTGAGCAATCTGGTCTAACCCGTGCTCCATTTGCGCAGTAAACTCGTAATCAACATACTGCGGGAAATGCGATTCTAATAGTGTAATAACAGAAAATGCTAACCAAGAAGGAATAAGCGCGCGACCTTTTTCATACACATACCCGCGATCCATAATCGTGGCAATAATACTGGCATATGTAGAAGGTCTACCAATCTCTTTAGCCTCAAGAGTGCGCACTAGTGACGCCTCAGTATAGCGAGCAGGCGGTTGAGTAGTATGTTCATCAGCACTAACTTCACTTGCTGAAAGCACGTCACCAATCTGCATTTGTGGCAACGATTCACTCTGCTCTTCGCCTTTTTTCGCACTATTTTGCGTATGCGCACCCTGATCAGCAGATGAAGTTGCTTTACGCTTATCTACTGCCAAAAATCCCGGGAATGTAATCACAGTGCCAGACGCTTGGAATACTGCAGTACCAAGATTTCCTGCATCTGCCGATAGGCGCACTGTAGCTGTAGAGCCTGTAGCATCAGCCATTTGTGACGCTAACGTGCGCTGCCAAATCAGAGTATACAAACGCAATTGATCAGGAGGCAACACCGAAGCTAATTCTTCAGGAGATTTGAAACTAGAACCTGCAGGACGTATCGCTTCGTGCGCTTCTTGAGCACCGGCACTGGTCGTAACGTATTGTTTAGGCTCTGCAGAGAGATACTGCTTGCCAAAACGCTCAGTTACTTCTGCTCGCGCTGCCTGAATAGCTTCTTGAGAGAGCGTTACCGAATCGGTACGCATATACGTAATATAGCCGTTTTCATAGAGCACTTGAGCAGCACGCATAGTAGCTCGAGAACCCATTCCTAAACGATTACCTGCTGCCTGCTGCAAGGTCGATGTGGTAAATGGAGACTGTGGACGACGACGATACGGCTTCGTATCCAAAGACCGCACTACAAAATCACTACCTGCTACCGCATCAGCTAATGCATTCGCTGTCGCCTGATCAATAACTTTCACTCGGTCATCAACAGCGGCAGCAGTGAGCTTGCCAGAGCTATCAAAATCTTTGGAACCCGCAACCCGACGCTCATCAAGGGAAACCAAGCGAGCATTAAACGCTTCACTATCGCTATCTGCTGCCAATACACGCGCTACTACATCCCAATACTGAGCGCGCACAAACGCCATACGCTCACGCTCACGCTCAACAATCAGTCTGGTAGCAACAGACTGCACACGACCTGCAGATAAGCCAGGTCCCACTTTGCGCCACAGCACTGGGGAAAGTTCATAACCGTATAAGCGATCGAGCACGCGCCGCGTTTCCTGAGCATCTACCATATGAGCGTCAACATCGCGCGTATGCTCAAGCGAACGCTTAATAGCCGCAGGAGTAATCTCGTGGAATACCATGCGCTTTACTGGTACTTTTGGCTTAAGCGTTTGCACCAAATGCCACGCAATTGCTTCTCCCTCACGATCCTCATCAGTTGCCAGATAGAGTTCATCAGCATTTTTTAACGCGCGTTTTAACTCTGCAACTGTGGATTTTTTACCTTCGCCAATAATGTAATACGGCGCAAATCCGTTATTGACATCAACACCAAAGCGCCCGTACTGTTCTTTACTTGCTGCTGGAATCTGAGAAGGCTGGGCGAGGTCTCGGATATGACCGACTGATGCCATAACCTGATAATCTTTGCCTAAATACCCGCCAATTTTCTTTGCTTTGGTCGGTGACTCGACAATTACTAGCTTAGTGCTACCTGCCATTGTCTTCTCCTTCCAGTTCCTATCAGCATCATAACCACAAACTTGGAGCAATGCGGTATGCATGCTGTATTGCAAGCCACATTACCCCACCCACATTACCGAGATGCGGATTTACGCGATGGTGGCGCAGGTGGTGCGCCTAACATACCAAGGCGCGAAAGTGGCGATGCCGTAGCGTGGCGTAGTGCCAAAATAATGCCAAAGCCAAGCGATGGAAGCGCCAACCCTATAAAATTCATAGCAATATGCGATGCCCAAGTGGCCCACATAGCGTGGAACATAATGCCAGGAGCAAGCTGATACAACACATACCCTGCATACATCAGTGCGCATACTCCAATAGTAATCATCAGTGACGCAACAATTTGAATACTCGCAGAAGAAAGGCGCGTACCAGGAGCGTCCATACCAGAACCACCGGTAGCGCACAGCATAAGACATGCTAGACCAAAGACTAATAGCATCGCTGCAATAGTATCCCCTGGACGATGGAAACCGCCAACAATAACTGAAAATGCAACCTCAGCAGTGTATAGCGTTGCAAATACTGCGCATAGAGCACGCCACACTCGCGGCACCACACACAGCAGTGCGCACACGCTTACTGCTGCAATAGCAACATGTCCAGAAGGGGACGTATTTACCGCAGGACTTAATGTTGAATTGTCCATCATCGTACGTGGAAGCACGCGCTTCAAAACTTCTGCAGCACTAATAGCAATGGTCGCAAACACCACTATTTGCACTAATAAGCGCCAACGTTTGCGCACACATACAATACCAAGTGCTAGCACGCCAATAACAACATCAAGAATAAGACTCACTGAAATGCTGACTGGACCTACAGCAAAAGAGACAGCAAGTGCTCGTGCAGGCAGTCGCAATACTAAAGGCAGATTATCCGCGAAACCCTCAAGTACCATATTGTCGAGTTGCTGTCCGGCAAGCGTGCGCACCAGTAACCACCAACACCCTGCAGCAAGCGCAAGAAACAGCACACCGAATACTGCGCTCACACATAGAGTAATAACCTTAGGGCGGCGCTGCAGCGGATCATGCTCGCTGGCCTCACTCATCGTAGTCACACTCGGAGCAAACGTAAGATCCGGGAATGCTCCTACCGATGCAGGCACTTGCTCATTTGCGTGTGCAGTATCGTCAAGCGTCGCACTTGATGGTGAATGAGCACGCATATCTGCATCAGCATGCACAGCCGTATCCTGTGTAGCCGCATGATGAGACTCGGTTATGTCATGCGGCTCAGCTGTGGCATCGCGCATAGCAGGAGGTGCAGGTACCGGCGCACTTGAATCTATCGGCTGTTGTTTAGCTTGTTCTTCGGAGTGGTGCATGACATTGACTTTAGAGGTGAGTGAGGAAATTTGCAATGCAGAAAATGTAATCGACTTATAGATATATCGAATCGCAATATCTTAGAGAAGAGGCTCCCAATCAGCCAATGGCTTTCCACTTGGAACATAATTCCAAGACTCGCCTTCACTCATTGGTAGAGACAGTAGTTCAGGGACAAAGCTTTTAACAACTCGAAAACCCTCATTAGTCACTAACTCAGGAAGTCGATCGGTGAGATCCACCCAAATGTGACTTGCACCCGCGGCAACGATATCGCTACTTGTCAACAAGGCTTCCTCATGACAAGCTTGAACACTCGTATTTTTTGCTATCGCGTCCCAAGCTTTCCAAGCTGACACTCCCTTACGACTAGCCCAAAAGCTCATACGTTGCTCACTTAAGCCTGCAAAGGTATCGGTAGTTTCGTCCGATGACCGAGGCTTCTTTCGACTTATTATTTCATATAAAAGCGATCCTACTTGTAATGCTTCAATCGAAGCATGTAGTGCTGCGCAAGAGGGGCACATCATTAATGAACTTCCCACTGCAACATAGCCATCGTGAACGTTCCATGCAATATAGGTATACGCCGATCCAATGCTGGACTTTACACGATATAAATGTAATGGGAAATTGTGCTGTAAACGTTCGAGCTTCCTTGAGGACACACACTCGACACTAACTGACTGAACCCGTTCTATTTCACTCAAGCCGTACCACGCGCGTATCACAGCATCTCTCTCAATTAGTTCACGTAGACTCGAATCAATGGCTCTCTCAATCCCAAAATGCGATGCCGTTCCAGAAGGTGTGCCAAACCAGTGTTTTGCTTGCGCATTTTTGCTTGTGGGTAAGTTCACCCAGTCTAAGTCTACTAGCACAGTATCTATAGCCGTATAGCAGTTCTTCGACCTTGCACGTTGAGCATATACCCACTGCACGTCCTTTTCAGGCAAGGGCAACCGGAGCGCTTTAGTAATTCGAGGCAGGTCTACATCCACACCCATGGTGGTGTTGTGAAGATATCTATCTGAATCCAATGGAGGTCTTAACGCATAACGTTCGATAGCTTCTCCAACGCCTCGACGTAATACACCTACCATAGTTAAATCCCATGCCCCAACTCTGTCGTCGATACCGAAATCAGATGTTCCGAGCCTCTGCCCTACATCAATGATTAAATTGTAGATTGTTGGAGTCGAATTTACGGCGGTTAGATTATAGCTTGAAACTAATCCAACATTAGGGTCTAGAAGCTTTGAAAATATTCTTGGATCACACATATTGAGACGACATTTCTGAAAAGATTTGTTTTATGAATGCTGGATGCACAGTTCTCAGTGGGAGCAGACTCCCAGACCACTGGCTAAGTGTTTGTTTCACTAGCGCTTCATGATTGACATTCACTATACTCTTTGTCGCGTTTGAAGTTAGTGGCATGCCAACCCTCGTAACAAAGTCTGCTAAAGGCTCCCCTAATTCGCTTTCAAGCTGAGATAGAACTGTTTGCGAACCGTAACCAAATTCGCCAATATGAGACGCGACAGGCCTAATGAGGGCAATGCTGGCTTCAAGTTTTGTTACTTCGGCAAGAGACGAAAGCTCATTGGCAAGATACCAAAGTGGCCAGACCCAAACTGTATGCGATGCACTAAGCCGTATTTGATGAGTTTTAGCAGACAGTACAGCAATTTTAGACATTAGAGATCGATCCTCACCCACTTGTTCCATTTGAAATGCCTGCTCTGCATACCGACTGGCATTGCTAAACATTTCTATAAAACGTTTAGTATCCTCTGCTTCTTTGGTAACTAAAGCTATTCCTACAGTTCTCAAAACTACTTCGAGAACGCCATGCATTATCTGTTGCTTGGTGAGATGAGCGTATACAGTCGGATCATGTTTGTACACAATTTTGCCACTATATTGAGGCATCACAAGTCTCCGCCGACATGGACTAACTTGGAGGACGGCGTTTGCATTAGCCTCTGAACCTGTTCCGAGCGTAGTAGGAATTAATGTAATACCCTTAAAGTTTCCTCGTGGAATTGTAGCTATGCCAGCACGACCATGTGAAACAAAAGGTCGAATGTTCTCATCTTGATTACACCTCGCAAGCTTGACTTTATCGAGGATGCTGCCTCCACCAAACACGTACAAATTCTCATGTTGCATGGTAACCTTTGAAAGCTCCTCAACCTCTTGTATGCTGCATGTAGCCGTAACTGCAAGAGTTTCATCAGCAGAGTTTCTAAGTTCTCTGATAGTGTTCGGAGCACCAAGAGTATCCCAAATTTGGTCGTAAATAAGGAGTGTCATTGCTCACAACTCACCCATCTGTACAAGATCTCTGATCCCATTCTCAAGACGCCGAGCTGCTTCTTTCCATATTCCCATAGGTAAAGTAATTGGAGGGACAAGCTGAATTCCAGCCTCAGCTGATGGCTGTACAGAAATTCCATGGGAGAGAAAATGATCATGCAGCTTCAGTGCAGGAAGATCTCCCTTTACTTCGTTTAACAAGCTTTTGGGTACTCCTAAAAATCTAAATAGTCCCTGTCCTCTCAGCTCGCAATCATATTGACCAGCAATCCGCTGCAAATCAGAATCCACAACTGTACTCAACTGTTTGTAGATAGCTTCAATATCTACTGCATCAAGGAAATCTAGAACACCAAGAATAGCAGCCGTAGCCATAGGTGACCCTGCTTGGGTTTCACCATGAACGAATGTTGAATCAGTTCTCACAAACTCCCCTGCAACCGAGGGGGAAATCACCATGAGCGCACTTGCTTCAGTACCGTTCGTAAGACCTTTTGAAAAACCAATGACATCAGGAGATTCAGGCCATCCAAGCGAGGCAGCCAATTTCCCAAGACGATAAAACCCTACAGCAACTTCATCGGAACAGACCAAAAAGTTATGCCGCTCCCAAGCTCGGAAGATAACATCTAGAACTTCGAGCGATAGCGGAAATGCGCCTGTTCCACGTAACGGTTCGAGAATAACAAGGGCAACAGTCGAACCGCGTTCTACAAAGAACTTTTCCCATTGTTCTGGGTCATCTGCAGGTAAATGTATATATCGAGGAGATCTAGCTCCATACATAGTTTGATTGAGATTCTCGCCAGATATTTGCATCGAGTTAATGGTCATGCCATGGTAACTTCCTATGACACTAACTACAGTCTTAGCATTACCTTTTCCAACTAGCGCAGCACGTTGTAAAGCCAGCTTAACTATTGCATCATTTAAAGCCGAACCGCTTGTAGAAAATACAACAGCTCCGTCTACCCAGCCTATTTTCCCTAATAGTCTCTCTGCTACCTCGTGGGCACCGGGGTGGGAATGTCGAAACAGTGTCGCGTAATGAATCTTAGGATAAACACGTTTGATACGGTTCTCAATATATTTATTGCCGTAACCAAAGTTCACGTTCCATAAGCCACTGGTCAAACAAATGGCTTTATTTCCGTCACCAAATGTCAATTCATAGTCATCTGCACTTATAATCATCCTCGCAGGATTACCCATTTGTGAGGGTGGCAATAAGGATTCCCAAAGCATTCTACTCCTAAACACCAAAGATGAATGAGGTGGTTCTCTCATCAATCCCTGCAATACTATTGTATACTCGTTCAGTGGATTCAATCAACGAAAATCCGGCGGACTTCAGTTCATTTGCGAGTCTGTCAGGCGAAAGATTTAAGACGGTTGAGCTGTAGATACGGGCAATCGGATTAGGCTCTCCGACCGGCGTAACAATGAAGCCAATTTCCCGAGCGGAATCATCCATAATTGAGATATCATAGAAAAAACAACGCTCTCTCGTCCCATTAATGTCGCCTGCCCAAGTGTGATAAGTCTATCAACGCCTGCAAGACTCTCTGACGTCGAAATGTAAAATAGACCTTCCTTCTTGAGTGCTCTTCGTACGGAAGAAAAAATGGCCTGTCGCTGACTTTCATTGAAAAGACGAGCCGTACCTGCACCGAAGATCAAAAGATCAAAGTATTCTGGTGTCGGCTCCCATGTGAGAATGTCTTTCTGAAGAGAAAGGACACGACCAGATTCCAGTCCCATTCTACTCGCTCTTTCAACTAGTGCACTAAGTAAGACTGGCGACGAATCGACCGCCACATAAGTTTTAACTAAATTGGGTGACAAGCTGAGCAGTAGTCGACCTTCGCCTGCTGCAAGCTCACCAACTACTGCGTCTGAATCTAGACTCGCACCAGCTTGTTTAACCTCAGAGATCTCTGCATTATCATTATGAACTAAATTTCGGTAAATTTGCGCCCCTTCCGATCTGTAAAGATCTCTGCGAGTGCAATTAGAAAAAGATTTCGCAAAAAGCGAGGCAATATTTTCTTCTGTCATATGAGAACAATCTTCCTTAGACGTTCAAGAGCTTCGCGTCGCACATCATCATCTAGTTTCACACCAGGAAGTTGTTCAAGATTACGTGGATTCTTAATAGACAACAACAAACGATACATATCATACCCAAGAGAAAAAATTCGTCCACTATTTACATTCATACAGCGGTATGCTGACTTACTTCTTGCCAACAATAAATCATTGAACTCATCTGCTAATAATTCAAGTGGAAGATCGAATACAAATTCAGATCCTGTGTCCCGCATGCGTTTCGCCATTATTACTGCATAAATAAACTGGCGAGATAACGTTGGAAACTCTTCGCGTATCCGAACGATTGCATCAGATATTGGCCATGGCTCTTCCCTGCTACCGCTGACGATAGAACGCTCAACATCGAACAGCTCTGGGGCAAAACCAGATAGCTCAAAAACGACAGCAGGGTGGGTTACCAACGGTGGTAAGATTCCAGTCTCTTGAAATGTAAGGAAAATATCTCGTAAAAATTTTCTCATCTTCCTTTGTTTCGAAACTAACATAAGTAGGACCAAAAATATCCATATATGGCAATCCAGAAATCGAACAAGTTTCAACTATAAGACCATCATCAAAAAACGGCTTCGTCGCCTTCACTCCCCAAATCACCGAGCAGTTGAATATATGGTCGATCTATAGGGATACTACTGAACAGCGTCGTATAATTCCCCAAACACTCAGGGGACACCTCTGCTCGTACCCAAGCTAGACGAGGACGCTCGTTAGAATATGATGCATCTACTCCACTAAGGAGCTGTAAAACACGTGCTTGTGTAATATTATCCATTTAACCGATCATTGTTTAGTTGTAGAATGATCCTGCTTGTTGTTCAACTTCACGAGTGCGACTGTCCAGACAATAAGAGCTAATTCTATTACAATCGCTACTCCAAGCACATAGTACAACTCCATAATGGCGAGAGCTATGATAATTGGAACCATTACGCCGGTTATAACGGTGACTAATTGTAGTTGCTTACGGCTGTTTGAATCATTACTCACTTAGATACCTCTCTGATAAACTGTAGTATTTAGAATGCCTAAGTTCTCGAGTGGCTAATAATACGGTAATATCCATATTACCAGCCACCACTAACATCAATTATTTGAAATGCTAATAGCTGATGTTTTGGGACCTTGGACATTTTCTTGTAGAAAAGTGCTACTTATATAGTATAACCGCGCTTTGCGCGGTATTCAGGGATAGTTATGCCGGTTTTCGCGCGAAGCTTTTGTGTGTTATGGAACTTAATGTAGATCTGTATTGCATGTTCAAGTTCCTCAATCTTGTCCCACCTAAATCCATGATACATTTCGTTTTTCATGCGACCAAAGAAGCCTTCACACGCGGCGTTATCTCCACTGTTACCTTTACCAGACATAGAGCGTGTAATGCGAGCCTCACGACAGAGTTCAATCCACTCAATTGCTCGATAATGGCATCCTCTATCACTGTGTAATGTCACAGACTCATGTGGTTCAAGTGTTGCGACCGCTTCTTTAAGGGACTGTGTCGCTAGTTCTTCTTGAGCATTGCGTCGCAGCCGGTAGCTCACAACTTTACCGTCAAATACGTCAGTGATAGGTGGAAAGTAGAGCTTGTTCTCACCACAGCTAAATTCACTAATATCAGTGACCTAGGCCTCATTGGGTTTGGTACTATGAAAGTTACGTTGAAGAAGGTCATCTGGCACCGGTGTGATTTCTCCTACATAGTTGCTATACGGTTTAGACTTTTTCTTGCTAAAATGCACCGAAATAGAACAAAGCTTCATGAGACGTCTTACCACCTTTTCACTGAGCCTTATTCCTTCGCGATTAAGAGCTTGCCAGATGCGATGCGCGTCATAGGTATAGTGTGCTTTTGTGCAATCTGCTCGATAACAGCTCGATACACCTCATATTTTTGGTTGGGATCTTCATGATTACGATGATAATAAAAAGTTGAAGGGGCCATTCCGGCAATGTCAAGAAGTACTGGCAAAGGAAACGCAGCTCTTATGGCATCAATAGCTCGAGCTGTCAAATGCGCCATGCAGCTAAAACTATCGATGCCTAGTTTTTTTAATCGCCCTGTTCTTTCAACAGTACCAGCTTAGCAGTTTTTTCATAAGCATACTTTTGAGTGTCTCAACATCATCAGGCAACTCACTAAGATACTGTGACACCGTTGGATGTTCCAGCTTATTTTGCTACTCCACAAGCTCTTGCACCCCTTTATCAGTGCGTGAACGTCTCGGTACTAAATCCAATGTTAAACCTGCTTTCTTAAGGCTTATCCATGGATAGATTGCTCAGGATTGTCAATATTAAAACGCCTAGCAGCAGCTAACACTGAAATATTTTCCGTGCAGACAGCTTCAACAACCTGAGCGCACTGCTCTACCGTATAGACATTTTTAGCCTTCTTTGACTCTTCGTTTCGCTTCTTAAGCTTGCCGTTCTTATATCGTGCTTTTACCCACACTGCAAGCACCGGCCGTTTTGGATACCCAATATAATTTGACGTGGCACTATAGCTACCAATATGCCAGTACATTGTTACTGCATAAACCATATCCTCCTCACTATATCTGCGAGTTCCAGGAAAATCACGAGACAACAATGTCCCAAGCTTATTTCTTTCTCGTACCCAATTAAGCAGTACATGAACATCGGCAGGATACCCTAATTCCCGCCGAGTCTTATACACAGACCTTAGACGCCAATACGTAACCACTGCCTTCTTCTTCTGTTCCTCAGAATACCGAACATTCATTGAAAAACCTTCCAACATTATGTCCGTGGTCCCGAAGAGTCGTGGACGAAAAGTTCCTATAAGCCAAATGCACTCGTCCGCAATCAACACCAAAACGGCTAAAATGGCATGAAAAAGCCCCTGCGCACCCGCCAGAGACCGCTTACCCTTGCTGCATTCCTGCCCTGGGGGGATTGGGCGGCATGACGCCACACAGGGACCGAGTTCCTACTATATACCACAGCATGAACTATTGCAACTCGTCATTATTGCAACTCGTCACTACTGCAAACTTACCTCACTGACCAGTAGTCGTTTGCTCAGACTGTGTTTGTTCTGCCTGAGTGTCACTTGGCTTGGTTTGCTCACTGGCACTTTGCTCACTGGCATTTTGCGCATGTGCTGCTTGCTCAGTTGCTTGTTCTTTTGCCGCTTGCTCAGCCTGTTGTTTAGCTCGGGCAGCAATTGCCGCCTTATCAGGAGCCGGAGTCTCACCAGCATTCTTAGTGCCAGGTTCTATCTGCTGCTCCTGAGCACTCGTATCCTTCGGCAACGACATAAATGCAGTATCCTTTAAGTATCCCTCACCAGCAGTGATGTCGTATTGAATAAGCTGATAGTCATGCAATAATTCCTGCGTTTCCTTATCTGCTTGACGAATATCCACGCGGTTACCTTGAGCGTCTAAATAAATCGCCTGACCGTCAGGAATCCTCGACCAACCCTGAATTTTATTAACTACCGGCGGTTCCATAGCAGGCACTTTGGCATGCAGAGCAGTCAAGAATGCAAGATATGGGCTAACTTTTGCATTCATATGTTCCGCGGCCTGCGCCATAAAGAAATTAGGAGAGGTATACAATGCAGTGCTATCAGGGAGCTTAGTACCAGCCGAAGCAGAAGCCTTATTAGACCAAATAAAATAGTCCGTTTCATGCAAGGCTACTGAATTATTGTCATCGCGTCCTGCAGTAGCATACACACCCGGCAAATGATCACCATAGAAAATTACCGTAATCGGCTTATTGATATTATCTAACTGATTTAAGAATACCTGTGTCTCATTATCAGTATAATTAATACCTTTTGCATACGTCTGAATCTGCTGCGTCTCGTCAAGTCCAAGCGGCATGCCAGTAGTACTCGACGCTACAAACTGATTATTGCTATACCAATTATCGTAGCTCATATGGTTTTGCATGGTGAGTACTGAAAGGAATTGACTTTTATTAATATCAATTTTTTCCAACAAACTCTGGTATGCAGAAGAATCATTCACATAAGGACTACTGTCAATACGTTCTTGATGCGCAATCACATCTGGCTTATTCAACGTCCAAAAATGTGTGAACCCAAACTTCTTGTAGTTGCTTTCACGGGAATACATCGACGCCTCATATGGATGGAAGGCTTGCGATTCTTTGCCATTATCCCACATGCGATTTACTGTAGGAATCCACGATAATTTCGGAATCAGCTGCTGATATGGAGAACTCAGCGAAGCATCAAAATTAGCCATAGAAAGCCCAGTCATTGCCATAAATTCCATATTGGCAGTGCCGCCGCCATAACCAGCAGAGAGCATATATCCACTAGTACTGTTCTGTTTAATTTGACGAATTTGTGGTATAGGATCTTGGTTCAGCTGCAAACCGGGAACGCGCGTTGGGTCAGAAAATGACTCAGAAAGCACCATAATCACTGTGGAATCATTCATATTGTAGGCGCGTGATTCATTAATTTGATGTGCCACATTCGCGTATTTGCGCACCAACCTATTCATAGTAGCTTGCGAATAGTCGGATGGTTCCTCCATAACTTTAGGGTTCACAAAGCGCAAAAATCCCATAAGCGTGCCATTAGCTTGAGCATCAATTACAGAATCCCAGAGTTTTGGAGAGTCACCAAATGCTGTTGCAAATCTATTAGCAGGTGAACCGGCAGTAGAAACACCAATAGTAAATAATGCCAATAATGCTGCTAACACAGCTGCAATACCAGCCCGCAGCGCAATACCCAAGGCGCGAATACGTGTGCGAATAATATACTTTCTTCCATCACGATGCGCCAACGAATACACAATAACTAATACCGTAAGCGTGAACATTGCCGCGCCAGCAATAAGACGATCTAAACCTGGGGGCGTAAAATCAAACATATTGCCGGCATCATGCTTCAAAAAGTCCAAATCAGATGGCTTTACCGTTTCAAAGCGGATACCAACTTTTAGACGCTCTACTACCGCACAAAAACCAACTAATAACAGCAAAAAAGCACTTGTGGACCAAAAACGATTAGTTAATGCTATCAATATGCCGTATAGCGCGCTAATAAGCAGGAAGTTCAAGAAAAATTGAAGCTCACCTTTACCAGTAAACGCTTTACCAATAAAGCCGCCGTAACCCTGCAAAGGTTCTACTGTCCACACACACCACTGCAGCAAACCAATAGCAATAAAGACTACAAAGATGAATGCGATACCATATACCCACCAAGCCATTGCAGGACGCTGAGCTGGACGCAAATTCAACGCTTTCAGTTGCTCAAATTCCTCCGCAGATAGTTGGGTAGTATCAACAACTCCAGGCTGTTCCTGTAATCGTTGAAGAACATCATCCATATGGTTGTCCATATCACTCCTTGCATGTCCAGCATGCCTCATACATAAGCCCTATAGAGCGCGAGAGAACTGCGTAATAGTGTAATCTCAGCTCAAGTCTAAGCGCCACAATCTACACCATCTTCAGGAATCTAATGATAAATGCTTACAAATTCTCCCAGAATATGCTGTAAGGCAGATACAAAAATCCTTACATTACTATATATTTTGGCAACTTATGTATAGCTTTGGCAAAGAAATTATCAAAAACTATGGAGTAATTACGTGATATCCATATCTCGCGTTTACTCTAGTCTCATGGTTTCTCAGCATACAAATCGCACTGCAAATCGTTCTCCGCGTTCTTCACGATCGACCAGTAGTCGTACACATAGCACACAATCTGAACCACGTGCAAGAACAAATAACAGCAGAACTTCGCAGAGCACAGGTGCCAGACGCACTACGAGACGTGCTGCACAAACCAACAACTCCGCATCACATCGCGGCAACCATAACTCACGCAAAGCACATACAACACCGAAAAAACGACATATTCTACGGTGGATTCTTATTGCTTTAGCCGCATTATTTGCTGCAGGTATTGCAGTATTTGCATTCTTGTATGCTACTACCGAAGTGCCAGGTCCTGAAAAAATGGCTATGGCGCAGAAAACTACTGTGTATTATGCAGACGGCACTACACCAATTGGCACGTTTGCACAGCAAAACAGGGAAATTATCGACTGCTCAGCATTGCCAGACTATGTAGGTAATGCCATTGTTGCCTCAGAAAATCGCACGTTCTGGACTGATAAAGGCATTGATTTGAAAGGCATCGGCAGGGCATTATTCAATAACATCACCAAGGGCACACGTCAAGGCGGTTCTACGATTACTCAGCAGTATGCAGAACGCTACTATTTAGGAGAAACCACAACTTACAAAGGTAAAGTCAAAGAAGCGATTCTTGCCCTGAAAATTGCGCAAACACAAAGTAAACAAGAAGTGTTGTGCAATTATATGAATACTATTTATTTCGGACGTAATTCGTATGGTATTCAAGCAGCAGCTAAATCCTATTTTGGCGTAGAGGCTAAAGATTTAACGCTGTCGCAAGCAGCCACACTCGCCGGCATTATTCCTTCGCCTAATAATTGGGATCCGGCAGTGGATAAGGAAATGGCACAAAAGCGCTTTACTCGCGTTATCAATATTATGCGTGAAGACAATAGTATTAGCGCAAAAGACGCAAAAGCCGCACAAATGCCAGATACTATTGAATACAATGCGAATAATGTGTATCAAGGCACCAATGGTTACCTCCTGCAAATGGTTCGACAAGAACTCATAAAGTCTAAGGCTTTCACTGAGGAAGATCTTGATACCGGTGGATATAGCATTGTTACCACTATTGACAAAGCTAAACAAGATTTGATGTATCAAACTGCAAGCCCAGCAATTGCGGAAAACGGGATGCCGCAAGGACTGCAAGTGGGCGGCATTTCCATCAATCCAAAAGACGGCTCCATTATTGCACTATATGCAGGAGAAGATTACATCACCAAACCATATAATAATGTCACCCAAGCAACTTTTGAAGTTGGTTCTACAATGAAGCCATTTACACTACTGGCAGCTGTAGAACAAGGTGTAAGTTTACAAACTAAATTTAATGGTAATTCTCCGCGAACCTTCCCAGGATTAAGTCAGCCACTTACTAATGCGGGTAATGCAAGCTACGGACCAATTGATTTAACACATGCTATTGCATACTCAGTAAATATGCCATTTATGGATATTCAACAGAAAATTGGAGCTCAAGGTGTAGCAGATACCGCTCATAAAGCTGGCGTTACTGGGGATATTTCCACTACAGGAGAGGCATCATTATATACCACACTTGGCAATGATGGTCTCACACTTAAATCTATGACACAGGGCTATCAAACAATTGCTAACCAAGGTAAAAAAATACCATTGCATATCGTGGCTCATGTCTATAACGGCAATAAGAAGGAGCTCTATAACTCTCCAACACAAGGTGAGCAAGTGTTCTCTGCTCAAGATACTGGACTTGTAGTACAAGCAATGCAAGCAACTATCCAATATGGTACAGGCCGAGAATCACGAACTATTGGGCTGCCCATGGCTGGTAAATCAGGAACTGCAAATGATGTTAAAGCAGGATGTTTTGTCGGATTCACCCCATCATTCTTAAGTTACTTTGCTATCTGGTATCCAGGAGAAGACGGTTCTGCACAAGAAATTCCTACATTTGGAGAGTATGTTAATGGCATGATGTTCCCAGAGCATCTCTACGCTACATATACTCGTCAAGCGCTGGCAGGGGCTGAGGCTGAACAATTCCCTAAAGTCACCGATACGGGAACTATTGGCGGTAAGGACGGCACTTGGGGATTGGGCAAGCAACAAGTGCAAAAGAAATCTACATCAAGCCAAGAGTCTGAGAAGTCAAACACTACTAATCAGTATAACACCCAGCAAAAAACACCATCAGATGAGTCTGCAACCAATGAGCAGGAATCAGATACTCATAACAATGGTTCCGAGGCAGGCGCATCTGCAGGAGGAAGTGGTGGTAATGGTGACGGTGGCATATCTGGCGAGGCTGGCTCATCTGAAGAAAATAGCGGATCTTCGGATACTGGCGCTTCTGGAACTGCTGGTAATGCCAACAGTGGACAAAACAAGAGGCAAGGGCAGTAGTTCAGCCCAAGGACTACAAAGTACATGCTGTCGTTTTTAACTATACAGTTGTACCGCTTATCGACTATACAGTTGCAGCAAACAGCGCGATTGATAATAATGACCATATAGTTGTGGTGACCCTGAGTACTTAAATCAGTATTACCGTTTAGTATTCAAGGTCACCACACGATATAGCTTCGCACTACATGCTATGGCAGTAAGCATATGCGCTTACCCACCATACGTTTGCGCAATGTTTATGTAATTCTTTACCTCATAGTGCGATTGATAGCAGAAATAATAGCTTTCAGCGAGCTAGTAGTAATAGAAGAATCAATACCAACACCCCAAATAACTTGGGCAGCTGATTCCTCGCCAATTTCACATTCCACGTATGAAGCAGCCATGGCATCCGTACCAGTGCCCATAGCATGTTCCGCGTAATCCATTACCGATACCGTAATATCAAGCGCATGCAAAGCATTAAGGAATGCTGCAATTGGACCATTACCAATGCCGTTGATTTTGCGTTCAACAGGTTGCGCGTCAGCAGAAAGACCGCGGTCAAGTACTGTCGCTTTCAGCACAGTATCCGAACCATCTTCACCAGAAGACACCGACACCTTCAGTAGCTTCAAACGACCCCACTGACACAGCGAAGCATCCTCATGATCTGCCACAAATGCGCTGGCATCAGTTTGCCCGCCAGACTCAATCGGCAGATACTCATCCTTAAACAGACGCCAAATATCTTCGTCTTTGACTTCCTTTTTCGTGCTATCTGCATAGTGCTGCACAATCTTGTCAAATTCAACTTGCAGACGCTTTGGCAAATCAAGATTATGATTAGCCTTCAGCAGGTATGCCATACCGCCCTTACCAGACTGCGAATTAACGCGAATAATCGCCTCGTAATTACTACCTACATCCTTTGGATCAATAGGTAGATATGGCACAAGCCACACATAATTATCCAGCTGCGCATTATCATGCTCTGCAGCAGCTTGACGCGCTTCAAGACCCTTCTTAATAGCATCTTGATGAGAACCAGAGAATGCTGTAAAAACAAAGTTTCCAGCATATGGGTGACGCTCTGCAATACGAATTTGATTGCAGTATTCCACAGTTTTTCTAATATTTGGCACATTAGAGAGGTCCACTTGTGGATCAATACCTTGCGTCAGTAGATTCAAACCAAGCGTTACTAAATCAACATTACCAGTACGCTCACCATTGCCCAGCAGGCAACCTTCAATACGGTCAGCACCTGCCAAAATACCCAGTTCGGCAGCAGCAACAGCCATGCCTTCATCATTATGCGGGTGCAGTGACAGCACTACGGCGTCGCGGTTCTTCAAATGCGTAGAAACATACTCTACCTGATCCGCAAACACATTTGGTGTGGTCATTTCTACAGTTGCTGGCAGGTTGATAATCATTGGATGCTCTACCGTCGGTTGAATAACATC
The DNA here is from genome assembly GCF_014635685.1 of Galliscardovia ingluviei. GTDB lineage: Bacteria > Actinomycetota > Actinomycetes > Actinomycetales > Bifidobacteriaceae > Galliscardovia > Galliscardovia ingluviei. The sequence goes on from NZ_BMDH01000003.1 coordinate 118,300, forward strand.
AATAACGGCATTACATACTTCAACTGCATAATCTGGCTCAGTTCCTGTAAATGATTCAGGAGAGTATTCGTAGAAAATTTCCGTACCATGCGCATCTGCTTCCAATTCTTTGCATAAATGCGCGGCATCAGTAGCAAGTTTGGTAATAGCCGCTTTATCTTTGCGGAACACCACTTCGCGCTGGAGCACAGAAACAGAATTATAAAAATGCACTACGGCACGCTTAGCGCCTTGCAAACACTCATATGTGCGGCGAATTAAATGCTCACGTGCCTGAGTAAGCACAGCAATAGTAACATCTTGTGGGATAAGTTCGCGCTCAATAAGCATACGAATAAAGTCGTAATCCGTTTGCGATGCAGAAGGGAAACCTACTTCAATTTCCTTATATCCCATATCTACCAGCAGATTCCACATGCGCAGTTTGCGCTCAGAATCCATCGGATTAACTAGTGCTTGATTGCCATCACGCAAATCAACAGAACACCAACGCGGCGCGCGCTGAATTGTTTTATTTGGCCACGTGCGTTCTGGATAATCAAACGGCACCTGCATAGCAAATGATGCATACTTGTGATATGGCATATTGCTTGGGCGTTGCGGGCAACCAAGGTATCGTGCAGGAGGCAACAATGGATCATTGTTTCCTCCATTGGATACGGCAACACGAGCTGCCAAATCAAACACAGAGCTAGTATTGCGGTCTGATTGCTGATCCATGATTCCTCCTTCGTCATAACGGCATAGTGTATATGTAGTTTGTGCGCGGCTTATCAGTAGGCTTGTCTGCCTGTACCCTAGTGCTTAGCAATATGAACTGCACCATCCGAGTTCGTATTCGCGCCAGCATACAGTTGATATATGCACGACGTACACATGCACGCCTGAGTTTGGCTCATGCTTGCGCAATACGCTGGTAAGCACGCGTATATTCCAGTGTACTCGGTTATAATTGTTCCTAGTGCTTGTCGTCCATTTTTCTACAAAATAGTATTAGTATTGTGAGTATTGTGCTTATGCGTGCTGTGCTATGCACATTTTTATACACACTGTGTTACACGCACTGCACTACGCAATTGCCCTACACGATATGACGCAATGTCGCCCAGCGCGTCAGCTCTCCTCTATTAGAAAGTTGCAATTTGCGCAATACTTTAGAGACATGTGTTTCTACAGTTTTTATAGAAATAAACAGCTCACTCGCTACCTCTTTATACGTGTATCCGCGCGCAATTAACCGCATAACATCTTGCTCACGCGGGCTAAGCGCATCAATACCAACATCAATATCATCAGCATCATCGATACCATTGGGGATAGCTGCATGATCAGTGTGCTCTGCACTATAAACACTGTCTGTGTCCGAAGCAACTGCACCAATATGTGGCAGATTGCTACTCTTATTGGTTCCTATATTGGCATTTGGTTGCGTGCTAGCAGGGCCAGGTTCAGGGGCCGGAGCACTTTGGAATGCATTTAACACAAATCCCGCTAGTCTCGGGCTAAGCACCGCATAGCCTTCTGCCACCTGCCGAATCGAAGCGATTAAATCTTCTGCAGCGATAGTTTTTGTCACATACCCGCGAGCGCCAGCACGAATTACAGCTCCCACATCTGCTGGAGCATCCGACACAGAGAGCGCTAAATACAGGGTTTTTGGAGCTTTTGACACAGATTGCAGAATTATTTCTGCACCGCCGCCTCCCTGACCCCCTGGCATATGCACATCAAGTAACACAACATCGGGCTGTACTTGGCTAATCATGGCAATAGAACTTGGCACATCAGCAGCTTGCCCTACTACTGCGATATCGCTTGCTTGGCTAAGTGAAGCAATTACCCCTGCTCGAAATAGACTATGATCATCTACTACAGCTACTCGAATAGGATGCATGTCACTCGGCGCAGCACTAGCATCAGCGTCGGTGGGTACTCCTGATAATGGTTGGTTTTGCACGTATTCCACTGTACTACACTCAACTTTGCTCTACTATACGTAATGTCAAACGCACCTCAGTACCCCACTGAGGTTTGGAAATAATGCGCGCTTCTCCCCCAGCTCGCCGCATTCTACCAATAATGGACTCACGAATACCCATATGCCCTTGCGGTAAGTGCTCAGTATCAAATCCCTGCCCGTGATCACGAATAAATATGCTGATAATTTGCGCAGATTGCTGGTGTTGCACCTCGCAATACACCGTAATTGGGGTGCTGCCATATTGTGCTGCATTATGCATAGCTTCTGTGGCTGCATCAAGGATAGGCAGCGTAGCATCGCTTACCGAAGCCTGTCCTACAGTTACTACTTCAATGGCTTGCTGCCGCGTATCTTCAACATATGCTGCAAGCGCTGCAATAGCCTGTTCAATTGGCATGCCGTTATGAATATGTGGATGTTTAGGATGTACCAGATTCGGTTGTTGGTAACCTGCTGAGGTCTGTGGATCTGTTGTTTCGGTAGTAGGATCAGCAGTAGACGCAGGCGTAGATGCCGTCTGCTGACCGGTATAGAGCCAAGCACGTAATTCTCGTTCCTGCATACGCGCAAGTGATGCAACCGTTTGGGATTCATCAGCATGCAGACGAATAAGCGCTAATGTTTGGAGTACAGAATCATGTAATCGTGTTGCAATATCAGCGCGCAAAGCCTCATTTGCAGTTTTGGCACGCTGCGCGCCTAAATCAGCTAATAAACTCATCCACCATGGCGCAATAATAATGGCAATAACCGCCAGCATCAGCACACCTGCTAGGGCACCAATAATCAGATCCTGCAATCGAATTGCAATCGAACAAATCATCAGCACACCAGTAACAGCAATGCATAATGCCAATGTAGCAACAGCAATACTTACTAATTTATTGTGACGTCGAACAGAAGTAGCAGCTATTGCAGATTGCCGAGAACTACTAGATTGCATTGCGCCATACGCACTCTCATCAATATAAGGTGCTGGATTAGTGATAAAACTCATTTGTGTCCAGCCAATGGATACACCTATAAAAATCATCACAATGCCAATAGCCACTTGCCAAGAAAGATGTAATATCAATATCATCATCGGTATAAGCACAGCACTGATCACGCCAACCAGTGAAGTAATAGTAGCTACTGTCGCTCGGGTGATCGGCTTAGCAGACTGCTGTGCCTGACCGGCAGCATCAACAAGCGCGCTTAAGGTAGTGCGCCCTAATGGTGTAGTAGGTTGAGCCTGATGCGGATCAGATTGTGGTGTAGGCTGCGTATTCACACTTCTACCTTACCCTGATTACTCTCCCTGACCCGCAAAATACTACACAATCAGGGATAAATCAGGGGAAACCCTTATTGCGCAAGACGCTTATCTGCTGTGAAATAAGAGTAGCGAAATCATGCTGCATGCACATATGAATCTATCCGTTATCCATGCTTTGCAGCACACGCATTATTCAGTAAGAGAGATGCAGATTATGAGTGAGTTTAATACGCAACCAGGCAGCAACCAGCCGGGCAATACACAGCCCAGTAACGCGCCATATGACACGCAACAGCAAACGCCATATGGGCAGCAAGCGGGGCAGCAGCAAAACCAGCAGCACTCGCAATACCAGCAGCAGCCTTTTGGGCAGCAGTCACCATATGGGCAAACGCCACAGCAGCCAAAGATGGGCGAGGCATTCTTTAACCGCATTCGCGCCTTTGGTATATACCGCGGTACTGACCGTTGGATAGGCGGCGTAGCAAGCGGTATTGCTCACCGTCTCGGATGGGATCCACTCGCCATTCGCATTATTATTCTGGCGTTAACCATTATCGGCGGAAGCGGTATTTTGCTCTACGCAATTGCATGGCTACTTCTTCCAGATGAAAAAGATGCCAGTATTCTAGTACAAGACGCACTATTTTACGGCAAACTCAGCGGTGCTTTTTGGGTAGCAATACTTTTCCTTATTATTGGATGCCCCGGTACTGTCGCATTATTCCCTTTGGTTGCTGTAACAGTAGTAGCAATTATTATTGCTTGGATTATTTATACCAATCATCAAAACAAGCAACAAAAACAACAACCATTTGGGCAGCAGCCGTATGGGGCACAACCATTTGGGCAACCACCATATGGACAGTCACCATTCAAAGCTCAGCAACAGGCACAACAAGCTACCACAGGGCGCTCATACCAACAAGCGCCAAATGGTCAGCCATCCTTCAATCAGACATATTCACCATATCAAACGCCGTATAGCACGCCTTACCGCACGCCCTATCAGGGGACGCCAGTAGCCAATGCGCCAGAGCAAATTGTCAAAATGCGTAAGCCAGCAGGCCCAACTATTGTTGGCATCACGGCAGGATTGCTGTTTATTTCACTAGCAGTGCTCGTTACAATTATTACATTTTCTGGACTAGTTACTAGTGTACACGGGGCTGTTGTTGCCACTCTTATTTGGGTATTTGCGGCGACCGCTATACTTGGCATTATTACTGTAGCAACGGGTATTTCGGGCAGAAAATCAGGTGGTTTGATACCTCTTACTATTGTGGCACTGATTACATCTATTGTGGTAATGCCAGTACTACCAACTATGCACGCTTGGCACACCATAACTACTGGGCAACATGGGCAAGTAGTTATTAAGAACACAGACCGATTATTTACTGCAGACCAAGCCGACCAGCTTTTTACGCATGGTGCCGAAATCGTTGCTAGCAATGCAACTATTGATTTGCAACACTGGTCTGACACTCATGGCACATCATGCCCAACTGGAACCTTGAATATTGAAACTATTATGAGCAACATAGATATTATTCTTCCCCAGCAGTGCACTGCACACAACGAAACTCGGATGATTTTCTCCTCAGATTCGATTGATCATGATTGGTCATTCGGTGTAATGCACAATGACACAACAGACAATACCGATACGCTTATCCTCACAGGAAGGGCGCTTATGAGTCAAATCACTGTGCAATACGCGGACGGTTCCAGTGTAATAGACCCGGATAATACCAGCGATTACGATCTGGACGAATAGCATTACTTGATCACCAGCACTCACACAGTAGTGAATGCCATATGCAGGACACATTTTGTTAGGGGGAATTATGGATCAGGAATCACCAACACAAGCAATACCAACACAGGCAATACCAACACAGGCGCGCGACCTCAATGAAGATGATGCAACTTTAGCAACCGAACTTGCCAATGTTGCAGATAGTGATGAGATGCCAACAGTGCCAAACAGCAACTCAGATGATCTTCACGCTGAACATAGCGTACCCGAACATACTACATCCGAGCACACTGCAACAAAACACACTGTACACGAGCACACTATAGCTGATGATGCCACTATTGCCATGCAACAAGCAGCCCAGCAATACACTCAAGAATCACAAACCCACGGATATCCCGGCGCTGGCGCTGCAGATACTGATTCCACCAACGCCCAAGATGCTTATGCCGCCTACCCTGGATGGCAGCAGCCAAATGCTCGCACATTGCCAAAGACACGGATTATTCCTGCTACGGGTCCTAGTGTAGCCACGATTGTTTGGGGTGTTATTCTTGCAATTGTCGGCGTAATTGGGCTATTTCTAGTAGCAGGAGTAAGTCTGGATTGGCATATTTCTGCACAAACTTGGGGATTACTAGCTATCGTTATTTTTGTGGCAATTGGACTTATTCTTGTTGTTACCGGTATTGCCGCTTCCATACAAGCCAGCAAAGAACACAAGTCGTCACCGTCAACAACCACTCCACATACATCGAAGTAATGCTGTTTGCAACCACTACTATTGATGCATTATCGATAAACTATTGAATGCTACGGCAACAGTAAAGAGGCACATCGATTACCAGATGTGCCTCTTATGCGATGTGATTCTCATGCGATTGGGCCGTGCTACATTGCTACATGTAGTGGAATAGTGATACGCCGCGGCGCTCCATACAGTACGCATTACCCAACCATGTGTGCCGGCTTGATGGCCACACAGACCCTAGTCTTGGTGCATTCTGGCTCATCCAAATACTTGGCACACGACCATCTGGACTACGGGAGCCAAGCAAATTAAACCCATTCTTATGCACCAGCCAATCCGGATGCTGCGTAGCAATAGCAAGCCCCTCTTCAAGAGTTAATGGCAAGCGTCCGTCTGATTCAACAAGTTTACGCGCAATATCAGGCTCACGATTCGTGTATTTCGTGCCTGTATGCGGATCAACCACAATATAGAACGGACCTTCTGGCGGTTCAAAACCATCTTGTGGCATGAAACTTGCAATATCACGCGGTGGCATCGTTGTAAAACCAGCCATACGGTTAATGCTTGTTCGCGCAATAAGCGATTCAGGAGTTACCAGCTCCCGAGTTGGAATAAGCAAAATATGCTCATCCAGCTCAGACTGCTCTAACGCCGTAATAAGCGGGGTAGCCAACGACCGAAATGCTGCTGCACTCATATCAGCAACATCCGGATAGCCTAAAGCTACCAGCCTATCTAATTGCTTTTGCGCTTCAATTGATGCTACAGACATGCCGCCAGCTTATCAGAGTTTATCTGCAAAATGCTTACTCGCCACAATTTCTGCAATCTGAATAGCGTTTAAAGCAGCGCCTTTACGCAAATTGTCGTTAGTAATAAACATAGACAATCCTTTATGACCTGGCACCGCCTGATCTTGACGAATTCGACCCACAAAACTTGGATCTTTACCAGCAGCGAGCTGAGGCGTTGGAATATCAACCAACTGCACGCCAGGAGCTTGTGCCAATACTTCACGCGCTTGATCTGGAGTGACATCACGCTCAAACTCAGCATTAATGCTCATACCGTGTGAAGTGAATACGCCAACACGTACGCAGGTGCAGCTTGCCAACAGATTTGGCAGATGCAAAATCTTACGGCTTTCATTGCGCAGTTTTTGCTCTTCATCAGTTTCCTCACTGCCGTCATCCACAATAGCGCCAATGAACGGCACTGCATTAAAGGCAATAGTGCGTACTACTTTCGTTGGTTCAGGGAATGTAATTGCATTGCCATCGAATACTAACTTATCAGCACCTTGTTCAACAGCTGCTTGAGCCTCGTTCATCAACTGCTCCACACCAGCACGACCAGCACCAGACACTGCCTGATAGGAAGAGACAATCAGACGCTGCAAACCGAACTGATCAGAAAGAGCTTTCAACGCTGGCATACAGGCCATAGTAGTGCAGTTAGGATTAGCAATAATATGACTTGGCACATCATTCAAGTCCTCAGGATTCACTTCTGCCACAACCAGAGGCACATCATCATGCATACGCCATTGCGAAGAATTATCAACCACGTATGCGCCAGCTTCTGCAAACTTTGGAGCCCACTGCTTGGAAGTGCCACCACCCGCGGAAAAAATAGCAATATCAATATTATGCAAATCGGCAGTAGCCACATCTTCTACTGTAATGGTGTGACCTTCAAATTCCAACTCAGTTCCTGCTGAACGCGCGGAAGCCAAAAAACGCAAATCCTTCACTGGGAAATGTCGTTCAGCAAGAATGCGGCGCATCACCATACCGACTTGACCAGTTGCACCGAGCACTGCAACATTTACGCCTGTATTATTGATTTGCACCATGGTAGCTCCTTCAGCTGTTTTTGGTACCGTATACCACTCTAAGCATAGTTTCTATAGCCTGCATATGTGGTATGAAGTTTATTTTGTGGGCAATTTCAGAATTCTTCTGGTAGTAATTCTGCTGGTATTCTGGTATTTATTAGGGTATATTGATATATTTCGGTATTCGACTTTGTATCAGCATGTATTCGCTCAATCAGCCATACTTGGCGCAACCAGCCATACTGGCTGCACTAGACTGCATTAGCTTTACTAGACTGCATTAGCTTTACTAGACTGCATTAGCGACCAGTGCCGCCATATACTACTGCCTCAACCTGCGCAGCATCAAGACTAAATGCCGTATGTACTGCACGCACAGCATCATCAAGATCTTTGAGCGGAACCATTGCAGAAATGCGAATTTCTGAAGTAGAAATCATCAGCACATTGATATTATGTTCACTCAATGCGCGGAAAAACAATGCTGCGATGCCGGAATGAGTTTTCATACCAACGCCGACCAGCGCGATCTTACCGACTTCCGTATCGATATCATACGATTCGTAGCCAAGCGCTTCTTTCTGCTCATCAAGAGCACGCTCTACTTCACGAATTTGGCCTTCGGATGCAGTAAAGGATACATCTGCAGTACCCGTTGAAGCTGCAGCTTGTACGATCATATCAACATTGATCCCAGCATCTGCAAGCGAAGTAAATACAGACGCGCACACACCAGGATGGTCTGGAATACGGCGAAGTGTAATCTGCGCTTCACTGCGATCATGTGCAATGCCTGCTACTACTGGATCTTCTGGACCGAGCGTTGGGAACAAGTCTCCCATAGACTGGTTGACTTCATTATCAGTCACTGAGCGCTGAGATGCGGTATTATTGCTAGTTGCATTATTCATGAGTTCCTACTTTTCTGTGGTACTTGTATGCTAATCGACTCGTTCAAGTCTTAATATCGCTATTTCTTTTTATGTACTGTTATTCGCTACCTACTACCTATTGCTGTTGCCGCTGTCTATTGCACAGTCGTCTACTGCACATTAGGAATACTTCCAGCATCCACTCCCTCAGGCAACACCAAGGTTCCCGGTCGATGCGAGAAAGAACTACGCACATGCAACGGCATAGAGAAGTGCTCTGCATATTCAACACATCGCAATGCCAACACTTTTGAGCCACATGCAGACATTTCTAGAATCTCTTCATAGGAAATATTAGGAATGCGCTTTGCTGCTGGAACAATGCGGGGATCAGCGGTAAAAATGCCATCAACATCAGTGTAAATTTCACAAATATCAGCGCCAAGTGCCACTGCGAGCGCCACTGCAGAAGTATCCGAACCACCGCGCCCAAGTGTTGTTGGATCACCTAAAGCGTTGATGCCTTGGAAGCCTGCAACAATAGCAACATCGCCTTGTGCAAGGGCATCTTTAACGCGCTGCGGTTTTACTGCGCGAATATGTGCCGCGCCATATCGTGCATCAGTAAGGAAACCTGCCTGCCGACCGGTGAAAGACTGTGCATGGGCGCCGGCTGCGTGAATTGCCATAGCAAGCAAGCTCATGGAAATGCGCTCACCTGCTGTCATCAGCATATCCATTTCACGGTCTGGCGGGTTGGAATCAATATCAAGCGCTTGGTCGATAAGGTCATCAGTGGTATCTCCCATAGCCGAAACTACTACAGCGACATCATGTCCTTTTCGCTTGGTGTCAATAATTCGGCGAGCAACTCGTTTAATCGATTCGGTATCTGCTACTGACGATCCGCCATACTTCTGAACGATAAGTGCCACTTGACATCCAATCTCACGGTTACGGGTACCTGTACATACTCATGAGCATTCTCATACTCGTTGGTACATACGCTTGCATACTAGCAACTGGTCACAGGTTTCTATATGTTCACATACTTAACCAATGATGTCCTAGTACTCATAGCTAGTGTACGCAAGTAGCATGATTATAGAAATAACTGCCCGTATTTGAGCTCACAAGTCTGCATTATGGATACTATGCGGATACTATGCACTGTTACGTGTACTCACGCAGTCTGTGCTTCGCTGCTCAGGCTTGTCGTCTGCCAGAAATAGCACGCCCTAACGTTATTTCATCTGCATACTCTAAATCAGATCCTACTGGTAGACCGCTAGCGAGGCGGGTAACGGTAATGCCGAGTGGCCCCAATAATTGAGCTAGATATCGTGTGGTAGCATCCCCTTCAATATTCGGGTTAAGCGCCAGAATCACTTCTTGGACTTCTTCATACTGCTCTTGAGCCATACGTAACCGCTGACTGTGTGCTGACTGTTCACTTGGCTGCTCGCCTAGCTGAGCTCCTTGATCTGACTGCAGGCTGTTCTTGGTCGATGATGCATGGTTATCCGCTGATGGTGTTTGGTGTGCATACTGATCATAAATACCTAAAGACTGTTGAACAGCTGGCACTGTGACAGACTCTTGTTCAGATTCAGTAACAGCAGTACTGTCGTTTTCGCTATCCCCTGATAATGGTGCTAAACGATGTAATAACTGAGGTATTGCCAAATCAGCCGGGCCAATATTAGCCATGGGGTCGATAGCTCCACCAAGCACATGATACATTCCGCGATATTCGCGCGTGCGCTCAATACTCATTACGTCCTTAGGTTCTTGCACCACGCAAATAACGCTATGATCTCGTCGAGGGTCAACACAAATCGGGCATGGACTTGTTTCACAGACATTGCCGCAGATTTCGCAAAATCGTACTTTTGCTTTCACTTCCATAATGGCATCTGCTAAATGCTGCGCTTTTACTTCATCCGCTCCCAGTAAGTAAAACGCGATACGCTGCGCACCTTTAGGCCCGATGCCAGGCAGTCCTGCAAATGCATCAATAAGTTGTGCAATCGCACCGTCATACGCTAATGCCAATGCTGTCCTTTCGCCGATATACGCACACTGAATACGCGGATACAGCTTAACTGTACTACCTTGTATGCCGCTTATGTGCACTGTGCGCGCACGGCACAATTCGCCAGTGCTCCTGTACATACGCGCCCATGCTCAGATTTACCTATTCGCAAATATGATGCCTACTCAAATACATACTTATCTTGTACACATTCGTCTTGTATCTTGCGCGCATACGTCTTGCGTTACTGTGCATCACGATGTGCTTTGGCTTCTATAACCAGCGGATTCCTCGGGTCATCTGCTGCAAACTCTTCTTCTTGCTTGACATTAAATGCCGCTCGTAAAGCAGCGAAATCAAGCCCTGCAGCAGACTGCACTACATCGTCATCAAGCGAATACTCATCACTTTCTGGATCAACCGTATGCTGATATAGGCCCTGATTAGCTGTAGTATCTGCTAACGGTTCGCTGGCACTGGCATTATCTGCGATACCACTGTACTCACCAGCACTACCGGCGCTGTTGTGTTGTGCAGTATTGAGATTATCCGTGGCACGTTGGCCGTCCGGTTGCTCTTGCGCATGCAATTGACCATTATCATGCGCCGAATTACGTACTGTTGCACCGAACGTTGCGCGCGCTGTCACTCGAGCCGACTTCTGAGCAAACGATTGTGCCCACGGATCATCAGTATTCAGGTGTGGCACCTCTATACTATGCAGTGTTTGTGCTTTATTCGTAGGCGCCCAAGGGTCAGCATCATCAGCACGAGCGTTGCTTTCTGCTGCCTGATGTGCTGAATCATGGTGTGCTTCACCATTAGATGAAGTCTCATGATGTTCACTAGTTTGCTGATGCGATGCAGCAGTAGTATCGCTATTTAACGAATGTAATACTTGCGATTGGAGTTGTGCCTGCAAAAGCTGCGCTTTAATACGCTGCTGTTCTTGGGCAGAGAGCTTACTATATGGCACTGCGGTGCTGCCATCCCCCAGCTTTTTTGCTGGAGAAAAGACCACAGCATTACCGAAAACTCGCTTAGTTTCTGCTCGTAATATATCGACTACCGCATGCGTTCCGTGCATCTCTTCATTGCTTACAGCTAGAGCAAACGCATATTTGCTCAGAGCTGTGTCAAACTTAACCCAGAGTGTTGGCTTACCCGTTGTAGTGAGCAGCACTCTAGGAATTTTTGTTCGATTCACATACTGCGCAATATCTGCAGGAAGTCCTTGTACGAGCGCATCCCAGCGTTCATCGACGTTTTCTGTTGAAATGTGCTCTTCTTGCTGTGATGCTGGGGCAGCTCCCTGCGCTTGCGACGCCGTAGTCTCTTGAGCTGTCTCTTGGCGCTGCAAGTGTTGAGGCGCACCAGATGGCTGTGTCGTAACTGGTTGTGCACTTGTTTGTTGCGCATTAGCTGGTTGTGCACTGGTTTGCTGTGCATTATGCTCAGGGACATTGTGTTGCACACTCTGTTGCTGCATATTTTGCTGTTGTAACGCGTTACTGGCATCACCCAACGCCGATAACGTTGCACTGACCGAGGCAGCACGTTTTTGACTATTACTTACTGCTACAGATGGCGCTGATATTGGCGAGGCTGAACCGGTAGTCTCTGCTGACGCATCTGTCTGAGTTGCTGCACCGTGCGCTGAGGAATGTTCTCCAGTATGAGTGATCTCTATGCCAGCTGGAGCTGCACCAGAAGCATCACCACCAGCTTCGTCTGATTGTGTTTGATGGTTATTTTGCTCAACGCTAGGAATCAGCAATTTTGCAGCCAATAGTTCAAGGCGTAATCTTGGTGAGGTTGCGCCTGACATATGCGCTAATGCGTCATTACAATCTTGAGCCATTCGTGTCAGATATTGCAATCCTAAAGCTTGGGCTTGGTTATGTAACTGTTGTGTATTAACACCCGTATCACCAAGCGTATGTTCCGCTTGCTCACCAGCCAATGCCAGAATAAGTAAATCACGAATCCTCGCGAGCAGATCTTCGACGAATCGACGAGTATCATACCCACCAATAATCACATCACTTACTACACCATAGAGTGCAGCACCATCATGCTGTATAACTGCTTCAATTGCGTTATTGATCAATTCTTCTGGCGTAAAACCAAGCAGTGCCTGAGCACTCTTAAGCTCAATAACACCATGATTTGCTCCAATAATTAACTGATCAAGCACGGAGAGTGTATCTCGCATTGAGCCACCACCCGCACGCATCGCAAGCTGTAATACTCCAGGAGCTGCTTCGATGGATTCTTGCTCACATATCTGTTCTAGATATGGTCCCATAATTTCAGGAGGAACAAGTCTAAATGGATAATGATGGGTACGTGAGCGTATCGTGCCAATAACTTTTTCAGGCTCTGTGGTAGCAAAAATGAACATCACATGTTCAGGTGGCTCTTCAACAATTTTCAGCAGCGCATTAAATCCTTGAGCAGTCACCATATGAGCTTCGTCTAAGATAAAAATCTTATAGCGATCTCTTACTGGAGCAAAGCCTGCTCGCTCGCGTAATTCACGCGCATCATCCACACCATTATGGCTTGCTGCATCAATTTCAACCACATCAATAGACTCAGGTCCTCCGGTGGCTAAATCTTTACAGCTATCGCATACACCGCATGGGTGAGAGGTTGGACCTTGAGCACAATTCACGCAACGTGCAAGAATACGGGCAGAGCTAGTTTTGCCACACCCTCGCGGTCCAGAAAATAGGTACGCATGAGTGAGCTTATTGTTATCAAGCGCACGCATGAGAGGAAGTGTTACTTGATCTTGGCCAATTACACCGTCAAAAGTGTCTGGTCTATATCGTCGATATAACGCCAAAGCCATATTTCACCTTTTCCTACTCATCAACATTGCATATTAAGCCTAGCTCATGCTGTGTAATGTGCAAGAGGATGTGCATTACAAGTACCTATTTCAACCATGCAATTGTACTGTACATGTTACTCGCACTGCACTGGTCCCGCTCGCGTATACGCATGCGCATATGCAATAAGTGGCGTGTGTGTAGCCACCTGCACGCTGACAAGAGTATCTTGCCCTTGTATCATGCATGAGACGAGTTCTGCATGATTTGCTTGACTTACTGTGTTAGCAGTCGCACATGGGTCTGCTGATCCAAAAGTGTACTGTTGGGCTGCAGCGATGGCTGCATGATCTGCTGCAGTTCTTGCAACAGCCCCAGCTTTCATCACTAGAGCGATAGTAAGCAGCATCGAGATCAGTATGCCCACCGCCACAACCATACCGATACCCACCACAGTAGCCGACCCGATATCGGCTTTGCGCACGCTTTGTATTGCGCGAGTTGATGATGTGGATGGTGGTCGACATCTCACGTGTTTGCGCAGTACACTGAATATGTAAGAGCACGTTGTGTTGCTCGTTGTTGTGCTGCTCATCTGCAGGCTCTGGTTCTTGTGGGCATGAGATAACTTGCATAATCTATTCATCTCTTTTCCTTTAATATCAATAGTTTTCAATAGCATTGGCAAGTCGAGGTGGGAATAATCAAACCACAGCAGTAAGTGTGTGTGCAGTGAAAAAAGTCTGTAAGGCTGAGTAATCTGCGACATCGATCTGCCGTATGCCACGCGAGTTACTGCGTGCCACGTAAACTACTTTTCACAGAAGTTATTGCAAGAGTTCCCGTGTAGCAACCGCATATCCTTCTACGTGAAATGGCACTCCTGAAAGCGGTTTCGGTAATACTGGGCATTGTGTATGTACTGTTATTGTTGTGTCAGTTTGTTGGACACGTACTGTTACCGCTGTTTGTATGGCGCGTTGAGCAATCGATTGCGCTTGACTAGTGTCATCATCGATAGCAAGCGTGCGTGCAGTTACTCTTGCAGCGTCTTGGCAAGATAGTGCAATCATGGAAGCTCTTGCTGACGTTAGTAAAATCAATACAAGAATCATAATTGCAGGGAGTATCACAGCAAATTCCGCTGTAACAGCACCTACATCACTGGGGCATTGTTTACATCGTACATACGCGATGTTCACCCATCGTTTGATATTCGAGTATGCTGTCACACCCAGATCACGGAGTACCGCATAGCCTGTCATACTTTGACGTTTACACCATAGTGCTATCTGCTGTATGCAATACTCAGCTTGTGTAGTACTCCGTGATGTCTGCGATGCACCACCTATATACTCTTCCATATATTGTTGTGATGCCATAGTGTTCCAATACTCTATGCCACACTCAACGCGGTTTTAACAATATTGGTGAGCATAGTGCGCACAGCCGATGACTTCAAAATCGCCACCAGCAACCCAGCAAAACCAGTTGCTGCAATCATTACTACAGCATATTCTGCAGTAGCAAGGCCTGCTTCAGGCTCTCTTGCTACGAGTTTGGCTCTAGCATCCAGCAAGCACATAGCTCGGTGTACGCGATCTTTTATACTCTCTGGCTGCAACTTCGACATTATGGGACTGTGGTTGTTCATAATATTCCTTTCTATGATTTGTTTGGATAGTGTTACTTTTGGAAAATCTTTGGGTTCTGGATGCATTACCCTCCTGCAAAAGATGCGATTGCTGGTACGATGCCAATAAGAATGAACGCTGGCAAAAAACATAACCCTACAGGAAGTAGTACTCGTACAGCAAGCACAGCAGCAGCTTCTTCTACTTGCTGTTTACTCGCACTTTCCATACGTTCTAAAGCTGCATCTAAACGGATAATTGGCGATATGCCGCGCTTCCAAGAGGCTTCAAGTGCTTCATACAGCGTGAGGATCAGGTGCTTGTGTGTAGAATTCATAACCGCATGCGCAGTTCGAGCGCCAGTGTCTATACCCCAAGAAGTCTCCCAATCATTGCCTCGTTCTAGTTCAACGCAAACATGCTGTATATATTGAGTTACTGGTCGAGCTTGTAATCCACAGACATATTCGCATAATTGTGCAATAACGCGCAGCGCTCGCGTCATGGATAGGCCTGATTGCATAGCTACACTCAGCATGGCAATAATTACTGCATCACTCGGCAACCCATAATGAGAGCTTCTCTGCACTACTTGTGCCCATTGATATGGCTGTATTGAGCCACCGAATACTGCCGCAGCTATCAGCGAAGTGATAATAACTGTATTGCTCATTTTCGCCTCCTATACCCTGACAGGCAATGCACGACGATTACGCGCACTACTGCCCGCGCCGAGACGAAATCTAAGTTTTTGAGTATATACCGAACGATAATCCCTGCGGTGTTGCAATCGGGCTTGTACTGTGTGAGCAAATACCTGCCCTTCTATGGCATCTTGCTCTTGTACAGCAGCAAGTAAACGCTGAATCCACACTAATCCGGCTATATACCACAGCAAAGCGGCTACAAGGCAGAGCCTGCCGAGGGTAGTCGTACACAAAAAGTGCAATGGATGAGCGCCCATTGCTTCACCAAGCACAAGAGTAAGTAACGGCAATGCAGCAAGCAGTCTTGCCGTAGCTTGAGGAGTTGTTAATGCTTGCTCACGTAAATCATGAAGAAGTTGCGCACGTTTGTATGCATCGACCACCACTTGTAAACACCGCGAGGTTTCGCACCCTATTTGCTCACTTAACGCATATGCCATATACGCCTCTACAGCTACTTGCTCAGTTACCGATGGTGATTCATCAGATAGCTTCCGGGCTGCACAAACATGATGAACGCGCTCTACGCTCAGCGACGCTGTTGGATAGGTATACCCTGCGAGATCCTGAAATGCCTGCAATGTCGTACCACCATTGCGCAAAGTCGACATAATATGCGCTAGAATCGCCCGAATCCCTATACGGCGTTGCGCTCTACTGCGCACTGGTGTAATTGCGCACATGCGCTCGCTTGTACGGTATGTTGTGCCAACTGCGCAGAATCCGAGTACCGCACTGGACACCAGTATGAGTATTGATATCGTCATAGCCACACCCCCTTATCCTTATCAAGCCCTGTCTTCTCATGCCATTGCGGTATATGAAGAGGTTGCAGCATGCAATGTGTTGCTTGTTGTGTAAGCTATGCGATAGCGCTCGGTGTCAGCAACGTGTTCAGCAGTAGAACATGTTGGTAGAAAAGGCATTGCTTCTGTTGACAATTGCAGTAATTGTGCCAAACCTGACCAGCCTGGACCATATTTTGGTTCTCTCACACCATCCCAAGCACATGCCATCTGACCTACAAGCTCTCCTTGATTTGAAGTAATTAGTTGACCAATTTGTGCAATATGCCGTACTCCATGTGTAGTGCGGCGCATATGAATTACTACATCAAAGGCTCCTGCTGCAAGCATTGCTATCGCCTGAGGCGTTAGTTCGGCAAGCAAACCTAAGGTGATTAGTCTCGCAGGTAGACGCTCAATACTGTCTGCGTGCACCGTAGTCATACCGCCACGATGCCCTGAATTGAGAGCTCGAAGCAAGTCTGCAATTTCTTCACCGCGGCATTCCCCAAGTACTACACGATCTGGGCGCATGCGTAGCGTTGCTTTTACTAACTGTGACAGCCCTACAGCTCCTTTTCCCTCAACATTGGCTTCTCTACTGGCGAGAGAAACTGTATTGTCATGATGGAGCGAGCCAAGTTCTCGCACTTCTTCGACGCTGACAATGCGTTCACAAGCATCCACTTGTTCTAAAAGCGCTTTGAGCATGGTGGTTTTCCCAGTTCCTGTACCTCCTGCAATAAGTACTGTGGCATGGCGATCCACAATAGCCTGCAAAATTGGCATCCATATTGCTGGAAATGCTCCTAATGTGACGAGTGAGTCTAATGTTGAACGGGTGCGGTCTGGAAATCGAATACTCAACGATGCTCCGTATGGCACAAGTGGCGCGATTACCGCATGAATACGGACACCTGATTGTGTGGCTGCGTCTGCAATCGGATGCACATCATCAAGTCGTTTACCGAGCTGTGCACATAGTTGTACCGCATACTCTCTCACTCCATGCGCACTATTGATACTGCTGCGCATAGGTTCAAATTCCATGCCATTGCCACGATCAACCCAAACTTGACCTTCGCAAGTAACCGTAATATCCGTTACTTGTGTATCTTGTGCCAAGGCGTCAAGTGGCCCAAGTACTAGGTGTTCTCCCATATCTCCTCCTTTCCCTAATAGCAACTGCAAAGCATATTTACTGCCCCTCATCTGGGATACGCTGCATAATCTCACTACACACTGCTTGTAAAGAGCGCCTATACTGTCGTGGGATATTTCGTATTCCAAGCCCAGCATTGAGCGAATGCCTTAGTGCCCGGTGCCGTGCGAATTGAGCGGTAATAGGGCGTTGTAGATATGCTTGGGCATCTTGGCTTTGCACTAATAGCGAACGCGATACATGTGGGATTTTCCCTATCAGTACAGGGTTACGCCATTCTCGTGCAATAGTTGGGTCACTGCAGTGTTGCCAAGCATGAATCATGCCGCGTGCTCTTGCTAGCCCAAGTACACTCATCTCCACCGCAACAACATGCACTACTGTTTGCGCTTGGGTTTGTAATTGAGAAGGTAGAGTTTCTACTTCTTCTTGCTGTCGCATATGTTTAGCTCGCGATTGGGTACTATGTCGCGCGGTTGGTACTGGCAGATCATTACCCGACTGCATCGAGTTAAGTGTATGCATACCGTCACTGGTATCAAATTGCTGTAGGTGCTTGGGATACTGTGTACCTGCATCTGCGATAACGATCTGTTTGCACTGTAGTAGCGCACGCACTGCAGCAAGTACTTCCCACCATTGAGCAGGGCTATGTTGCCATGAATCGCTCGCAAGTAATGGCATACCTTGCCAGCGCGGCAATTCTTGACAGAGTGATTGTCCATCAATACTGCCCAACGGGGCTCGAATCTGGCTCCATCGCAAACCTGGGGCACTTTCCTGCCCAAGTAGTATGTCAAGTCCGCCGGCGTTGAGATCTAAAT
This sequence comes from Galliscardovia ingluviei, assembly GCF_014635685.1. Taxonomy (GTDB): domain Bacteria; phylum Actinomycetota; class Actinomycetes; order Actinomycetales; family Bifidobacteriaceae; genus Galliscardovia; species Galliscardovia ingluviei. The sequence goes on from NZ_BMDH01000003.1 coordinate 136,748, forward strand.
CAAGGATCGCGCACTCATATTGGCGTAGTTTCAAGCTCCATGCGATAAGGGCAGCAAGCACACTGGTGCCTATTCCTCCACTTGCACTGTGTATCATAATCAGAGTTCCAGCACCGGATAGGTTATCGTCAGATGTTTGCTTTTTACTATGAGTACGACTAGATACGAGGTTATCGGTTGTCGCATAAGATGACAATGCAGCAGATGTAGCGGGTGATCTTTGTTGTTGCGTTAATGCCCTGAGCTCTTTTGGCATATAATATGGCATTTCGTCGATGACAGGCTCGCCGTCTGTCCGCCTATCATGTTTGCCTTTCAGTGCACTGCTACTTTGGGTATCCAGCAAAGACAAACTGCTGGCATGCGATTCTTCAGAAGGCGCATACTCTAGCTGGGGTTTCGCATATTCTGGCGCACTGTGTGGTACAGCACTGTGTTGTATACCGCTATGCTGCACTACCTCGTGTTGTATGCCGTGTTGCGCAGTGTCATGTTGTACAGCGTTCACTGGCTTAATGCTTGGTGTTTTTGTACTCTGTGCATGTTTCATAGCACTATTGTGGTGTTATGCGATTGAGTTGTATATATCTCGCTGCCATTGTTAACAAGTATGCACCCCCGAACAAATGCATTAGAAGGGGGTATTCAACACGCTTGTATTTTCAACATACAGCACTAAATAGCACAAAAAGAAACATTTAATACACGTATGAGAACTTATGACCGTTCAAAAATCCACAAACAACAAGCTCCAGACGATTTTTCTATAATTATCAAACTTTTGTGGTTTTTCTGTGCTCAGGGGTTGGCATTACTGGTTTTTCTTGGCATAATAATGACTACAAGAACAACTTAACAGCGGAAGCCCACAAAGGTTGATGACCACAAACGGTTGATGATGTTGGGCGGATACGAAGAGACTTTACCGCCATGACGATGGTGTTGTGCAGAGATTCCGCGAAGTTGAACTTGTACATAGAACCGACCCCCGTTAGGGGGTCGGTTTTTGCGTGCCTCAATTTTGTAGCATCATGCACAGAAAAGACATATATACACAGAAAAGTATCTCCATTTTTTGTACGAGGTTCTTTCTCGTCTATAAAACGATTCGTGCGCTCCATGCCCCAACTCATATTCCTATGTGGAGATTTAGCTAAATTCGTTACAAGGATTTGTAAAACTAGAGAAGAAGCTGCGCAATCCGTCACTCACCCTGCTATTCTTAAGGGCGAAAACTTTTAGTGCTAAGGATTAGACTCACATGAGCCTCATTAATTTTCTCATTCACCTGCTCAAGGATCCTCGCGCAGCCATTGCAGGATGGATTGCCATGGGCCCAGGCGTTGCCGTAGGATTTATTTTCCTCATCATCTTCATTGAAACCGGCGTAGTATTCTTCCCATTCTTGCCCGGCGACTCTCTCCTTTTTGCAGCTGGCGTTTTTGCAGCACCAGACGCACAAACCGGTCAAGCCGCTCTCCCGCTAGCTATGCTGCTTCCAGTAGTATGGACTGCTCCGATTATTGGTGACCAGTGCAATTACTGGATTGGCCATTTCTTCGGCAGACGCATTATTCAATCCGGCAAAGTCAAAGCAATGACACCTGAACGCATGGCGAAAACAGAAGCAATGATTGAAAAATGGGGACCATTAGCTGTATTCCTCGGTAGATTTTTCCCGTTCATTCGCACGTTTATGCCATTTATTAGCGGACTTTCTGGCATGCGATGGGCACGCTTCACCCCATTCTCCATACTTGGCGGTGTATGCTGGTCCTCGCTTTTCACATTCTTAGGGTATTTCTTCGGCAACATTCCAGCCGTCCAGCAACATTTTGAATTAGTAATTGTCCTTATTCTATTGGTTTCTTTGCTGCCAACTATTATTGGACTGCTTAAAGCACGTGCTAATAAAGCCAAGAATACCAAGCAAAACTAAAAGTAGTAGGTAGGCAAAAGGATTATGGATTTTATTGCACTTGCCAAACAAATTGCGCAAGAACTGCCCGCAGCAGAAATCTATCCTTTTGCCGACCGTTGGGATGCGGCGCGGGTGCGCGAGAAATGGTTCGCTCTCTTTACCGAGCACCAAGGTAATGCCATAATCAATCTTAAAGCTGACCCTGCCGACGCCAAGCTCTTATGCGAAACTTATGAAGGCATCACGCCTGGGTATCACATGAACAAAAAACATTGGATTTCTGTGTATGCTCATAAGGATGTCAATGATCAACTCTTACGGGAACTTATTATTGACTCATACTTAAACGTTGTTGCGAGCTTGCCTAAAGCTATGCAGCCTGTTCATCCTGAGCGTTTCGCACGCGAGTCCAGCAGTCCGCAATCCGTATTATAGTTAAGCAGGTTGGTACGCGCAGGTACTCGGTGGTACTTGATACTGCAATAATGCTTGTGAGTGCATGGGGCTATAGCTCAGTTGGTAGAGCGCTTCGTTCGCATCGAAGAGGTCAGGGGTTCGACTCCCCTTAGCTCCACAAATTTATCACTTAGTATAATCGCTTACACGCAAGCGCACTGCCGCTGCCATACCACCGTCACCGAATGATGGCGAGCGCATAAATTCTTGAGTTGCCAGCGAGTGCTGTTGGAGTTCTGGATGAACTTGTACGGCATCTTCCCACATACGCAATCGCGTCGTAGCAAGTGCGTCCAAGGCGAGTACCACACTATCGACATGCTGTGCATAAGACTCGCGATGCCGCGTAATCATATCACGCAAAATTTCCGTTCGGCTCGTCATGCTGGCAATATTGGCGCTTGCTGGCGCGGTACGGTATTGAATCAGAGGCTGCTCTAGCACAGTAATAGTTGATGTACCAGAGCCCCCATTTTCCAACAGTTTTAAGAAGAAATCCCAATCTTCAAACCCATGGCGCATAGATTCGGTATACCCGCCTGCACTCTGCCAATCAGCTTGACGAATAAGACATGCCGCCGGGCAACAATTACGCGGTAAGAAGTCCTCTAAGCTACCACCGATTGGCTTGACCACCGCATCGAGCACACCAAAACACTGTAACCAGCTAGAAACCGCGACTATCTGAGAAGACTTGCTCAGCTCAGCACTCGCTTGCTCCAAAAAATTCGGCATAAACATGTCATCGCCATCAAGCACCGCAATATATGGTGTTGTAGCGGCGGCAATACCAGCGTTACGCGCTGCACTGACACCAGCATTCTCTTGTGTCATCACTGTTATTTGAGGAATATGCTTATTGTGAGCTAATTGCTGAATCTGCTCAAGCACATCTAAAGATTGCTGATCTATCGAACCATCATCAACCACAATAACCTGAGTTGGAAGTAAGGTTTGCTGCAGGGCGGATTGCACAGATTGTAGTGGCAAATCCCCTTGATTATACGCAGTAATAACCACTGTAATTGGCTGAGTGCTACGCTGCGATGTATCCTTGTCTCCCATGTTCACATCCTACATGGCAATGCCAACTTCAAGATAAAGCCAGCTATTCAACTATCTTTTCAAATCGATATTCGCTTACTTATCCTAGAAGAGATTTTGGTTGCAAATGCCCAAAATATCTTCTACAAACTCTTCTACAAATCGTTAGCGAACTTTTCAAATCGTTAGCAAATTCCCCAGAGCGTTAGCAAACTTCTATAAAGCGCCTGTGCTCTGCCGTGTAACCAGCGTAGTTTGAAGTAATTGGTGAGGCTCTGCCAATACTTGCCCTTGCATCAGCTGCAGAATCTGTTCAGCAGCGAGTTGTCCCATGCGATGTGGATCTTGCCGTAGCGTAGTCAGTCCAGCCATTTCAGCACGTGAATTATCATCAAATCCAATAAGCGCAATATCTTCTGGCACGCGAATTCCTGCTTTGCGCAACGCATATTGCAAAGCAATAGCAAAATCATCAATCTCCACACACAATGCTGTTGGACGCCTAAACTGTGCAATAATACGCGATGACGTCTGCGAAACAGCTTCATCAAAACTGCGAAAATGCCCGAAATCCTGCCCCTCAAACACACTTAAATCGAACTCGTTATACCCTAAATCACGAGCAGCACGCAAGAAAGCACCAGAGCGGCGCTTAGCAGAGAGTAAAAAGTCTGGATTATTCGGCATTTCCACAAAGCCAATTCTGCGATGCCCTAAAGAATGCAGCAGACCGACTGCTTGACGCATAGCTACTTGCTCATCAACACGAACAGTTGCACTATATCCTGCTCGACTACGCGCATCTAACCCCACTGACGGCACAGTAATATCGCGCAAAATACGCACATACTCGTCATCAAGATTGATAGAAACAACAATAATACCGTCTAGATTCCGGTTGCCTGGCAGGTGGCGAACAAATGCATCAAGGTCTTCGCTGGTACTCACAACTCGCGGCACTACATCATAGCCCGCGGGTTCAAGCACTTCATATGCTCCCTGAATAGCGGAGGCATTAAACCAAGTATTGATGCGGTCAATAACCACAATGCTCACGCGCATTGTTTTGCCGCTTGCTAAAGAGGAGGCGCTGCGAGAGAGCGTGAAATGCACTGATTCTGCAGCTTGCTTTATGCGGTTTCGCGTAGCTTCACTTACACGACCGGTGCCGCGTAATGCTCGTGAAACTGTGGAAACCGATACTCCAGCAAGGTCTGCTACATCTTGCAAACTTGCCATGACTTGCTCCCTAACTAGGCTGTGCCCCTACTCTACTGCTCTGATTTGCTACATGCCGTACTTAACTAATACCGTACTTAACTAATGTCAAGCCTTCACCCACATTATGCGCACTGTGCGTAATATGTACAGGTTATAGGCTTTGCAAACGGCGGCTTACCATATTGCGTAAAGTATCAATACTTAACTCATCATATGTGGCAATGCTATCAAAGAATGGACCTGCTGGCTGGCCATCAGCAGTGCGAATATAGCCGGTAAGCGCCAAAACTGTAGTACCAGCTGCTGTGGCAGACTGCAAACCCACGCCAGAGTCTTCAAAAGCAACACATCTAGCCATCAGATGCGCATCATCAGGATCAATGCCAAGCACTCGTGCTGCCTGACGGTATGGGTCTGGATCAGGCTTATTTGCACGCACATCATCACCACATACGTATCCGCCAAATGCTCCAGTCGGCGCCTGACGCACCAATCCTCTAGCCACATGACGAGGCGAGGAAGTCACCAATACTGATGGAATACCAGCCTGCGCCACTAGCTCCAAAGCCTCACGTGCGCCCGGAATCCAAGGCATACGCTCCTGCTCACGGCGAGCAACATACGATATCAATTGGTCATGGATTTCCTGAACAGAAAGCTTGGTGCCGTGCTCAATCATTTTGCGAGCAACATTAGGCACTGACGTTCCTGTGCACTGCCAGCCTAATGCTTCATCCCACTCACCACCGTTGGCATGCGCAATCTCAATCTCACCATCATGCCAATATGGTTCGGAATCAATCAGCGTACCATCCATATCCCAAAATACTGCGAGCGGTAACTGTTGCTCGGCAATTCTGCGCGCAATCATAGTCTCGTCATACTGCGCCAAAAAAGGTTTTGCGCTCTGCGTCTCGGCTTGCTTCTGTTCAGTCATACTTCTACTGTAAAGAAACCCGTGGAATGAGTGAAATTTGACACTTGCTACAACACTTGTTGCGACACTTGCTACAGCACTTGCTACTGAATAAGCACGTTACCGACCTTTTGACTTTGGCTTGCGGTTTTTGTGCATAATATCCAGCACAATCCAGCATGACACCACAAATGCCACCACATATCCCATAAAGCCAATAATTGGAATACCAAATACCACCGGCTTAATACCAGCAAAATACACAATGGATGAGCCCACATACAAGCCCACCACAATCATAGCCATGGTAAGACGATCCACCATATAGCTCATTTGACGAATAGGCTCTTGAGAACCAACTAGCTCAATATTGGTTTTAATTTGACCGCGAGTGAGCATTCGTGCAGCAGTCTGTGCCTCTGCAAGCGCACCAAGTGAACCATGTAGCGCTTTATTGCTTTCAATGGCAAGTCGCTGCGCCTCGTCATGAATAGCCCCACGCACGCCAGTTGATGAAGCAATGTGTGCAGTAATAATATCAATCATGTCGGTGTCAGGCAGGAATTCATCAAGCACTCCTTCGAGAGTGACCAGCCCACGCCCAACCGTAGTAATAATACTTGGTAATTCAATATTGTGTTTACGCGCTAATGCAATAAGCGCACTAATAAGTTCGCCAACATTAAGATCTCTCAACTGTACTGTCGCAAAATCTTGCACAATAGCGTCAAGATCAGCCAACAGTCCTGGATGATCAACCTGTGACACGTCGCTCGGCCCAGCAAATCGCAAAAATGCCTCTGCCAGTGCTGGAGAATCCTGCCTACCAACTGCAAAAATCATGTCGCGCATAATAGAACGGTTACGCGCATTCAATTTGCCAGTCATACCAAGATCCAGCATCATAATGCACCCGTCATGCACCATAATATTGCCAGGATGCGGGTCGGCGTGGAAAAATCCTTCGTCAAGCACTTGTGCAGCGTAATTATCAACAAGTTTGGCGCCAATTTCTTCCAAATCGTATCCAGCTTCAACCAGCTGATCTGGATGCGAAATAGAAATTCCGTTTACATAATCCATCACTACAACATGCGATGTGCATAATGCCATGTACGGTTTCGGGCAGTCCATATACTGATAGTCCGCGCAGAAGTCTCGAAAATCGCGCAAATTCTGCGCTTCAATTAAAAAGTTAGTTTCTGATTGGAAAGTTTCCCAAAGCTCATCAACAACACCATGTAAATCTACAATTTGCGTTGATTTCACCACATGGCGCGCATAGCGAGCTACCGAACGCATAATATCGATATCTTGAGCCATAGTTTCGCGCACGCCCGGGCGCTGCACTTTGACCGCAACGTCTTCTCCTGAAATTAGTTTAGCGCGATGCACTTGAGCAAGGGATGCAGAACCGAGTGGCGTTCGGTCAATTTCTGAGAAAATTTCTTGTACTGGCTTGCCATATTCTTGAGTAAGCACATGTAATACTTGCTCGTATGGCATAGGATCTGCTTCTGCACGCAGTTTGGAGAGCTCATCGCAGAACTCTTGCGGTAAGATTTCGCTTCGCAGCGATAGATTTTGACCAACTTTTACAAAGGTCGGTCCCATAGCTTCAAGCATTAACCTCATTTTTACTGGGGTTAGCCCGTGGAAAATATCAAATTTTCGCGCAATGGAGAATATTTCGCGGATACGACGCACTTTACCAGCACGCGTGACGTGATATTGCTGAGCGAAATTAGTACCACTGCTACCAAAAAGCCCAATTGTTGGTGGTTGCGGCGCTTTGACCGTATCGGCAGTATGGGTAGCAGGTTCGGTGTCAGCAGATTCCGCGCCAGTAGATTCCGCGCCGATAAACTCAGATCCTGCAGTTCCTACATCGATAGATTGAGTGCCGATTTGCTCGCTAGAATTAGCTGAATCCACAGTGCTGGTAGCATCAGTAAAAATGCTAGATCCAGCAGAGGCAGCAGAACCAGACTGAGCATATTCAGTAGAAGATGATGTCTGATTGCTTGGTGGTTCTACTGCCTGAGCCATATTCCAACTTTCTATAACGCTAATACCAACTTGCCATATCTATAGCAATTGCTTACGCTGTCATAATTACTCTGCTGCTGTCTCGGTATCTGATGCTTGTGCTTCTTGAGCTTCCTCATCAGCGTGTTCAGCAGCTTGTGCCTCAGCCTCAGCGGCTTCCTGTTCTGCACGTGCCTTACGCTCCTCAACAATTTGCTGAGCAAGCTCGCCTACTTTTGCAACATAGTTTTCGCGCTCTTCATCGCTCATCAGCGACAATCGAGCCTTCAAAGCCGCATCCATCACATCGCCTACGACGTCCTTAGCTCCCTGAGCTGCTTCTTGAGCGGTATTATGCGCTGCAGCACTGGCATCATGGAGCGCGTTTGATGCTGCATCTTTTGCATGGCGAGAAAGTTCAGTATTAGCTACTTTGCTTTGCTTGACTACTCCCTCACCTTTGCGTACGAGCTCTTCAACAACTTTTTGACCTTGCTCAGCACCAGCAGCAACTGCACCAATTCCTGCCAAAACAAGGTTACGCATACTTTCATTTATTTCGTCAATATGTAAATCTGCCATATCGCCCTCCTTGGCATATAGTTGCTTGCTCCTATGGTAGTACACCAATGTTACTTTGCTGGTATTCACCACGTAAGGCGTCACGTGTCACACTACCGAGGGCGCTTCATAGCAACATGTCGAGCTTGCTCAGCTAAGGTATTGAGCCGCTCAAGCTCACGCTTGCCATTAGCGTCGCTTAATGGTCTAAATTCCCCACATCGTCTGCGCGCAGCCTGACCAATTAAAAAGTCTGCAATACGTGGATTTTTAGGAAGTAACGAGCCGTGCATATAGGTGCCAATAACATTATGCAAGCGAGCGCCTTCTGTATGATCCTGACCATTATTGCCCATACCGTCATGATCTACACGTCCTAAAGGCTCAACTCCTGCATGCAGCACAGTCTGCCCAGAATGATTCTCGTACCCTACAATATCGCCGAACTCATCAGAATGTTCTACGACATTGCCGATCATGCGCGTATCTTGACCAGTAGTATGTACGCCAAGTATGCCAATACCTTGGATGCGCTCTCCGGTAGCAGTTTCAAAATAGTCGCCAAAAAGCTGGTATAGACCACAAATCATCAGCATTGGAACGCCATCTTGCGCAAGTGCTTGCAATTGCGGAGCACGCATATATAAATCATCTTGGATGGCACTTTGTCCCTTGTCCTGACCGCCACCGCCGATAATCATATCAACCTGCTCTGGCCATGGATCGCCTTGATTATAGGCATGGAGTACTGGCTGATAGCCGTATAATTGCGCACGCCTCATAATGGTGAGCACATTGCCTGAGTCCCCATAGATATTCATGTCATTGGGGTAGAGGCTCACAATATCTAAAACTCGAGGAGTGCTCTGTATTGGGAAAGTTTGTTCGCTAGTCATCAGTACACCATTTCTGCAATTGTGCTATCACTATTTCGAAACTTTTCAGACGTTCATTTTAGACGTTGAAGAATGTTCGAAACTATTTCAAACCAACATCATCTACATGTGTTTTATGCGCTAGATGTGAGCGTATTGCCAGCATAGCCGTATATGTGCAGTATATGCGTTTTGGTGTCTCGCTATCACTATCGCAGAACTGATCTACAGCAGCAGTGAGCTCAGTATCCACATGCTCTACTGCTACTTGATCGTATTGCAACCGCAATGCCATATCCCAAGCACGCACACCAGAAACCATTGCAACGCCCTGCTTACGCAAAGATGTAAAATCAACATCCCACAGCCAGCTCATATCGCGACCATCAGCGTATTCATCATTGATAGCGATCATTGTTGCTGTACGCGATGGGTCAAATGAAGCCAGTGCAAGCCTAAATCCCATAGGATTTTTCACTAATACCAGTTCAATTGGGGTGCCATGGTAGTCAATAGTTTCTCCTCTACCAAAAGCAGGAGTGACTTGTGCAATAGCCCGAATAAGTGTTTCTGGACTGAGCTCTGGTTGCACAGCATGCACTACTGCCAGCGCTGCGGCCGCGTTATAGAGGTTGTATAAGCCTTCTAAGCGCATCGGTGTAGCGTATTGCTGATCGCCAAACTGATATGTGGCTTGATGCGTGCCTACTTGTGTAAGCAATACATCAGCAGCAGGGATTTGCGCATCTTCAGTCTGTGCATCTTCAGTTTGCGCATTCCCTGTTTGCTTATCTATAACATGCGTATGTTCAGTTTGCGCATCTGCAGCATTAACTTCCTGTACTGATTCTTGCTGCACACTCACTGTCGTTTGCATAGCATCATCAGTAGGGAATTGTTCGCGCAACGCTGGTGCCAGCCCGAAATACCGCACACTGGTACCAGCAGGAACGTCATGTGCTAACGCCCGAATACGCGGATCCTCGCGGTTGAGCACAACCACACCCTCGGTTGCAGCAGCTACTTTGCCAAGCAGTTGCGCCGTATGATCAATCTCTCCGAAGCGATCAAGTTGATCGCGCATCACATTCAGCAGTAATGCAGCCCGAGGATGTACCTGCTTCACAAAATGTACTGCATAGGCTTCATCAAGTTCAAGTACTGCAATATCAGCATCCAGCCGACCTCGCATATCAACTGCACCGAGTAGTGCCGAAACCACGCCTCGTGTGAAATTTGAACCCGTTGGATTAGTAAATACTTTCAGTCCACACTGTTCAAATACAGAAGCCACCATGCGCGTGGTGGTGGTTTTGCCGTTAGTTCCAGAGACTAGTACCACGCCATAGGGCAATTGGGCAAGAGATCGAGCCAAAAAACTTGGATCATATTGTTCAATAATTTTTCCAGGAAGAGCAGTACCTCCACCTCGCAGCGAAGCAAGTTTGCGTATTACCTTACCTATTGCTGGTGTGAATACTGCCTGCCAAGGGCGCTTAGTGCTTTGCATTGACGTTACACTCCTTGAGGAATTGGTGGCATGGCCATATTGCTCATTCCAGCATCATGCGCCATATTATTGAAGCGACTAAATTGACCAGTAAAGGTCAGCGTAAATGTGTCCGTTGGACCGTTACGATGCTTGGCCATAATAATATCGGCCTCGCCTTGGCGCTCTTCTGGATTATAGACTTCTGGTCGATGTACCAGAAATACCACGTCAGCATCCTGCTCAATAGAACCAGATTCACGCAAATCAGAAAGCTGCGGCTTTTTATCATTGCGCATCTCAGAGCTTCTGTTCAACTGCGAAAGCGCAACCACTGGCACTTCAAGCTCTTTCGCTAAGAGTTTTAGCGCACGTGAGAATTCCGAAACTTCCTGCTGCCTGCTTTCGATAGCTTTTCCTGAGGTCATCAGCTGTAAGTAGTCAATCACCACAAGTTTTAAGTCATTGGTTTGCTTCAAACGACGGCATTTAGCGCGAATTTCCATCAAACTCATATTCGGGGAATCATCAATAAACAACGGTGCATCACGTAATTTACCGAGGAAATTATTCAGCGTATTCCATTTATCGGCAGTAATGCGCTCTACTCTGCGCAAATCACCAAGTGAAATATTTGTTTCTGCAGCAATAATGCGCTGCGCTAACTCATTTTTGCTCATTTCCAAGGAGAACACCACAGCCGTTTGATGCTCATGCAGTGCTGCATGGCGGGCAAAATCAATACCAAGCGTGGACTTACCCATTGCAGGGCGACCTGCTACCACAATCATCTGCCCGGGCTGCAAACCTTGAGTTACATCATCAATATCTTTGAATCCTGTTTTAATACCCTGCTGAATTTCGCCACTTTGCATATCTTCAATCAGCTGCAAAGTATCGCCCACAACTGATCCGATAATTTCGTAGTCTTGGCGAACTTTTCCAATGCCCATTTCGTACACTTCAGCCTGGGCTAAATTCACAATATCTTCTGCCTGAGAGCCTTCCGCAGCATACCCCATCTGCGCAATTTTCGTTCCAGCAGCAATTACATTACGCAAAATAGCTCGCTGATGCACAATTTCCGCATAATATGAGGCGTTAGCAGCAGTTGGCACTGCAGCCACCAGCGAATGTAAGTATTCAGATCCACCTATTTTTTCTAATTCACCATCTTTGAGCAGCCGATTAGCCACAATCACCGCGTCAACTGGCTGAGATGCTGCAAATAAGGTAATAATGGCATCATAAATCGTCTGGTGTTTGGGCTGGTAAAAGTCTGTAGTAGTAATCATCTGAGAGACTTCACCAATAGCGTCTTTACTCATCAGCATGCCGCCAAGTACTGCCATTTCTGCATCGTCATCATGTGGCGGAATACGGTCAAAAATCACGTCTTTCCCACGTGCGCTATCTGATGCTGCTACCGCAAGTGCTGTTCCATGTTGCTCTGCCATACTGCTCCCTCTAGTTACCATTTCGAGTATAGCCGTCATGATGGCAAGACAACAGAGCATAATATCGCCTTGCAAAGAATTCACACACTACTTGCCAAGCTCACAGCAAACACATATTCTCCACCGCACCTCCTAACCCCACCAACCTCTTTTGCAACGCCGATGTGGCATTCATAACAATTAGCCTACAAATATGAGAAACTCTTCACCAACCCAATGCGCTTTACTATAATCCCCTATGTGCAAAAACAGAACGAAGTGAAAACCACACAGCCAGTTGCCTCACCTAAGCAGCTCCTGCTGCTCGCAATACCTACTTTAGGGCAGCTTATTGCAGAACCGACATTTGTACTGATCGATACCGCTATTGTGGGTCATGTTGGCGATGCAGCATTGGCTGGTCTTTCTCTTGGATCTACGATTATTCTTACAGCAGTGGGGTTATGCATTTTTCTCGCATACTCTACAACATCGCAGGTTGCGCATTTTTTCGGAGCTGGCAAGCGTAAAGATGGTTTGCAAGCTGGTATTGATGGTCTGTGGTTAGCTTTACTGATCGGCACGGCATTAGCGCTGTGTTTATTTGTTGTTGCGCGGCCACTGTGTATACTGCTTGGCGGTCAGGGTGAAGTACTCGAGCAAGCTGTGCTGTATACCAGAGCTATTGTGCTCGGCGCTCCTGGAATGTTATTAGTGTATGCTGCTACTGGCATTTTCCGCGGACTGCAACGCATTCGCATTACTCTTATTGCCGCAGTCGGCGGTGCGGTGATTAACACTATACTTGACGTGCTTTTTGTTATTGTGTTTGGCTGGGGAATTGCCGGATCTGGTATTGCCACACTTATTGCTCAATGGTCTATGGGGTTGTGGTTAGCTATTCCAGCCTGCCTTTGGGCCCGTCATGACGGCGTGAGTTTGCGTCCTCGTATTGAGGGTATTAAAGCTGCCAGCAGTGATGGCTGGCCACTATTTATCCGCACTCTTGCTTTGCGTGTGGCGATGGTAGCGACGGTTATGGTTGCAGCTCGCCTTGGCACGCAAGTACTTGCCGCATATCAGGCTGTGAATGCTGCATGGAATTTCGCGTTAAATATTTTAGATTCTGTTGCTATTGCCGGGCAGACGCTGGTTGGAGCTGCTCTTGGAGCGAAAGCATTTGACCAAGCTCGCAAACTCACTCGTACCACAGCAATTACTGGTACGCTGCTTGGTGTAGTTGTTGGCGCAATATTCGCCTTCCTCGGGGCTTGCTTTGCTTTTGCATTTACACCTAATGCTGAAATCCAGATTCTTATTACTGCTGGAATGGCTACAGTTGGTATATTTTTCCCTATGCTCGGCTGGATGTGGGCGCTAGATGGCATTTTGATTGGTGCTGGGGATTTCCGCTATCTTGCTTTGACATGTTCAGGAGTAAGCGCTGTGTATCTTGTTGTGCTTGTCGCATGTATTGCATTTTTATTCCCCCATATTCAGCATCCAACAGTACTTACTATTGCACTTTGGGGAGTATTTAATATTGTGCAAATGGGAGGGCGTACTATTACGAATGCACTGCGTGCTAGAACTGATTCTTGGATGCATAGAGAGACAGATGCATAGCGAGATAGCTGCATAACGAATGTTCATAATGAAATAGTTATATAACAACATAATGGCGCTAATCTCTCCCATGCTCATAGAGACTAGCGCCAAGTTTTCACTGTTGATTACTGCATCCCTATACTCAATGCAAGCCCTATACTCGATATGAGCTTATCTGAGTATTGTTAGAGAGCAGCTACTCCGGTTTCTCCAGTACGCACACGAATAACCGATTCGATAGGTACAACCCAAATTTTGCCGTCGCCCATTTTTCCTGTAAATGCAGCTTGCGTAATAATTTGGGCAATATGCTCTACTTGGTCATCCTCGGTTAATATTTCAATGCGCACTTTTGGTGTTAAATCCACTAAATATTGCACACCTCGATACACCTCGGTATGACCATGCTGCTGTCCATATCCATTAGCTTCACTCACCGTCATACCGTGAATACCAGCTGAGGTCAGTGCATCTTTTACTTCATCAAATTTATGAGGCTGTACGATTGCGGTTACAAGTTTCATCTCACTTCACCTCCTTGAATACTGCGTTCACAGTGCTCGTGAAATCGTAAGCACGTTCACCATGTTCTGCAATATCGATACCCTCAATTTCCTGATGTTCGCTGACTCGCCAACCCATGGTCTTTTGTAGAGCAAAAACAATAATTGCAGTCAGTACTCCGGAATAAGCAATTACTACTAGGGCAATCACAATTTGCACAGCAAGCTGATGCCAGCTACCACCTGCTAGCAAACCAGTACCTTCACCAAAAAGACCAATGAGAACAGTGCCGGTTACACCACCAACACCATGCACACCCACAACATCAAGTGAGTCATCATAGCCAAACTTGTATTTCAGACTGCATGCGAAATATGTTACGATGCCTGCAATTAAGCCAATTACCATGGACCATAGTGGAGAAACAACATCAGCTGCAGGAGTAATAGCAACCAGACCTGCGACCATGCCAGAAGCAGCGCCCATTGCGGTGTAGTGACCGGTAGTAATGCGTTCGGTAAAGAGCCAGCCAAGAGTTGCCGCAGCCGTGGCAGCGGTAGTGCTTACCCAAGCGTAGCCTGCAGTACCGTTGGCAGCAAAAGCAGAACCAGCATTAAAACCAAACCAGCCAAACCACAGCAAGAATGCGCCAAGCATAACAAATGGCACGTGATGTGGCCTAAATGGTTCTTTACCAAAGCCCTTGCGCTTGCCGATAATCAAGACTGCTACTAATGCCGCAGTTGCCGCGTTAATATGGACTACTGTTCCACCTGCAAAATCGTGCGCACTCGCTCCTAAGAGTTTTGAAATAGCGCCATCGGCAGATAGCAAACCGCCATTCCACACCATGTGTGCCATCGGCGCATACACCAGCGTAATCCATAGTGCTACAAATATCATCCATGTGCTGAATCGAATACGTTCTGCGAGCGCACCGGTAATCAAAGCAACGGTAATCATGGCAAATGTTGCTTGAAATGCCACATCAATACTGTGCGGATATGGTGCATCAGCCCCGTCAACAGAGGTAAATACTCCGTCTACAGGTTTCATCACATCATGGAGCAAAAATCCTTTAATAGGATCTCCAAAAATACCGGCGATAGAATCACCGCCGTATGCGATGGACCAACCCCAGAATGTCCATACTACTGAAGTAACAGCAAGAGCGGCAACAGAAAGCATCAGCATATTCAAAATAGCTTTTGCTCGAACCATGCCACCATAGAAGAACGCAACTCCAGGCGTCATCAAAAATACTAAAGCCGCTGCAGTAAGCATCCATGCGGCGTTTCCCGAATCCATGACTACCTCCCTTTCACACCCATGCGGGTTTACGCATATAGGGTTCAGGTGTTTCTAGAGCACTGTGTCAACTCCAATCGCAAGCTAGTTGGCAAGTACAAGAAGAAACTATGGTTAGTAAAAAGGATTCGAGTTACATGAGTGAATATCAGTAGTTACAGCAATATTTCAACAGCAGTTGAGTGTAACAACTTCGTTATCTTCTTATTCCAAAGATAAACAACTCTGCGCCATCAACTGCCAAGTATGTAGTTTTTGGATCGTTTCCGCATATACAAAAACCGCTATAATACGCTATTGTTGCAGTCAGTAGCGTACCTAGCGGTTAATTATTACAGATTCGTTTCAGCAGGTGTGCATTGCGTTACGCAAGCATGCCTTCTACGAAGGATTGCGGATCAAATGGTGCTAAGTCGTCAGGCCCTTCACCCAAACCGACTAATTTCACTGGCACGCCAAGCTCACGCTGCACATTAACAACAATGCCGCCCTTGGCAGAACCATCAAGTTTGGTCAGCACTACACCAGTAATGCCGATAGCCTCAGCAAATACTTTTGCTTGCATCATGCCGTTTTGACCAGTTGTGGCATCGAGCACAAGCAATACTTCTTCAACAGGCGTGGTTTTTTCGACAACGCGGCGAATTTTTCCAAGCTCATCCATAAGATTTGCTTTATTTTGCAAGCGTCCTGCTGTATCAATAATCAGCACATCGGCATGAGACTCTTGCGCAGTACGTGCCGCATCAAAAGCTACAGAAGCAGGGTCTGCACCGTCTTTTTCTGAGCGCACTACTGGCACACCGCTACGCTCACCCCAAGTGACAAGCTGATCAGCTGCGGCAGCACGGAACGTATCAGCGGCACCTAAAACAACTTGCTTATGCTGGGCTACGAATAAGCGTGCAAGTTTGCCAGCAGTTGTTGTTTTACCAGTACCATTGACGCCAACCATAATAATGACGCTTGGCTGCCCAGCATCCTCACGTAGCGCCACCAGAGAACGGTCAGTGTCACGACCCACAATATCGAGTAGTCGCTCTTTGAGCATATCGCGCACAGCCTGAGGATCGCGTTCACCATGAATACGCGCGTCACGACGTAATTCTTCGACAAGCTGCTCACTCGCCTCAGCCCCCACATCGGCAAGTAGCAATGTGTCTTCTACATCTTCCCAATCTTCTTCGGAGAGATTGTCTTGGGTAAGAATATTGAAAAGCGCTTTGCCGAGCGGGTTAGCACTTGACCCTAATTTGGCTTTAAGTCTAGTCAGGCGACTGGCAATAGATTCTGGTTCTTGTGGTTGTGAACCATGCTCAGTAGCAGCGGCATTTGGTTGAGTAGATTGCGTTTGAGGCTGTTTCTGCGGTTGCTGAGCCTGCTGAGTTTGTTGTTGCTGCTGGGATGTATCAGCAGATAACGCCTGTGATTGCTCTACTGATTCTGATTGAGCTGCACTCTGCGGTTGATTCGTACTCTGTGCTTGCTTGCGCTTGGCATTCATGTGCAAAGCTAAAGCAATAAGTGCCACACCTACCGCGATGCAGAGTATGGCAATAATAACAATTTCCATCGTATCCATGTATTCTAGGATACCTATTACTGTGCACTGTGCTTATGCGAGCGTGCAGATTAGCGGATTACAATGAAGTTCGAAATGCTGTAGTGCAGGCTGCTTGAGGTTAGTCCTTGGTTCCAGACTGCTCTTTGGCGGCATGCTGCGCACTTGATGAGGATGTTGTTGAGGTTGCAGCTGCGGATGGGTGACGTAGCGCTCGAACTTCAACAACTGAGGAAGATTCGTTCACATACACGGGGTTTTCGCTGGTAGCATTTAGCTCTTCACCAGCAGTATCTCCACGCATTGCAGCAGTAGATGGCGTGTAGGCAATTTGTGTACTCACTACACGGGGGCGTTTAGGGGCGCTATTTCCGTTGCCATACATACTGTCTGATTGATGCGACTCCTTACGCGCATGCATCAAAATAGCAGCCACTGCGGCAACAATAATAGCAACCCACACAACAATCAGCACAATGCCCATAACACCCATACCTGATATTGTCGCAAAACCTCACTGCTAGTGCATGCTCATCTGAATAATACATACGATATATGCACTAGCAGTACCATCACTATCCTAGTCAGAGGTATAGCAATTTGCTCTCAACCGACTAGTATACGCGCCGCGGCTGGAATCCTTCGTCTCGCAAAGCCTGCAAAATCTGGTCAATATGTGCAGGACCATTCGTCTCCACAGTCACGCTTAGTGATACTGCATTTGTGTAATGCCCTGATGCCTTGAACTGATCGTGATCCAATGCGATAACATTAGCGCGCTGGTTGGCACATAATGTTGCTACTTTCACCAGCTGACCTGGAGTATCTGGAAGTTCAACTTCAAACTGCATAATGCGTCCACGCGCAATCATACCTTTTTGAATCACAGCGCCCATAGTTACCGTGTCAATATTGCCGCCAGAAACAATAGGCACTACTACGTGATTACCTCCAGCAGATGCGAATGCTCGCGAGCGCAAATTCAAATGTTCCAGTGCTGCTAAAGACACTGCTCCTGCCGCTTCGATAACGAGCTTATGCTTTTCGAGCATCAGGAGAATCATCTCATTGATATCGCGTTCAGAAACCATAACCAAGTCGTCAAGGAATTCGTTAAGCAATGCAAAAGTAAGATCTCCCGGGTGCTTAACAGCTACGCCTTCCGCAGAGGTAACTACCTGATCTGCCGGACTGACACGACCTGACCGAAGCGAATCACGCCATGCTGGAGAACCCTCTGGAATAGCGCCAATCACTCGTACCTCTGGCTTAAATGTTTTAATAGCAAGCGCCACACCTGCACCTAGTCCGCCGCCGCCTAAAGGCACAATCACATCAGTGACATCTGGCACGTCTTCTAATATTTCAAGACCGATAGTACCTTGACCACATACCACTTCGTAGTCGTCAAATGGCGGAATCATGATCATTCCTTGACTTTGCGCAAGGTATTGCGCATGGGCTGCGGATTCGTCGAATACTTCACCATGCAGCACCACATTCGCGCCATAGGCTTTTGTAGCGTCTACTTTCAGCGGTGGAGTAATTTGTGGCATAACCACAGTAGCCTGTATATGACGCTCGCGAGCAGCATAGGCTACGCCTTGTGCGTGATTGCCTGCAGATGCGGTAACAATTCCTTTTGCAATTTGATCATCAGAAAGAGAAGCAATTTTATTGTATGCGCCACGAATTTTGAATGAGCCGGTTACCTGCAAATTTTCTGGTTTGAGTTTAATTATGTGTCCAGTAAGTTCGCTTAATACTGGAGAGTCAATGATTTCCGTGTGGCGGACGGTACCATGCAAGCGCTCGGCAGCGAGCTTGAGCTCTGCTGCGTGATCTCTACGTAAATTTTGTAATACTTCCTGTTGATCCATGCCCCTATCTTAGCCGCGTTTGGGTAAAGAAGTCAGCTAAAAGTGCCATACATTCCGCTTGGCGGACATCACCAATGACTTGCGGAGTTGCTCCAATATGTGGATCGCGTGCAATATCCCATACAGACCCGCATGCACCCATTTTGCTATCCCATGCCCCAAAAGCAATATTTCCTACATGCGCACTTACTGCCGCTCCCGCACACATAGGGCATGGTTCGAGAGTCACCACCAGTGTGCATGCATTAAGGTTCCACGTACCAAGAGCGCGCGCAGCATCGCGCAGTGCCAGCACTTCAGCATGCGCTAGGGGGTCTTGGTGTGCTTGGCGATGGTTATACCCTTTGCCGATAATATCTCCTACGGCATTCAGCACCACTGCCCCTACAGGAACATCGCCTTGCTGGGCTGCTTTATGGGCAAGTTCCAGAGCATCGCTCATGGCATGGTATGCAAGATCTGCAATATGTAAACTCCCGCTGCCAGTATTAGTGCAATCCTTGCAATGCGCAGTATGTTGGTGCTGTTGTTGATGATTGTGCGCCATGCGTGCCCCTTTCAACACTCATTTAACCACACATGCACACACTTGAGTAGCGTTCGCGATAAGCTGGAAAGTATGGAACTTCATGTAGTCTCACACCCATTAGTGGATCATAAGCTCACTGTTCTTCGTGATAAGAACACTCCTTCAAACACCTTCCGTGAACTCGTTAGCGAGATTGTTATGCTCGAAGCCTACGAGGCAACGCGCGACTTGCTAGTGGAAGATGTTGATATTGAAACACCAGTTGCTCCAATGACTGGTAAGCGTATTGCTCCCCCTCGTCCGATGATTGTGCCTGTGCTGCGTGCCGGTCTCGGCATGCTCGACGGCATGATGAAACTGTTGCCAACTGCCGAGGTTGGTTTCTTGGGCATGAAGCGCGATGAGGAAACGCTTGATATTATTACCTACGCAAATCGTTTGCCAGATGATCTAACTGGTCGCCACGTATTTTTGCTGGATCCTATGTTGGCTACCGGCGGCACTTTAGTGGCAGCTATTGAGTATTTGGCAGAACGCGGCGCTCGTGAAATTACGTGCATTGATGTGCTGGCTGCACCTGAGGGGTTGAAGCGTTTGGAAACTGCTGTAGATCCAAGCATTAACGTACGTGTAGTTGTTGCTGCAGTTGATGAAAAGCTCAATGAGAAGGCTTATATTGTGCCTGGTCTTGGTGATGCTGGAGATCGCTTGTATGGCATTGTGGACTAATAGCCACGACTAATAGCTACAAGACTTGAAATCACAGATTTATAGCTATTGAACGCAGTACTACAAATGCTGCATAGCGCAAACTCTATATAGATCATTCTATATAACGTTAATGGTGACTAGTTGGATTCAGCTAGTCACCATTAATGCTTTAAGAAAATTTGAGCGTTTTGTGCTCTCTTGCACACTGTACTAAATACAGATTGATGAGATTTTGATAAGGGATCCCAGTTGATTGAGCTTGCTGCTTGAAATAAGAAATTTCCTCTTCAGCAAGATTCATACTTACGGGACGCCGCTTAACAACATACGGATTTGGTCGAGCGCTCGAAAAATCATATTCTTGTTCCATTTCTGTATCAATATTTTTTTCGCCCATTATTACCATCTTTCCGTATATTGATATCATCAATATATCAAATACATTATGCGCACAGGCTTTTAGAATAACGGTATGCTCAATATTGATGTACTTTGTGTGGGAAAAATTAAAGAACGGTATTTACGTGACGCCATTGACGAATACAGCAAACGTTTAAGCCGGTATTGTAAATTACGCATTATTGAAGTCGCTGATGAAAAAACACCAGACAATGCTAGCGCAGCACAGGAAGAACAGATTAAAGCAAAAGAAGGCGAGCGCTTGGCAAAACATATTCACGATGGCACTTATGTGATTGCGCTTGCTATTGAGGGCAAAATGCTCTCTTCACCAGCACTGGCTGAAAAGCTCAATGCGTTGGCTTTGCAAGGATCGAGCCATATTCAGCTCATTATTGGCGGATCACTTGGCATCGATACATCAATATTGAAACGAGCAGATATGCTGCTGAGTCTTTCTCCTATGACGTTCCCTCACCAGCTGATGCGCGTGATTTTGCTGGAGCAAGTGTATCGTGCATTCAAAATTAATGCGCACGAACCGTACCATAAGTAAGTCTTGCAATAAGTGCCATACATAAGCAAGTCACAGTAAACGCGCCGAGCTTCACAAGAGCGCACAATATCACTAGGCTTAGCATTCGAGTAGCAGGTTTTGCGTCCAAAAGATTACAAAACACTTGAAAGGAAATGGCATGCTTAGCGTTTTGGACATGTTTTCTATTGGCATCGGGCCATCATCTTCACATACAGTAGGACCAATGCGAGCAGCACATGAATTTGCACAGCGCGTAGCTAAATATCATGCCACTTCACAGAAGCCAATTACTCGTATTCATGCCACTTTATTTGGCTCTTTAGCACAAACAGGCCTTGGCCACGGCACCGATCGAGCTGTACTTGCTGGTCTTGAAGGGAAAACTCCAGAAACCGTGGATCCACAAGACGTGCTCCATGATTTAGATATATGTAGTGAGCGCGGCGAACTATGGCTTAATGGCACTATCCGTATGCCGTTTGCGCGCGATGATATTGAATTTGACCGCTGGCATGCTCCAGGTCTGCATCCGAACCGTGTAACCTTGAGCGCGTTTGATGCCAGCAACACTGCCGTTTTGGAAGAAACATATTATTCTATTGGCGGTGGGTTTATTGCAACAGAAGAGCAAATGCGAGAACCTATAGCCACTGTGCAAGATGCTCATGCAAAAACAACAACCATTCCCTTTGATTTTTGTTCTGCAACAGAAATGATTGCTCTGTGTGAGCAGCATCAATGCTCTATTGCTGATTTAATGTGGGCTAATGAACATGCGCTACGCCCTCAAAAGCAGACCGAGCAGAGCATGGACCATATTTGGCGTACTATGCGCGAATGCGTGTCCAACGGGTGTACCAGTACTGAGGAAATGCTGCCCGGCGGATTACATGTGCGCCGCCGCGCTCCAAAACTATACGAACGTATGCGCCCAGACCTAGCATATGTATTAGATGGTAAAACCCCAATTGCTGATTTACGCGCACATGGAGCCGATGCTGAATGGGCAGCACTGTTTGCTATGGCAGTCAATGAGGAAAATGCTGGCGGGGGACGAATTGTTACTGCGCCAACCAATGGTGCTGCGGGCATTATTCCAGCAGTATTGCACTATTATTGGCTACTTTCTGGCAAGTGGGCGCCGCGGGGAATCTACACTTTCTTACTCACTGCATCAGCTATTGGCTACTTATTTAAGCGTAATGCCTCTATTTCTGGAGCAGAAGTTGGCTGCCAGGGAGAAGTTGGATCAGCATGCTCTATGGCAGCTGGCGCACTCTGTGCTGTGCTTGGTGGCACTCCGCGTCAAGTTGAAAATGCAGCAGAAATTGGTATTGAGCACAATTTGGGACTAACTTGCGACCCTATTGGCGGGTTGGTGCAAATTCCATGCATTGAGCGCAACGCTATGGCCACTAATACCGCAATTAACGCTGCTCGTATGGCGTTACTTGGCGATGGCTCGCATATTGTTTCTTTGGATTCTGCTATTAAAACAATGAAAGATACTGGTTTAGATATGATGAGCAAGTATAAGGAGACTTCCCAGGGCGGCTTGGCAGTTAACGTCACCGAATGCTAGTCAAGGATGGCGCTGATGCCGACTGTCATACGCTCGAGGAGTGATTTCGGCAATCTACTATGATTGGTCTCGATTAGCTACGATTAACTATGATTAGCTTTGACAGTCCGCACACTACCACTTGATAGGGTTGAAAAATTCCATCCACCATGGTTCGCTCTCACGTCGCTTGAGTTCATCAGATTGCTGCATCTCCACTATAGCGTAGTCAAATAGAGAAAATGCCTGTATCTCTGGCAATACTGGCACCCCTTGAGTTGGTACCTGCACAATAAATGTACAAACATCACTCATGCTGCTCGATAATACCCCGTTATCATAGTGCCCCTGCCAGCTTGTCGTAATATAGGCAACCACAATATACTTTGAATACGTTGAGTGTGCAAACGCAGATAATGGCATTGGTATAGCATTACTGATTTTTGATTGTATGCGCAGATTAGTAATGGTTCCAGGACTTTCTTCATCCGGTAGAAAGCGTTCATATTCATGGGCAAACTGCAACTCGCTAGGACGCAATACAGCTAGATTCTGCTGGTCTGATGCCGCATCGCCTTTTGACTGGGTTGCATATTGACTTGTATGCTGACCAGCAGATCCAGACTGCTGGTGTAATTCTCCTAATGCTCGATCGAATTGATTGAGCTTTCGTATAATGATTTGTCGAGTTGCTGCAGATGGCTCTTGCGGGAGGCTGGCAAAAAACTGATTTCGTGCTTGCATATTTTCTAGAAAAATGCCTACAACAATAAGTACAGCAAGAATAGCGACTAGAACATCTGTAATACGATGTGAGAACTTACTATCTCTTGAAGTATGAAAGGTATGAGAAGTATGAGAAGCGCGACTTTGCTTTGATTTCATTTGTTGCAGCACCATACTTTAGTGTAACACTCAGCCATTGAGAAATCTCCATTCACAGTGGCTCGTCGATGAGCTTGACAGACAGGCCAACCATCTTGCAGTAAGCCGCAACGCAATCGTAAATATATGGCTTGCCGAACGCGCAAAATCAGAAGTTCAAGCATAATTCATCCTCAATAGTCCACACTGGACTACGCAAAGACATCTGGCATGAGCAAACTGTTAAAACGCAAAGAGGTTTCAGACACATTGTTCGACTGAAACCTCTATTGTTACTGTGCGGTAATTTGCAGCATCGCATGCGTGCGACGGCGTGCTTGACGACGTTGCACTTCTGTGACTTCGCCATCGCTATCAGCTTGAAATACAAAGGATCCTTCCATGCGGCGGCGCAACTGCATCACTTGGCGGCGTAGCTGACGGTTTTCCTCCATCAGCTGCAAAATCCTCGTAATACCAGCCAAGTTAATAGACTCATCCTGGCTCATATGCTGTGCTTGCGAAAGTCGCTCAATATCACGCAGACTGTATCGACGGGCGCCACCCGCAGTACGCTGAGGGACAATCAGCCCAAGCCGATCGTACTGCCTCAATGTCTGCGGATGGATATCTGCTACAAGCGCCGCTTGCCCTACAGAAAACACTGGAAAATCAGCGTTAAGACCAAACTCGTCAACCACATCAAGCGTAATTCTGCCGCTGACAAGCGCCTCTGCCGCAGCTTCGTAGGCTTTGCGCACCTGCGGAGCTAGACGAATATGTTGCTGATACACCATGTGTCTCCTCCTGCTTGCTACTCAGCTTTATCGTGCGACTGTTGAGCAGTGTGCGCTACGCCGTTTTCGCGCTGTTCAGCCAACTGCTCAGAGAATCGAGAGGTTTTCGCCTCGAAATCTTTCGCAGCTTTCTTTTGCAACATATTCCAGTTCGTTGGAATATGCACTTCTAAGTGAGCTACTAAATCACCGGCACCCTCTGGACGTACTACGCCTTTGCCTTTTACGCGCACTACGCTACCTGTGTCTGAGCCTGCTGGAATTTTTACCGTGAGCGGCTTGCCGTCAATATCCGTAGTATTCACTTTGCCGCCAAATGCAGCTTCTGCCACGGTGATTGGAAGTGTCATCACCACATCTTTGCCGTCCATAGCAAAGCGGTCATCTGACTTGACTTTAACAGTCAGATACAAGTCGCCGTTTTTACCGCCATTCCTGCCTTCATGTCCTTTACCTGGAAGGCGGATTTTCTGCCCATCGCGCACGCCAGCAGGAATATGCGTTTTAAACTTCTTCCCGCCAACACCAAGCGATACTGTAGCGCCCTTAATGGCTTGCCGCAGAGTAAGTGTAATTGTAGAATTGCGGTCTTTGCCTTGCTCTGGACGTGGCGCTTCCTGATATCCAGCACCATAGCCAGCTCCAGCATGACCTGCGCCTGCACCATAACCTGTACCAAAGCCTCCAGCGCCGCCGAACGCGCCTAGAATATCACTTAGATCAGGTCCGCCATTGGTGCCAGACGTAGAGAATCGAATGCGCTGTCCGCCAGTGCCAGCACCAGAAGCGCCGCCGAACATGGATCCAAACATATCTGCGAAGGATCCTGCGTCAAATCCACCCTGTCCTGATCCTCCAGCAAAGCGAGCGCCACCCATGCCAAATTGGCGAATAGCGTCATACTTCTTGCGCTGGTTAGCATCAGAAAGCACATCGTAGGCTTCGGAAATGTCCTTAAATTTTTCTTCTGCCTCTTTTGTTTTATTAAGATCAGGGTGATATTTACGTGCTAATTTGCGGTATGCTTTGGTGATTTCATCGTCTTTAGCATCCTTGGAGACACCGAGGACCTTATAGAAATCTTTATTTAACCATTCATTCTCAGCCATCACTGCCTCCTTTCAAGACTGTAAGCCAAGCTTCATGAATTGTGTTTGGGCTCTCTGTTATCTATATGTTGAAAGTTTCTATTTGTGTATGCGTTAGACGTTACTGTTAAACGTCTTACATAATTCTCATCATGCTGCACATCAATACATGCACAATGTTTACATGTTCAATGTTGTAGTTTCGCATATTTGAAACTAGGTGTGCAACAGATATCCATTACACACCTAGATTGCAAAACTCTCGCAGCTTTTGTAGTTTCTACTCAGTTACTGCCACAGAGTCGATACACAGAGGCTACTGTTGCGGAGAAGCAACTACCACACGTGCCGCGCGAATCACGCGATCGCCAATGCGATATCCTGCCTCCACTACAGCATCTACTGTTTCACTTTGCGCCTGTGGGTCAGGACGATGCAAAATTGCTTCGTGCTTAGTTGGGTCAAATTCCTCGCCCTTAACACCAAACTTTTCCACACCGAACTTTTCGAAGGTTTTATCAATTTTTGCAGCGACAGCCTTAAATGAATCATCCATGCCGTCATGTTCACGGATGCGATCCATATCGTCTAAAGCAGGTAGCAATGCCGTCAGCACGTCAATAATGCCATGCTGACGGAAGCGATCCTGCTCCTTAGCTGCGCGGTTGCGGAAATTGATAAATTCTGCACGCTCACGCTGCAATGCTTCTAAATACTCAGCGGCTTCTTTCTTTGCTTGACCAAGTGGGGTGAGGGTGGATTCATCGCCTTGCTCACCGTTATCAGCACTATCTGCACTCTGCTGAGCACTATCTGCAGCACTTGCCTCAGAGTTCGTAGACTCAGCATGTTCAGCTTGCCCGCTTGCCTCATTACTATCTTCGTGATGGGCTTGAGGAGCATCTGCCGACTGTGCCGCACCGTTAGATGCATTGTCAGACGCTGCACCATCAGGGCTGGCCTGCCCAGCTACCTTATCGGCTTCGGGCAGGTCGTTCAAGTAATCGTCTTTATTGAATGCAGCCATATTACTTGTTGTCCTTGTTGTCGTCATCGTCTACGACTTCGGCATCAACTACGTCATCGTCAGACTGTGCACCAGCGTTAGCAGCACCTGCACCAGCGGCGCCAGCGGCACCTGCAGCGCCTTCAGCGCCCTGCTGTGCGTACAGCTGCTCACCAATCTTCTGAGCAGCAGTCATCAACTCAGTTTGTGCGCTCTTAATCTTCTCGATGTCCTCACCCTTCAAGGCTTCCTTCAAAGCGTTCACCTTGTCGGTTACGTCCTTAGCTACATCGTCAGAGAGCTTGTCCTTGTTGTCGTTGACAAGCTTCTCAGTCTGATATGCGAAGCTTTCAGCCTGATTACGGGTTTCAGCATCTTCACGGCGCTGCTTATCTTCAGCTTCGTGTGCTTCTGCTTCCTTCACCATGCGGTCGATCTCGTCCTTTGGCAGACCAGAACCACCGGTAATAGTCATGGACTGTTCCTTACCAGTGCCCTTATCCTTTGCAGAGACATGCACAATGCCATTAGCGTCAATATCAAAGGTGACTTCAATCTGTGGAATACCGCGTGGAGCTGGAGCAATACCAGTCAGCTCAAAAGTACCCAGTGGCTTGTTATCGCGAGCAAATTCGCGTTCACCCTGATATACCTGAATGAGTACAGATGGCTGGTTATCTTCTGCTGTTGAGAAGACTTCACTGCGCTTGGTTGGAATAGCGGTGTTACGATCAATGAGCTTGGTCATAATGCCGCCCTTAGTTTCAATACCAAGGCTCAATGGAGTTACATCAATCAGCAGCACATCCTTACGGTCGCCCTTAATAACTCCAGACTGTACAGCTGCACCAACTGCTACTACCTCATCTGGGTTCACAGACTGATTTGCTTCTTTACCGCCGGTCAGCTCCTTGACCAATTCCTTAACTGCTGGCATACGTGTTGAACCACCAACAAGCACTACGTGGTCAATCTGAGAAATGGAGATGCCAGCGTCTGAAAGCACATTATTGAATGGTGTGCGGCAGCGGCCGAGCAAATCAGCAGTCATTTCCTCGAAGTGTGCACGAGTTAAGGTCTCATCAAGATGCACTGGTACGCCGTCAGCAGTCATAGCCAAGTACTGCATTGAGATAGAGGTTGAAGTAGACGAGCTCAACTCCTTCTTTGCCTGCTCAGCTGCTTCCTTCAAGCGCTGCAAAGCAATCTTATCCTTGGAAAGATCAACGCCATACTTATTCTTTACTTCGCCAACAAGCCAGTCGATAATCTTCTGATCCCAGTCATCGCCACCCAAGCGGTTATCGCCATTGGTTGCCTTCACCTGAATTGTGGAGAAGCCGTCATCATCCTTACCAATCTCCAGCAAGGACACATCAAAAGTACCGCCACCCAAGTCGAATACTAGGATACTTTCATCTTCCTTGCCCTTTTCCAAGCCGTAAGCAAGTGCTGCAGCGGTTGGCTCGTTAATAATACGAAGCACATTCAAGCCTGCAATAGTGCCTGCGTCCTTGGTTGCCTGACGCTGTGCGTCATTGAAGTATGCTGGGCAGGTAATTACTGCATCAGTTACTGGTTCGCCCAAGTATGCTTCTGCATCCCTCTTGAGCTTCATCAAAATCTGTGCGGAAATCTCTTGTGGAGTCCACTTCTTTCCGTCAATTTCTACGCTCCAATCAGTGCCCATATGGCGCTTTACAGAGCTAATGGTGCGGTCAACGTTGGTTACTGCCTGACGCTTAGCAACTTCGCCTACCAAAATTTCACCAGACTTGCTGAATGCTACTACTGATGGTGTAGTGCGAGCGCCTTCAGCGTTTACGATTACTGTTGGCTGACCACCTTCGAGTGTAGCAATGCAAGAATTTGTGGTACCTAAATCAATACCTACTGCGCGTCCCATATTGTCTCCTTTTGCTATGCACATTGCTGTGCATATATTTCTATTCGTTTGTAGCTTTTCGCTCCAAGTCTTAGCAGGCTACTTGTTGCTGGTGCCGGTATTACTGTTACTGCACAGCTCGTTTTGCCTTGCTCTAAACTTGAGCCTATATCACTCAACTTCCTTAAGGCAAATTATATTCCCACTTCTTCACAAAACTTGAGTTAATCAGACTCAACCTGGCGTGTCGCATTATGAACTCGATATGCAAGTCGTATTGCAATCGTTGTCAAAAACATGTATCATATATCCATCGATACGCAAACTTTGCCATGTTTTCATTGGCGAAAATATTTTGGTGACGTTTGCAAAACTGGGATTAAGGCAAGGAAATATGGCACAGACCACCATTCAACAAGAGAGTGAAGAGCGTCTTGCTCGACCATTGATTCAATTGGCACACGCATGCGGTGTTTCGACATCCTACATCGACCAATTGGGTACCTATGTAGAAAATACAGATGAAGCAATTGTAAGTGTGCTCAAAGCACTAGATATTGATGCTTCTGATGATGAGCATATTGCGCAATCGTTAGCAACTATCCAGCAGCAAGCTCAAGAACGCCTTATCAACCCGACTGTAGTTGCCACAGCCGGCAGCGATACTGTACTTACGCTCGGTCCTGCTGCAAACGAGCATACGACAGCATTACTTGATTTAGAAAACGGCGAAACCGAGTCACTGCCAGTTGACCAAAAAGCTAACACCGATGGCACAGTAACCTACAGCGTAGTGATTGGCAAGCAAGTGCCTATGGGCTACCACACACTCACTATTGCGAACGGCACAACAACAGCACAAGCTACTGTACTGTGCGCACCAGCGACTATCCCAGTGCCACCAGCAATTGCAGAGCGCAGCCGTTGGGGTTGGATGACACAAATGTACTCCGTGCGCTCTCAAGATTCATGGGGCGTAGGCGATTACTCGGATTTGCGCACACTTGCAACCGATGCAGCACATACGCATGGCGCTGATTTTATGCTTATTAACCCTATTCACGCTTGCTCGCCAATTGCACCGCTTGAGCCATCACCATACTTGCCAGAGTCACGACGCTTCTTAAACGTCACCTATATTCGACCACAAGATATTCCAGAATACGCGCAGCTCAGCGAACAAGAGCGCACACAAGTAGATGCTTTACATGCTCGCGTTGCTGATGCTAACACCGATGCAGAACCAATTGACATTAACGCCGCTTGGGAAGCAAAGCGCGCAGCATTGCGTATTATTTTCGACCACGGCATGAATGCAGACCGTACTGCTACCTACGAGCAGTTCCTTGATAACACAGGCGCAGACCTTGACACATGGGCAACTTGGTGCGTGGCTTTTGAAGTATGGGGAACTCCTTGGGGCGAAGATTCTTGGTTCACCACTACTACGTTGCAAAGTGAACGCATCCACAGCCTTATTGAAGAGCATCATGATCTCTTTGAGTTTAACCGTTGGCTGCAATGGATTGCAGACTGCCAGATCACCGAAGCACAGCAGGCAGCAAAAGACGCAGGCATGACCCTTGGTCTCATGCTCGATATGGCTGTTGGCGTGCATGATCTAGGCTCTGATGTCTGGGGCAACCCTGAACGCTTTGCCCTTGGCGGTGTCACTGTGGGTTGCCCTCCAGATTTCTACAACCAGCAGGGTCAGGATTGGGGACAGCCTCCGTTTAACCCACGCCATCTTGAGCAAACTGGATACTTGACCTACCGCGAAATGGTACATTCCGTTTTCGCCCACGCTGGTGCAGTGCGCATTGATCACGTGCTCGGACTCTTCCGTCTCTGGTGGATTCCAAAGGGCTTAGGTGCTAAAAATGGCGCTTATGTGACCTACAACCACGAAGCGATGCTGGCAGTACTCACTATTGAAGCCACCCGCGTAGGCGGCATGGTTATTGGCGAAGATCTCGGCACTGTACCTCAAGAAGTGCGCGAAGCTCTCGCAGCACATGGCGTACTCGGCACTGACGTGGCATGGTTTGCCCGCGTTGATAATTCTCCAAATGCCGGCGACCCGTATGCTCCAGCATCAGATTATCGTAAGGGCGCTTTGGCATCCGTCACTACTCACGATTTGCCTCCAACAGCAGGTTATTTGCAATTTGAACATGTTGAATTGCGTGAAAAACTACATCTACTTACCGGACCTGTAGAAGAGTTTGCGGCATCAGCTCTCGCAGAGCGCACAGCTATGATGAATATGCTGGTCGAAGAAGGTTGGTTACGCCAAGAGTATGCGCAAGATGTTGAACATCATGTGCAAGAAGTGGTCGAGGCATTGCATTGCATGCTTACTGCCACCCCTTCGCTACTGCATCAGGCGGCATTAGTTGATGGCGTAGGCGAGCGCCGCTCTCAGAATCAGCCTGGCACTAGCACGCAGTATCCAAATTGGCGTATTCCTCTGGCCGATGGAGATAAGCACGTTGTGCCAACTGATGAAGTGTTCAAGCTTGATCGAGTTCAGCGTCTGGCACGCATTATGAACGGTGAGCTTAGCACACGTCAGTAAGTTCTTACGATAACCAAGTACAACAGATAATGGGCTATAGCATTACGCTATAGCCCAGTTTCTATGTGACAATACTTATTATGCTTCGTTAATATATTTGCGCAATGCTCGCTCAAGCAGAGGAATATGCAGCATAATCAGCGTGCCGTAACCAAGCACTACCAATAAAAACAGCCCCTGCGGCATCAGTATCCAGCAAGCGACCAGAAGCCCCACATATACCGCATCCATAGCAATCATCGCCAGCGTATACCCAATATTCGTCACTGAAAATACAAGCGCATTCACCAGCGTACGCCCCACACTATTTTCAAACCGCGCCTGGAGCGCAAATACCCATTCAAAGCCAAACAGCCAAATAATACTGAACCCAAATTTTGGAACAAGCAACGGTGTAATTTGCAAGAATAGCCAAGCGTATACCAGTAACCCACCAGTAACACCATACACTAACCATAATGGCAACGATTGCAACAAGTTGCGCTTCCACGCCTGCACATAATTTGAAAACAGGTGCCCCTCTCCAACAATCGCCTTACGTGCTGCCACATGAGCTGCGGTCAAAGAAGCCCCAGCAGTGATCACAGGGATTGATGTAATAATCAGCAGCACATTAATAAGTATCGCGTCAGTCAAATTACTAAGCCCACGCATCAGCCGCGAGTCCGGAGAAAGAAAATGCATACCACTACTGTACACAATGCTGTGCTTATCTAAAGTCTATTTCGCAGTATTATTTAAGCACCTATATAGTAGCAACCGACATTGCAACACCCAACTCAATAACAGTAACAAGTGAAGCAACAAACTTGCGCGACGATTTTAGTACCTCGCGCTCCGTTTTCCAATTATGCAAAGGTTTACCAACATCCAAAGCAACCGAGATTCCAGCATTCTGCATACAAATAACCAGTGAGGCAATAATATAAATCACGGCTATTGGAGTCGGTAGCAGTATTGCATATACCACGTATTGCGGAATACAAGTTAAGACGCATATTAGGAATAAGTCACTCCAGTAGCGCACCCATAGCGCGGGAGCATGAGGCAGCATGGCTAGCAAACGTTGCGAATCTTTGTTACGAGAAATGATGGTAGTTAGTGGAGAATTAATCCCAATGAGCATAAACGCCAGAGGCATTTGCATTGCACTTTGCGATGTAACGAACGCAAAGAATCCCATAAACAACGCACTCACTATAGTATTTAATTGGGCACTTGTAGAAGTTCGCAATTCTCCCAACACAAGAGAATGCCCAATGAGTTTTTGCACTATTGACCGAGGTTTGCTTGTCGACGTTAATACCGCGGTTTGCCCACTCGACAGACACATAATATTTGAACAAGGCAGTGCCATTGCGAAACAAATAGTAGCAATCGATGCTAGTAAAAGCACACTATCAAAAACCATATGCTGTACTTGATACCGTTGCAAAATCATAGGCAACATCAACAACATACCCATCAGCAACAAAATACTGTATTCCCTAACAGTTTTGAGAAACAGCAAACGCACAGCTAATAGTATACAAGCAATACACGTAACTAAAACTGCAAGAACTGCGATATGCAAATACGCCCAACCTTCCCCAGCATGAGGAAAGTCCATGCTACTTACCGTAAACGCAGTAATCGGGATTAGTATTTCACTTACTACCACCAGCGTTACCGCAAAAGTTAGCGCTACTAGCATTAATCTAGGCTTGTTCGGAGTGAGAATAATAGCTCTCCAAGAGTCAGTGCGTGTCCAAGATTCTGCAGTAAAATATGCGGATAAAGCGCAGGCTAGTTCTATGCCAAATACAAGCATATGCATAGATACTGCGACAGCAAAAAATTGCGAAAACAGGTAGGCGATACAAGAAAAAATTATCGCAGAAAATACTGTATTTTTTGAGATAAATGCACGAACCACATACTTCAACAAAGCAATCGTATTCACTACACAGCTATTCAATCTCGATTGTTTATTTGTAGTATGCACACTCATCTTATACCCATACTCTCGCTAATTACCACTAAGAAGAGCTACTATTGAATCAGCAGTTGCCGGAGTACGGTAACGTGTACTAATTTCACCATCACTAATGATGTACAAATATTCACAACAGCGAGTGAATGTCTGCGCGATATGAGAGCTCACTACAGTACATAATCCACACTTCGTTCTTCGCCGAATCAACTGATATACATATTCAGTCGCTTCAAAATCCAAGAAATCTGTTGATTCATCAAGAATAAGTAAAGGACGCTGTAAAGCAAAAGCTGCGATAAGGTTGCATTTCTTCCTATTGCCACTTGATAGCTCATGAAATGGCGCGTGCACATAACGCCCGACTTGGAACCCGTCAATAAGCTCATGTACTAATGCAGGTTTCAACTTCACTCGGTACGCACTACTCATAAAACTGATATAGTATTCAAGATTCCAAGTCGGGAAACTATGATCTTCTGCAAACGATAGTATGCGACATTGCTTAAAGTCCACAGAATTTAGAGTAATGGAATCACCTAAATACACACACTTCTCATAAGAGACTCCATTTAGTATCCCTGCAATAGCATTAAACAGCGTCGTTTTACCAGCACCATTTTTTCCAAGAATGCCGGTGGCACAACCATTTTCAAAGAGCAGATTGCCTTGTTTAATAATGGGTCGTTGTTTGTTATACCAGCATGAAAACGATTGAAGCTGTAATAGTATATCAGCACAATCACTGATATTTTCTCTGGTGATATTGGTTTTACTATAGTCTATCCCGCCACCATCCATTAGCGCTTCTTACTCTCGCTACTATTTCTGTTTTCGCTAGATTTTTTATAACTCTGCCATGCAGAATAAAGAAAAACCAAAGCTACAATAGCAAATAATATTGCCGAAACATATTGCTGCTTTATGGCAAAGCCTACAGCTCCCCCGGCAAAGCAAAGCATTACAGCCAACCGAAGAAGTAGTTTCTGCGAATCCATATCACTTCTTCCATCAGACTTCACTATCAATATCGAGCATCAGTAATGCCCTTATATGAGTGTAGTGTACACTTTAATAATTCATATATATTCCAAGAACACCATAGTTTCCATAAATTGACCATTTAAGAGGGCAAATCAGGGATCAAAATTAAAAAAATAGTAAAACAAAAAAATTTAGCACATATACAACATATACAAAATGCTACCTGCCACACGCAAATGCAAGTTAGCAAAGCGCGAGACAGATAGCACTGTATTTATTTCATCTGAAATTATTTTTTGACTGGTTAGTCCTTGACGGCCAGCCATTTCTGACTGCTTACGCAGACCACACACTTACCTCACAAGCATGGCTTGCTCGGCTGGGGCTTATTGACAATCCACTGGATTGTCAATATAAGGGTTTTTAACCCTTAACAGCCCCCTCCGACCATTATCGACTGCATACGCAGCCCCAACATTACTTCGCAAACATAGTTTGCTCAGCATGAGCCTCTGGACAGTCCACCGGACTGTCCAGCCAAGGGCTTTAACCCTTAACAGCCCCAGCCATTACACCTTTGACGATGTACTTCTGGCAGATCATGTAGAACACGATAATTGGAATAATTGCCAGCACCAAGCACGCCATCATAGCGCCCATATCAACCGAACCATAGCCGCCCTTCAAATACTGCACAGCTACAGAAATGGTCTTATACTTACTCAAATCAAGAGTTAAGTATGGCAGCAGGTAGTCGTTCCAGATCCACATAGCTTCCAAAATTGCTACAGAAACAATAGATGGCTTCATAATTGGAACCACAATCTGGAAGAAAATACGTGGTACAGAAGCACCATCAATCATTGCAGATTCTTCTAGCTCGGCAGGAATACCCTTGATAACGCCAGTGAAAATAAACACTGCCAAGCCAGCACCGAAGCCCAAGTACACAATGCACAAACCCCATGGCGTATTGAGCTTTAACATATCAGCGAGCTTAGAAAGCGTGAACATTACCATCTGGAATGGCACAATCATATTGAACAGGAACATCACATACAATGCTTTTGCTGCCCAATTATTCACGCGAACAATCCACCAAGCACACATTGAAGTGCACAGCAAAATCAGCACTACAGAGCCGACAGTAATCAGCAGGGTCCAGCCGAAACTTGCAAAGAACTTTGTCGTTTCAATACCACGAGTGTAGTTATCCAAACCAACGAATGCTTTGCCTACTGGCAGAGAGAAGGTGTTAGCAGAAATATAGGTTTTTGATTTGAAGGAGTTGATGAGCACCAGCACAATTGGGAATACCCATGCCAGTGAAATTACAGCAAAAAGCGTGCTCCATAAACCACTGTGCTTTACCTTATCGCCCATTATGCTGCCACCTCCTTGCTTGTGGTGAGCTTATTTTGAATCAGCGCAATCACCGCTACCAAAATGAAGAACAGCACAGCTTTAGCCTGACCGACGCCCTCAAAGCCCATGCGTCCGTAGAATGTACGAGTAATATTCATTGCCAAGCCTTCAGACATGTTACTTGGAGCACCATTAGTCAACGCCAAGTTCTGGTCATACAGCTTGAATCCGTTAGTTACAGTAAGGAATGAGCAAACGGTAATAGAAGGCATCATCAAAGGAATAATAATCTTGAACATCGTTTGCGTGCCGGTTGCGCCGTCCATTTGTGCTGCCTCGAGCACGTCTGTTGGCAACGCTTGCATACCAGCAATATAAATAATCATCATATAACCGATTTGCTGCCAGCACACCAAAATAACCAGACCCCAGAAACCGTAGGTAGCTGAGTAGGTCAATGCGCGAGACCAGTGAGCCAAAATACCATTCAGCAGCAGCAACCAGATATAGCCTAGAATAATGCCGCCGATAAGGTTTGGCATAAAGAATACCGAGCGGTAAATTGTTGAACCTTTAATAGCCTTCGTAAGCATATATGCAATAGCAAAGGCTGCGACATTGATTACAATCGTTGTCACAATGGTAAACGCTGTTGAGAAGCCGAGTGCGTGCACAAACTCTTTATCATGAAGCGCCTTGGTGTAGTTCTTCAATCCTACCCATTCGCCATCTGTTACTGTTGTGAACTCACAGAAGCTCAAATATACGCCCATAATAAATGGCACGACAAAGCCAATTATGAACGCAAGAAATGTCGGCAGTGAGAATAACGCCCACCACCGGCGTATTGCTTTTCCTGCCATGCTAATCATGAAGCACCACCCGCTCCCTTCGTTGGTTTGCCCCACAACCTCGTGTTGCACCGCGATTAGGTCTCTTCTTTATTGAATGCACCATGCATCCAACGCTAATGCAATATGCTAGTTCAGTTTGCAATAAATGTCAAACGTTGTCATAAAAAATGGAATACTTGTGTTTTGCAATTTTTTTTTGCAACACTCAGTGTCATATTTTCCAATGTTTTTCCGAAAAAATCTGCTATAATGAGGTATCTGCAAACGTTTGTAGACCAATCGTTTGCAAAACACTGCAAATCCATACTTTTGTACAAAAAATCGTGTATCCTAGTGGTAGGGTTTGCAAATCATGGTCATTGATATATGCAGATATATGCATCGTTGCTATGTCTGCCATGACACGCATTGTGTATAGAAAAGGGATAGTATGACTAGCAGTATTCAAGATGTGGCACAAGCAGCAGGAGTGTCTATTTCCACAGTTTCTAGGTCCTTCACACGTCCAGACCTTGTTTCTTCTACTACCCGCAAGCGTGTACTAGAAGTCGCCAATCAATTAAATTTCTCCGTTTCCCGATCTGCAGTGGCATTGAAATCAGGAAAATCTCTACGCATCGCAGTCCTGATGAGTGGGCATATCCGCCTTTGGTTTACCGCATCAGTACTTGAAGGTTTGAACGATGTCCTCCATGCAGAAGGCTATGATGTTTCCGTTTTCCCAGTCTCCAGCATTGAAGAACGCAAAGAGTTCTTTGAAATGCTGCCGGTACGCCGCAATGCTGACGCAGTTATTGTGGTGTCGTTCGACATTGATCAGCAGGAAATTCAACAGCTGGCGACGGTTGGAGTGCCAATTATCGGTATTAACTCTCCAAACGCCCAAGAGCGCGGTTTTAGTGCATCCGTAAGCATTAACGATGTGCAGGGATCAAGTATTGCCGCCAAGCATTTACTTACTCTCGGACATCGTTCTATAGCCTATATCAGCACCGACCGCGAGGTTTCACTGTCATTCTCTGTTGGAGGGCGTTTGCAAGCGTTTACTGCCGCCTGCAAGCAAGCCCAAGTTGAGCCTCAGATTTTAGTATGCAAAGTCGATGCAAACGGTCACTATCAAATCGGCGATGTGATCACTCAGTTGATGAGTTTGCCACAAATGCCAACTGCAATCGCTTGCCAAGAAGACGGTATCGCTGTGCCATTACTCTTTCAGCTTGAGCGCAATGGGCTTTCTGTACCTCATGACGTGTCACTGATTGGCTATGATGACAGCTTCTACACTGACGATATTTCACTCACAACTATTCGCCAAGATCCGGTCGGTATGGCACAACAAGCAGCACGCATTGCCCTTGACTTGATTGAAGGACGCACCCCAGAGCAGCTCTTTATTACCTGTGATGCACAACTTGTAGTACGTTCCAGCACAAGCCGACCAATGCGTTAAAAATTTGCGCTATTAATTTGCGTAAATAACTAATGTATTAGCAATATGCCATTGCAGTATCTGACTGCTTCTCATTCATAACTGCATAAATATCAATACACAGACACATAAAAGCCCAAGCAACCTAATACAGGCTACTTGGGCTGTCCTTTTGCGCCTTTACGATGACCATAGTTCTGAGCAAAGATTACTGCGCTACCTGCTGCACTCACTAAACTTACATAATTTACGTCAGCATAATCACTTATATATGCTCTGTATAAAAACATGAACGATATGCGGTCATATTTGCTCGTCAGATTATGCATTGTTATGTGAAGATCCAAAAAAAGCCGCTGATATGCAGGAGAGTCACATCAGCGGCAGCAATCGATTCCATGAACCGAATCATATTCAATTTGGAGGAACAATGAAGGAGTAAATCATGAAGAGTTAAGTTATGCTACGTTACGGAGAGGAGGAATAACGTAGAAGTTTTGGAGTGAGTGGGTCACAATTCAAGAGCTGCAACCCACTCACCATATTAAGTTATCAGTTTGCAATCACTAGGATTTAGTGAGTCTGCTCGTATTCAGTCTTCCAACCGTCCACGAATGCAGTCTTTACAGCATCCCAGTTACCAGTGCCCTGAGCGTACTCAAGAAGAGCATTACCGAGGTTGTTCTTCCAGTTCTCAGATGGCATCATGGTGAAGTTCCAGCTTACTGGAGTCTTGCCGGACTGGCTGTCAGCAACAGCTGCCTGAGTCAATGGGTTATCGCTCTTAATGTCGGAGAAAGTCTTGAATGGGGTAGTCAGACCCATTTCGCTAGACAGAGCCTTCTTACCCTGATCGGAAGTGATGACCCAAGCCAAGAAGTCTTCGGTTGCCTTCTTATCAGCGTCAGAAGCCTTCTCGTTGATGCACCAGTAGTTCTCAGAACCGGTTGCAAGACCCTGCTTCTCTTCGCCAGGAGCGCCGATGTAGATTGGGAGCATGCCAACTTGATCAGCAGTCATGCCAGCCTTCTGCAAATCAGACCAAGCCCAAGTACCATTCTGGTAGAACACAGCCTTGCCAAGTGCGAACTCAGAAGTTGCGTCATCGCCAGTCTTGGAGCTGAGCTGAGTTGGTTCAGTGGTGGAATCCTTCAAGTACAGGTCGAAGATTTGCTTGTACTGAGGCAGGTAAGTGCCCTTGATGGTTGCTGGCTGCTCAGTTACCTTATCCTTGGTGAACTCGTAGTAGAGTGGGAGGTTTGCAAGGTGAGTCTTGAAGCGCCAGTCAGAGCTGGAATCGAAACCAGCAGAGGTGAATGCGCCTTCAACACCAAGATCTGTCTTGTGTTCCTGAATACCGTCTGCAACTTCCTTGAGCTTCTTGAAGGAGTTGATTTCGTCCACAGACTTTACAGCTGCGTCTGGCAGTGCGAAGTACTTCTCAAGCAGTGGCTTGTTGTAAATCAAGCCATAGGTTTCCATAGCATATGGCACGCCAACTACCTTGTTGCCATCCTTAAGAGCCAAGTCTTCGCTGGTCAACTGCTTGTACACTTCAGTGTTGGACATGTCGGCAGTGTACTTCTTCCAATTCTGGTAGCCAACTGGACCGTTAATCTGGAAGAGTGTTGGAGCGTCAGTCTTTGCAATTTCTGACTTCAAAGTCTGCTCATAAGTATTGGAAGCAGCAGTCTGCACCTTAACTTCTACACCCTTTTCCTTGGTGTATTCCTTAGCAAGCGCTACCCACTGGTCTGCTGATTCTGGCTTGAAGTTCAGGTAGTATACCTTACCTTTTCCATCTGCGCTACCGCTGTCGCTTGAACCACCGCATGCTGCGAGCGTACCCAATGACATTGCTGCAATAGCAATCATGCCGATTGCGGACTTAATAGTACGATTCATCGTCGAACCTTTCTCTACATTCCACGACTTGCGAGGAGTGTGTACGCACCCTCGCGAATTCGATACCTCTATTAAACAACAAAAAATGATTTTATGCAAACGATGTCAGTGTTTTTTCAAAAAATTT
This sequence comes from Galliscardovia ingluviei, assembly GCF_014635685.1. Taxonomy (GTDB): domain Bacteria; phylum Actinomycetota; class Actinomycetes; order Actinomycetales; family Bifidobacteriaceae; genus Galliscardovia; species Galliscardovia ingluviei. The sequence goes on from NZ_BMDH01000003.1 coordinate 176,148, forward strand.
TTTCTCTGGTGAAAATTCATACTACTAATTTGCAATATACTGTATTTTTCAACTAAATAGAGGATTATTCACTTCCATTTTGTTGATATTTCAACATTTTTATTCAGGTATGTTATGTTAAGCGATTGCAAATTGCCTATATTAAAGTTGCACTTTTTGCAACCGTTTCCAATTGAGAGCGCTCACAAAACACCGAAAGTAAACAAAACTAAACAAATATACAAGTATTTTTGACTGAAAATATGTGTCATAAGTCTATTTTCTATGTTCACAATATGGAAAAATCAATCGATTGCAATTATCGATGGTTGGTATTGCGGAGGAACACAACTATAGGAAAGTATATATGTATATTCTGTTATATCCTTCAAATCCGCACAATAGAAGAATAACTATCAAAGTTAAAGCAGTTAAATAAGAATTCGCAATATCGACTATGATAGAAGCATGAGTAAAGGATCCCAGCCAAAGCATGCACGAAAAGCTCGAGTCACTAGCACACAGACAACACCTGCAACTGCGGCAGAGCAACTGATATTAGGCAAATCTACGTTACCCGATGATGCTGGCACGTATACTGATGCTAGTACTACACTGCATGTTCAGCATAAAACTAGCAGTGATTCTTCAATCAGTCCTCAAGCACAAGATATTGTGGACAAGCTCAATGCAGTAGATGAACGAGTAACACAGCTGCGTGCATCAAGAACTGCTGATCCTGATACCGCACTCGATAAGCTGATTGGCATGGCTGTGCCAAGTCTTGCAGGCATGGTTGCAGGTAAAGTATTTGGCAAACTATGGAATCTAGGTCCTGGCACACCGAAAAAGAGCCACCGAAGTGCTGAAACTGCAAACGTTGAGCGTAACAGTCTGCTTATGGAGCTACTGTTTGCTGCCTGCTCTGCTGCTTTTGTTGCAATCGTTACACAGCTTTCTGATAAAAGCTCCCGTGCCGTTATTAAACGACTGCAACAGCGCCGCAAATAATTTCACCGCATGTATATTTTGCGCATCATATAAGCCGTCAGTTAGTACATAGTGACACAATATGATTATGAGTGAATATACCTTACAAAATAGTACTATTACTACGCTTCTCGAACGACGCTCTATCCGTCAGTGGGCGGATGAGCCGATCCCAGATGATGTGATTGAAACATTGCAGTCTGTCGCCCAGCATGCTCCAACTAGCGAATTTCTTAATGATTGGTCTGCGATTCGTATTACTGACCCAAATGTTGCTGCACAGCTGGCAGAAATTGGCAACCAACCGTATATTGCTCAGGCTCCTCTACTGTATGTTTTTGTAGCAGACGAACATCGCAATATGCAGATTGCACAGTCTCACGATGCTGAATTTACCGAAGATACCGTGTCTTTTACAAGTAGCTATCGTTTTGTTCAGGCACATAATGATGTAATTCTAGCCATGCATGCTATGGAGACTGCTGCAAATTCCCTAGGTCTTGGCTGCGTATACTTGGGATCTATTCTTAACAATATTGATAAGCTCATTGAAATTCTACACCTGCCAAAGTATACATTCCCAGTACTTGGTTTAGCCATTGGCAAGCCTGCTCAAGAACCTATGATTAAGCCACGTATGTCTCAGTCTATGCAGTTCTTTGAGAACCATTATCCAGAGGCTGATGATACTCAGTTCACGCAGCAGCTTAATGAGAATTTAGCTGATTTTGATAAGCGAGTACACCAATATTATGATTTGCGTCATGCTGATCGTCCAGTTGCAGCGTTTAGCGATCAGGTAGTCAAGAATGCTCAGAAGGATCTTTCCAAGAAAAATATTACTACTCCAGCAGCTGCACAGGGCTTCCAGCTGAATAGATAAGCCGGACGTTATAGCTATCGTTCAACTATAGAGTAGTGTATCGGGCTAGTTGCTTAACGTATCTGCAGTAGAGAAAAGCTCGTAGATGTCGGTAGCCGCTAGCCCGATTCAGTAGTGAGCTGTACTAGTTTCTCATTTATGCAGTAATCACATCAACTAAATGTTGTGCTACATCACAAGCAGTGTGCAATACCACTCGCACATGTGCGCCGTCAATATCATGCCATCCTACTCGCTGACCGCGCAAATCGCAGATGAGCTGACCTCTACCCGGCCCTTGTGTATCATCAACAGTCACGGGCGCGCATGGCGCAATGTCAGTTGTAATACCTTCTGCACATAATGCTGCTGCAATAGGATCGTGTACTGCGCTGCACCGTCTGCCGTATTCTGTGGTATAGAAATCAAAATAAAAGTCTAAAATTTGTCCTACTGCTTGCGCCACTGGGTTTGTACTGTGCAACAATGCATGACGGTGTTCTTCTTCAAAAGTATTCGCCATCGTAACGTCAAGCGGCGCAACAGTTATTGGCCAAGATGCTTCAAAAACTATGCGGGCAGCTTCTGGGTCGTTTCCGATATTAGCCTCTGCTACAGCGCTGATATTGCCTGGTACCATGGCTGCACCGCCCATAATCGTCACTGATGCAATGCGTGAAGGAAGTGTAGGGTCGCTTTCTAGTGCCGCTGCAAGATTCGTCAACGGTCCGATAGCTAGAACATGCAGTGTACCAGCATATTCGTGTGAAAGACGCAGAAGCATGTCTTTTGCGTCTTCCTTGACGGGAGTGCGTGAAGTATGGGGTAATTCGATATTGCCTACGCCATTATCGCCGTGTATGTGTTTAACACTATCGTCAAAGGTGTTAACTCTGAAATCTTGCTCTCCTACAGCTACAGGGATATTCGTATATCCTCCTAAATCAAGTAGATCTAATGTGTTTTTAGCTGCTTGATCTGCGCTGGTATTACCGCACACAGATCCAACACCAAGAAGATTAATATTTGGAGAAGCTAATAGATAGGCAAGAGCTAGGGCATCATCGGCACCTAAATCACAGTCAAAATATATGTTTTTCATAAGCATAATCCTATACTGAGTACTCATTTAACTATGCAGGGTTGTGTTTGAGTATAGTTGAAATGTGAGGTTGAGAGCTATAACGTGGTTGATCGAATAAGTCTACATATAGCAATAGGGAGGAAACCTTTGGTTTCCTCCCTATTTTAAGATTAATAACCGTGGCGGTGTGCTACTCTCCCACACCCTACCGAGTGCAGTACCATCGCCGTGCCGGGTCTTGGCTTCCAGGTTCGGAATGG
>NZ_BMDH01000004.1 GCF_014635685.1 Galliscardovia ingluviei
CGCTGCTCCCAAACGATAATATTGGTAATTCTGACTATGCTCAGAGCAATTCACAATGGTGTTCACACGTAGCCTGGATTTTGTAAAGAATGCGAAATTTTTCTAGCCTTGTTTTACCGATAATGCTCAGTGCAAGAGATAACTTTTTCAATCTTGCTTAGTAAAGGCATATCTTCAATATTGTTTAATCATCTAGAAACTGTGAACCTAGAACAGAGCCCTATATCGCATTCAAAATTCAGCGCAGAGAATTAGCGTCAAGTAAAAAATTGGCGGCATGAATTATTCGAATTCCATCAATATCAGTAGTATAATTGCCTTGCCGAACAATAATAATTTTTGGAAAGCCATCTCTAATTGACTGTAGCGGAGCAATTTCTCTTGTTTTGGTAGATTCTTCCAGCATGGACTCTGTCACCTACACATAAACGCGCTGCCCAGCTTTTTCACAAACAAAATCAACTTCTTTGCCATACAGAGTGCCAACATGAACAGAAAAACCTAGATAGCGAAGATGCCAATACACAAGGTTTTCAAACGCTCTACCCGTATCGCTGCTACGATAGCCTCCATCCTCCGCACTCCGAAAATACCAATAATATTTGCTTTTCGAAGCATAATATATTTTGTAAATTTTGGCTATTTTCCAACAGATTTTAACTTTAATTTTTTTCGCTACTCCGAAAATATTAAAATTATAAAAAAATTCGGAGTACGCTATATCGCAACCGAAGAGTTTCTACGCACGCATAACCCTACTGTTCTCGGCTCAAAACAAGATTATGCACTCCTTCAAAATTTACGCGATGCTGCTACATGGACATTACACTATGATTATTCGCAAGGCATTTCTGTTGAATTTATTCAGCAAATTAACGCACATATGACGCGAATCGCTACACTTGAGCCAGGCAAACTCCGGACAGCAGCCAATATTCTTGTACATACCCAGTTCGGAGACTACTTCCCACCAATCCCTCAAAAGGAACATATTCAAACACTTATCAGTGACTACACCACTCCTAGAGCAATACGCAATGCAGCAATTATCGACGCAGATAAAACCACTTTTAATACTCTGCTTGCATCATGGTACATGCGCAACGACCCACAAATCATTTATTGGCTCGCTGATTGTAGTCTTACACACCAAGGGTTAGACGATACAAGTCGTCCTATCGAAGTGAAGTAATTGCTTGGATCGCCCTGCGATCAGAATTTATTGTCAAAATACAAAAAGGGCGAAACCCCAACGATTTCAGCCCTAAAAATGAGTGCGAATGGGGGGACTTGAACCCCCACGAGCATACACTCACTGCCACCTGAAGACAGCGCGTCTACCATTCCGCCACATTCGCATTCTGCAATCACTTGCTTTAATTCAAGCAATCATGCAGACAAAAGTACACCATACCACTAAGCAAACTACACGCGCAACTTGCAGTCCAAGCGTGTCGCACAGAAACTGCACAACAGAATATAGAACTACAGGACTTACGATTACGCATTCAGAGCAGTTGCCGGAGTGACGCCAGATGCAATTTCAAAATGACATACTGCGCATCCCAAACCAACATGTGCAAATAATCCCTCAGTCGCCTGCGCACTCACCGTTTCATCCGCATGCAAAATAAACTTAAACGGCTGCTGACTGAGCGATGTTGGCGCAACCATAGCGGCATGTATTCCTTGCAAAAACCACTGTGGCGCATCCTCAATACTCATCCCCTGCGGCAACTGACATAGCTCTTCTATCGGTTTGGTGCGCCTGCGCGTCAGCACGCGAGCTGGATAGCCAAAAGCAATAAACCAAATTACTTGCTCGTCTGCTTGCGCCTGCCACCAAGGATTGCTCACAGCATGCGCATTATCAAGCACAGCCCATGAAGTAGCTAAACCAAGCTGTACGGCATGCAACACTACGCGCTCACCGTAATATCCTACGGTCTCTTGTAATGCAATTTCTGCAGGGTCTGTTGCCGCAATATCTTGAGCATTACTTTTATCCCAGCCTTGCGTAGAGCGCGTAGAGCCTCCATTTACTGCCGGCGACTGACTTGTAGTATCAACCGCACTTACCTTAGGTTTACCGATTAACGCAATAGCATTATGCACCCCAGTAAACCTGCCATAATGTGTGGGCAGACCTAAAAACGCATCATCTACACCACACGCCATTTGCATGTGCAAACCAGACTGCGCATTCAAATCATCAATCAAGGACTGTAACGATTGGCAAACGGAATTATCAACTGGCTGATCTGTATATGCACGCACAGCATGACGCTGCTGCATTGCTTCCATCAGACTCATTTGAAGCAGATCCATTTGATCGTGTTCCTTCCCCATTGAAACTCCGCTACACACCGATGTCCGCTTGCACATGCACAGCTACACACTGCAAACTGCCTCTTGCCTGGCTGCTCACTACCCGACTATCCCTCACGCAATGTGCCAAATAATGAGCAACCTACGGCATGTCACTCATGCAGTATATACCTAGCCTTTCGACCCATTGGCATAGAATCGCGCCAGCGTTTCTCGCTTAAACTCATCGAAGTATCCACCATCAATTGAAGCACGAATATCGTCAAGCAAACGAATAAAGAAGCGCTCATTGTGAATTGTGGCAAGCGTACTACCGGTCATTTCTCGAGATCGCAGCAAGTGATGAATGTAGGCGCGAGAATAATGCTGGCACGTGTAGCAATCACAACCTTCTTCCAATGGTCTAAAATCTCGCTTCAACGCAGTGCGCAGCACATTCCAACGTCCATCGCGCGTATAAATAGCACCATTGCGCGCAGTCCTGGCAGGTGCTACACAGTCAAACGTATCACCGCCATTTTCGACACCAGCAAAAATATCATCAACAGCAGCAATACCAAGCACATGTCGTGGTCTACTCTCTGGCATCACATCGCAAATCCACGCGCAAATTTGCCCAAGCAGTCGCTTTTCAATAGCCCCACCAATGCCCACGCCATCGAAATCAAGGGATGCAATCTGCTGGGCAGCATGGCGGCGCAAATCCTCATAATTAGCACCTTGTACTACACCAAACAGTGCTTGATAAGGCTTACCCACCCGCTCTTGCGTCAGCCGCTGGTGCTCAGCCACACAACGCTGCGCCCAACGGTACGTGCGCTCTACAGATTCTTCCTGATACTGCCGCGTATTCATCAGCGTAGTTAGCTCATCGAACGCAAACATAATGTCAGCGCCAATCCGATGTTGAATACCCATGGAAATTTCTGCACTAAAACGATGCATCGAACCATTGAGCGGTGATTTAAACGTCACACCATCCTCATCTACAAACGCATGGCGTTCTTTGCCATCAGCAATCACATCATCAGACTGCAAACCACTGACATCCATTGCTAATGTTTTCTTAAAACCAGCACCAAGCGACAACACTTGAAATCCGCCAGAATCAGTAAAAGTAGGACCATCCCAATTCATAAACCTACTCAAACCGCCGGCAGCATCAAGAATTTCATCCCCAGGTCGTTCATACAAGTGGAATGCATTAGCCAGTAAGCACTGCGCTCCCATATCGCGCATTTGCTCAGGCAATACAGCTTTCATTGTCGCCTGAGTAGCTACAGGAACGAAGGCTGGCGTGTGAATGTCGCCATGCGGCGTATGAATAACGCCCGTTCTACCATGCCGAGCACCATCTTTACCTAGACCATCAGCCGTTGCCTGTAACCTGGTATGCACCTCGAAACTAAATGCTGACCTATCTCCCGGCTTGCCTTCTTGCATGCCTCGTGGTGTAGCAAAATCATGCAACCCTTGCGGCAATGAATCAGCAATCAACGGAGATTGTTTATGTAATAGCTCACGCTGCTTGGCAAGTTTGCGTTGTAATTTTTCTTCTTGCTTTTGACGTTGTATTTTTGCCTGTCGTTTGCGCTCTGCCCAACTCATTTTGGTCCGCTGCTGCGCACCTTGCTGCTCATTTTGTGCTTCACTCATAGTGAATAACTATACTGCACGGTTCACACCCAACTTCCCTTAAATAAAACTTGAGATAACTCTTCGATAATTCAAAAGCGGCTTTCAACAAACATTCAGAAAACTTCCAGAAAAGAATACTTTACTCATAATTAGCTAGCGAACGTGAAAAAGAAGAATAAAACGAGCAAAAAGCACCTGCCAGTGAACCCACCCCGTTACACTTAGAGCAGGAAATAAGGGAGGAAACCATGGCTGAAGAATTTGAGCCAAAAGACGCACAGCAACAAGTGCCACAGTCAGACGCTACTAATCAAACGTCAGAATCAGTAAACACTTCTGCTGAACAAGCATCTTCTGAACAAGATGCACCATTGCAGAGCACTGCTGAATACGCAGACAACACGGATAACGTGAACGACACAAACGTCGCCAGTGCTGCATATTCAAGTGCTGCATATTCAGTAGATACTCAACAAAGCGATACGCAGCAAAACACCGCACAGGTTGACCAGCAAGAAGCCACTGAACCCCTTGCTACTGTAGAAAACACGCAGGCACAGACAGCATACACGCCTGCTCCTGAGTATGGTGCTTATGGTGCAACATACGACGCTGAATCTAGCGCAAGCAGCGATACCCAAACACAGCAGTACGCAACGCCTCAGTTTGGTCAGTATGCTACTTCGCAGCCTTCGCAGCCTTCACAGTCCAACAATCAGTATGGCGTAGGACAGTATGGCAACCAGTATAGTACCTCACAATCGCCATATGCCAGCCAATACGGGCAGCAGTATGGTCAGTCACAGGATGCCAATCAGCAGGGTCAGTATGCCAGCCAGCAGGCAAACCAGCCATACTGGGGTCAGCAGCAGTACTCGTATGCAGGAACTTCATCAGATGAAGCTGCCGCAAACGATCCACAAGCACAGGCACAGACTCAGCAAGCACAACAAACACAGCAGTTTACCACTACACGAACTGCTCCTGATGGTCAGCCAGATGGACAGCAGCAACGCCGACAGCCAAATACTATTGCCGTTGCAGTAACCACCGGCATTATTACGGTGATCGTTTCCGTTGCTATGTGCTTGGGTCTTGGCATGGCCGCTATCAACAATGGCTGGGTGCAGTTGCATTCCACAGGCTCAACCTCAATAACTTCCAATACCGGCGGTAGTGGTACTGCTCAGGCTGTTTCTGGGCAAGCGCCTGATTGGCAGCAAGTTGCAAAGAACGTGTCCAGCTCTGTAGTTGCCATTCAAACTGAAGTTGAGCAAAATGGTCAGTCTGGTATTGCTAAAGGTTCCGGCGCAATCATTTCTAAAGATGGCGATGTTGTTACTAACAACCACGTAGTAACCGGTGCTAAGCAAATCCAGGTAACACTGTCCAACGGCCAAGTATATGAAGCTGAACTTGTAGGAACAGATGTCACTACTGATTTGGCAGTTATTAAAATTAAGAACGCTCCATCAGATTTAACTCCAGTAACCTTTGCTGATTCAGACAAGCTGGCAGTCGGCGAAAATATCATGGCTATCGGCAATCCGTTAGGCTATGAAAACACTGCAACAACAGGTATTGTGTCTGCATTGAACCGCCCTGTCACCGTAATGGATGAGCAAAATAATCAGATTGTTACTAACGCTGTTCAAATTGACGCTGCAATCAACCCTGGTAACTCTGGCGGTCCAACATTTAACGCCGCAGGACAGGTTATTGGCATCAACTCTTCTATTGCAACAGCCTCAAGTGCATCTTCTAGTAGCGAAGCAGGCTCTATTGGTATCGGTTTTGCTATCCCATCTAATTTAGTCAAGCGTGTAGCTACAGAGATTGAAAAGAATGGCAAAGTACAGCATGTTGCTCTTGGCGTAACAGTAACTTCTGGCTCTGCTGAGGTTGATGGCGCAACCCGTACTGGCGCAAAAATCACCAGTTCACAAAGCGCCAGCAATGGCGTAGTTGAAGGTAGTCCAGCAGCAAAGGCTGGATTGAAGGCAAATGATGTGATTATCGGCTACAACGGCAAAGCTGTAAACTCTGTTGCTTCCCTACTGGGTTACGTGCGCGCAAGCTCTATGGGCGAAACTGTGACCCTGACTGTTGTCCGCGATGGTAAGTCCATGGATGTGCAAGTCACACTTGACCAAGCCGAGGAGGCCGTTAATGGCACAAACCGTCAAGATAATTCCAGTAGAAGAATGCAGGGCAACAACGACAGCAACGGCTCCAACGGCAATAATGGGGATTCACAAGGTAACTCCAATAACGGTAACTCCGATAATGGTTCCGGAAAATCCCTTGATCCATTCGATCCGTTTGGCTTCGGTTGGTAATGTCGAGTGACGCGGAATCACCATACGCCATATAAGTTCATCGATTAAATTAAGCTCTACTGTACATAACGCGCAGTAGAGCTTGCTTTTTTCTTCACTACACGGTATTGTCGCAAGCAATAACTGAATATCGATTCTTTACGCCGTGTATCACACATTGCGCAGATTTTGAAGTTTCAAACTTCTTAAAGTTTTCTAATCAAGCGCAACGTGGGATGGGTTAACAAGGCGTGAATACAGCGCTTTTGGCGCATTGATGAATGCTTGCAGCTCATACTTTGGGACGTATGGGTTGAAGCTGTGGTCACTACCCAGCTGGCAGGAATTCTTAACGCGTCGATTGCCCGTACATTAAGCGTAAGGAGTACCATGAAAAAGTTCATGGACCGTGCAATAGATATTTGCCGTCTAGTCCCTCAATTACCAGTTGTTGTTCTTTCTGCAATTTTTGTAGCATTACTGTGGAATACTCGCCCTTGGGGGGATCATTTTATTTGGTATATCAACCCAAGTCTTGGGCAATGGATTGTTATTCTACTAGTCATTTACACCGTTATTGACACGTTAAAAGGCATGATTGATGACATTCGGCACGGTCATGTGGGCGTGGATATTTTGGCAGTAGTTGCTATTCTTTCCACACTTGCTGTTCAAGAATATTGGGCAAGCTGGGTTGTGGTGTTGATGATATATTCAGGCGCCGCTATTGAAGCATATGCACAAGCAAAAGCAGAGCGCAATCTCACAGCCCTGCTTGATGCTGCTCCACAGACAGCACATGTGGCGCAATTGCCAGGAGTTGGTCGTAACGCAAGTAATGCAAATAGTGCAAATAACGCAAGCAGTAGTGCAGGGTCAAGCCGATCTCAGCAATCGCATATCGAGCGCCACGCAACCATCGACAATGCCAACGTCCAAACTGGTGCCAATTCAGACACTGACAGCGACTCAGTAAGCGAACATGAGAAAACCATTGCGCGTCAAGCAGAGCGCACACCATTTACTACTGTTCCTGTTGATCAAGTACAACTTGGTGATGTCATTATTGTGCTGCCGGGAGAAACAGTTCCTGTTGACGGCAAATTGCTAAGCGGCTCGGCAACACTTGATTTGTCTAATATCAATGGCGAGCCTGTACCGCGCGAAGTTTACGCTGGCGCACGTGTAATGTCTGGCGCTATTAATGGGTCAAGCACATTGACAATGCGTGCTACAGAGTTGGCTCGCGATTCGCAATACCAGCGCATTATTGAATTGGTTAACTCTGCACAAAATTCTCGCGCAGCCGTAGTGAAAACTGCTGACTTGCTTGCTGTGCCATTTACTGTGCTGTCGTTCGTTATTGCTTGTGCAGCATGGATTATTTCCGGCGTACCAGAGCGTTTCGCCCAAGTTTTGGTTCTTGCAACCCCTTGCCCACTGCTCATTGCTGCACCTGTAGCTTATATTGCAGGCACCGGTCGTCTAGCAAAACTTGGTATTCTGATCAAAGCGCAGGATGTGCTCGAAAACTTGGGACGAGTTTCTCATGTGTTCTTTGATAAAACCGGTACTTTAACTGTGAAGAAGCCACAAGTAGTACGCGTAGAGGCAGTGCAACAGCAAATACAGCAGAACTCAGATCAGACACAAAGTCAGACACGACCAGCACAGCAGCTTGATACTGACCATATTTTGATGTATGCAGGCGTTATTGAATCCTATTCTGTGCACATTCTGGCAAAAGGTATTACTACAGCTGGTAATGCAGTAATGCAAGGTCTGCGTAAAGCCGTTTCTCAGGCGGGCGCTGTGGCTTCTGGCGAGGATGCGTGGTTGAGTGATGAACATGCTTACCCTGTGGTGAAGAACGTTGTTGAAGACGCAGGTAAAGGTGTTAGCGGCGAGGTTAACGGACACACCATTCGCGTGGGAAGATTTGCTTTTGTAACGCAGTCTGAGCAAAATACAACAACGTCATCACCTGCCTCACCTGAGCAAAGTAATAATCAGCCGGCACTAGGCAAGCAACATTCTGCAGATGGTTTCCGAAAAACTGCTAGCCCAGTATCTGCGGCATCATCTGCAACAACAAATGCATCAAGCAATTCGCAGACTACCCCGAGCGGCAAAGAGTATTTCGGCGAGCTTGCACCAGATGAGATGGCAACCTATGTTGCTGTTGACGGCGTACTTGCGGCGCGTATTGTTCTTAAGGATGTGCCACGCGCCAACGCCGAGTCTGCCCTTGAACAATTACACGAACTCGGCGTACAGCGCCTTACCATGGTTACTGGAGACAAACTTGCCTCAGCGCAGATTATTGCCGATGAAGTCGGTATTACGGATATTCACGCTTCCCTCTTCCCTGAGGGCAAAGTTCAAGTAATTCATGATGCTTCTGCAGCACAGCCAGAGACTACACCATGGTGGGATAAGCTTATTGCCAAGTTTACTGGTGAGCCAATCACCCGTTCTATTACGATGATGGTTGGTGACGGCGTTAATGATGCGCCAGTGCTCGCTGCAGCTGATATTGGTATGGCAATGACTGATGGCACATCGACTGCTGCTTCCGAATCAGCACAAGTAGTGATTATGAATGATGATATTGCCGCAGTACCACGCGCTATTGCAGTTTCTCGCCGCACCAAGCGCATTATGCTGCAGGCAGTATGCATTGGTCTTGGGCTAGCAACTATCGGCATGATTGCAGCAGCATTTAATATCATTCCTGTAGTAATTGGCGCGTTTATGCAGGAAGCTATTGATGTAGTTTCTATTCTCTGGGCACTAACTGCTGTCCTCGATAGAGACTAAGAAATCAATGAGCGTTCTATAATCCGTTCTATGATCATAAGCCCATTGAAATTACGCTATGTTGCATAAATTTCAGTGGGCTTGTGTGCAAAGGTGTGGTAATACGTTAGGCTGGTAGGTATGAGCGAAACACAAACAAATCCATTGCGTCCTTTGAGAGTTGCTGTAGTAGGTGCAGGCCCGGCAGGTGTGTATGCGTCTGATATTCTGCTTCGTCAACTACAAGAAGAGGGTGAAGCATTAGGCATTGGCACTGAGGCGAGTATTGATATTTATGAAAAACTACCAGTGCCATTTGGTTTAGTGCGTTATGGCGTGGCACCAGACCATCCTGCTATCAAATTTATTGCGGGAGCGTTAGAAAAAACTCTTGATAACCCAAATATTCATTTAATGGCCAATGTGGAGTTTGGACGCGACATTACTCTTGATGAACTGCAAGAACGCTATGATGCCGTGCTGTTCGCCACCGGCGCTGTTGAGGACAGACCAACTACTCTTCCTGGGCGCGAGATAGAAGGTGTTTATGGCGCTGCCGAGTTTGTGGAATGGTACGACGGCTACCCCACTGCACCACGCGAATGGCCATTTGGTGCACAATCTGTTGCCGTAATTGGTGGCGGCAATGTGGCTATGGATGTTGCACGATTGCTGATGCGCAATGCCGACGATTTATTGCATACTGATATTCCAGATAATGTGTATCAAGGTATTGCTTCTAATCCTGCTACCGAACTGCATTTATTCATTCGTAGAGGCCCAGCGCAAGCAAAATTCAGCGTGCAAGAGTTGCGCGAAATGGAAAAGCTCCCAGGCGTGCAGCTCATTATCAATGAAGAGGATTTTGATTTAGATGAGGAAACCATTGAAGTTGCTGGCAAAGATAAGCTGACACGTCAAATGGTAGAAGAGCTTTTCGTTATCAAAGAGATGGCAGAAGATATGGAAGATGATGGGGATACTGATTTTGAAGGTAACCCTGCTACCAAGCGCTATTTCATACACTTCTATACGGATCCTGTAGAAATTCTTGATGACGGTAATGGTCATGTTGGCGGTATTCGCATAGAGCGCACCGAAGTGGATCCTCATGGCAAGATGAGCCGCACTGGAGAGCTTGAGGAATACCCTGTGCAAGCGGTATATCATGCAATTGGCTACAAGCCTGCGCAAGTTGCCGGCATTCCATACGATGAGCAGAAGTACACGTTGTGCAATGATACTGGTCGCGTGCTCACCGCCCCAGATGGTGAGGTTATTGCAGGCGTGTATGCCACTGGATGGGCGAAGCGTGGACCTGTGGGATTGATTGGTTCTACAAAATCCGATGCTTTAGAGACGGTACATCATATGCTCCAAGACTGGGCGGCAAGCGAAACTCATGGGCGTATAGCAGTACATCCTGAGCCAGAGGCGGCAATGAGCTTGCTCGCTGAACGTGGCGTACAACCTATCGATTTTGCCGGTTGGAAACGAGTAGATGCTTTTGAGCGTGCACGTGGCGCAGAAGTCGGGCGTGAACATATTAAGGTTGTAGACCCGGAGCAGATGCGCACTCTTGCCAAAGGATAACGGCTAATGCATTTGAGTTACTCAGTAGTTCGTATGTTGAAGTAGGTTGCTATGAATACGCAGTTTCATGTTCGAGGGCATTTTAACGGTTTGAAAACCACACTGTTATTTGCCGTGATGTGGGCTATTATTATGCTCATTTGGGGATTAACAGGCGGCAGAACTGATACTCTCGGCATTTATATTGGTATCGGCTTGGTTACCACATTTGCCAGTTACTGGTTTAGCGATAAACTTGCTATTGCATCTATGCAAGCTCGCGAAGTCAGTGAGCAAGAAGCTCCTGCACTGTATCGCATTGTGCGCGAACTTTCTGCACGCGCTGGCAAGCCAATGCCACGCATCTATATCGCGCCAACAATGAGCCCAAATGCCTTTGCAACCGGTCGCAATGAACGTCATGCAGCAGTATGCTGCACCCAAGGTATTTTGCAGATTTTGAATGAGCGAGAACTGCGCGGTGTGCTCGGTCACGAGCTTATGCACGTGTATAACCATGATATTTTAACCGGCGCTATTGCTTCTGCAATGTCTACTATTATCACGTATTTAGGATACTCACTAATGTGGTTTGGTAGCTCCAGCAGAGACGAAGAAGGTAACCGTGGCGGTAATGCACTTGGCATTCTAGTCGCTTACATTTTAGCTCCTATCGGTGCCTCGCTGATTCAGATGGCAATTTCTCGAACGCGCGAGTTTGACGCTGATGAAGATGGAAGTAGGCTCACCGGCGATCCAGAAGCGCTGGCGAGCGCATTACAAGCGATTGAGCGTGGAGTGCATACTGTACCTATGCCACAAACTGCTGGTACACAAAGTGCAAGCGCGTTGATGATTGCTAATCCATTTTCTGCACAGGGGTTGAGCAGGCTTTTCTCCACTCACCCACCTACTGAGGAGCGCATTGCCCGACTGATAGGTATGCGCGATCAGATGCGCGCTGCTGGTATTGCACCAGGTAGCGTTGTGGCACTTGATTAAAGGGTAATCAGTGTTTGGCTAGTGATTGACTAGCGCTTGACTAATGATTGACTAGTGAACTGACACACAGCCCCTTCCATTTGATTTACTGTGAAGGGGTTGTGCTACAATAACCTAGGCTTTGCACAATGCATGCAAATAGGTTTGCACTAGCGCGAGTGATGTTATATATCTTGCACTTTTGCAACACTATCGAGTTGTGCGAACTTGTGCGGATGTAGTTCATCGGTAGAACGACAGCTTCCCAAGCTGTAGAGGCGGGTTCGACTCCCGTCATCCGCTCTTTTGCACGAACTTTAATGAACATACTGGCTGCTGAATAGCACTGTCATTAATTCTTTAATAAAACTTGATCGCGATATACATACGACACAGCTGAAAAATCACTCTTTCTCAACTTAGAATCGAGGAAGCTGCTGTTCCTATTGCTACAACCAGCAACAATATGCCAAAGAGCATAGTTAGTGTACTTTCTCTGACATGGCGCGATGTAGGCGCTCCAATAAGTCCACCCAGCATAGACGCCGCGGCGAATGATAATACAACTATCCAATCGACATGAATATGAGCATCAACACGTGATATCAACCCGACAGCCGATGCAATAATCATCACAATTAGAGATGTTGACGAAGCTTCTCTAACTGAGAAACCAAGAGCCAAAACCAGCATAGGAACAACTGCAAAGCCACCCCCAACGCCAAAGAATCCAGTGAGCAAGCCCGTCAATGAAGAACATAACATTAGTAAGAGTAAGCTTTGTTTTGCATTGGAAGTTTTCTGTTTACTCCGATGATTTGGATCGCGAGCTAGATATTCGTTTTTTTGCGCAGATTTTTGGACAGAGTTTTGCTCATTGCCCTCATTTTTTTCGTTTTGGGTACCCTGTTCCTCGTGTGCCAAATCCTCGCGCTCCAAACGGCGAGCACGGACTGCTTTGTTAAGCATCAGAACGCCTACCACAGCAAGAAGTATGCTAAACAATATCATCAGTATGTCTGAAGGAACATACACCGATATTCGTGAGCCACAAATTGTACCAATACTCGAAAGCAGACCGAAGATCAGCCCGTCTCTCCATCGGATATGCCCTTCTCGCTGGCGTGGGATTATGGATACCAGCGCTGTTAATCCAACAATAACCAATGACCCCATAGATGCCGCATGCGGCTCTTGTCCAAGTAAATATACAAGGACTGGTACTGAGAGTATGCCTCCCCCAGCACCTAATGCTCCAACGACAATACCAACTCCTAAACCAACAAATATCGACAGTATTAAATTCCCCACATCCTATCCTTTTGATTAAAAGTGCGTTGCGGATACAGCCTTATATCTCAATCCGAAAGCAATATGAAAAAACGTAAAAATACTTGCATAACTTAGGTGCACGACACAAGCTATTTTGCACGTACTTGTTGGCGCACCTGAGGTTTCATAATTTCAGCAGGGGCGCTCCCAGCTCTCAATAATCTTGCCATGCCAACAATATCAGGCCGAATATGTCCATAAAACTTCGTATAGCCAGGGCATAAATAATTTTGTCCCAGTTGCCCATCTTTCGAAGTAACGAATCGATCTTTAGGACAACCCCCATTACACATCCGTAAAAACGGGCATTTTCGACACTGATCAGTAAGTTGAACACGTTTCTTTGTCGCAAAACGTCTCATCGTTTCGTTATGTGCAAGATTAAAAAAATCCTCCTGCATAACATTGCCCACAAGCCAATCAGGTTCTACCCAATGATCGCACGCATATACGTCACCATTAAATTCGAGGGCAAAATTATTGCCACATTCTGGCGCATGCACGCATACTGTGTATTGATTAAATAATGCGCCTAGTGCTGCGTCAAAATCCTGCACATACACATGTCCAACATCATGCGTTATCCATTCATCGAAGATATCGCATAGGAACTGTCCGTATGCTGCAGGACGAGTTGAGCGAGATGTTACTGCATCTCCAGCCTGCTTATATAACAGGCTAGTTTTTTTATCACCAGTTGCACGCCATCCATTGTGTTCTGCCCGCTCAAGCTGAGCTGGATCCACGCGTTCCACAATGGGGATGAATTGCATGAAGTCGGCTCCAAGTTCATCTCGAAAATATTGATAGACCTCAACTCCATGCTGCTCATTGGCATGATGCACCGTGCATAAAATATTGCATCGAACTCCTGCCTGTTGCAAGATATTCCAGCCACGCACAACCATATCATGCGTACCTCGTCCCGCACGGTTAAGACGGTATGCATCATGGTATTGCGCAGGTCCATCCATAGAAACTCCGACAAGCACGTCATGGCGTTTCAAAAAGGCTGCCCATTCATCATCTATAAGTGTGGCGTTAGTTTGCATTGCATGTACAACATGCTGATTCTTTCGGCGGTACTGTTCACATAATTCAATGAGCTTTTGGTAAAAAGCGAGACCTCGCAGCGTTGGCTCTCCACCTTGCCATAGCATAGTCACTTCGCCGTCCGGGCTTGCAGCTAAATATTCTGCAACATACTTTGCTAATGTTGCTTCGCTCATTTGTTGACGCTGCGCATTATAGAGCAGTTCTTTTGAAAGAAAGAAACAGTACTGACAATCAAGGTTACAAGCAGCACCTGTTGGTTTGGCAACAACAGAGAATGGCAATTGTCTACGCTGTAATGGTTGTATAGGTACTTTTTGTTCCTCGATATCCCATACTGCCGTACCTGCATTATGCTTCTGCATTGCGTTGTTCAAGGTTACTCCTGCTCGCATTGTCAGTGATCATTCGGTAGCACTCTGCCGATACCACAGCAAATGCTACCGAATGATCATGTATTGTTACTTAGCTACTTCATCCCAATCGGAACGTGCTGTGTTCTTTAATGGGATATCAAAGTCTGTCATTGCCGCCATCCATTTCGCAAACGATCTGTCACCTCGTTGCGCGAGCTGGCTATATAACTCTTTTGCCATATCTCGTCTGACTGAATCATAGGCCGGAGCCGTATATACATTATTCATTTCTGACGGATCTTGTTTAAGGTCATACAGCTCATTAATGGATTCATGGTTGATAACAAGCTTATAATCGTCGGTGCGTAACATACGCTGCTGAATAGGAAAATGCAAACCATGGAACTCACAAACGATATTCTTTCTCCAATCATCAACCGGTAAACCAGCTGCAAGGTTGACTACAGAGCGACCATCTTCGACTTGATCTGGATCTAATCCAGCTATCTCCATAAAGGTTGCGGTTAAGTCTATGAGTTGCACGTACTCATCGCACTTTGTACCTTTTGTAAGACCCGGGATGCGCGCAATGAATGGGATACGATATATATCATCATACATTGCAGGTCCTTTATCATTAAGACGATGAGAACCCGTAAATTCGCCGTGGTCAGCACAGAAGAACATTGCTGTATCATCCATTAAGCCGAGTTCACGTGCCGCGTCGAGAATGCGCCCGATTTCGAAATCGATCATGGCTACATATCCCCAATACACAGCAATCAGTTTCTTCCACTGCTCATTATTAAATGATGAAGTGGACCAGTATACTGCATAATTCTCTTGAACTGGTGGTTTTCCTACTAAGGTATCACCAAAGCTCTTTGGAAGAGTAATCTTACTTGGATCAATTAGATCAAACCATTCATCAGGGAGGAAGTACGGTAGATGTGGACCGAAGAAATGCACATCTAAGCTAAACGGCTTACCCGTTTCCTTATAGTCTTGAGCGTATTGCTTGAGTCGCTGAATTGTCCTATCGGCAATGAAGCGCTCAAAGGTTGCTTCTTCAGGCTGATCCAATCGCGCGGCAATAATATGCCCATCACGGTTGCCAGGTAGCTTTCCTCTCCAAATATCGTGTGCTTTAACTGGCGGTAAGTTATTCTCTTCCAACCATGCTACATATTCTTCATTAGCAACAGGGTTTTCAGCTCCCCAGAAGGTATCATCATCTGCACCAAACTTATCTGGTAAGTTAGTACCGCAATGATATTTGCCAACCATACCAACGTTGTATCCTGCATCACGTAAGGCTTGAGTATAAGTCCAATCGGTTACTGGGATTGCCGTTGAGTATGCAATATTCCATTCTGGATTTGCTAAAGTCTGGTGCTTAAATGGCAGTTTTCCTGTGAGCATTGACGAACGCGCTGGCGTACAAATTGCCGATGGGGTAAATGCTTTGGTAAAAAGACATCCATCTTCAGCAAGACTATCAATATGTGGAGTTTGCGCATATTGATTGCCCATACAACCAAGCGTATCTATTCTATGCTGGTCAGTCATAAAAGTAATTATGTTGCGTACATTCTTAGGGACAATACGTTGAGAATTTTCTGACATCTCGCTCCTTTTCAATTACTGTAAAGTCCGTATAATTTCATAAATCTATATAGCTACGAGTTGCAGCATGCGTGATACTCGATTACTCTCCCATTTCTTCCAAAGACTTACCCGTAGTTTCATGCAGATATTTCTTGGCGAAAATAACAGCAAGAACACCGAATGCGAAGAAAATCCAGTATGCTACGGCTGGAGACCAGTTCACAACATATGGGAAGAGCAAAACTACAACGAAGTTCACTAAGAAGTCAGCACCTGATGCCATCGACATGGCGCTTCCACGGATCTGATTCGGGAACATTTCTCCCATCATAACCGAGAAGATTGGACCCCATGAAGAAGTGAATCCGAGGAGGAAGCAGCAGAGCGCAGCAACAGCGAGGAAACCGAGTATTGGGTTATTACTAATGTCCGGACCATTTGGACCTTTTGGCGCAACAGTAAACACAGTCGCGACTACTGCAAGAGAAACGAAAATCAGCGTACCGCCGTACATAAGCATGCGTTTACGACCAACTTTGTCGACCAATACGATACCAGCGGTGACACCTACGATCTTGAATACCGTAAGAATGAGCGTCTGCTGGAATGCCATGCTTTCTGGAATACCTACAGCTTCAAATAGTGTGTTTGAATAGAAGAAAATACCATTGGTACCAGTTAATTGCTGGAATGCGGCAAGAGCCATACCAACAAAGACTAGTCCGCGCCACTTGGAACGAAGAACAGCGAACATGCCCATAACTTGGTGTGTTTCTCCCAAAGATTTCTGGATAGACTTCACTTGCGCTTGGACGTCTTCCTCTGCAGAAACACGATGTAATACTTGCGCAGCTTCCTGAATCTTGCCCTTAGAAACAAGGTAACGTGGAGACTCAGGAATCAATGGCATAAGAATCATGTATACCAAAGCTGGAACAATTAAGCACAAGAACATGCA
The DNA here is from genome assembly GCF_014635685.1 of Galliscardovia ingluviei. Taxonomy (GTDB): domain Bacteria; phylum Actinomycetota; class Actinomycetes; order Actinomycetales; family Bifidobacteriaceae; genus Galliscardovia; species Galliscardovia ingluviei. The sequence continues at coordinate 16,944 of NZ_BMDH01000004.1, forward strand.
TTGCCACGCTTTAATACCTAAGAATACCTCAGCAGATGAGTTACCAGCGATTTTTGTCATAACCAGATTAGCAACTGCTGCGAAGAGCAAACCGAGGATAATCGCTAATTGTCGGAAAGAAATCAAACGTCCACGTATTCGTTCAGGAGATATTTCAGCAACATAACCTGGGGCTACAGTAGTCGCGGCCCCAAAGCCCATACCACCTACAATTCGGCAAAACAGCAAAAATGGGTATCCACCCAAATACGGGCATAATGCACCAAAAATTGCCTCAAACATCAATAGTGGGCCTACGAGCAACAGTACACCGCGACGCCCAATATAGTCAGAGAGTCGACCGGCAATAACAGAACCAATCAATCCACCGATAATGCCTGCCGCTCCAGCGACTCCTTTTGCTAAAGAACCAAGTTGAAATTCGCTACCAACTGCACCGATCGCACCATTGAGTACCATTCCTTCAAATCCGTAAAACAGCGGACCTAAAGTAACGATAAGAGCAAGCGTAGTAGCATAGCGTTCTGCTTTACGCGCTCTAGAAGTTGGTGCTACTTGTGATTCAGACATATAAATCTCCTTTGATCTTGATGCTGAACACCGCCAAAATGGCTTGTACCGAGTATACTACAAATTAATAAACTTTCTTGACAAAATAGAAAAAATGTTATTCATTTTATGATATTTCTTCAATGAAAGCGTTTTAGCTCTATATATATTATTGATATTTCAGGAAATATTTCAAATAGTGAGAATATTGATGGTTTACTATAATTGTAATTTATATATACAATATGTATCTACAATGCTATAGTTTGACTCAATACATATTCCTCACCCGGATCAAGAATAACAGCATGTTCCCTGCATGCAGCAGCTTCAATACACACGAATCTTTTCCAGTCACAAGCATCTAAATCTGGGATAGCACGTGCACCTTCTTCCCAAGGATTCCATATAACAGTTTGTCTAGAGCCTTCAGCAGTAATGTGCAACACACGACCGTAGCCCTCATCTCGTATATCAATTGGGTTTACTGACTCGTAAATGCGATCAGTCGCTCCAGCAAGCATGAGATCACCCTTCTGGATACCATTCACTTCTCCAGAGATTGCATTCCAATAGGACGCGCCAGCTAACCCACTTATAACGGTATTCGAAATATCACTCACCCGAATATACGAATGAAGAGCGCATTCGCATCGAGTTTGAGCTCTCCCTTTATTGCGAATCTTGAGCGCCACTGTCAGCGCTTCCCCAAAGGTAATGTTATATTGCATATGTAAAGGCGTACGAGCTACATCTGCATCCACACATTCATATTCATAGCACACGCTCGAATGCGACAATTCTTGCCGATAATCGCAATATTGCCAACGACTTATACGCGCAGTGCCGTGTTTAGGGGATGTATTGGCAGATTTTCCATCCCTATATCCAGCGCTAAACCATGGTGCAACAATCGGGATGCCACCGCGTATTGCTGCTCCAGCTTGTAGAGATATCGCCTGAGGACGCCATATAACTGGCCACTGACCTTGGGGAGTCCAGGATAACACATGAGCTCCATAATCACTTATTTCTAGAGTAGAATACGCATTTTCAAATTCTCGTATAACAAAATCATCTTTATCATTCATATTTGCATACTACCTAACATAAATATTGCATCAATGAATCATTCATCTTTGAAAGATTCATAAATACTAATATAACATATATTTGCATTGCGACACTATTTTATATACTAAATTGACAAAATAATATAATAGGCTATATTAGCAGTATGCAAAGAGGCTGTACCTACGATATACGCGAATTATTCAACAAAAAACATCGAATGCGGTCGCTCGTGTAAAACTACATAACAACTTACAATTATCAAAGATAGTCACCTTACTTATAAGTTGGCTATTACCTGATAATTCGCACCACAAAGAGAGCACATCATGATTACTACAGCCTCCAAAGCTACACCATCAGATATTCGAATTAACAATATCAAATCCGTATTTAACCGTCTTTTTCCTGATGTGGCAATGTCACGTTCACAGCTCGGCAAAGAAATCGGTTTATCTCGCATGGCCATCAGCGATGTGACTGCTGAAATGATCGAACACCATATCATACGAGAAGTAGGCATTGACAATCGCACTGGCCGCGGAAAACGTTCTATGCTACTAACCATCGAAACAGCATTTTGGCGTGTAATATCCATTGATATTTCTCAAAAATTCATTCTTAAAGGTGCGCTTGTTGATTTATGCGGTCGCATCGTAGAACGAGTCGAAGCACCAATCGACACAGAAAAAGGAATATCTCCAGAAGATGTGTGTGCACTCATACACCGATTAATGAAGATAACGCATGCTCAGATTTTAGGAATAGGCATTACACTGCCAGGCATTGTTGATGATAATGGAGAAGTTGTCAGAGCAGTACATTTGGATTGGTCTCATGTACCACTACAACAAGAAATTGAAGCAAAATTCCATCTACCTACGCAAGTTACCAATGCTACGAGAATGGCGCTTGTAGCCGAGCGATTTTTTGGAGAAGGATCAGCAAACTCATTACTTATCCGCATAGGGCAAGGAGTAGGAGCAGCTCTGTGCATTAATGACGTGATTGTCAATGGACAATCTTTCATTGCTGGTGAAATAGGGCATATTATCGTTGATCCTAATGGTCCACTCTGCGCCTGCGGAAGGAAAGGATGCCTAGAAACATTTTTGTCAGCACCTCGTATTCTTTCGCAAATCGAGCAAACTCCACAGCGGCGTACACAAATTCTTTCTGAATCTGGGCAGATTCTGGGACGAGTACTAGCAATATCAGCAGGATTGCTTGATCTCAACGATATTTCAGTGTATGGCCCGCCAGAAATCGTTGGTGAAGCGTTCTTAGGTTCTATGCGTGAAGAGCTCACCACCAATATTGCATCTGAATACAGAAAAATACCGTACTTACACCGCTGCCAGCAAGGAGAAGATTTAGCATTGCGAGGACAAGCAGTGCACGCAATTCAATCGTTCGTCGCATTCATCCGAGAGTCCACTAATGCATAGCGCATACACACGCCTGAATAGCACGTGTATAGCACAATGAGCGCACGAACTCGAGGAGGAATACACAATTCACTGAAGGAAAGGTAGCTATGAGCACTCAATTAAGCGATAGTCAGCGTCTTACTATAGGCATTGACGTTGGCGGAACCAAGATAGCCGGTGCCCTTATTGCAACATCTATGCAATCACAAGAGCAACAGAATTCACCCACTATTAAGTCTCTTGCCAGTACCCCAGCGCATCTCGGAGTACAAGCTTTAGTGCGCGATATCGCAAGCATTATACAAGAGCTCACACAATTACAAGATATCAGTGATCTAAAAAGCGAAGGTATCCATGCCATTGGTATTGGTACTCCGGGGAGGGTGAACTACCAAACAGGAACTGTTGATAACATTGTTAATCTTGATATAACGCATATTGAACTGCGCCAGGAAATCTATAACCTTACAGGAGTGCCAGTATACGTCGAAAATGATGTTAATGCTGCAGCACTCGGCGCAAACGCTATTATCCCAACTAACAATACTGCGCATACAACACATACAACCTCAGTTTTTCTTAATCTCGGTACAGGACTTGCAGCAGGGGTCATTCGTCATGGGACAATAGACCATGGATACAGTAATGCCATTGGAGAAATAGGACATATACCCCTTGAACCACATCAATGGGCATGCCCTTGTGGGCAAATCGGGTGTCTAGAGACCGCTGGGAGTGGCGGTGCAGCAACGAGACTATGGGCGCGAGATAACCCACCAATGCCAGCGCTTATTGCTAAAGCTCAGCAACTAAATAGTCCAGATTACGAAGAAGCAAAAAGGACATTACAAATTATTGTTAACGCTATCGTTAACAGTATTATCATCATCGCTGTGACTATCGACCCTGAGCGCATCATCATTGGCGGAGGTATGGCGAAAACTGGAGAGCCTCTACTGAATGTTATTATGCAAAGTTTACAGGAACGAGCGTCCAATAGCGGATTTATCAATTCACTACATTTAGCAAAACGTGTTAGCCTTGCCGACAGCGCACAACCAGTTGGCGTTATTGGTGCCGCCCTACTTTCGCAAGCACAAGACCTGCACAACTCAGCACTCTAAGTTTTCACCATAGTTAAACCCAGTTCAAAGGAGAAATGGTATGACTGAAGTTATTATTGTAAAAAACAGTGAACAAGCTGGCGCAATCTATGCGCGTTGCGTGGCTGATCTCATTATTCAAAAACCAAATGCTGTACTCGGACTCGCAACTGGATCGAGCCCATTAACTGCATATCAGGCATTAGCATCACTAGTTCATCAAGAGTCTATTGATGTCAGCCAAGTCCATGGCTATGCTCTTGACGAATATATCGGTCTACCTCTTGCCCACCCTCAGTCGTATCATGCGACCATCCAACGCACTGTAACTGAGCCGCTCGGTCTCAATCCAGAATATGTGCATGTGCCAGGTGACGCATTACAAGGAGCGCCATTATCAGATGGCGAGCGCATCGCTCAAGCAGGACCGAACTACGATAAAGCAATACAACAAGCCGGCGGTATTGACGTTCAAATACTAGGCATTGGAACCGACGGACACGTTGGCTTTAACGAGCCAGGTTCATCATTAGCATCGGGCACTAGAGTGAAGACACTTGCTGAACAAACTCGTATTGATAATACGCGCTTCTTTGATAATGATATTAGTCAAGTACCAACGCATTGCATTACCCAAGGCATCGGCACTATTCTCAAGGCACGACATGTAATATTACTCGCCTTTGGCGAATCAAAAGCTGAGGCAATCGCACAAACCGTTGAAGGTGGTATTAGTTCTTTCTGCCCAGCGAGTGCACTACAGCTACACGCACATGCAACTATTATTGTGGACGAAAAGGCAGCTTCACTCTTACAACACAAAGAGTATTACCAATATGCATTTGCGCATAAGCCTCAGTGGCAAAACATCTAATGAAAATACACACACATATCACTATCTAATACATGTTACAGTGTCACAGGAGTACTTATGACAGATAGACAGCACATCGTCGACAGCGTTACTGCCACCCTTAATAGTAGACCAGAAGCCTTCGCAATTGCTCATGCAAATAAGATTGATGCACGAGGTGTAGTAACAAACTTTTGGATTATTGCAGATGCCAATGGTACAATCGCGGCAACAGGCACATCTGACACTGAGTTTGAACATGCATGTGTCGCATATGGCATTGCCAACGAACATATCATCGACGCGCAGGGACTTATCGCAACACCTGGGTACATTGACATTCACTCGCATGGAGCTTGGGAACAGAGTTTCGATAATGGTTTAGAAGGCATCAACACCGCTCGCGCTGGACACGCAATGCACGGAACCACACGTCAAGTGCTTTCACTCATTACCAATCCACTTGACACGCTGTGTGACAATTTGCGCTATGTGTATAAGGCGATGCAATCGAGACCAGATATTCTTGGTGCACATCTTGAAGGACCATTTTTAGCGTTATCGCGTAAAGGCGCACATGATCCACAATGTTTACGTGATCCGGAACCAGCAATTGTTGATCAGCTCCTCGAAGCAGCTCATGGTTGTCTACGACAGATCACTATTGCACCAGAATTAGAATATGGGATGCAAGCTATTCGCACCTATGCCAAGGCAGGTGTGGCACCGGCAGTAGGACATTGCGATGCAGATTATGAAACTGCGCGGCAAGCATTCGATTGCGGAGCCACGATAATGACCCATATGTTCAATGCAATGAATGGATTACATCATCGCAAACCGGGCCCTATACCGGCTGCTCTGGAGGATTCTCGTGTCACCATTGAGCTCATCTGCGATGGTTTCCATGTACAAGATCAGATTTTGCGTCTGGCGTTCAATCTTGCTCCTCATCGCATTGCATTAGTTACTGATGCTATGGCTGCAACAGATTGCCCTGATGGCTCCTATAAGTTAGGGGCACTTGACGTTAATGTTGTTAACGGACATGCTCGTCTAGTCTCAAATAATGCTATAGCTGGTTCAACACTAACTTTAGAAGCCGCTGTACAGCATGTCATTCATCTTGGATTTTCGCCCATTGATGCTATTGAAGCTGCAACACTAACGCCGGCTCGTGCACTAGGATTTGATGTTCCCAATCCTATTACGCAAAATCCACTCGGACTGCTAGCTCCAGGGTATGCTGCAGACATACTCTTACTCCAGCAAACAGATTGGAAGGTAGCGCACACTTGGTGTGCTGGTAGAAAGATTCAATAATAGAAAACAAACCTTCAAGATGAGCCTGCCTAAGCTACCGTGTTCTTACTATACTTAAGTGGGCTCATACTCGTCTGTCTATCTCAATGTTCCTAGGTAGACCGTCTCTCAGCGGTTGCGAGTGGTTGTGTATGCTGTGTTTTGCATACTTTGGACCAGTACGTGGTTCCACTCATACATGTTCGGTATCAAAAACTGCTCACTCAAACGAGTAACTGGTCCACACCATACAAAAACGGCGTCTCAATGTATACCCTAGACCAGTAGCTAGTGCAAACCATACACACTAAAACTAACCCCCAAGCTAAGACCAATTCACAAGAAGAAATAAGCAAACCTTATCACCCTCAAATCCGAAGAACATGCAATTCGCACTACGCAATAAGCGATATTCAGCTGTATGCAGGAATACTGAGCAGTAGATGATGATTGATATCAACATATTGCAATACATATGTAACTATGCGTAGTTAGAGAAGGAATTCACGTGAAGGTTTCTGTACTCAATCTCGTACCAGTGCGGCAAGGCAGCGATTATCGTGAAGCTATTGCTCAAATGGAGCGATTGGCACAACATATCGAGCAGCAAGGTTATGAACGATATTGGATTGCTGAACACCATAATATGGAAAATATTGCATCCTCAGCCACGCAGTTGTTAATCGAGCGAGCGCTGAGTGTCACAGAGCGGCTGCGTGTAGGTTCAGGTGGCGTAATGCTACCAAATCATTCACCGTATGTAGTAGCTGAACAATATGGCATACTTGATGTGCTTTATCCCGGACGTGTGGATCTTGGACTTGGACGGGCACCAGGCACTGATCAAACTACAGCACAGGCGTTGCGTCGTGGCAATGCTGGTCGCGAATTCCATTTTGCTGAGGAAATTCAAGAGTTACAAGCGTATTTCCAAGGTAGCGCACCAGTTACCGCAGTACCAGCACAAGACAGGAATGTCCCGCTGTATGTGCTTGGCTCTTCTACAGACTCCGCTTTTCTTGCAGCGCGCCTTGGGCTTCCCTACGCTTTTGCTTCGCATTTTGCGCCAGATATGTTAGAGGATGCTGTGCGTATTTATCGTTCGGAATTTCGCCCATCAGCGGCTTTAGATAAGCCATATGTCATTGTGGGCGCGAATGCTGTACTTGCTTCCACAGATCAAGATGCTGAGCGTTTGCTGACTTCACAAGTGCGGCAATTCCTTGGCATTGTCAGCGGCGAGCGCATCCCTCTTTCACCTCCTGTTGATACCTTGCAAGATGTGTGGAATGAGCACTTTGAACGCCGCACTCAGGCACATGCTGTGCATTTTGGTCCTATGCATATCGATTCCGATTATGTGATTGGTCGAGAGCGGCGAATGGTTGAACATATGATGCAAGTAACCTTGTGCGGCAGTGTGGAGACGGCACTATCACAACTTGATACACTGTATGACCGTGTTGGTGGCTTTGATGAGTTGATAGCAACATCATATATTTATGATGAGCAGGCGCAGCTTGATTCATATACTTTGCTTGCCCAAGCAGTGTCTGCTTTTAATGCTCAGTAGTATGCCTAAATCTAGCATCTGACATAGTAAGCTGTTGGCATAGTAAGCATTTGACCGCACAACGTTCTGTGGCATGGATAGCACATGGATTAACGCATGGCTTGAGTTCTGCTTGTAAAGCACAGATCCATGCCACAAGAGCGCTTAACACTATTACTACATCTTCTATTTTTCTACTACATAGAAATTATCATCACTCTCTCTAAGAATTTCTAGTACTAAATAAATTCGACAGTTTTAGGCAGAATTTCTACTATGCAATACATTTTGTAGCACTAGCAATAAGACTAAACACGCAGCATAACGGCATACTTTTTGACTGGTTACGCGATACCGATGAGCGGTAATTGATAATATCGTGCGATAATATCGGTACGTATCATGCACAATTTGGTTGCAATAGATTAATACATGATAATAATCCACTGCTATCGAGTAGTATGCAGTACAATTGCAATCAGTAATCATATGCTATTAAGATTGCGTGTATCGAATTTTGCATTACAACGTTGGATAGACGTACGTAAAGATATACATATGCAACAGACGCATAAATGATATCAACAATGTATAGGGATTAGGGAGGATATATGGCTGGCTCACCAACAGATTTACCAATGTTCGCTGACGATTTCGCAAACGCTCCATATTCAAAAGAGCAACTCGATGAGCTTACTCAGCAAATTGATCAATGGCATGATAATGGAGAATTCCAGCGCATTGCCGACGCTATTGAAGATGTTCCTGTACAGCAACGCGGCTACGAATTAACCAGTTTGCAGGCACGCGCATATATGAGCATGGCGCAACCAACTAACGACTCGTATCGCCCATATTTAATGCACGCTCTTGAGCTCTTGCAGTCTGTTGAAACTGAGGGGCTCAATGATGCGCTATGGCATTATCGTATGGGCTATGCGCTGTACTACTTGGATAAGGAGCCAGAGGCACTTAAGCATTTTGAGCAGGCACATGAACTGAACCCAGAAGATGAGGACACTATTAAGTTTATTGAGCAGTGCAAGGACTATATCGAGGCTTCAACCACGCTTGTGCCAGTAACTGTTGAACGTATTGCTCAGTCTTTTGACGCCCGTGATCTTAAGTATCATATTGATGAAGATCATGGCAATAAAATTTTGCGCACAGGATTTGGTCATAATTCCTTTATTTTTGAAACCTTGGGAGCGCAGGATAATCCAGATGATTTGCAGATGTGGGCAGTTTGGGGTCCAGATGTGCCTATTGAAATGCGCAATGACATGTTGGAGTTCTGCAATCAGTGGAATTTGGATTCGCGCCGACCAAAAGCTCAAGTCCGCACACGTGATGATGGCACTGTATGGGTAGTTGCTGAATGGTTTGCATACTGCAAGCGTGGACTTACAGAAATTCAGTTCCAAGGTGAAATCAGCAGATTTATTAACACTGCTGGGGATTTCTTTGCTTCCCTAGATAAGCAATATCCAAATCTGGCAGCAACACTTGATCCTAATTATGAAGCAGACGATGGCGATGACGCTGCTGAAGCATAATGCACTCAATCTTATAATGTCAGCAAACGAAGTGTTGTAGTAAAAGTGCAATAGCCTTACTGCAGCACTTCTCAGATTGTAAGTACTGCAAATATACAAAAACTGTGGTGCATCTGAAGATACACCACAGTGGATTCTGGGGATTCCTAATTACTTAGGAGAACTCTCTACGCGTATAGCGCTCGCTTTGAGCACTATAACACTATTGACTTAGAGTACGCGGCGTACGCGCAGTACTGCGAAAGCAATACCTGCTATAAGAGCAAATACAGTAGCAGCAATGCCACCAGCTACAGCAGTACCAGTCTGAGCGAGCTCATCGTTCTGAGTATCAGCATTGGTATCAGCCTTTGCTTCGTCCTTGGCTTCCTCAGCTGGCTTAGCTTCGTCGTCCTTGGACTCATTGTTAGAATTGTTGTTATCTTCAGGATTTACTGGCTCAGTTTCTACGTTATTGAGTACGAAGTCGATGACATAGTCAGCTCGAGAACCATCCTCAGCTACTACAGTGTAGTAGAACGCCTTGTGCGTATCACCCTCTACAGAGCCGGACTGGAAAGCATTAGCACCCATGAAGGAGATACCCTGCTCTTCGCCCTTGATAGCGTCGAGGCTGTCAACCTTAATAGTTACTTCGTTCTTACCATTCTCAGTAGTGGTGAAGTCATCGCGGTTAATGGTATAACCGTCGAGGACAAGCTGAGTCAAGTAAGCAGCGCTTGATGGAGCCTGTGTAGTGTTGAGGAAGTTTACAAAATAATCAACTTTGTTAGTGCTATCAGCAGATGTTACGGTGTAAGTGAACTGTACACCCTTATCGCTCTTGATAGTGTTGGTCAGAACAGCATTACCGAATCCAGCGGAGCCAAGAATAGTGCCGTCGAGGCCATCTAAGCTCTCAACGTTTACCGTTGCCTCGGTGCCCTCGCCGAACTGTACTTCATGGTTGTTTACATTGATGCTGCTCAAGGAAGCCTTAGAAGCATTTGGATCTGCCTTTGGCTTCTGGTTGAACACGAATGTGCACTCAGTATTAACATCCAGAATATCTGCTGGAACGTCAAACTGGAATGTGTAGGTCTTTGAAGTATCAGTTGCATTACTGCTCACGAGGTATGCAGCTGCACCATTACCGTGATAAGAATCCAACGCACCGTTTACGGAAGCAAGATCTTCAACTTCTACACTCTTGGTAACCTGTCCTGGCACGCACTGTGCAACTGAAACAGTTTGACCTTCAACGGTCAGTGTGTAGTCGGAAATATCAGCAGCAAGTGCAGCTGGAATAACAAATGCGCCAGTAGTTGCCGCCAAGGCTACTGCTGCCACGCCTGCAGCAATCTTCTTGTTAGACTTCATAAGAATTCCTTCTCTTCTATTAAGTCTTCCCTACGAATCCTCTCTGGATTCGCCTTTCAGCTGGCGTAGCGCCTACTGGGCATACCACTCCCAAGCTGATGGAATTACGATACCCCCCCCCGGACAAAAAATGATTGCTGTACAAATGGTCATTCTTCCGCTTATTTCCGGCATTTTCTATCCTCTTTAGCTTGGTTTGCAGCGAATCTACTTAACAATCTTCTCTATTATTGAGTTACAATGCTCACATTCACATTTTGAAATATTTCAAAGCACATCTGCGCGCGCTGGGGAGCATATTGGGGGAAGTATGACACAACAATCACAGGTGCAAGCACAATCAACCATACAATCACATACACCACGCCGTTTTGCGCTCACACCTATGGTGCCGCGCGATCCACAAGAGCCACATCGCGTAGCTTCTGTACTAGAACTCTTTTTTGATTTAGTTTTTGTTATTGCTGTCTCTACTGCGGGAGCGAGCGCACATCATAGTATTGTCCGTGAGCATTCCATACAGCCAATTATTATGTATTTGCTTGCTTTTGAATTCATTTGGTGGGCGTGGACGAATTTTTCTTGGTTCGCTTCCTCTTTTGATACTGACGACTGGTTGTATCGACTGCTCACTTTTGTGCAAATGCTGGGCGTGCTCGTGCTGGCTGCTGGTATTGAGCCTATGTTTACAGCATTTGATTGCAGGCTTGCCGCACTTGGCTATGTTATTATGCGCATTGCTTTAGTGACTCAATGGTTGCGCGCTTGGCTCACCCCTCATCCACAAGCGCAACAAGCACAGTCTCAGCACACACAAGCATTGCAAACGCAGTCTCAAGAATCTGCATTGCCTACTCAACACCTTGCTCAACAACGTGCAAAACATGCTGCAAAGTTGTATGCCGTCGGCATTTTTGTGCTGCAAATTTTCTGGTTATTGTGGGCATTTGCTATGCATCCTGGGCCGCTGATGTATATCGCGCTGGCATTGTTAGTTGTAGCAGAATGGGCTGTGCCAGCGGTAGCAGAATATCACGGTCCAACATTATGGCACCCGCATCATATTACCGAGCGATATGGTTTGTTTACGATTATTTTGCTTGGTGAAAGTTTGCTCTCTAGCGCCACAGCACTACTGGAGGCTTTGCATGAGGGCGAGCATCTTGGAGCATTACTTACCGTTTGCCTTGCTACGTTTATTATTAGCGCTTGCCTTTGGTGGATCTATTTTTGGCCAACGCATCATCACGCTATTACTTCTTTTCGGCAAGTATTTATGTATGCATATTCGCATTATATTATTTTCGCCTCTATTGGCGCATTAAGTATCGGCACCGAGCTTATTGTTGACTATATTAAGGGCGATAATGCGGTTTTTGCAATGCCGCAACTGAGTATCAGGCTGGTGTACTGCTTGCCGATAGCTTTTGCGGTTTTAGTGACGTGGTTTGTTGTGGCATTCGCGCAAGTTCCTTCTCCAGCGCGATGGGGTATTACTGTGTTAATGCTTGTCCTTTTGGTTTGCGGATGTATTGCAGTGCCGTTGCCATATATTGTGCTACTGCCGATGATTATTATGATGCTGATTGTTGGCATACTTATTTCGCAAACACAACATGCTAAGCAACTGCAACCTACTGAGTAATCGCAACCTACTAAACAATAGCACTATTCAGCAAGTACATGAATAGCTCAACATAATAGTTGACTACAGTATGAACACAGTACGGATAGAGACCTTAGCCAAGCACCATATCGCTTAACCAAGGTCTCTATCCCTTACCGCTGAGTGTTGCGCATTACTCACGCACTACTCATGTATTACCAAATGCGCGTCATTTCATGCTATGCACATGATGTCATTTACACGCATCATTATCGGTTCATTTATGCACGCGCTGCATCAACATGCACCGATGCCACAGTAAAGCGCTCACCCACGTGCTGAGGCTGCTCCATTTCATTGACCACAGCAATTGCAAAATCTTGGGAGGATACAAATTCGCCAGCAGGAGTATCCAGCTCAGTTGCCAGCAAACCAGTACGTTTACCTGGAGCGATAGCAGGGGCCGGAGCAATCATCGTCCATTGTAATGCTCCTGCATGAGCGCGGTAATCGTCGAGGATTGCGCCAAAAGTCTTTGCCTCTGGCAAGTATGCTTCCGGGAATTGCTCAGTATCAAAAAGTCGAGTATGCGCATCTACCTGCAATGCACCTGCGCCACCTACTACAATAAAACGTCCTTGAGGCTTAGCTTCGATGAGTGCATGGTGTGCTTCGCGAACTGCTTCATAGTTATCGCGACCTGCAACAGTAATCAGTGTCACATCATGGCTGTTGATGATGTCAACAACTGCTGCAGTATCAGCAAATTGCAAAGCATGTGGCGTTACTAATTCGCTGGCTGGAGCATCACCTTTACGCGAATATGCGTCTACATGTTCCCCGCGGCGAACTGCTTCTGCTACTACACTGCTTCCAACCATACCTGTTGCGCCAATAACTGCAATATTCATGAATTTCCTCCAATTAATTGTTATATATTGCGGTGAGCATGCGTATATTCACCGCCGTTGTTTTACATTACTGTTATACTAACTTTTAGTAACTAATTACTTCAAGGTAACTATTGAATATAAGCGTGTTGCTAGTAATTGCAATATATCTACCTGAAACAGGAGCATGAATATGACCATTCAACAGAGTGCACAACCAGATATACTCAATGCCAATTGCCCCTCACGCACGGTATTACGGCATATCACCGATCGCTGGACACCCATGATTGTTACCGTCCTAACCCCACGTAGACAAGTTCGTTTTAAGGAATTGCGCGAGCGCGTACAAGGCATATCGCCTAAAGTTCTCACCGAAACTCTGCGATCTATGGAACGTGACGGTTTAGTAACGCGCGTAGTAACCGCAAGCGTGCCACCTCGCGTAGATTACGAATTAACCGACCTCGGTATGAGCATTACACGACCTATCGCAGCATTACGCCGTTGGGCAGAAGGTCATGTCACTGAAATTGAAGAACACCGCCAAGCATACGACAATGCATTGCACTAGACCCAAGCATTGCATAGCAATGTATGCACTCTCTATACCCTATGCTCCACATATCTCATACACTACGCGCACCCTACAGTTGACACATACAGCATATAGTCTGTCTATAGATTTACATTCCACTCAACACCAGAGTATGCAACAATAGCAACACGCAAAACTATCAGATGCATTAAATGTATTAAAGGAGAACATCATTATGCTTATTGCTAGCGCAGTATTCACCTTACTTGCAGCAGCACTTCATGTGTTTATTTGGTATGTAGAAGTTTTTGCTTGGAGAAAGCCGCTTGCCCGCAAAATATTTGGTCCCCAAGCGCCAGATGAGCTTGCCGTTACCAGTTTTTACGCCTATAACCAAGGCATGTATAACTTAGCATTGGCTGTTGTTGCTTGCGTCGGCGCAGTGATGGTACTAGCTGCTCCATCACTTGCAACAGTGGGATACGCCTTGAGCCTTGCCGGATGTGGCTCTATGCTCTTCGCAGCACTCTCACTCGGCATTGCCTCTGCAAAGCATCGTCTTGCCGCTGTAAAGCAAGGACTGTTACCTTTGCTTTCAGTAATTTGTACGCTTATTGTTCTGCTATAGGCGTCATAAAAATACAAAAAACTCTTGCATAAACGGCGCATCATAGAGCACAATAGAACTATGACTTCAATTCATCGCGGCGATTTAGAGATCGCATTGTCTGGCAATTTGCCAGCTGTTGGTACTGCTGCTCCAGAGTTCACTCTGACTACAGGCGATTTGGAAGAGATTACACTTGCTGATTTCGCTGGCAAGCGCGTGGTCTTGAATATCTTCCCTAGCCTTGATACCGATACCTGTGCTCGTTCTGTTCGTGAATTCAACAAGCGTGCTGCAAGCTTGGATAATACTGTAGTGCTTTGCGTTTCTGCAGATTTGCCATTTGCAGCTCATCGTTTCTGCACTGTTGAAGGCATTGAGAACGTGATCACCGGCTCCACATTCCGCTCATCATTCTCCGTGGATTATGGTGTGCGTATGCAGACTCTGCCATTTACCGGTCTGAATGCTCGCGCTGTGGTCATTATTGACACTGACGGCAAAGTCATGTACACGCAGCTTGTTCCAGAAATGGCTGATGAACCTGATTACGATGATGCTCTTGCCGTATTGCAGTAATGCAGGCATAGTAGCCGATGCAAATATGCGAATCGCATAGCTTCATCGGGCTGCTTACTGCATAGTAGATGAAGTTTACACGGCAGGTAAGTATTAGCTGCTACACATAGTTAAGGCGCTGTAGTGCAAAGCATTGCAGCGCTTTTTATGTATTGCACATACATAAAGGTGAGTACATGCTCACCTTTTTGTATGTTAAACGCTGATTTGGATGGCATCAGCGTACTGGCGAAACCTAGGAAGTAGTTTACGTAGTACAGATACCACCATCATTGCACCTTTACCGCGTACCTAGGAACTTAACCTCTAACCCAACTTCCTAGGTTCAAGGTTACTTCCTAGGTTACTTCCTAGGTAAATTTTGGCATATCAATAAAAAAAATAGATGCCCTAATAGTCATTGGGGCATGTACCTAACCGCACATGCCCCAACTAATACTGACTGCAAAGCCCTAATTAGTGGCTCCACACTGCTGCATCAGGATCATCTTCTGGATTATAATCATCGTCATCATAGGTTGATTCATCATCAACTACGCCAGAATCTGCATCCTCATTGATAGCTTCCATAACCTTGCTATCAATCTTGTATTGCGGCAACGCATTTTCAATATAACTAGCCACTGCCTGCGCCATTGGTACGTCATGACCTACCTGCTCGGCCAGATACCAACGATGAGTAAGCACTTCATGGAAGAACTGCGCTGGCTCAATTTGGCTACGATATTCTGCAGGAATCATGCGCACAGTAGGCTCAAATACCTCACGCATCCAGTCAGTAGCTACAATTTCTAAATCTTCACCCTGACGCCATGTAGACGCGCGATACGCATCCAGATCATTGAGCAAGCGCCGAGCCTGATTCTCTTGCACATCCAAACCTGTTAAGCGCAGTAACTTACGTGACGCATAGCCAGCATCAACCACACGTGGGCGCACACGCACACGATTGCCGTCTTCATCAGTGTTCATTTCTAGCTCATCAACATCGAATCCCAGATCATTGAGCATATTGACGCGCTTTTCAATCTTCCACATCTCATCTGGACTAAAGCTTTCCACATCAGTAAGCGCACTCCACAATGAGTGGTATCGGTCAACTAAGCGGTTGCCGACCTCAACTTCATCAACTTGATCCGGTAGCAACTTACCGGAGCTCAAATCCATCAATTCACCAATAATATTGGTGCGTGCTAAATCAATATCGTATTCACGCTGTCCATTAGTAAGCGTTGGATATAATTCGCCAGTTTCCGCGTCAACTAGAACTGCTGCAAAAGAGTCCGCATCGCGCAAAAATAGCACGTTAGACAGTGATACATCACCCCAGTAGAAACCTACTAAATGCAAGCGCACCAATAGCACTGCAAGCGCATCAATAAGCCTGTCTGCTGTATCTTCTCGTAAGTTTCTCGCAAAAAGCGCACGGTATGGTAGCGAGAATTTCAAATGCTGCGTTACTAGCATTGCTTCTAATGGCTCGCCATCTTTTGTATGACGCCCAGTGACTACTGCAATTGGCTTGACAGATGGCACATCAATTTTTTCCAACTGTCGCAATAGCTCATATTCTCGCTCTGCAACCGATTGCGTAATTTCCTTCATGGCGTACACTTCATTACCCACACGCACAAAACGTACCACGTGTCTGGAGATACCACGAGGCAAATTAGCCAGTAAATCATCGGGCCAGGTAGACAATGGCTCATGCCATGGCAATGTAAACATTTTCGGATTCGAACTTGCCGCAGTAATGCGCAATGCCTTTGGAGACTCGTTAGTACTCGCACTTACAGGTCCAGCGCCAGCAAGTGACGCATATCCGTTGACATTGTTTACATTCACTGATGTTGCTTGGGTAAGTCGTGGATCAATCTCTATACGTTCCATGTACACCAACTTAACTTTACATCTGGTTGCTTAAATTCACGATGTTCGCTAATTCCTGCACTCTATTGTACTAATACTGCGCAACCATTGTCGTATCTCAAATAATAAGCCACATAATAAGCTAATAACTTCAAAATATAAGCCCCGCAACCATCATTGGCCGCGGGGCTACTGCCTCTACGAGGTGAAATGGGAAGAGAGGAAACCTCACCTCGTTACCGACATATGCAAACGCTTGCGGAATTCGCTATGTCGGACGTTTACTTGCACTCGCTTAGTTCAAGCGGTTTTCAGTGCTTGGTGCGAAGAGGTGCATCTTGGTTGGATCAATCTTGATACGTACCACATCGCCAACCTTTGGCAAAGCGCGTGGGTTGACACGAACTGTGGTCATCTTGTCCTGATCGCTCATCACAGCACCTTCGTCAGCTGCCAATCCGTCAGTGACAATATTGCCGTAAATATAGCCGTCAGAGCCCAAATCTTCAACGTTAACAACCTTGAGCTTGAATGCGTTGGCATCCTCTGCGCTTGCCAAGTCTGCATCCTCTGGACGGAAGCCAACGACGATCTGGCTGTTGTCCTCTGGAGTGAGCTTATTGACTACTTCTTCTGGCAAAGCAATGGTATCGTCACCAATCTGTGCGTGACCATTCACTACTGGGTGAGTAGAAATATTCATGGATGGGGAGCCGATGAAGCCTGCAACGAATACGTTTGCTGGGCGGTCATAAAGCTCGGTCGGAGCGCCAACCTGCTGCAAAATACCAAGCTTGATTACAGCGATGCGATCACCCATGGTCAAAGCCTCAGTCTGATCGTGGGTCACATACAGTGTGGTTACGCCGAGCTGACGCTGCAATGCTGCAATCTGTGTACGAGTCTGTACACGAAGCTTTGCGTCCAAGTTAGACAAAGGCTCATCCATCAGGAAGACCTTTGGCTTACGAACGATTGCACGACCCATTGCCACACGCTGACGCTGACCACCAGAGAGGTTCTTTGGCTTACGATCAAGGAATGGGGTCAAATCAAGAATCTTTGCTGCTTCTTCAACGCGCTTGCGGATCTCATCCTTTGGAGTGCCAGCGATCTTCAAAGCAAAGCCCATGTTGTCAGCTACGGTCATGTGTGGGTACAGAGCGTAGTTCTGGAATACCATTGCAATATCGCGGTCTTTTGGCTGCATATTGGTGACATCCTTATCACCAATCAAAATGCGACCCTTGTTCACTTCTTCAAGGCCTGCGAGCATGCGCAGTGTAGTTGACTTACCGCAACCAGAAGGACCAACGAGGACGAGGAATTCGCCATCATTAATCTTCAAATTCAAATCATCAACTGATGGCTTATCATTGCCTGGATAAATACGGGTGACATGGTCAAAAATTACTTCTGCCATTTTCTTTCCTTTCATTGGCAGGTACGTGCCAAACGATCCGTTGTAAAAGGTTTACTTTTCCCGCTATTTTTGGAACTTATCTCGTAAGGTCTTGCCTTTTTGCGTAACCCTTGAGTTTGCACCGCAAACAGCTTTGTTTATGGTGGTCGTCAGATACTCTCCGATGAGCCACTGACTAATATACACCAACATTCGGGCAAATTCTAGAAAATCTTAATAAGCGTGTTGTAATCTTTACCTGTAAAAGTAATTATGGCTCTAGTGATAATGCCCGTCATACGCACTGTTGTGCCATAGTATTACTGCTATACCAGAAACTGATGTAATTTGGGGATACTTTGCGTGAAGTAGGAGCGAGTAACGATGACCGAATTTGATTTCACTTCCATTATTGACCGCCATGGAAAAGATGCGCTTGCAATCGATGGCATTGGTGGCCCAGAAGGGTTTGCTCCAGGAGCGCCGCGTGAGGGATTTGACGCTATTCCTATGTGGGTTGCTGATATGAATTTCCCAACCGTGCCAAGCATCCAGCAAGCCATTATCAACCGTGTGCAACATCCTTTATTCGGTTATTTCAGACCAACTGCACAGTATTTTGACGGCATTATCAATTGGCATCGCAACCATAATCATGTTGACTATATCAAGCCAGAACATATTGGATATGAAAATGGTGTGCTTGGCGGCGTAGTTTCCGCGTTGAAAGCGTTCGCAACGCCTGGTGACAATGTGCTACTCCACAGCCCGACATATATCGGTTTTACACACTGCATTGGTGATAACGGTTTCAATATTGTGCATTCTCCACTTGTCCTTGACGAGCAGGGTGTGTGGCGTATGGACTATGAAGATATGGCAGCTAAGTTAGAGCAATACCATATTCATGTTGCCGTATTCTGTTCTCCTCATAATCCTTGCGGTCGCGTGTGGGAGCGCTGGGAAATTGAGCGAGCTATGGAAGTCTATGCTGCTCACGATTGCATTGTTATTTCTGATGAAATTTGGTCCGATCTGATATTACAGGGACAGCATATTCCTACACAATCGGTAAGTGAGGATGCCCGAGCTCGTACTATCGCGCTCTATGCTCCAAGTAAAACCTTCAATTTGGCGGGGCTTATTGGTAGCTACCACGTAGTGCCAAACCAATATCTACGCGACCGTATGAATGCGGTATCTAGCAAAACACATTACAACGATATGAATGTGCTTTCTATGCATGCGCTGGTTGGCGCGTATACACCTGAGGGCGAGCACTGGCTCAAGGAACTTTTGGATGTTATTCGCACGAATGTCAAACTTATGCATACGTTTATTACGCAAGAAGTGCAGGGCATTCAAGCAGCCGAGCCACAAGGCACATATATGATGTTCCTTGACTGCACTAAGTATTGTGAGCAGCATCAAGTTGATATTGAAACACTCATTAAGCGCGGCTGGGATGTGGGCGTAGCTTGGCAAGATGGGCGCATGTTCCAAGCGGCGAATGCTATACGCATTAACCTCGCTTTACCAACAAGCCGTGTGCAGGAAGCAATTGATCGCTTACGCAAGTACGTATTTGTGGACTAATAAGTAAATGCTTGTGGACTAGTGAGCACGATATTAGCTAATATTGAGTTTGCAAAATTAGGAGCACGGCAGCAATACAATTCAACTACTACTGCTGCCGTATGTCACTGCCTCTTACATAAGCATCACTGTCATATACTGAAAGTACGCAAGTGTAAGAGGTAGCATATGCACAGTAAAAAATCTCGAAAATCACTCACTCCGCAAGTAAGGCACGTGTTGCGCGTAATTTTGGCTACTTATGTCATTATTTGGTGCGTAGTTGCATTTACTTTGCGCAACGCCATAGATCGCTATGATGCAGAAGCTTACTCATACTGGAATATTCGAGATACTACTTACAATGTGCAAACGCTTGTTGAAGACACCAATAAGTATTTAGCGTTTCCTCCAGAAGTCACACAGTCTCCTGACGTTGAAGCCTGCTCACAGAATCACTTTGAAGGTTGCAATAACAAACCACCTATTATCGGCGTACCGCTTGTAACCATTATGATTGCAGACTACCTCAAACTGAACTCGGTCACCAATCAGATTGAGCGTGAAATAGAGTATTCCAGTGCATACACAAGCCAACTGGCATCAGACGCAGACTTTCAACACACTCGCGACGACATTAACAGACAGTACAAAAACAATAATTTATCAGACAGTAACGCAGAAAAGTAATCGTATATTCAAAAGGTAATACGCCTGATAAGTACGTGTCTAAGAAAATACACCACATGGTGATGCTGACGGCAATATGTGCAACAATGGAGGCATGGCTGTGCTTTCTTCACTGAATCTTGAACCAGGCAATATTGTTGGCGGATACACGCTGATATCTCGCCTCGGCGGCGGTGCTATGGGTTCAGTATGGCGAGTGCGCGACGATGGCGGCAATGTGTATGCCATGAAAATTTTGCGCGATTCACTTGTAGAAGATGAAGATACTATTGGGCCAATTGATAGTGCTGTTGGTGCAAACGTTGGCACAAGTGCTCCTGATAGTCCACAACGTGAAACTAATGCAGCGACTGCCCGCGAGCGCTTGCGTAGAGAAGCTACTGCGTTGCGCAAAATTGATCATCCCGGAGTTTGCCGCATCGAGGATATGGAGCTCGATGATTCTTTAGCATTTATTGTTACTGAACTGATTGAAGGCAATAACTTGCGGCAGGATGTGGCTATGAATGGGCGCTATGTCGCCCAAGATTTAGAGCGCCTTGCTGCAAAACTGATGGATGCTGTGGCAGCAGTGCATAATGCTGGTATTATCCACCGAGATATTAAACCTACTAATGTGATGGTTGCTATCACCGGTCCTATGCTTGTGGATTTTGGCATTGCTATGGGCGAGGGCGAAAGCCACGTGACGCGCACAGGACTTGTCATGGGTACTCCTGGGTTTATTGCTCCTGAAATTATTGATGGTGCTGAATCGGATGAAATTACTGATTGGTGGAGCACTGCTGCAGTCCTTGCTTTCGCAGCAACAGGCAAGCCAGTTTTTGGCAGTAAGCCAATGATGGCTGTGCTTGAACGCGCCGCCTCAGGTCATGCTGATTTATCTGGATTACCACAGCGCACTGCTGACGCGTTCCGCAGGGCACTCAATCCGGATCGTTCTCAGCGCTGCACTCCTCAAGAGCTCTTACAAGCTATTACTGCTGATGCTATGCAGCCCGAAGTATGGGAGCATACTGAGGCGGCTCCCGCTGTGCCTGTTGCTGGCAAAGGTGCAGTTTTGCAGCAAGGCCCTCACACAGCTCCTCCAGCACCGCCAGTCTCCGCATCGATGGGTTCATCGGTACCTGGATCTACGTCTGAATCTGTGCCTGAATTATCTGCTCCTGCATTATCTGCTGCTGCATCATTGCAAGATGCTGCCCTGCCGCCTAATCCTCCAAGCACAGAGCGCAGTGCAACCGATACTGCAGATAGTGAGAGCGATCAAGGTAAGGTGGTGCGCCCTTTTGGCGTAAGCTCTTCGGACAGTAGTCCCATATTAGCAACCCCGCCAGCACCAACGATTGCAAACACTTCCAATAGCGCACAGCAAGATACTGTGACTAACCCACGCTTGGCATGGCAAAATACGCCATTGCCAAATCTGGCATTAGTCGAGCACTCACTGGCACATGCCATGCCTACAACTGCTCTACCAGCGGCAACCCATGCGCTGTCTGCAGCAACAACTGTATTACCTCAAGCATCAGCAGCAAACCAAGAGTCCACGTCAGTTATGCCATATACGCAGCAGCCAAGCGCAGAGCAATCTAACACACAAATCATTGCCGGCACGACACCAATGGTTGCGCAAACTACACCGCTCGCAGAGACTTCATTAACCACACCGCTCACAGCAAGCGCACAAACTACACCGCTGGCTGCACAAACTACTGTTATGCCTACCGCAATGGCATCACAGGCACAACCGCTGGCAAATACCCAAATACAAGCACAAATACAAGCCCAGACACCATATGAACAGCCAACGATTGCACAACCTCAGATACAGCAATATGCACAGCCTCAGTTTATACAACCACAATACGCCGAATATGCTGAAAATAATGGTCAGCAATTAGACGCACAGACCGAGCCAGAGCCATATGCTATCGAAAACGGTTCCAATAACCCCAGCAATTCCGAATCACCATCAGCATCACCATCGGAAGCATCGCCTGCAGCATCACTATCAGATAGCATCAATCCTGCGCACGGCAAACTCCTCTTGCTGGCATTGCTTGTCCCATTATGTTTACTCGCCGCATGTGCACCAACTTGGGCAGTTATTATCGGCAGTATTGCACTTTGGCTACTTACTACACTTGGCATGGCAAGACTAGCTTTTGTATCCCGTATTGAAAAGCGTGGCAAACGAGGCGGTAGCGATATGCTGGTTGCTTTAGGAGCACTGCCTTGGCATGCCGTCAAAGCAATACTTACAGCATTACCGTCTGCACTCGTGCTTATCGCATGCTCCACGGTAGTAAGCGCCATGCTCACTATTGCTCTCCATCTACCAACTACACGCACACAAACTATTTTGTTTGATTTGCCAGTATCCATGCCACTTGTTGTCGGTGCTCCTGCTTCACTTTCTGGACTAGCACTTATGGCTGGCTATGCATGTGGTTGGTTTGCCAGCACATGGACTGCCAACAGCTATACCATACAAGTGGGCGCAGCGGCATTACGTGAGACTTGTTGCACTACCAAGCGACCACGATTGCGCTGGTTCTTCCTAATCATGTGGATTATTACTACGCTTGCAGGGTTGGCAACTACTCTGGCAAGCTCCTCACTTGATTGGTATCCTTTTGCCTCATTTTTCGAGTAGGGTTAATTATGCACAAAGCACAATGTACTCACAACATACTGCTGACATAGCCTGTAGCGGCTGGTAGAGTGGCAGTGGATTACTATTACGTTGTAAATACACGATATTAACTATTAAATACAGTGTATGCAGGCACTTAGGGAGTACTATGGCAAAAAAATCCTCTCCTTCATCAAAACGCCAAGCGCGTAACGAGGCACAGGCAGCAGCATTGCGTGCTCAAGAAGAGCAAGCAGCTCGCGACCGTCGCAATCAGACTATTATCGGTGTGATTGTTGTTGCCGTTGTAGTGGCACTTGTAGCAGTGGTCAGTGTGGTGGTATGGCGCCAAACCCATCCAAAATCGGATCCACAGAAACTCGATGAAGCCTATGCCAAAGTAGAGGCGGCAAAAAAGCCTTCACAAGCCACAGATAAAGGCGGCTTCTTAATTTCTAAGAATGGCTTAAACAAGCCAGTGAAAGGCGCTCCTGTGGTGGAAAGCTATATGGATTTCATGTGCCCTGGCTGCGGTGCGTTAGAGCGCACTACCGGCGATACCTTTGCAGCACTGGTACAGTCTGGTCAAATTAACTTAGAAGTACATCCTATGGCTTTTATGGACCGTTTCTCTTCTGACGAATATTCCACAAGAACCGCGAATATTATTGTTGAGCTCGCCCAGAAAGATCCTGAACACTTCCTGCCGATGATTCAGTCACTGTTTGCTCAAGATTTCCAGCCAGAAGAAGGCAATTATAAGCCAGTGACTAATGAGATGATTCGTGAGCGCGCTATCAGCGTTGGTGTGCCTGAGGATATCGCCAAGGAAATCACTGATGATACCTATGAGTACAAGGATTGGGTACGCGCTATCAGTGATTACACGCCTTTGCGTTCTGAGCTGTGGAATACGACTGGTCAGCTTAAGGGTTCGATGAGCACTCCTACTGTGCTGATCAATGGCAAGTACTGGAATCGTATGGCTATTCCAAACGATATTGATCCACCGACTGCTTTCCTTAAGGCTATTGGTTTGGATGCCGATCAGGTTGGTAAAGCTGGCGTTATGCCAAAGGTTGGTACTGATCAAGGACCGTTGTATCCAGAATCGTAGGCTGCATAGGTTTGCATTTAGATAACTTAAGACACGCCAGAACACTCAATTTACGCATAGAGTTTGTGTAATAGCGAAGTTTTGGCTATACTAACCCACGTCTTACTTTGTTTTGCAAAGTGGGCGTTGCCTCCTTAGCTCAGTTGGCCAGAGCAGCCGCCTTGTAAGCGGCAGGTCGTCAGTTCGAATCTGACAGGAGGCTCTTTTCATACCGTTATTCAATTAATTCCTCCCCGAGCTACCCCCCTGTTCACACAGCACATTCATTGATTCACCACTTCAGATATACTTTCTCATCCCCGCTTGCAATATATTATGTCATTTTAATTCGCTAACTCAGCCAATATTTGCGCATTACAATGCATAATATTTCTCATAAATAGACTTATAAACCTGAATACGACACGCCAATTACAGACAGAGTGTCAATTTTTCAGTATTATTTTTTCGCTACAAGCATATCTAGAAAACCACTGAAAATACTTGATTCTCTAAATAATATCGAAACGGAGCTGTGTTCTCGCTCACATTTTCGTAGCAATCACGACACGAAAAATGTACAAAGTGTCAAAATTCTGTTTTATAGTATGTAACGAAAGTTCTACTAAGCTTTCATGCCTGAGTAAGAAAAGTTAATAGACTTACCGTGTGTAAGAGGTTGAAGGAATACCCCCAATATTTCCTTCGCCGCTTAAAAGATGGAGTATCCCCAACCCGCTCCATCTGAGAGGGTCGGCATTTCCCCTTCCTAGCTGACCCTCTCACACATTTATTTGCATTCGTTTGCATAATCTATCTAATACTCTCCCTACTGACACGAGTGTAAAGATTCGACAGTTCCTTACGACAAACTATACAAACAACCACCCTGCCCTTTACAATAGAATACGTTGTTCAAAACTGCTTGCACATAACAGTATTTAAGTTTCTAGGAGGGTGCAATGAGTCGCAAATGGACTCCTGAGCGCTTTATTACACTACGTCGAATTCGTATTAGCATCTGCGTAGCGGCAGTATTCCTAGTATCCATACTTGCCTTTGCTATTGGAGCTCACAAAACTGTTGCTCTAGAAATTAACGGCGAGCGCAAAGAAGTCACCACCTATGCCATGAGTGTGGATCGTCTATTACAAGAGCAAAATGTGGATATTAAAACACATGATGCTGTTACTTCAACATCTACAGAACTCCTCGCTGATCATGCTCAGGTAACAGTCAAAAAGGCATATCAAGCTTATGTCGATATTGATGGCAAGCAGGTACCATTCTGGACAGTGGCAAATAGCGCAGATCAGCTTTTACACTTTTTTGAACAAAATGAGATCGCAGCTACACGCGTGCAAGTAGATATTCCCAACGTCTATAACAAACTAACCGGCGGTTTGATTATTAACCATGATGGCCCAGTAACCGTTATTGCAGACGGCAAAACAAGTATTGCTCCTAATGGCAAGCTCACTGCAGCTTCTATCCTTGATTCAAAGGGTATTCAGGTTGGTAAAGATGATCGCGTTAATGTTGAGCGCGATAATAATGAAACTATTTTGCGAGTGCAGCGCGTAACCTATGGCGATGTTACTAATGTGACGCCGATTGCTTTTAATACCATTACTATTCAGGATCCAAACTTAGAACCTGGTCAGCAAGCGATTCGCCAAGAGGGCGAAAATGGCGAGCGCACTGACACATATCACGTTACCTATGTTGACGGGCAACAAGAAGACGCTGCATTGACCAGCTCTACTGTGACTAAGATTGCCGTTGATCGTATTATTGCCATCGGTCCAGATAAGCCAAAAGAAGAGCCAAAACAAGACAATCAGGGATCTGACAATACTCAGTCGAACAATAACAACCAGTCTGATTCCTCCGATTCAAAGCAGAATACCGACCAAAACAAAGACGAAAGTAAAGATAACAACCAGCCAGCTGATAATACGCCGTCCGATAACTCTGGCAATGCTGGGCAAAATAATTCACAGAATAACCAGCAAAATAACCAGAACCAGAATTCTGGGTCGCAGCAGCAACCTTCTCAACCCGAGCAACAACCTACACAACCAGAACAGCAACCACAACAGCCTGCAACTGATCCTTCAACCGCAGGTCTATGGCACCCTTCTCCTGCACAAGCGCAAGCCTATGCTGCAGGAGCTGCGGCTCAATATGGTTGGACTGGCGCACAATGGGATGCTCTTGTCTGGCTCTGGGATCATGAGTCTGGTTGGCGCTGGTGGGCTGATAACCCACGGTCAGATGCATACGGTATCCCCCAAGCATTACCTGGCTCTAAAATGGGACCTGGTTGGCAAGATGATGGCGCAGTACAAATCAATTGGGGACTTGGTTATATTGCCCAGCGCTACGGCAGCCCTTTACAGGCTAAAGCATATTGGCTGCAGAACAATTGGTACTAGGCAGCACACCAGATAAAGACATATGAAACAGAGATGTATTTAATAGAACGGGCACTATGAACGATAAGTACAACGACCAGCACGGCACACAGCGTACTAGTGAAAGCAACGACCATGTAGGACTGCTTGGCGCTGCTGATTTACGACAGATTGCTGCAAGTGCGGGCATTACACCTACCAAAAAATTCGGACAGAATTTCGTGATTGATCCTGGCACTGTGCGCA
This sequence comes from Galliscardovia ingluviei, assembly GCF_014635685.1. GTDB lineage: Bacteria > Actinomycetota > Actinomycetes > Actinomycetales > Bifidobacteriaceae > Galliscardovia > Galliscardovia ingluviei. Next base: position 43,872 of record NZ_BMDH01000004.1, read on the forward strand.
GAATTGTGCGCACTGCTGGCGTTGATGCTACTTCGACAGTATTGGAAGTTGGTCCCGGTTTAGGATCGCTAACACTGGCTATTTTGGAAACGGGTGCCCAACTTACTGTAGTCGAAATAGATCCTGCATTAGCACGGCGCCTTCCACAAACGATTCAAGATCGTATGCCTGAAGCCAACAATCGTTTGCACGTGGTATTAAGCGATGCGCTGCGAGTGCAGACTAGCCAAGTACCAATGTTGGATCATGCTCAGCAGTTTACTTTGGTTGCCAATCTCCCCTATAACGTGGCAACGCCGATTATTATCACACTACTTGAGCGCTTCCCCCAACTAACCAGTTTCGTAGTCATGGTGCAAAAAGAGGTTGCCGATAGATTATGTGCTGGTCCTGGCTCGCGCATTTACGGCACCCCTTCGGTGAAGTTACAGTGGTTTGGCACAAGTACAAAAGCTGGAACTATCGGGCGCAATGTATTTTGGCCAGTGCCTAATGTGGATTCTGCATTAGTCGCTTTCACACGCACCCATGCTGATACCACTGAGCAGGATATTGCTTTGCGCGAGCATACGTTTGCAGTTATTGATAAGGCATTTGCCGCACGTCGAAAAACATTGCATGCTGCTCTTAAAGGTCATATTCACCCGCAGGCTTTTGAGGTTGTCGGCGTTGATCCGAGCGTGCGCGGTGAAACATTAACTTGTGCACAGTTTGTTGCTCTAGCACAAGCAGATATGCAATTTGAGCAGGCGCAGTAGCAATTCGTAATAATTGATTACTCTTGATTACTGATAAATATGGCGTTTTCTGCGTCATGGACGCAGACTACAGTAGTGACAGGTATTCGCCATAGATTTTGTAAGAGGTGCTTATGACCCCGCAAGTCCAAGATGAGCGCAAGGCTCGACAACAGTTTGTTCGTGACCGTCAGACTGTGGTTTTTACTGTAGCTATTGCAATACTCGCTGTTGCTCTTGTGCTATCCCTGCTGGTCTTTTTTGGGTTCATCGGTAAAAAGCCTCAGTCAACAAATGTGACAAGTGCCCCTAACTATGGAGTTAGTGTGCCATGTCCAGTTGCAGGTGAAGACGGTAATGCAATGGCTGTAACCAACAGCAATATCAATGTTCGTGTGCTTAACGGCACCGGAAAATCAGGATTGGCGGATGCAGTAACCTCTGCTCTCGCTTTCAGAGGCTTTGTTATGCAGCCGGCAAGTAACTATCCTGGCACCCAAGTGATTAAGCGCACACAAATCCTTTTTGGCAAAAACACCATCAACGAAGCCTATACACTTGCAGCGCAATTTAATGACGCCATCTTACAAATGGATGACCGCGAGGACAAGCTTATTGATGTAGTTATTGGTTCAACTTTCTCGGATCTCAATGATGAAAAAGATATTCATCTTTCTGCCGATAAAGCACTTACAAAAATCCAAGGATGCGTAAGTGCCGATACTATGAAGTCACTGCCAAAAGCCGTACAGCACGATCCGGTTAACTAGCGCCTATCGCGTAGTACATACGCGCTCTAACACGCTCTAGTCATACAACTGCGCTCTAGTAGAGCGCAGTTTAGCCTTACGCTACTATTACTACTCAACATATATAGCGTAATCCATATTGAGTAGCATTAGTAGTAGTAGTTTCAGTAGTTTACTATGATAGTCCTTCTTCTTGCGCCCAACGAAGTAATTCTGCAACTGCAACATCATGGTCGACAGGGCCGTGGTCAAGACGGTAATCAAGCATATGTTTGCGTGCCTTGCCGACTAGTGGACCAGGTGTCAAACCTAGAATTTGCATAATTTCACTGCCGTCAATGTCTGGACGAATGGCGTCAATATCCTCTTGTTGCTGCAAAGCTTCAACGCGAGCTTCCATCTCATCCATGGCATGAGCAAACATGGCTTCTTTATGCTTATTCTGCGTTGTGGCATCGGCACGCGTCAAACGGTTCAGACGATGATATAAATGCCCCGCGTCACGCACATAGCGACGCACAGCAGCATCTGACCAAGGTTCGTCAATATAGCCATGGAAACGCAAATGAAGCTCCACCAACTTGGCAACATCATCGACAATATGATGATCGAAACGCAGCGCTTTCAAACGTTTGCGCGTGATATTGGCACCAACTAAATCATGCTGATGGAAACTTACTTTGCCTCCTGGCTCAAATTTGCGTGTTTTTGGCTTGCCTACATCATGCATAATGGCAGCTAGACGCAGTACTAAGTCGGGAGCTGGAACTGGTCCTTCTTCGTCAGTTTCTAGCGCAATAGCACGATCCAGCACCATCAATGTGTGTGCAAATACGTCTTTGTGCCGGTGATGTTCATCCAATTCCAACTGCAATGCTGGTATTTCTGGAAGCACAATATCTGCTAATCCTGATTCCACAAGTGCTTCAATACCGGCATGTGGGTTTGCACTCAGTAGCAGTTTGGTCAGTTCATCACGCACTCGCTCTGCTGAAACAATGCGGATACGCTCCGTCATCTCAGTGATTGCTTGCGCAGTATCAGCGGCAATAGTAAAACCTAGCTGCGCTACGAAGCGGACAGCGCGCATCATACGCAAAGGGTCATCGTCAAATGACTGCCTTGGGTCAACTGGCGTGCGCAACAGTTGCGCTTGTAAATCATTCGCACCATGGAATGGGTCTATAAACTCACACTCCGGCAGACGTAAAGCCATAGCATTTACGGTGAAATCTCGACGCGATAAGTCGCCTTCTAAACTATCGCCATAATTGACCTCTGGTTTGCGCGAATTGGGGTCGTAGGTATCACTTCGATATGTGGTAATTTCTACGCTAACTTCGGTACCATCTGGTCGGCGTTTAATGGCGCCAAGAGTACCGAATTTACGACCCATATCCCAAAAACCATCTCCCCATGCCTTAAGGATTGGTTCAAATTCTTCTGGACGTGCCGACGTGCAAAAATCTAAATCATGAGACGGCCTATGAAGCAGTAAATCGCGAACCGGTCCGCCGACTAAAGCAAGTTCAAAACCTGCTTGACGGAATAATTCGCCTAGTTGAAGAGCCTCAGGCCATACTGTAAACGCCACGCCGGTCTCCTTTCATTTTCAATGTAATAGCGTATCGTCACCCCACCTGCACATAGCTATGCGTACAGTAATAAGTATGACTTCACCGGCAGATGTAGCACGTATGCTCAAACGAGCAGCCAATTCTCCGGTAAACTATGCCCAAAATAGGGTAACTCATGGGGTATCGCAAGAAGAAATCGAAGCGTCGTATGCAGCATATCAAGCTTCATCCGAGCTAACAGAACAGCCGCTATACCGATCAGAAACTCCAGAATATGGACAACATATCACATTGTGGCTACCTGAGGGTGAAAGTATTTTTGAAGAAGAAGCTATTGATGAACGGGAGCTTGCTGATAGCCCAAATACTACTACTTCAGGTACTGCCAGCCGGCACAAACCATTAACTGGCACACCAACACCAGCAATTATGGCGCGTAAACAAAACCAACCAACGACTTTTGCATCCTTAGACGCGCGGGATTTGCCAGTGGTCCGTGAATATTCGGCAGGCGGGTTAATTTTTGACGCACGTGGGCGTGTCGCTATTATTGCTCGACACTCACGCTCTGGGCATATTGAATGGTGCTTGCCAAAAGGTCATATCGAACGCGGAGAAACCCCTGAACAAACCGCAGTACGCGAAGTACATGAAGAAACTGGAATCTTGGGTGAAGTAATCGCCTCAATTGCCACTATTGACTACTGGTTTACTGGTTCATCACAGCGTGTTCATAAATTAGTACACCATTACGCATTGCGCATGATTGGTGGAGAACTAACCGTAGAAGGCGATCCAGATCACGAGGCAGAAGATGCTGCTTGGGTGAATTTTGATGACTTGACTAGTGTATTGAGTTATCCTAATGAGCGACGAATAGCATGGTTATACGCGCGTAAATACAGGAAGCAGTCACACGAGTGAATTGAGTTGGATTGAGTAAAGACACTATATTTGGCGCAATTCTTGGCACAATTATGTGTTTAGTAGTCACGTGCACGCTGGTGTTACTTGGCTTTACTAAACCTGCATATGCCGCAGCCGAAGCAGCTGCAACACTAACACTGGGCGATAATACCAGCGCAGTCATCAGTGACTCCAGCGGCTACCAAGCGCATATCACCATTACTAATACCGGAAAAAGCACATTGGACCCCGGTCAGTTGCGCGTACTTACTAATCCTCAATTTATCTTTGATTCAAGCACTGTTATGCAAGAATGGGCACAAGGCCAGCAAACAGTAAGAGGACTACAACGCCTTGATACCATGCTCGGATCAGCCGATGTACCAACACTTGAACCAGGCGCGCACACTACTGTTGATATCACTACCCCAGCGCAAGATTCAGCACTCCAGCTCTTTAACTCATGGGGCGCAAAACCAATACTTATTCAGTATGTTGGCACCAATGCAGGCACCGTTTCTCTCCATACTTTTGTTACCAGAACCACAGACGGACTTGCTGTAGTACACACGCCAGCTATGAATATTGTGCCTGTACTACCCATTACTGCCCAAACGTGGAGCATCAATAAACAAACCGCTCAAGAACTTTCCTCAGCAGACTCAATGCAGTCCCTTACACAAAGCAGTAATAACGCTAATACTAAGGACACCGCCGCTAATACTAAGGGCAATGCTAGCACCAGTAATTCCAGTAATACTAGCGCCCAGAAAACGGATGAACCCTTAGAAAATAGCCAAACTGAGCAACACTCGTCTCAAATAGATGCCACTGCCAAGCGCGCAGCTGCACAAGTACTTGCAGTATCCAAGCAAGAGAACACCAACCACGCTAAACTCGTAGCTGTTGCTAAACGTCATGCTGGGTTGCAGAACATCATCGATCCCGATAGTGCCTACCAATTTACCCAGCCAATGCAGTATCATGCCATCACGCAGCCAGCAAATGCTGATATAGCGTTATATGCACAAAGCACTGCTCAGACAACGGCGCCAGAGGAAGCAATACCTACAGCACAATGGCAAGCCACTGGAATTACCGCTACAACACTCTCGGCGAGCGCAGCACAACAAACACTGCAATATGCAACTGATAGTAAAACCTCAGCATCAATTCCAGCAATTGCCTGGCAACGCCAAACACCATGGAGCCAAGATGCACTTGCCTTTGCTAAAACAGCTGGATACCAAGCAGTAATAGCTACCAACGGTTACGAAGATGAAACAACCACCGCCGTAGCCAATACAAAAACCACAGTGCATACGGATGCGGGCGATATTACTTTGCTGACACCGCAACGAGAGTTAAGCCTATTGGCGCATAATCAGCAAACGGACAGTCAAGCTGTGGCTGAATCAACGGATGCTGGAAAAATAAACCGCTTTATTGCACAAAGTGCGCTGTATCAAATGCAACAACCCTATGTTTCGCGCACGCTGCTGATAACATTTGATAGCAATACGCCATCAACTTTGGTTGATAAGCTGATGACTACGATAGAGCAATCGTCATGGTTACATATCAGTTCCATCAACGATTTGTTGCAAGCTCCAGACGGTATGGATAGCAAAGAAGCAACTGCAATCTCGCAAAATACCCAGGCACTCTGGCAGTATAGCCATGTTTCGGCGCAAGAATTGACAAAACAGCGTACTGAGCAACTGACACAACTTGCTCAATCTTTCGGCGATATTGGGCGATTTAGCAACGATATCCTAGACCCAGATGCCAACGTTGAATCAACAAAAGCAGGTCAGCAATCCAATAGCACCCAGTCTGGGGATACTGCAAGCGATACTGACCAATCGAATACGGACCAATCCAGCACTGATCAATCAAGTACAGCATCAGATGACGCATCAGAGCAATCGTCATCAGGTTCTGAAGGTGCTCAAGGTTCTCAGCAGCATAAGTTGAAAAGCAGTACTAGCGCTGCGGACACTTGGACAAGCACACTGCTTGCTGCACAACATATGATTGCATTACGAGCGCTCGGAGTTGAAGCAGCAAATGCTACCCCTCTCATTCAAGGTGCGCAAACCATTGGCAACAGTCTCTTTGACGGAGTATCTATTGCCAAGCCTGAGGCACTTAATATTGTGAGTCAAAGCGGAAAGATGCCAATTACGCTTGCTAATAATCATCCATTCCCAGTCAGCGTGCATCTTGTAGCTCAAGCCGACAGCAATCGTATAAGTATTCATGCAGATACGACTCATAGCAATGCAGACGCAAGTAGCTCCGCCACAAACCAATACAGTACAGAGGCTACGCAATCCGCAGTAACCGACACGATTACTATTCCTGCGCATGGTGAAGAGCAAATCACCATAAATATCAACATTCTTCAATCAGGTCGCAGTACAGTCAAGCTCTCACTGCAAGATCGTTCCGGGCAAACATTTGGCACAGCAACGCAAACAACTGTTACTAGCTTTTTCCAAATCAGCGACTGGAGTGGGTATGTTATTCTCGGTTTTGCTGTGTTGCTTGGGCTTCTAGGTCTTTGGCGACAATTCCACAGAATCAAGGATCCTGACGAATGAGCACTATATCAACTCATGAATCTGCTGACAAATTAGTCGACATGCCAACTCAAGTGTCATCATCTGCGAGGCTTGAAGAATCTCCTGAAACACCTACAATGCATCCACAGCACGCCAACACCTCCGTAAGAAAAAATTCCTTAATTATGGCAGTAGGTACTGCTGCTTCCCGCGTTACTGGGCAGATTCGCTCTATTCTACTCGCTGCTGCCATAGGCACAACCGGCATTGCTGCTAATGCATACCAAACTGGTTCAACTATTCCTCAAGTTATTTTTACCCTTATTTCAGGCGGTATCTTTAACGCGGTATTAGTTCCACAAATTGTACGCACGTTACAACATCACGACGCTAAAGATCGACTGAATAAGTTAATCACGCTTGCTATGGCACTGCTTATTGGCATTACTGCAACAATGATGTTTCTTACGCCACTAATTACACGACTATATGTGAATCCCAATTGGGATTCACAGCAGCGAGCGCTAGTTAACGCATTCACACTATGGTGTATGCCACAAATTTTCTTTTACGGGGTATATTTAGTGCTTGGGCAGATTTTGGCTGCCACAGGGCGGTTTGGCATGTACGCATGGAGTTCTGTATTTGCCAATGTGATAAGTTGTGCTGGTTTTACAGTTTTTATCGTGCTTTTCGGCAATGCAAGCCGTCGCCCACTTGATTTTTGGAATGCGCAGACTCTAGCTCTTACAGCTGGCTCATGGACACTTGGTGTTGCAGTACAAGCACTTGTCTTATTTATTCCTCTCATGAAAATCGGCTTGCACTATCGTATACGTTGGGGATTGCGTGGGCTTGGTTTGCGATCTATGGGACGTGTGGCTGCTTGGTCTTTGGCTATTACTGCTATTGATCTAGTTATTGGCATGATTACCTCGCAAATTAATACTGGCGCCCCTCATGCTGCTGGCGATTTATACAATGTTGCTGGAAATGGTTCATATCAATATGCCTATTCGCTATTTATTCTTCCATACTCTTTAATTGCAGTATCTATTACCACTGCGGCTTTTCCTAAACTTGCGCAATCAATTAGCAAGCATCGCATTGATCAGGCACAGCATGATCTCTTTTCTTCCCTACGCCTTGTAGTGCTATGCATGGTGTTTTTCTCGGCCGCTTTGATTGTTATGCCCTTGCCTATTATTCGTGCACTACTGCCCTCAGTAAATCTGCATGATGCTGCACTTATTTCCGGTCCTCTTATCGGTCTGTCTGTCGCACTATTACCGGCAAGTGTGTTCTTGCTTGCGCAGCGAACGTTTTATGCTTTTGAAGATGGTCGCAGTACTTTCCTTGTAGCCCTTGTGCAGGTAAGTGTGCAATGCGTACTTATGTTGCTCTCCGTTGTAATAATGCCGCCGCAATGGTGGGCGAGCGCTGTTGGTTGGTCTATTGCACTGAGTAATGCCGCCGCAATGCCATATCTTTTTATTCGACTGCGCAGGCGTATGCCTCATATGCATCATGATGCACTCACTCTAGCTCGTACCCTGCTATACAGTCTGTTAGCAGGTTGTATTGCAGCTGGTGTTTGTTGGATAGTATTGCATGAACTTATGGCGATTTGGCATATCTCTGCGAGTGCAGCAGGCGTCATGTCTTGGGTGCAAGCTGTTGTGATATGCATTATTGGTAGTGTAGTGATGATAGTGCTTTATGGCGGTATTCTGCATCTATGTAAGGTTCCAGAAGTGCGTACTCTTTTGACTATGGTGAAGCAAAAACTCTTGCGACGATAGTAATTGTACATATCAGTTTTGTACTATTTGTGATAGTTGCTCAATTTCTTGCTCTACGAGACTTTTATAAGGCGTGGTTGTGATGTGCCATCATTAGAATAGGTACAGCTTCACTCAGTAGCGGAGTTGTGTTCAACGCTATTGCAGTCTGCGGTAATAATACTTTGTGCGAGTTGTGAAAGATAGTGGCATGATTGAACTGCAAACCGGGGATGTCTTAATTGGACGCTATGCGTTACAAAAATTGTTGCGTCAAGCACATGGTATTGCTGTATGGAGAGCAACTGATCGTGTGCTCGCACATGATTGCCAACTTGTTATTATCACTCATGCCGGGCTAGCAAGCCAAGCAAGTGAAATTGCCGGTTCTTTGGCGTTAAGTCATAACCAATATTTCACACCTATTGAGCAGATTCGCAATGCAGATGGCAGCGCTTTATTGGTTATGGGTTTAGATCGTGGCACTTCTGTATTGCGCTTTATTTTGGGTGCAGAAGCCAGACAAACACAACCTTTTAGCATTGAAGCCACCCGCTCTATTATGGGAGAGACCATTAAAGCAGTTGTATCTGCTCGAGCAGAAGGCTTTAACTACCCGACGATCTCTCCTGCTGTGATACGTGTAGATGCTTCGGGGGTCACTCTTGCCGATGCTCCTCTAGCCTACGCATTTACTCCCCTTGTGCAAGTTAATGCAGACTCAAAACAACGTATGGCACAGGACAATAGCGAGCTCAATGATTTAGATACAGAATCGGCGCTGATCCGACAGCTTGCTGCAACATTGTGCATGATGCTTACCGGCGATCAATTCCAATCGTGGCAATCTTATAATCCACAAATGCTGCGTGAAATTGATTTTGATCATCAACTCTTTGCTCAGCACCGCAAGCATATTCCAGAAGAGTTTGCTATTTTGTGTGAGCGAGGGCTTGGGCTTCATGCTCCAGGAGATCCAGTTCCTGTGCCACTGAGCACACTTGATGAGTTTAGCGCATTATTGGGCGATTACCAACCAATTCAGGCACTTTCTGATAATGATATCCAATTCCCTACTCGTGGATCTTTGCAGTCAATCGAGTTGATTGATTTCTTAGATGAGTATACTGATTCCAACACGACTCTTGAACCATTACCATCAGTCTTTGCTCCTGAGCGTATAAATGCACGGCAGCCTCAGGTAAAAGAGCCAGAGTGGACGCGTGCTCAGTTATTTAGTGGACACCATGAAGTAGAAGAAGCAACTTTCGAGGATTTTGAGCAGGATCACCATAATGATTGGTCCCATGCTCCACAAGCTCGTCGTCAGTTTATCGATAAACCTAATACTAATAACAGTTTCCCAATTATTGATGAATCTTTAGTTAACAATTCAGTTAATGGTGCTATTCTAGTAGGTGCTGGTAGCGCTAGTAGCAAGACAGTTAATTTAGCTCAGGCAGCTCAAGAAGCACTACATACTACGCAACCTACATTAAGCCTTGACGCTTCCGCTATCCGTCATCCTCATACAGACAGCGACGCCCAATCAGATACCACTGTCTCACAGACCATTGAGACTGGTATTCCTACCTCAGCTAACTCATCTTCCGATAGTGGTAACACCGCACAAGCTCAAGCGATTAGTGATTTATCGCGACTTGCAAAGGGCGGTACACAGGCTTTAGGAGATCCTACTGTTAGCGCCGATACTGATACTGATATATCTCAAAGTAGCCAAGAGACACAACAGCAATTGTTCTTAGATGCACAAGCACTGGAAGAGGATGAAGAAGCTCCAACACAAAATATTCTCCCTCTTCCAGATGGACCGATTACAGTTGCACAATATGCTGAACAAGTGCGAAAAGCAGAGCAAGCAAAACGTGCTGCACAAGCTCAAGAAGCACGCCTAGATCAAGAAGCTCAAACAGCACAGGAAAAGCAAAACGAACGAGCTTCAAAAAAGACCTTCATGACATCTCGTGTCACCATTGCAGTATGTTTTATTGCAGTGTTGGTGGCACTGGGTGTCTGGGCTGCTTCCGCACTTGGTGTTTTTGAAACGCCATCATCGCAAGTCAAGAGTTCACAAGGTTCTGCATGGCCTTCAATCAACGCTAATAATGTGCCTTTCCCAAATGAATCAGCACAACATAATGATGACAATGCTAGTGGCGATGATAAGGAAGCGCAACATAGCGAATCAGCTCAGAAGACTCAGCAATCTGAACAAACTACAGATAAGACACAACATAAGCAGCAACAAGCTAATAAAGATAATAGCGACAAAACTAATGACAAGGCTGATGACAAGAAGACGAAGGAAAAAACTAAAGTTTCCAACGCTGATAAAAAAGCCAGTGCTGTTCCAGCACCAAAACCAGAAAACACAACTGCGTATTCTACCGTTCGTCAGACATTCTTAAACCGTCCAGGCGATCTCAAAGGTCGCGGTTGGTATATCCGCCTTGATAACCCTCACGAGGTATCACGCGTTGTTATTTCCTTGCGTCAATCTGGTGGAAAAGCATACATTTATGCAGGTGCTACTGCAGGGAATCCTACTAGTGGAGAGCAAGTTGGTGAATTTAGTTTTGACCCTTCGGGAACTACACAAGTGCGCCTCACTAAAAAAGTAAACACACAAGATATTGTTATTTGGGTGCCTGTTGATAGCACTCCAACAAGTGCTTCTGGTGCATCTGGATTGTATTTCAATAGTGTGGAGGTGTACTAACATATATCGGGTAGCTGCGTATATCTTGCTTATATGCATAACTATATGAGCAGAGTAGGCAGCATAGGTTGCTATACATTTATCAATGTAGTGAGCATGACTCTCTTATGCACGAGTACAAGACCTTGAATAAGCTACGCGAGCGCATATACAAGTTTTATGTCCTCTCGTACAAGAGGTATACGATTCCATACATGCAGTTATGCTCTGGGGTGACTGCACTGCTGAAATCTATATTTTCTTCGCGTTTCAGGTTAAACTATGCTGTATGACTCAAGAGACTCGTGAAGTGCAAAAAGCTATTGTTATTGGCTCCGGTCCAGCCGGATATACAGCTGCGTTGTACCTTGCACGTGCAGGATACAAGCCACTGATGATCGCCGGTGCTTTAACACCGGGCGGACAGTTAGTCAATACTACAGAAGTAGAAAATTTTCCAGGTTTTCCTGACGGCGTGATGGGTCCAGATTTGATGGACAATATGCGCGATCAAGCAGAAAAATTTGGCACTGTTATTGAATATGATGATGTAACTAGTGTTGATTTCTCTGGCGATATTAAAACGGTGCATACTGATGCAAGTGGCGACTTTGCCGCTCAGGCAGTTGTTATTACTACTGGTTCGCAATATCGCAAACTCGGAGTTCCTGGAGAAATCGAATACTCTGGTCGAGGCGTATCGTATTGTGCTACCTGCGATGGCTTCTTCTTCAAGGGCAAGCCAATTGTAGTTGTTGGTGGCGGTGATTCGGCGATGGAAGAAGCTGATTTCTTGTCTCGCTTTGGCTCAAGCGTCACACTTATTCATCGCCGCGATTCCTTCCGCGCATCTCAGATCATGTTGGATCGTGTAAAGAACAATCCAAAAATCAATATTCTGATGAATACTATTGTTACTGAAGTGCTCGGTGATGATAATTCAGCAACCGCAGTGCGGCTTGAAAATACACAGACTCATGAGATCACCGAGCTTGAAGCCAACGGTATTTTCATTGCTATTGGTCACGTCCCACAGACTGAGTTCTTAGGTGGTGCTGTGGATCTTAATCCAGACGGCACTATTGTGGTTGACGGAGCTTCAACACGAACTAGTGTAGAAGGTGTTTTTGCAGCAGGCGATGTTGTTGATAGCGTGTATCAGCAAGCTATTTCTGCAGCAGGTATGGGATGCCGTGCAGCACTTGATGCTCAACACTATTTAACTGATAAAGCGTAAGCTGGTTCTAACTTTACCATCATCAGTAATAGTGGAGTCTCGACTCTTCGTTGATAGGTGTAGCTCTATATATAGTGCTACAAGATCGTTAGTACTATGAAGCGCTGCACTTATCAACTTCGATACCGTATGATGGTGATTACAGTTTGAGTTTGTTCATCACACGTGTAGTTGCTATGTTCTACTCTCATAATTAATGTCTACTCTTTTAAGGGATATCATGTCTGTTGGCGTATTAGTTTTCCATCCTCAGCTCGAACACTCTACTGTTGATCAAGCGTTGAGCCGCGCTATCTGTGATATGCCACAAGTAGAGATTCGTGATGTATACAAGTTATATCCTAATTTTCAGATTGATGTACAAACAGAACAAGAATTTTTAGCAGCACACGACCATATCGTATTCCAATTTCCAATGTATTGGTATAGCATGCCTCCTCTGATGCGCGCATGGGAAGATGCAGTATTCACTCATGGCTGGGCATATGGCAGTACAGGGCATGCTTTACAAGGAAAAACGTATCGCGCTGTAGTGTCTGTAGGTGCGCGCCAAGAGAAGTATTCTGAAACAGGCGAATATCATGTAACCGCACAGACACTGTTGAAACCATTAGAAACATTACAATACAACACGGGTATGATCTGGGAAGAACCTTTTATTGTGTTTGGTGGCTCATCGCTAACGCCTGAGCAACTACTATATAAACAAGAAGCATACCGCGAGTTGATGCTGCGATATGAAAACTAGCGAACTGCACTATAGCCGTGCTATACAATTATGCTGTGTTTCACGTGAAACACAGCATATGTTTTAGAGGAACAGATATTACCGATTCACAAATACTGTTTATATATAAATGTTTTATATATAAAAGCTATTCTATGATTAGCATTTAGCGTGTTTCACGTGAAACAGTCATGTAGCAGTAGCGCCTCGGTGTTTTATCGCCACTGCATATACGGAGGTAGCGTAGCTATTCGCTGAAGCTGTCTATCCCCATGTGAAACATGAAAATTCTTCGCGCTGTGATTATAGATTTTCGGGAATTTATCGCTCTAGTACGTATCAGTTTACTCCATCATTCTTAGCTTTAAACACATATTCCTCTGTTTTCTCTGAAGCACTTCCCTACTGTGTTTCACGTGAAACATGTGAAACAGTTATGCTGAAAACTTGATAAACCTTATTCAATACCTTTAACTCAAGCATATAGGCAAGAACGTATCGCTGGCCATATGCTTCGACTTGGCAAAATACTGTCCGATGCTTTTATGCGAAATAACGTAAAGCGGTTGATTATCCTAGCATAAATTTGTTCGTTACTCTATTCAAGTTTACCTATTACTAAGCTGGTGTTTCACGTGAAACACATAGTAGGGCACGACTCCACTCATAGAAAACAGATATCCGATATTGAACCGATTGCTCGCAGTCTTTGAAAAAGAATCCCATTACCCTTTGTCCAGATAACTGTTATACTAATTAAGACTTAAAAGAAAGGTGGCCTACGATGGTGATGTAACTCAAATACTGCACAGATGCATACTTGAGTTCCATTTATTGCTGACCACGAGGCGCCACTTATTAATCTTCCTATATCTAACTCTTTTGCTGACGCCTCATTGTATTCCAAATAATCAGGAGAATAATGTTACGTCCACTAACACTTTCCCATATTACATACACATATCCAAACCAGGGAGAACCAATCTTTGAGGATGTCACACTAACCTTCACTCCAGGATGGACTGCCATTACAGGAGATAATGGTATCGGGAAGTCAACACTTGCTCGATGCGCTCTCGGTATGCTTCCTATCTCTTCTGGAAGTATTATACCAACACCAAGCTCACTCGTTGTATCCTACTGCTCTCAATCGATAGCCGATCCGCCAACAAATCTTAATGAGTTCTGTTCGGATTGGTCCCAGTTGGCAATTCAATTACGCAGTGATTTGCGCATTGAAGAAGATTGGTTATACTGTTACGCGGAGCTCTCTGGAGGGCAAGCTCGCCGAATCCATATAGCCTGTGCCCTTGCTCAGCACTCTGATGTGGTGGTATTGGATGAACCTACAAATCACTGCGATGCTTATACTAGATCGATTATTGCACAAACACTACAGCATGTTACTTGTGTTGGAATGCTTATCTCACACGATATCGAACTCATAGACCAAGTAGCACAGCAGTGTGCTGTATTTGAACGAGTACATGTCCAAGGAGAAAACCGCGTACAAGTACACATGTATTCAGGAAATTATTCACAAACTCAGGAGCAAATTGCAATAAAACATAATGCTCAGCAGCAAGCAATAGCACAGCATACCAATGCAATGCAATCTTTGCAACGCGCTCAGCAACAATCATTTGCAAAAGTTCAGCATGCTCAAACACAGAAGCATGCCAGAATTGATATGCATGACCATGATGCAAGAGCTACAAGAAACCTCGCCAAGGCAACCAGCTTAGATTCAGGAGTCAGCCAAGAATATGCTCGATTCCGCACGAAAATACAAAATCTGGAACAACAACGCGATACTTTGGAAACTGCAGCAAAACGATATAGCGGGCAAATACGCTACGCCTCTCAAGCAAGCAGTCGCACAGTATTAGTCTCACTCCCCCAAGGTAGTATCGCTATGGGAACAGATTATGTGCTACCGAATACTAATAAGTCTGGCGAGCAATCAATAGGGACGGAGCAAGCATTCTCTGATAGGAATAGTACCGCTGAGCAAAGCACTACCGCTCAGACAAGCACTGCCTCCGCGCAGAATACTGCTGATACACAAATCTCTATCTTGCACTGCACTGATTCTCGTTGGCATATCACATTGCGTTCCAACGAAGGCGAAGCACAGGACGCCACTAGTGCTGGTGTGCCGATAGATCAAATGCAAATACCAGCAGTGAGTATTGGAGCAACAGATCATATTGCTATTACGGGATCAAACGGTCTCGGTAAATCCACATTACTGCGAGTGCTTATAGCCGCACTTAACCGAGAGTCGAATTCCGTACCAGCATTGATTATCGAGCAAACAGTCAGTCAAGCTACTATTGAGCATGCTCTAGAAGAACTCCGTCAACTACCAAAAGAGCAGCAGTCGGAAGTACTTTCTAATATTGCACAGCTTAATACTAATCCGGATCATATCCTTTCTGGCAATAAGCTCTCCCCAGGAGAGGCGAGAAAGTTGCTTCTGTGTGTAGGCTTGGCACATGCTCCTCAGCTGATTATATTGGATGAGCCAACGAATCATCTTGATATTTCTTCGGCCCAAATTCTTGCTCCTGTTTTGCATGATTTTCCTGGAGCTGTTGTGGTAGCATCACATAATGAATTCTTCATACGAGAATATTTGCAAGCATAAGGTATGCCTTGGGTATTGGTGTAAATCATTACTATTGTAGTAATGCAGATGCAATAGGCAATATAGCTGTTATGTCGTGCAAGGGAACATACAAACAGTACTCCCCCGTACGACGGCCACCACGTATGCAGTACAATACATGTATTACACACGATATTCTTGCACGTATCTTAGCAACCTCTATTTGCACGGATTTTTCTGAATGGAACGAAATGAGCAATAGCATTCAATCCTTGGTTTATGATCAGCTTGTATCTTATTCCTCTCCGCAGCGCCAAGCATTTACTAGTAAGCTACTGCCTACGATTGAACCTACCCGTGTAATAGGTGTTACTATGCAAGATTGCAGAACGATAGCGCAAACACTTATTCGCAATCATCAGGACGAAGCATTTTGTGCGAGTCTCCCTCATACCTATGTTGAAGAAAATATCATTCACATGCTTATCTTGAATTCATATCGTGATAATCAACTTTGGCAACAAGCGATGGAAGATTTTCACCCATTCCTCGACAATTGGATGGTTACTGATGCCGCGTCGCCGAAATATATTGGCCGAGATCCTGATGCGTTACGCAGTTGCGCGCTGACTTGGATTACAGATACAAAACCATATGTACAGCGTGTAGCAATACTGTTACTTATGCAGCTCGTTAGAAAGTCACAATTCCAAGAGCAGGATTATTTGGTAGTTTGTTCAGTGAATACAGATCACTATTACGTGGATATGATGAGGGCATGGTATTTTGCAACACTATTCGAATACCAACCATCAATCATCTATACCATGCTTACTGAAAGTAATGTAGAACTCCGTGTCAAGCGCAAGACCATACAAAAAATACTTGAAAGTAGAAAAACTCATGCATTAGATAGAGAACAGATGAAGGCAATTCGAACTACACTTAAACAGCAGTAGGCACTTAACGTTTTCTCGAAGCGCACAATGTATTTTCCAAATAGTTTAGTTTTGCGGTGTTGCTTATAACGATTATTCAGCATTTCCGTAACCGTACTTAGGTTTCTTATGCTGTCCACTATCACTGAGTAATACGTACTATACTTTTCTTCTGCTACTTTTCGTTTTCCGGCTTTTTCGACTTGCGATTTCTCAATTAGTATATATTGTTTCTATTATTTGTATATATAACTGTTCAGCATCACTTCACGATATTTGTTTCACGTGAAACACTTTTCCACCTATTAGACTGCAATACGATTTATTAATTCCCCAGCGCTTATATGCGCATACGCTCTACATATTTGTAACGTTTATAAACAAATTACGTTGTACTGGTACGACCTCTCTGTATGGATTCAGAAGCCTTATTGATATGTTTCACGTGAAACACGTATTCATAGGTTTGTATATTCACGGAGGAATGCTTTACAACAACTTAAGATCAGATAAATACACCATACATGTGATGTTATAAATCTGGCAGCAATACAAATATTACTAACCAAGACTTAGTCTAGAAATTACATACTGATTTGAATTGTGAATCAACGGTGAGACTACATATTATGCAACAGCCGATATGAATTTTGGACAAGTTTGCGCCTACCAGGTCAGTTCGACAACAAATTAAATAGCAACTATAGATATACGTTATTGGATAGTACTGCATTATTGGATAGTACTACGTTATTAGATAGCGCTGCGTTATTAGGTAACACGTCGTTATTGGATGGCACAACGTTATTAGATAGTACTACAGATAAGTAAGTGCCCTACCCCAATATATGAGGCAGGGCACCAGGATAAATTATGAAAGCAACTAATTACTACTTCCACTCCTGTATTTCAGATTGCTGGTTATTCAGCAAATCCAGAATACGTTGAAAATCCTCTTCCGAAGCAAAATTGATTTCGATTTTACCGCGCTTCTTCGTACCACGAATCATTACCGTTGTATTAAAGTGATCTTCTAGCCGTTGAAGCGTTTCTGTTCCAGCCCAAATATTGCGAGCTGTTGGATGTTTTTTCTTATTGTTCTTCTTGGTGTTTTGTAAAGAAACGATTTCTTCTGTGGAACGGACTGAAAGCCCTTCAGATACAATACGGTTGGCGAGTGCTTCCATCTGCTCTTCGTTACCCAAGCTGAGTAGCGCACGTGCATGTCCAGCAGATAATACTCCTGATGCAACCCTCTTCTGCACATTCGCTGGGAGCTGTAATAACCTCAGAGTATTAGCGATTTGTGGACGTGACTTAGATACCGATTTCGATAGCTGAGCTTGAGTAATACCAAATTCATCAAGCATTTGCTGATATGCAGCTGCTTCTTCCAAAGGATTCAGCGCAACGCGCTGCAAATTTTCGAGCAATGCCTCACGAAGCATTTCACCATCAGAAGTGGTACGCACAATAGCAGGAATAGTATCTAGTCCAGCTCGTTGTGAAGCACGCCAGCGACGCTCCCCCATAATCAGTTCATAATGTGCTGACTCCTGCTGTACGTTTTTGTCATCAGAAGTTATTGCATATTGCCCATCGGAATCATTGGCAGACCTGTTTCGTGGACGAACAACAATTGGCTGTAGAATACCAACCTCAGCAATAGAGCGCGATAGTTCATCTAAATCATCTTCATCGAAAATTGTTCTTGGCTGCTTCGCGTTAGGAACAATATCATGAATCTGCAATTCTGTGAGATAACCACCAGTTACATCTTGCAATGGTTCTTTAACAATAGCGGCTCCCTGCGAATTCTGTTCTGATGTTTCATGTGCATGTGTTTCACGTGAAACATCAGGCGCTTGTGATTCCTCTACCTCAATATTTTGCGTAGTTTCAGCGGAAGTAGCTGCGTCATGTACATGGACATCGGCTATAACTGTATCAATACCGCGTTGCGCATTTTCACCATCTAATGCATCGGTAGCGCTAATATTTCCAAAGAACATATTACTTGGGTGCACTGAGTCCGCAAGAGAAGGCATTGTTGGACGTTTTCTTGAATTCTTTTTCTCTACACCACGGATTTTTGATGTTTCACGTGAAACATCAGCAGCACCAGCTTCAGGCGCACTATTTTTGATCCCCTGCTGCATACCATGTTCATGTTCTAATTGCTGTGTTTCACGTGAAACATTGTTATTTCGCTTATCGGTATCCGTAGGATCCTTTTGTTCAGTAGTCTCCTGCTGAATTTTTGATGATTCAGGCTGCTGCTCTGCAATATTGTTTTCACTCTCAGGCAGTGTTGGAAATAATGCTCCTAGTCCCCTGCCTAATCTGCGTCCATGATTAGCCATTTCACTTGCCCTTCTTCTGTGCATCAATCATACGTAATACTTCTTCTGAGCGTTGAGCAATCTCTAACGCAGCCTCACGATAAGCAACAGATCCATTACCATTAGCATCATAGCTAATAGCCGCTTTATTGAAGCTCGGAGCCTCTGCAATCTTAATAGACCGCGGAATAGTCGTTTTCAATAAAATAGATGGATAATGACGCTGCACTTCGTCATAGACTTCTTGACTAAGAATGGTACGCTTATCAAACATCGTGACCATCATAGTGGAGACAATAAGATCCTTATTCAGGGACGACTGAACTAATCCGATAGTTTTTAACAGTTGTCCTAAGCCCTCAAGCGCATAATATTCCGCCTGAATTGGAATCATCACCTCATGCGCAGCGCATAATGCATTTAACACAAGAAGCCCAAGGCTTGGAGCACAATCAATAATAACGTAATCATAGTGTTCATTATTATCTGCTAGTGCAGCGTCTAAGGCATCCTTTAATAAATATGTACGCTTGCTCAAGTTCGCAATTTCAAGCTCCGCACCACTTAAATCAATAGTAGATGGAACTACATCAAGACTTGGAAAATCTACAGCCGTAGACTTTACTTCAGCAATAGCTTTACGTCCTTCTAGCACATCATATACAGAATCACTACCAGAAGCATGTTCAATGCCAAATGCTGTAGAAGCGTTACCTTGCGGATCCAAATCAATCACAAGTACATGAGCTCCAGCATCGGCAAGAGCAGCAGAAATATTAACTACTGATGTTGTTTTGCCCACGCCACCTTTTTGATTAGCAACAGCAATCACACGTGTTTGAGATGGTTTTGGATAGGTGCTATTGCGCAATGCTTGTTTACGGCGAAGCGTATCAGCCATCTCAGCACCTACAGAAGAGGACCCACCAAAAATTCGTCGCAATACATCTGATGCAGATTCCATACGTTCATCTGACTTTGATGTTTCACGTGAAACATTCGCCATATTAAGCCTTTCAAAATAAAATGATAACTATCTGTAGTCTACTCAAAACTTCACTAAAATCCACTTCAAAATAAGAAGTTTCCTATTGTGGATAAGTGGATAATATTATCCTCTAATTACCGAATAGAAACCACAAACACCTATTCATTATCCCCTGAAACCTATTATTTTCAACGAAATATCAAATACTCGCTCAGCTCATACTATCAACAAGTTATCCACAATGTATCAAAAACACTGTGGATAACTAAGTAAAACTAAGTAAAAAATTGATATAGTCGGGCGTTTATCACCCACTAATATTAACGTTTATCCACCATGGCAATATGAGTTGATTGCAACCCTGGTCCAACAGGTGCTTCATAAGCTCGGGGATTAACACCTTTTGCTTTGGTAATCTGAGAGCGCCCTTTTTCAATTTCTTGTTCAATACTTGCACCTTTTAATGCAATTAACCGACCACCATGCCGCAGCAAAGGCATAGTAAACCCGACCAACTTGCGCATAGGCGCCACAGCTCTACATGTGACAACATCAAAACCATGCTGAGGAACAACAGCTTCTTCTGCCCTACAATGTTGAATTTGCACATTTTGCAATTGCAACTCATCAACAACTTCTTGAAGCCATATAACACGACGTTCCATTGGTTCAATCAAGGTTATCGAAGCTTGAGGCAAACAAGCTGCAATAATAATTCCTGGGAATCCACCGCCAGAACCAACATCTGCGATAGTCCCTTGTACTGTTTGCCAGTCAGTCACGCCGAAATTATCAGTAATAAATGGCACAATAGCTGCAGAATTAAGGATATGACGTTCCCAAATAATATCCACATCTCGTGGTCCGATCAATCCTCGTGGCTCACCCTCTTGCTCGAGTTTCACGTGAAACATACGCAATGGCTCATATGCCTTACCAAGAACCTCTTGAAGTATTGGGTTCCCCTCAAGCTGATCAACCATGCCAATTCCTTACTGTCCAAAATATTCAGTAAAAATACAGTGCACTATGCTTTACTACCTGTGCATATGGTATTATAGCAAGCCCATACCATAGTGCGACAAAACATTAAAGCGTCATAGTCGTTTACAATAACTATTCAAGTACATTCAGTGCATATAAGCAAAAACACTGCTGGCTAAGGTACGGCACTAATCACTTTGAGCGGCGTGAAACTCTTACCTCACGAAACCAGTACTCCAACCACTATTCTACAACTTTAGTTTACCGATAAACTAAATGTAGTAAACCCTGACAACTCTACATCATAGTATTCAACCATATTGCACAGTACTACACAACATACCATCATAGTACTTCCAGAATTAGCACAACAATACTGCCAAGCAATGCAATGGTGCCTCACGCAACTGCGTAAGACACCATCATCAACAATACGTAAGCACTATACGACTACCGTTGGTTCACCTAGTGCTATTCGCCATCGACATCTTCATCGTCGGCTTCATCATCGATATCATCTTCGTCAATATCATCATCAAAGACTTCGACGTCATCATCGTCAAGTTCTTCAATAGAGTCCTCATCCAAATCTTCATCGAGGTCGCCATCGAAAGCATCGACATCATCAAGTTCGTCACCTGACTGAGTGTCATCAGAAAGATCAATCACGTCCTCGAGCTCAACCTCGTCAAAAGCTTCATCTTCAACACTATCAGCATCTTCCAGATCATCAAGATCCTCAGCTGATCGCGCTGCAGAGGCTTTCATATATACGGTCACATAACGATGAGGTTCTTCACCGTGAGAACGCGAGCGCAAGCCCTCTTCTCGCACGACATCATGAACAATTTTGCGCTCAAACGAATTCATTGGATCCAGCGATACCGGCTCACCAGTGTCACGCACTTCGTCAACAGCATCTAGTGCAGCATTGCGCAGGCGTTGACGCTTACGCTTAAGATACCCATCAACATCTACAATCAAATGCGAACGCTCACCAGTTGACTGCTGTACTGCAAGGCGGCACAGCTGCTGTAAAGCATCAACAACTTCACCATTGCGTCCAATAAGGTGCTTAATATCCGTATTATCATCAGCAACAATCTGCACAACTGGTCGATTATTGCGAATACCCATTTCAATATCGCCTTCATAATCGGCAATATCAAGTAAACCCTCTAAATAGTCGGCAGCAATATCAGCTTCTTCATTGAGCTGATCAACACTTTGCGAATCTAGTTGAGTCATAAGAACTCCTTACACAACCTTACACAAGCATGAACATAACTACCCCATAGTTTAGCCGTATAGCAGGAACAACACAACGAATACCATACAAAAGCGCCCTGCATGTTTCCACACAGGACGCTTGATAGTAGCTCATTGCGGCGCTACTCGATAAGACAAATTACTTATGTTACTTATTACGTTGCTTACGTGACTTGTTCTTACCACGCGATGGCTGTTGACGCTGATGCCCTTTTTCAGCACGCGCTGCTTCTGCTTGACGAGCCTTCTCCAAAGCCTCTTCTTCAAGACTTGGCAAACCAAGACGTTCACGTCGAGCAGTTTCGCGCTTGCGTACACGAATCTCGCGAGCCTCTGCTGCCGGCGATCCTGGCGTTGGCATATGTTCAACTTGCCAAATAGTCTGTCCCAAAGTCCACAAATTATTGGTAAGCCAGTATACGAGTACAGCGAAGGAGAACATTACACCGGAGAAGATGTACATTACAGGGAAAATAAATGCCATAGAACGCTGCATGCGATACTGCTGACCGCCGATTTGGTCCTTTGGCATATTTCTACGCAGGTTATAGTACTGAGACAGGAAGAGGGTTAAACACATTAAGGCAATAAAAATACCAATGGTTACACGACCGCCGCCAGAGGTGCTACCGAATACGTCAGCCAAAGAAACATTAAAAACGTGGGTATCCTCAATATCCGCTGCAATCTGCTGACTAAATGCACCATATGGTTCTTTCAATCCGCGTGCGATATAGCTCACCGATGAAAGTACGTAGAACATGGTCATAAATATAGGGCTCTGAATCAGCGCAGGTACACACGATCCCATCGGGTTTGCTCCGGTATCCTGATAGAGCTTCATTGTCTCGCGATTGAGCGCTTCACGACTTGCTGGATCGTTTTTGCCCTTGTACTTATCTTGAATATGCTTGAGCTTTGGCTGCATCGCCTGCATTTTGCGCATGGATATCATTTGTTTGATAAATAGTGGCAAAATCAGAAGTCGTACCAGTATTACCAGCAAAATAATAGAAAGTACCCAAGCGATACCTGGACCATCGTTAAAACCGATAAGAACTAGACCCTTGTGCAGGACGTTCAAAATATGCGTCATTAACCACTCAAGTGGGTACAGTAAACGATATAGCCATGCAAAAATGCCGGCACTATCAAGTGTAAACGTTTGTTGGCTTGCAGGATTCATGACTAGTCTGTACTCTCCTCAGTAGGCAATGGAGTTAGTCTCGGCTCTTCATGAGCTTTCGACCAAGAAAATCGGTAAAAAATTGAGAATTGTTGCGGCACATCATCAATTCCACCGCGGCTCCATGGTCGACACCTGAGTAGCCGTAAGACAGTTAGTACACTACCACGAGCTGCACCAAATCGGCGCAGTGCGGTTAATGCATAGTTGGAACATGTTGGATAATATTTACAACTTGGTCCAAATAATGGTGAAATTCGACGTTGATACCAGCGAACAGCACGGATAAGACCTTTTGCGGCTATACTCTGAATACGTTGCGCATGCTGTGGATACTGCGTATTATTCCCAGTACATTCTTGTACCATACTCATATTCAGTGCACTATCTACTCGGTATGTATTACGAGATATGAACCATGCATAAATCATACATATGCATGTATCACTTGTGTTAATCTGCTACTTGTTATTCGCTGACAGTGTGTTTTGCAGATTCATGCTTTGTAGCTTTGTGAGCAATGCTCGTAAAAGTACGTGCGATTTGCTGATCAAGCTGCGCAAATGACACATGGTTCGCTGTTGGTTTTGCGCGAATAACGACATCACAATACTGTGGTAATAGCGTCTCATAGTGCTTTGCTAACACCCGCAGTCTGCGTTTGACATGATTGCGCGCCACAGCATTACCAACGGCTTTAGAGACAGCCAACCCAAGCCGACGTTGTGTGTCTTCAGCGCACTCTCGGCGACACACTTGCGGCTTTTCTGCAGATTGAATCTCATCAATCTGTTGATTCACTGATCGGATATGAAAATGGACCACAAGATCCTTACTGGATACTTTGGTCCTAGTTTTCAAAACCGTTACAAAGTCACGGTGACTCTTAAGACGCTGCAACTTACCCCCGCACGACTGTGCTGTTCATGTGTATAGTGCAACTGCCGTATCAGGCGGACAGTACCTTGCGTCCCTTTGCGCGACGACGGTTGATCAGGGCGCGACCTGAACGTGTACGCATGCGAGCGCGGAAACCGTGCTTCATATGACGACGGCGATTATTTGGCTGGAATGTCCTTTTCATATCTGCTCCCGTTTATTGGCCATGTCCGGGCATGGCTCCCTCATGAGTCAAGCCTTTCTAATGTACACATAGCGCAGGACGGTGTCAAACTCAATGTCGATAGATAAAGCCTTACACCATATAGCGTGTCGCGCAAATATCGCACTTCTTCACCCTACTACCACATCCAATACATAACTACATTTAGGTTTTCTCAACGGTGAATTCACTATATATTCCACTACTCTATGCAGGTGTAAAACTGTACAATGCAAGTTATCCACAATTTGCATTTTTCTGGGGATTTGCTATATTTTGCAACACGCGAACATGTGGATAACTCTGTGAAATTAGCGTATAAAAGACTCTACTAGGCGTATTATTGTGCATAGTAAACACAGGGACATACCACTTTGCATGAAGATAGCTACCACCACTGTTAGCTAATTTGTATACCCTACAAGGAACTGTATGCACCCATAGGAGCAATGCTCCTACGCCATGCCACGCTACGGACAGTACACAGGTCGAAGGTTTGAAGAAGGAGACGCTTATGGACCAGCTGGATCAGCACAATGCTTCGCCAGCCGATAATGCTGCTCGCATTTGGACCAATGCGAGCGCAAGCCTTCGCGCCAGCGGATTACTTACTCCACGCGAATTAGCCTGCGTGGATGATATTTCGCCGGTTAGTGTATTCGATTCAATGATTGTGCTCAATGCTTCTAACGAAACTACACGATCTACTGTCGAACAGAAGCATGAAGTCATGGAGGCTTTACAGGCAGCTAATGGCGGTATTCCATTAACCCCATTAATTAAAATTGTGCCACCGCGTCCATCATTGGCACAGCGCAACGCAATGCGAAAGTCTCCTACCCAAGCTCCTGCACAATCGTCGCAGGGTGGCCAACAGTTACCAAACCAATCTATAAATTCACAGCCTGTACAGCCACAATCTGCACAAGTACAACAGTTTTCCACTCCTGTACAACAATTCGGCACGCAAGTACAAGATGCTGGCAATATTCAGCCAACTAATATGCAACCAAGCTCAGGCGTTACTCAGTATGCAGATTCTGGAGTAGGACAGCCAAGCAGCCAAGCACAGTCTTTTAATACTCAGCAGCAACCGCAGCAATTCAACGCGCAGCAATTCGCACAACCTAATACTTCGTATGCTGTGGGTTCAGCGCAGCCATCCCAGTCAGCAGCGCCTGCTCAGCCACTTCATGCAGAACAGCCAATACATTGGCAAGGCTCTAGCGCTGCTACCACCCCTAGCACCGCTGGAGCATATACTCAGCCGTCGGGTAATACCAATCCTCATTTTGTTCAGCAGCGCTTTGACGATACTTTGCCTCTTAGTGGCAATGATGACAGCAGTTTATCTCCGCTCGAGCTCAATCGAGGTAAGAATAAAACAACCCGTGACAAGCTCACGCATCTTGACGTCAATGCCACCTTTGCAACCTTTGTACCGGGCGACTCTAATCGTTTCGCCCACAGTGCCGCCCTTGCTGTTGCAGAATCTCCCGGAAGAACCTTTAATCCGCTATGTATTTATGGCGGTTCTGGGCTTGGTAAAACGCATTTGCTTAATGCTATTGGCAATTACGCACTCAAAGAAGACCCGACGCTTAAAGTGCGCTATGTCAATTCAGAGGAATTTATCAATGACTTTATCGAGTCACTACAAGGATCTGCACAAACAGGCGGCATTATTACTGAGTTCCATCGCCGCTATCGCGAAGTAGACGTGCTGCTTATTGACGATATCCAATTCCTTGGAGGCAAGGGAGAAACGCTACAGCAGTTCTTCCATACGTTCAATGCCTTGCACAGTGCTAATAAACAAATCGTTATTGCCTCCGATGTGGCTCCAAAGAATCTTAAGGGCTTTGAGGAACGTCTTATCACTCGATTTGAATCTGGGCTATCCGTAGATGTGCTTCCACCAGATTTAGAGACACGCATTGCTATCTTGCGCATGAAAGCGCAAATTAGCGGCTTGGATATTCCAGAGGATGCTCTCGATTTTATTGCAGAGCAAGTTACTGATAATGTGCGCGAGCTTGAGGGCGCGTTAACACGTGTAACCGCTATGGCGAGTTTGAATGATCAGGTGATTACACGTTCTTTGGTGCAGCAAACCTTGCAGGACTTCTTTACTGCAGAGGTGGAGATTCGTCCAACAGATATTATTAATATCGTTGCCACTTATTTCTCTGTTTCCTTTGATGAAATTGTTGGGCCTTGGCGAGCTAAAAACGTGGTATTTCCTCGCCAAGTAGCAATGTATTTAACTCGAGAACTTACTAGTCAGTCACTTCATGATATTGGATTAATTTTTGGCGGCAGGGATCATTCTACAGTAATGCATGCGTGTAAGAAGATTCAAACTGCCATGTCTCAAGAGCGCGAAGTTTACAACTATGTCACTGAGTTAACAAATAAGATTAAGCGACAGCCTACAGCTAACCATTAAGTCTTAAGCTTTAGGATATTTTGCTACGCGAACTTTTATTTACGTTGCAATTACAATATTTCAACATATCCTCTTATGAGATTGAGCACGCTCTTGCAACGCATATTGTATTGTAAATATCGTTAAAGAGCAGCATTGTATGTTGTTCATATCACTCAATTTTAACGTAAATTTTTTTGTTTAGTTTACCGATTAACATCAAGAAGCACAGCTGACAATATCATTCTTGCTCAATAGTTTATCAGCTCAGTAGTCTATGAGTAGCAGGATTCGAGTAGTACCTTGCATACTGATGACATCGGATATGCGCACTTCACGTTGTGAGAATAACTCCGAGTATAACATGTGTATAGGTTGTTAATCTATTGTGGAAAACAAGTTGATAACTTGTAATATCGTTGCAATTACAAGGTTAATCCTGTGGATAACCATGTTTATATACTGCGTAAAACTTATGGAAAACGCTTTACAAATACTTTATGCGCTAAAAGTGCTTAGATTCTCTGCAAATTTTTTGCTGCGACACACCCGGTGCTCTTATGTTTTGCACTAATTTATACACATTTCTTCCACTTTATCGGGTTTTTTCAGCGGAGAACCTCGTTGAAAACTTGACTTTGCCAGTGTATAGGCTGTGGAAAACTTCACTCAAATTGTGGAAAACTTAAATTGCTCAAGATTCAGTGGAAAACTACCCTACTTATCCGCATCATTTCAACATTTCTTCCACATACAACATACGCTATACAACCCTATAATTAGCAATGAAAATCTGAACTTATCCACAATTTCCACCACACTTATTATTACTACACTCTCTTATATCTATATTTTATAATCATCATAATCATAATGCGATAACAGCCTTGAATTTCATCCTCATTTTTGCGCTACACTAAACACAGCAGCAATTGAGCAAAGGAAAGCAATGAAAGTTGAAGTCAATACACAAGCCCTTGCTGAAGCAACAGCATGGACCACACGAGTTATTCCATCACGTCCAGCATCTCCAATTCTTTCAGGTGTTAAACTAGAAGCATTCAACGGAGTATTGCAACTATCTGCTTTTGATTACGAAATTTCCTCTCGTCATCACATTGAAGCAGGCATTGACGAACCAGGAACTGTAATTGTACTCGGTAAACTACTCACTGATATTGTTAAATCTCTTCCAGAAGAAGTAACAACATTACAAACTGATGATACTCGCCTGACGATTAGCAGCGGTAAAACATCATTTATTTTGCAATTGATGCCGGAGCAAGACTACCCTGATCTACCTGTAGTACCACCAACATTAGGTACTATTGACGGACAGGTCTTTGCCAATGCTATTGCACAAGCTTCAGTTGCTGTAGCTCGCGAAGAAAATCGTCCAGTACTTACTGGCATTCATATGCAATTTACCGGTGAACAAGTAGTATTAACAGCTACGGACCGGTTCCGCCTATCTCGAGCTACTTTCAACTGGAGTCCACAAAACCCTGATATTGCAGTACAAACTTTGGTCCGAGGCGCCTATCTTAAAGATATCGCCCGTTCTCTCAATACTGCACAAGATCTTACCCTCGATTTTGCACCAGACGCGCCAACGCTAATGGGATTTGAAAATGACGGACGCAGTTCTACTGTACAGCTTATTGATGGCGAATTCCCGACGGTAGACCGCTTATTTGCAGACGAATATCCTATTCATGCAGTTATCGAAAAGCAACTGTTACTTGATGCCATTCGCCGTGTAGCACTTGTAGCAGAGCGCAATGCTCCAATTCGCATGGCTTTTAATGGCGATGAAGTATCACTTTCTGCAAGTGGTGATGAACAATCCGGTCATGATGTGCTCCCAGTTGATCTTGATGGTAATGAAATTATGGTTGCTTTCAATCCAACATATTTGGTTGAAGGACTTTCTGCTATTCGTGAGCCGTACGTGCGTATGAAAATGACAGATTCGCTGAAAGCAGTTGAGTTTAACGGTCAACAAGAGGCAACGGGTGACGAATCATTAGCATACCGTTATCTGCTCGTGCCAATGCGTTCTGCAGAATAACACTATAGTGGGGTTGGGAGCACACACCAGCATGAATAGCCCCACTACTATTTGATATTCAAAGCAATTCACTATCGATGCGGGTTTGGTTCATACCAGCCCGCATTTGGCTATGTAGCTATTCGACTATTGCTGTAGATTGTTTCTGACTACTACTGCTACAGCGTTATGTAATACAGCAGATAGATTCTAATTGCCCTACCCTATTAGCTCCATTATGGTTATAATATGGGCTGTTATAGGCAAACAGGAAAGTTGCATACGATAGGCAATATCAATAGATAAGGAAGATAGTGTATCTTACAAGACTTGCATTAGACGATTTTCGATCGTGGCAAAACTTACTTATTGATGTTACGCCTGGTATTACCGTACTCTATGGTGCCAATGGTCTTGGCAAAACTAATATTGTTGAAGCGATCGAAGTACTTGCAACAGGAACAAGCCATCGTGCACACAGTACCATTCCACTAATTCGTGCAGGACAGCAAAAGGCTACGATTCGTGCCAACGTTATCAATAATGATGAGTCTCAAACCACATATGAGATTTCACTTGCTGCAAAAGGCGCCAACCGAGCGCGTATTAATGGCGGCAAATCCGTATATATGCGTGATGTTGTAGGGCAAATCCCAGTAGTAGCGTTTGCGCCGGATGATCAGCAATTAGTTACCCAAGATCCTAGTTTACGAAGATCGTTTATCAACCAAGCAGGAGCACTACTCAACCCTGATTATTACGCCATATTGCAACAATATATGCAGGTTGCTAAGCAGCGCGTGGCATTGCTAAAAACATTGCAGCATCAGGATGAAGGTTTTGATATTAGTGCGACCTTACAAAATCTTGAGATTTGGACTGGGCAATTTATTGAGCTTGGCTTGCGTCTGACCCTCGCAC
Source organism: Galliscardovia ingluviei (assembly GCF_014635685.1). Taxonomy (GTDB): domain Bacteria; phylum Actinomycetota; class Actinomycetes; order Actinomycetales; family Bifidobacteriaceae; genus Galliscardovia; species Galliscardovia ingluviei. The sequence goes on from NZ_BMDH01000004.1 coordinate 73,691, forward strand.
GTGAGCAGATTATACATCAACTTGCAGAGCCATTTACACGTATCTATAGCCGGCTCACCTCCGGAGATACGAGTGCCCGCATAATCTATGCTCCATCTTTTGAAGAAGTTCAAGAGCAGACGCCTCAGGAGTCTACATTTCAAGGGTCTTATCACCAAGAAACCGTGGGCAGCGAAGACATTACAGAACACGATATTCAATCCATCAAAGCAAATATTAGTGAGCATTTTAGGAGAATTTACGCTGGCGAAGTTGCCAGAGGACAGAATTTAATTGGTCCTCACCGCGATGATGTACTTATTGAGCTTCACGGGTTTTCGGCAAAAGAATATGCATCAAATGGCGAGGCATGGACACTGGCACTTGCCTTGAAAATGGCGTTATGTGAGGTTCTTGAGCAACAGCTGCAGAGCGAACCCATTATTATTTTGGATGATGTGTTTGCACAACTTGATATGAATCGACGTGAGCAGATTATGGAATTTGCTCAGCAGAAAACCCAAGTATTCATTACGATGGCAGCTCTTCGCGACCTTCCAGATGGTATGGAAGCGCAGTTGATTGATGTCGAGCGATGCGCGCAAGAACAGATTGCCAGTCAGCACGATGAGATGATGCATCTTGTTGCAAACATGGTCAAGCAGAAGTCTCAGGAGCAAGCATAGCAATGAGAACACCTCCTATTGCACAAGTGCTTCATCTCGATCAAAGAAAACTTGCAGCACAGGTATTTGAACGCTATGCGCAGCGTGCCCAACTCTATGAAGAGCGACGCAAACGTGCACAATTAGCATTAGAGCAGTTTGGTGCACCTGGTAGAGATCCTGAACAACTGGGTAATGTGTTGCAAACGCTTGCAGGACAGAGTGCGTGGAAACCACATTTACTACTAGCCCAGTTAAATAACCATTGGGATCAAGTTGTTGGCAAACAGATTGCACAATATTCACGTGTAGACTCGTATGTTGACGGGGTGCTGACTATTCGTGCAAATTCGCCAGTATGGGTATCACAATTGACCTACTTAGTGCCGCAAATTGAGCAGACAATAGCAAAAAAATTAGAAGGCTTGCCTTTAGAAAAAGTGCAGATTACGGGACCTGGCGTGGGGCGTAAACGCTCTCGATACATACATTCTTGGCGATAGCTCTCTAACACATGGAGGTCTTTGCTACCTAGTACCCTATTACTTCTAGGATTAATGCGTGAATAGACCCTTTATAACGCGATTTTGGGGCAATTCACTTTGAATCAGTCCCATACATGCTCCGTTGATGAGGCATTGGCAGGCATACTGTCGGCGCCAGCAAGGAGTGATGGCAGGGATCTACAGAAAGGATAGGGTGTGACAGACCTGACTCAAGAGCCATCTGAACAAGTAGAACAGCCAAGTAATCTACAAGATGGTCAGTTAGACGGCACCATGGCACCTGAGCATTACGAAGCAAGCGATTTGAAGGTCCTCGAAGGGCTGGAAGCAGTTCGTATTCGACCAGGTATGTATATCGGTTCAACAGGACCGCGCGGCTTACACCATTTAGTCTATGAAATCGTTGACAATTCCGTCGATGAAGCACTTGCCGGCTATGCATCACATATTGAAGTAACTTTGCTTGCTGATGGTGGTGTGCGTGTAGATGATGATGGTCGTGGTATTCCAGTAGATGAAGTGCCAGGCGAAGGCATTAGCGGCGTTGAAGTCGTGATGACCAAGCTCCACGCTGGCGGTAAATTCGGCGGTGGCGGCTATGCCGTTTCAGGTGGTTTGCATGGTGTTGGTATTTCTGTAGTGAATGCCCTGTCTACACGCATGGAAATTGATGTGCGCCGCCAAGGATTCCACTGGCATCAGAGCTATAAAAATCAACACCCGGTAGCGCCATTGCAACAGGGTGCACCTCTTAATGATGGTGAATCCACTGGTACTAGCGTAAGTTTCTGGCCAGATGCCGAAATTTTTGAAACAACACATTTTGATTTTGAAACTTTGCGTTCGCGCTTCCAGCAAATGGCCTTTTTGAATAAGGGGCTGCGTATTTCTCTGACTGATTTGCGCGAACTTGATCAAGCTGGTGATGAGGTAGCAGGTGACGGTGAAAACGTTGCTGAAGAGCTGCATCGCACGGTGAGCTACTGCTATGAAAACGGTATTAAAGATTATGTAGATTACATGGTTAAAACCCGTAAAACAACGCCAGTAGTTGATGAAATTATTGATATTGAAGCAGAAGACCTGAATGTTGGTATTTCTGCCGAAATTGCCATGATGTGGACCAGTGCCTATTCAGAGTCAGTGCACACGTTTGCTAACACCATCTCTACTACAGAAGGTGGTACTCACGAAGAAGGCTTCCGCGCAGCACTCACTGGTTTAGTCAATCGCTATGCTCGTGAAAAAGGCATTTTGAAAGATAAAGATGAAAATCTTTCTGGCGACGATGTGCGCGAGGGCTTGACCGCTGTTATTTCAGTTAAGCTCACTACCCCACAGTTTGAGGGACAGACTAAAACAAAGCTGGGTAATCCTGAAGCTAAAACCTTTGTACAGCGCGTAATGACTGAGCGTTTGGGCGATTGGTTTGACGCGAACCCAAGTTCTGCAAAAATTATTGTGCAGAAGGGCATTGAAGCAGCGCGTGCACGCATTGCGGCTAAGAAAGCTCGTGAAAGCACCCGACGCAAGTCTATTTTTGAAACGGCAGGCATGCCAGATAAGCTCAAGGACTGCCAGTCAAGCAATCCAGAAGAGTGCGAACTCTTTATCGTGGAGGGTGATTCTGCAGGCGGTTCCGCAATTCAGGGTCGCAACCCTATCACACAGGCAATTTTGCCATTACGCGGTAAGATTTTGAATACAGAGCGTGCTTCTTTAGACCGCATGATGAAGTCAGACACCATTGAGTCATTAATTACTGCTATTGGTGGCGGCTATGGTGAAGACTTTGATATTTCTAAAGTGCGCTATCACAAGGTCATTATTATGGCTGATGCTGATGTCGATGGCGCTCATATTGCAACCTTGAATCTTACGCTGTTCTTCCGCTATATGCGCCCAATGATTACCGCAGGATATGTGTATGTGGCAATGCCACCGCTGTATCGCTTGAAGTGGACTAAAGGTGCTCATGACTTTGTATACACCGACGCAGAGCGTGACCGTGTACTTGCCGAAGGTCGTGCGGCAGGACGCCAGCTGCCAAAGGGCGAAGGTATCCAGCGATACAAGGGTTTGGGTGAGATGAGCTATCAGGAATTGTGGGAAACCACTATGGATCCAGAGCATCGTATTTTGAAGCAGATTCATATTGAAGATGCTGCTCAAGCTGATGAAACATTCTCCATGCTGATGGGTGACGAAGTAGAGCCACGACGATTGTTCATTCAGCGTAATGCTCGTGATGCACGATTTATTGATGCGTAAGGATAAGTGAGTTCTGTGGCAGACGATATGAATACTCCAGAAAATACGGAAAATAACGAACAAACCGAAAATAACGGCTCAATGAATGAGCAGAATAATGCTGCGCAGTCTGGGAACAATGAGCAGGCTGTTCATAGTGAGCAGGCTGGAGAACAGTACGGTTTCTCTGGTTCTACGGAACCGCTCAGCCCACAAGAAGCAGATAATACCGATTATGGTCTGCTTGCTGGCGAGCGTATTCAGCCCATGGATTTGCAGCAGGAAATGCGCGAATCCTATTTGGCATACGCACTTTCGGTGATTGTTGAGCGCGCGCTACCAGATGTGCGCGATGGTATGAAGCCAGTACATCGCCGTGTAGTATACGCGATGTATGATGGCGGCTATCGTCCAGATCGCGGGTATAACAAGTGCTCTCGCGTGGTCGGCGATGTGATGGGTAAATATCACCCTCATGGCGATGCTGCAATCTATGACACTCTTGTGCGTATGGCACAGCCTTGGGCAATGCGCTATCTACTCGTAGACGGTCAGGGTAATTTTGGTTCTCCTGGCGATGATCCTGCAGCAGCAATGCGTTATACCGAATGCCGTATGGCACCATTAGCCATGGAAATGGTACGTGATATCGACAAAGAAACTGTTGATTTTGTACCGAATTACGATAGTAAAACACAAGAACCAACAGTTCTTCCAGCACGTTTCCCAAATCTGCTCGTCAATGGTTCTGCAGGCATTGCCGTAGGCATGGCAACTAATATTCCTCCGCATAATATGCGTGAGGTTGTTGCTGGCGTGCACTGGGCATTGGAGCATCCTGAAGCAAGCCGAGAAGAGCTGTTAGAAGCACTTATTGGCATTATTAAGGGACCTGATTTCCCAACTGGCGCGACAATTCTCGGTCATAAGGGTATCGAGCAGGCATATCGCACTGGACGCGGTTTAATCACTATGCGTGCAGTGGTTAATACCGAAGAGATTAACGGGCGCATGTGCTTGGTAGTTACCGAACTGCCATATCAGGTTAATCCTGACCGTCTTGCTCAGTCTATCCGTGAAGGTGTGCGCGATGGCAAGATTCAAGGTATTGCCGATATGCGCGATGAAACTTCCGGTCGTACTGGTCAGCGTTTGGTGCTGGTATTAAAGCGTGATGCAGTACCAAAGGTAGTGCTCAATAATTTGTACAAGCACTCGCAGTTGCAGCAAACTTTCGGCGCTAATATGCTGGCATTGGTTGATGGTGTGCCACGTACATTAAGTCTTGACGCATTCATTCGCCATTGGATCACGCATCAGCTTAATGTGATTGAACGCCGTACTCGCTATTTGAAGCGCGAAGCAGAAGAGCGCGACCATATTTTGCAGGGCTATTTGAAGGCTCTGGATATGATTGACGAAGTTGTGGCCTTGATTCGCCGCTCTCCAGACGTTGATTCTGCTCGTCAAGGTTTGATTGAATTACTTGATGTCGATCAGATTCAGGCTGATGCAATTTTGGCAATGCAGTTGCGTCGTCTGGCGGCTTTGGAACGTCAAAAGATTATAGACGAGCATGAAGAGTTGCTGCGTAAAATCGCTGATTACAATGATATTTTGGCAAAGCCAGAACGTCAGCGTGCTATTGTCGGTCAAGAACTTGATGAAATCGCTGATAAATACGGCGATGAGCGCAGGACTAAGATTTTGCCATACTCAGGCGAAATGAATATGGAAGATCTGATTGCCGAGGAAAATGTGGTGGTTACGGTCACTCACTCCGGCTATATTAAGCGCACCAAGGCTGATGAATATCGTGCACAGCATCGTGGCGGTAAGGGCATTAAAGGCGCTAAATTGCGCGAGAATGATGTTGTCGATCACTTCTTCTTAACTTCCACGCATAACTGGCTACTCTTCTTCACTAATGAAGGTCGCGTGTACAGAATTAAGGGCTATGAAGTTCCTGAAGGATCTCGCGATTCTAAGGGCTCTCATGTGGCTAATCTGCTGCAGTTGGGTCCAGATGAGCATATTCAGCAAGTGCTGTCTATTCCAAACTACGAAGTTGCCGATTACTTAGTACTAGCAACACGTAGCGGCAAGGTAAAGAAAACTCGATTGAGTGAATATGATTCTGCTCGCCAAGGTGGTTTGATTGCTATTCGCTTAAACGAGTTAGAAGATGGCACTACTGATGAACTTGTAGGCGCAAACCTGTGCAAGGCACAAGACGATATTATTCTCGTCTCTAAGCTTGGAATGAGTTTGAAATTCCAGGCTGATGATGAGCAGCTGCGTCCAATGGGTCGTCAAACTGCAGGCGTTCAAGGCATGAAGTTCCGCGAAGGTGACGAATTGCTAGCCATGGATGTGGTTTGGGGAGACAGTGATAAAGACCTGCTGGTAGTCACTAATGAAGGTTTTGCTAAGCGCACAGCAATCAATGAATATCGTTTGCAAGGGCGTAATGGTTTTGGCGTGAAAGCTGTAGCATTACCAGATGGTCGCGGTAGCTTGGTGGGCGCATTGGTAGTTGATGAAGCTGACCAAGTCATGGCAATTATGAAGAGCGGCAAGGTCATTCGCTCGGATATTGCCGAAGTCAAGCGCACTGGGCGTAATACTCAAGGCGTCACTCTTGCTAAGCCGGATAAAGGTGACGAGATTATTTCTATTGCTCGCAATGCAGAACATGATGATGAAGATGAATCAGCTGCACAATCGTCCGAAAATGCTGATAATCTCAATGCATCGGAAGAAACAAGTCAAGTCCAGCAGGTAGCTGCACAAACCACTGAATCAGGTGCTAAGGAGTAGGACTGATGAGTGAAGAACAAGATAATGAACAAGCTCGCTCTGAGTCTATATCAGACTCCAATGAGCACGCTCACCAGGGCAGAACGGTTGCTTCTGGTTCAGCTTCACTAAATTTTGATGCTGATGCTATTGCTCAACATGCACAAGTTCATACCCCACAACAAGATGAGCAATCACAAGAGTCTGATGCTGAGCAGCAAGAAGTGCATCCTAATCGTGTGGTGCGTCAGACTGCATCCCAGCCACAGCCGGTATCGTTTAAGCCAGCAGGTGCCGAAGCTGACGCTCCTCACAAGGGTAAGGGTTTTGACGGCTCATCACGTGATAAAGGCAAGTCGGAAGTACCTCGTGCTCGCCGTATGAAGCTTTCGGTGACTCATGTCGATCCATGGTCAGTAACTAAAGTTTCATTCTTGCTCTCTATTGCGCTAGGTGTTATTCAGCTTGTTGCTGTTGCTCTGGTATGGGTATTGCTGAACTCTATCGGACTGTTTGATAATATCACGCAGCTGGTGTCTACTACTGGCCTTGATAGTGGCAATATGGATATTGGCAGCCTCTTTAGCTTAGGTACAGTGCTGAGTGCTACAACGATTTTCTCTATTGTAGAAATTGTGCTGCTTACTGTACTCGCTACCATTGGAGCGTTCTTATACAATATTGTGAGCGCACTAGTTGGCGGTGTTCATGTCACGCTTGGTGATGATTAATCGCTGTGTAGCGCTTAGCTAGGTATTTTTAGCTAGGCTACCTGATTACGCGATTACATAACGCATAGTAGTTGCAGGATGTGTACAGGGTCTCGTTCTATGTTCTATGAACTGAACTGAGACCCTGTTCTGTATGGAGCACCTATATATAGCTCGTGTTCGCGGGCTCTGTTTTTATGATATATATCACGTATGCGAAGGTTTATGGCGTCATTTCAAGGCAAATTCGCGCAACTTTTGACGCTGTAAGAAAACTTATCTCATTAGCATACAAAAATGATGTACAACCTTAGAATAATTGATAGGTTTACATATATACATTACTAACGAACTCTAATAAGAAACTGTCATTTAGTGTAGGCTATGCGGTTGGGGAGGATATATGGGACATCATAATCCATTGCGTGATTCGCGTGATTTGCGACTGCCAAGAATTGCTGGCCCATGCTCATTAGTGATTTTTGGCGTAACTGGCGATTTATCAAGAAAAAAGCTGTTGCCAGCAGTATATGATTTAGCCAGTAGAGGATTATTACCTGCGGGATTTGCACTGGTAGGCTTTGGTAGGCGCGAATGGAGCGATGAAGACTTCGTAGCCTATGTCGAGCGTTCTGTGCGCGAGCGTGCACGCACACCATTCGATGAAGATACATTCCGTCATCTTGCCGAGGGCATGCGCTTTGTGCGTGGCGAATTCGATGATGCTGCAGCATTTGAACAGCTGTCAAAAACCGTATCTGAACTTGATCGTTTGCGCGGTACCCGCGGCAATCATGCGTTCTACATGTCTGTTCCACCAAGCGCTTTCCCTATTGTTTCGCGTCAGCTCGCTGACTCCGGTTTGGCGAAGTCTGATAAGGGAGCTTGGCGTCGCGTCATTATTGAAAAGCCATTCGGACATGATTTGCAAAGCGCTCGCGAACTAAACCGTGTAGTTGCTGAAGTATTTGATCCGGATTCAGTATTTAGAATCGACCACTACTTGGGTAAGGAAACCGTACAGAATCTACTGGCACTGCGGTTTGCTAATACTATGTTTGAGCCAATTTGGAATTCAAACTACGTTGATCACGTGCAAATTACCATGGCTGAGGATATTGGTATTGGCTCCCGCGCTGGATATTTTGATGGTATCGGTATTGCTCGTGATGTTATTCAAAATCACTTGTTGCAATTGCTGGCATTAACTGCAATGGAAGAGCCAGTTTCCTTCTCTGCAGATGATTTACGAGCAGAGAAAATTAAGGTACTTTCTGCTGTACGCCTGCCTGAAGATTTGTCACTGCATACCGCGCGTGGTCAGTATAGTGCAGGATGGCAGGGATCTGAGCAAGCTGTTGGGTATCTGCAGGAGCAAGGTGTGAATCCTGATTCCACCACAGAAACCTATGCCGCGGTGCGTCTTGATATTGATACAAGGCGCTGGGCTGGTGTGCCGTTCTATTTGCGTACTGGTAAGCGTTTAGGCAAGCGTGTAACTGAGATTGCAGTAGTCTTTAAGCGTGCTCCGCATCTGCCATTTGAACAGACTTCAACATCAGAGCTTGGAGAGAATGCTATTGTTATTCGCGTCCAGCCAGATGAAGGCGTTACCCTGCGCTTTGGTTCTAAAGTTCCAGGGACTGCTATGGAAGTGCGCGATGTCAATATGGACTTTAGCTATGGCAATTCCTTTACTGAGGCTTCTCCTGAAGCATATGAACGCTTGATTTTGGATGTGCTTCTTGGTGAGCCACCGCTGTTCCCGACAACTAAGGAAGTTGAGCTTTCTTGGCAAATTCTTGATCCAATTGAGCAGTATTGGGCAACTCTCGGTCAGCCTCAAGCATACCGTGCTGGTACTTGGGGTCCGAAGGAAGCTGATGAAATGTTGGCTCGAGATGGTCGCTGCTGGAGAATGCCATGATTATGCCATGGTTATTGGTATGACTTGGATATGCAAACAATAGATACGCGTAGAACCGTATAAGCCGTATAGAGCATTGAATACATATTTTAGGATTGGAGAGGCATCATGATTGTAGATTTGCCAGGTACCACTACTGCGCAGATTTCTCAGCGTATTGATGCTATGCATGAAGAGCGCGGTGAGGCAGCACAGGGGCGCGTGCTCACACTGCTGATTGCTACTACTGATAATCGTTTGGAAGAAGCGCTGGAAATAGCAAATGGTGCTAGTCGTGAGCACCCATGCCGCGTAATTGCAGTAGTCCCTCACGAAGATTCCGATGACGGACATTTAGACGCACAGTTGCGCTTCGGTGCTGATGCTGGTGCAGGTGAATGTATTGTATTGCACCCAACCGGTGCATTGACCCAGCATTTGGATACTTTAGTTATTCCACTGCTAGTACCAGATGTGCCAGTAATGGCATGGTGGTTGGGTGAAGTTCCCGAAAATCCATCGCTTGAGCCACTTGGTGCTATTGCCCGTAGTCGTATTACTGATGCGACACATAGCGCTGATCCGGCAGCGGCTTTTGCTGCATTGCGTGCAAACTGGAATGAACGCGATACGGATCTTTCATGGACAAGGCTTACTATTTGGCGTGCTCTGCTGGTGTCTATGCTTGATCAGCCTCCATATACTGCTATTCGAGAAGTTACGGTACAAGGTAGCCACGGTAGTTTGCCAGTAGATTTGCTAGCTTCCTGGTTGGCGCTAAAGCTGCAGGTGCCAGTTACTATTGATCGCGATGCCGAAGGCGGATTGATGGGAGTTGTATTCCACCGTGAAGATGGTGATTTGAGTATTCGCCGCACTGGCCCATTTGATGAGCAAGCTGTTATTGAACAGCCTGGACAGATGGATCAGCATTTATCTATGCCTAAGCGTTCCCTTGAGGAGTGCTTGAGTGAAGAAATGCGCCGTTTGGAACCCGATGTTGTCTATGGCGAGGTACTTGCTGAGGGGTGGAATCTCGTAAATCATGACTAATATGTCACAACCACAGACAGTAGTGCAGCGCATTGCCCCTGATTATCAGTCTTTAGCCCAGATAGCACCGGGAATTACTGAGCAGGATTACCAAGCGCAGCATCAGGGAGAAGTAGTACGTGAGTGCATGGTCTACGCTTCTCAACAAGATATGTGGCAGGCTTTAGCATTGCGTTTGCTGGATACACTTGCTGATATTTTGAGTAAACAATCTCGCGCTGATATTGCTTTAACCGGCGGTACTGATGGTAATGGCATGATGCGTGTGCTTGTTGATATGCTTCATCATCAGCGCAGCGTTATAGAGCAAGTTGAGTGGTCACGTGTGCATTTATGGTGGGGGGACGAGCGCTATGTTGATGCAAATGACCCCGACCGTAATGCTTTACAAGTACGCCAGGAGATGCTTGACGAGCTTGTAGCAGTTGGGCTACTTCCAGAAGATAATATTCACCAGATGCCTGCAGATTTAGGTAATGGTGAAGAGGGTCTTGATGCGCAGGCATTGGCATATGAGCAAGAATTACACGCTGAACTTGGCGATAAAGCATGTCTTGATTTAGCTATGTTTGGTGTGGGTCCTGATGGGCATTGCGCTTCGCTCTTCCCTAATGCTGCTGAGTTGCGAGCTGATGGTTGGGTGTCTGGAGTGCGTAATTCGCCTAAGCTACCGCCATTGCGCTTGACATTAACTGTGCCTTTTATTCGCCAGTCTCGCCAAGTGTGGTTCTGTACTTCTACCGCTGGTAAAGCACAGGCAGTGCAACGTGCTTTGAGTGGCGAAGCCCGTGCGGATACTCCAAGTTCACTGATTGACGGAGTAGAGCGTACACTATGGTTAGTTGATCAGGACGCCGCATCGCTGCTCTTGGCATGAAGTTATCGTAAGGTATTCTTAGATAGTATCTCATAGCATGCTGCGTGATGTGCAGTGCGTCAGCATACAGTGTATTAGTGAATAAGTATTACATAATATGGGCAGATAGCAAAGCCTAATTGAAATATCTTGCAATGTGCCTGTGATACGATTTCAAATAAGACATAAGCTGAACGCCGTGCTCAGTGTATTCGGGTATAGCTATTGTTATCTAACTGGGTATCATAATTCAGGTTGGATGAGTAATGGTGGAAGCATATGGTTGATATAAAGAAGAAGATTCGTAAATCGCCAGAAGCACGCAAGCAGGAGATTATTGAAGCGTCAGTAAAACTGATCAGTGAACGTGGATTCAATGGTATTTCGTTGCGTGATGTTGCTGATGCTGTGGGCATAAGTCAGCCTGGACTACTGCACTATGTTGGTAATAAAGATGGCTTGCTTTCCCTGCTTATTACTGATATTTACGATATGACTGGTACTCCTTCTGATTTTATGAAGTCTGGTTTGCCGGGCTCAGATCCAGAGGGTATGCATTTCCCCGCATATTTGCGTTTTTTGGTACGGCATAATGCGCATCGTAGGCAAATGGTGCAGTTGTATATGGTGCTTGAAACAGAATCATTCAATATCGATCACCCATTACATAAGTATTTCGAGCATCGTCCTGAGGAAGTGTGGAAACATTATTCCCAATATTCGTGGAAGCTCCCTCCAGGAATGCAATGGGATGTGCATATGAGGCCGTTTGTGCGCAAGTCTATTGAAGCAATGGATGGTATTCAGTTGCGTTGGCTTCGTCAACCGCCTATTGATTTTTATGATGAGTGGGTTGATTTTGAGCGTATATTATTCCCCTCACCTCAGTGGGATGGATATAAGTGATACTTTTTAAGACACGCCGTTGTCACTTATCTAATAAGTAGTATATAAAATTTTTGATGGTGTAGTTTTGCTGGAATATCAAGTGTTCTTGATATTCCAGTTTTTCTTTCTAAAAAAATGTATTTCTAATTAAGATTTTTTTGTTTGCCAAGTTTTGCATTTTGATTTATTATTCATTTATCTACTAAACGTTCGGTAACAACGGAGTTGTACGTTGCTAACGTCCAAACGCCCAGTAGTGTCAGTGTTGACTGTTGGATGGAGGTCATTGACCCATGAGTACTGCTGTAATATCAAAAGAGGAGCGACTTGCTGCTCATAATGCTGCAATCGAAGCAGCAGATAAAGATCCAAGCTTATCTCCTGCAACTGGTTTGCCAGTATCAAAAGCAAAACTTACTCGCTTTGGCGCAGGCTTTTTAATCTTCGGCATTCTGTGGATGAGCGGTTTGGGTATTGTATCCGCAGTATTGCTGCCAATGCAGTATAAAACTATTGAAGGCGCCAACCCAGATGCGCTCGTCGGTATTGTTAATGCATTTACCGCTGTCGCTTCCCTAGTTTCTAACTTGATGTTTGGAAACTTCTCTGACCGCACCCGCTCGCGCTACGGACGCCGCACCCCATGGATTATTTTTGGTGCAGCATTGGGCGGTGTAACACTTTTCTTAACTGGTACCACACATAATGCTGTATTGCTGACATTCTGGTACTGCTTGTGCATGTTTGGCTTGAACTGCATGATTGCGCCAATGGTTGCTATTCTTTCTGATCGCATTCCTTCTGGTGTGCGCGGTACGATGAGCGCTTTCTACGGCGCTGGTGCCACAATTGGTGCTCCAATTGGCACTATGCTTGGCGCGTTCTTCATTCAGAATCTTCTGCCTGGCTTTGCAGTGGCTGGCGTGCTGATGTTCTTGGGTGGCGTTGTTGCTGTACTGATTATCCCTAAGGAAGAATCAGCTGATTATTTGCCAGCTTCACAGACTGGTTTCAAGGAAGTTATTATGAGCTTCCGCCCTCCAAAATTCTCCACTGCGCATGACTTCTACAAGGCATTTGCAGGTCGTTTCTGCATGCTGATTAGCTATCAGATGATTAACGTCTATCAGCTGTATATTATTCAGAACTGGATTGGTCAGGATGTCAAGCAGTCAGGTATTACAATTGCTACTGTTTCTACAATTACCATGGTAGTGTCGTTGCTTGGTTCCTTTATTGCAGGACCTGTTTCCGATCTTATTGGACGCCGTAAAGCTCCGGTTATTGTTTCTTCTGTACTCTTCGCTATTGGTATTGCCATGCCTTGGTTTATCCGTTCTTCTATGGGTATGTTCCTCTTTGCAGCTATTGCAGGTCTAGGCTATGCAGTCTATTCTGCTGTTGATCAGGCGCTGCTCGTTGATGTGCTGCCAAATAAAGAAGAAGCTGGTAAGGACCTTGGTATTTTGAATTTGGCAACTACTTTAGGTCAGATGTGTGGCCCAATTATTATGAGTAGTATTGTGGTTGCTGCTGGATACAACTTCGCATTCCCGGTAGCTATTGCACTTGCCATTATCGGCTGCTTCTTCATTATGATTATTAAAGGCGTGAAGTAATCAACTGTATACATTGAGAAAGCAAGAAGAATAACACTTCTCAATACCATTCGGCTGTGCTTCGGATAGCTTAGTTTCAAACCTCGGCATATCGGAAGCACAGTCTTACAACAATCTTATATAACAACTATTAGATAAAACGATAATCTGCACCAATGAAGATGTGAAATCGAATATATAGTAGATAAGGAAAGCATAATGACTACGTGGATTTCTTCTACCCCACAAGAACGTTTGCAAGTACAACATATTGACGCTGCGCAAGTAACTTCATCGCAGGATCTGCAATTAGACGGCAACTCATACCAAGCTATTCGCGGTTTTGGTGGTTGCTTTAATGAACTTGGTTGGCTGGCGTTGCAAACAGTAGGCGAGCAAGAACGCAATCAGATTATCAAAGAATTATTTGATCCTGAGGAAATGAACTTCACCTTCAACCGTGCGCCAGTTGGTGCTAATGATTTTGCCGATCACTGGTATAGCTACGACGAAGTAGAAGGCGACTACGAGCTTAAGCATTTCAGCGTAGAACGTGACGAACAAGTGCTTATCCCTTATATTCATGCGGCTCAGCAGTGGCAGCCAAATATGAAACTTTTTGCCAGCCCATGGTCTCCTCCAACATGGATGAAGCGTCCAAAGGCTTATAACTATGGCCGCTTGGTTATGACACCGGAAAATCTCAAAGCCTATGCTCAATATTTTGTTAAATATATTCAGGCTTATGCAGAACATGGTATTGCTGTAAACCAGTTGCATGTGCAAAATGAAGTATTTGCTGATCAAAAATTCCCAAGCGCACTCTGGGATGCTGAATCTATGAAAGTCTTTATCCGTGATTATCTCGGTCCTGCATTTGAAGCCGCCGGCTTAGATACGGATATTTGGCTGGGTACTTTGAACGGTCCAGAAGATATGGCATTTACTGGCGGTTACGGCATGAAGCTTGATAATTACAACCGCTATGTCGATGAAATTCTTTTTGACGATGACGCAAGAAAATATATTAAGGGCATTAGCTATCAGTGGGCAGGACGTGCTGCAATCCAGCGCACACACGCTTCTTGGCCAGAAATTGAGCTTATCCAGTCTGAATCAGAATGCGGCAATGGTGAAAACACATGGGAGTATGCGGAGTACGTATTCCATCTAGTAAATCATTACTTCCGCAATGGTGCTACAGCATATACCTACTGGAATATGATTTTGGATGATCAGGACTCTACATGGGGTTGGTGGCAGAATTCACTGTTTACTATTACTGCTGATACCCATGAAGTTCGCCGTAATCCAGAATATTATATTATGCGCCACTTCTCGCAGTATGTGAAGCCTGGTGCTACAGTGCTGGGTACTACAGGTCACTTTAACTCCATGGGTATCGCGTTCCGTAATCCTGATGGAAGTTTGGTTGTGGTAGTACAGAATGCCCTTGATCATGCTATGCCGTTTACGTTTGCAGATCCTGAACATAACGAGCACAGTGTGCAAGTGACGCTTGAAGCACGCTCAATCAATACCTTTGTTGTGGACTAAACGCTTATTGAAACGTTGAAAGTTAATTCAATGAAAATTCGGTAACAGAGCAAGTAAAGGAATACTATGAGTGTGCAAGAAGTAGATCATATCCTCTTTGGCGCAGCATACTATGACGAGTATGTGCCAGCACAGCTTGACCGCATTGATGACGATATGGCAATGATGCAAGAAGCTGGCATCAATACTATTCGTATCGCAGAATCAACATGGAGTACCGAAGAACCGCAGCCTGGCGTATTTGATTTTTCGCATGTGGATCGTGCTTTGGATGCGGCACTGCGCGCTGGAATACACGTCATTGTTGGCACACCAACTTACGCCGTACCATCGTGGTTAGTGCGTATGCACCCTGATGTGCTAGCAACAACAGTCAGTGGCGAAGGCAAATACGGCGCTCGCCAAATTATGGATATTGTTAATCCAGCGTATCGATTTTACGGTGAACGCATTATTCGCAAGTTGATTAGTCATGTAGCACAGCATCCTGCAGTAATTGGCTACCAAGTTGATAATGAAACCAAATATTATGATTCGGTTTCTCGTGACATGCAAGCATTATATGTGAAGTCTTTGCGGGAGCAATTCCATGATGATTTAGATGCAATGAACGAGGCTTTTGGACTTGACTACTGGTCAAATCGCGTAGATGCCTGGGAAGATTTTCCAGATGTGACGGGCTCTATTAACGAGTCAATTCGCGCTTCATTTGACCGTTTTCGTAGGGAGCAGGTTGCCCAGTTTTTGGCATGGCAAGCGAGTATTGTGCGCGAATATATGCGTGATGATCAGTTTATTACGCACAATTTCGATTTTGAATGGCGCGGATATTCGTATGGTGTGCAGCCAGCGGTTGACCATTTCAAGGCTTCGCAGGCCATGGATATTACTGGCGTGGATATTTACCACCCGACAGAAGATCAATTAACTGGCAAAGAAATTGCTTTTGGCGGTGATATTACGCGCTCCACAAAGAACGGGCGTAATTACATTGTGCTGGAAACTGAGGCGCAAGGTCAGCACGGTTGGTTGCCATTCCCTGGACAGTTGCGACTTCAAGCCTATTCACATTTGGCCAGTGGTGCCGATGGTGTAATGTATTGGCATTGGAGTTCGATTCATAATTCCTTTGAAACATACTGGAAAGGCCTGCTCAGCCACGATTATGAACCAAACCCAACGTATCGTGAAGCGGCTGTATTCGGGCGTGAGATTGCCCAGCCTCAAGTGCAACGCAGTTTGATTCATCTGCAGAAAACTAACCGCGTAGCCATTATGGTCAATAATGAGTCGCTGTCTGCACTGGACTGGTTCCGCATAGAAACAGGATTCCCTGATGGTGTTGGTCCTGCTTATAACGATGTGTTCCGACGTGTGTACGATGCGCTATTCGAGCTGAATGTGGAATGCGATATCGTGCCAAGTGATACGAGCGCCAAGCGCCTGTCACAATACAATATGATTATTGCACCGGCATTATATTGTGCTGCACAATCCACGCTTGATACCTTGCGTAATTTCGTAGCCGATGGCGGGCATTTGATTGCAACATTGCGCTCTTTTGTCGCCGATGAAGAAGTAAAAGTCTGGCATGATCGCGCCCCTCATACGCTGGATGATGTGTTTGGCATATCGTATAACCAGTTCACTCGTCCGCGTGATGTGAGTGTGGTGTATCAGGGTGCTTTGCAGTCTCTTGATAATGCTGATGGTGTTGATATTGCTAGTAGTGCTGATAATGCCGATAGTACTCAAGCGCAAGTGTTGATTGAATTGCTCAAGCCTGCATCTGATACTGAAGTATTGGCGCGCTATGGGCATTATGCTTGGTCAGAGTATGCGGCAATTACACGTCGTACATTTGGTAAAGGCGATGCTCAGTGGATTGGCACTTTCCTCGATGCCGATGCTATGCGTGATGTTTTGCGCGAGGCAGTGATTCGCGCGGGTGTAGTCGATGAGCAGGTCTTGGCGCTCGCTGGCATAGTGAGCGTTCGTCAGGGTATCAATGTTCAGGGTCAGCAGATTACCTATATGCTCAATTACAGTGCTGAGCCCGTGCATGTGGCAAGTCCAGTTGCAGGTACGGTGCTTGTTGGCGGTAAGCGTGTAGTCTCTGATGGCACTGCTATTGATGATCCTCAGGCTGGTCCTGCCGTGGGTACAGCGCTGGTTCAAGGAGATGAGCTTAGCATTGGACCTTGGAATGTCGTTATTCTTGCAAGCGAGTAACAGCCAATGGTAGCTGTCAGTAACTCATAATCGGGTCCAGTACTGATTCTGTGAATACAAAACTAGCATGTGCTCAGTGTGGTTGTGTGGTTTACATATTTAGTTTATGTACACAATTGCACTGAGCATTCTATTTAAAATCACTCCAGAGTGGTTCTGGGAATAATACTTGCTCAATAGACTGCCACATTGCTGTTAGATCAAGTTCTGGATTGCGTAGCCAGCGCAATTGCATGCCATCCATAGCGCAATATGCTGCTGAACATGTAGCGACGACATCCACGCCCTTAGGCACTTGCCACTGGATTGAATGTAAATCGCTTAATCCTCTCTTTTCGCGCTGTTGGAAATACTCATGTGCTGGATGATCTGGGTTAATAGCCTCAGCGCTTAAGGTAGAAAACATATGCACCAGCATGGGGCGCTTGGCATTTACTGCAACAATTTCGCGTAGCATTGCTGGCAAGTGTGGTTGCTCCATAGCTTGATAGCGCTGTGTAATATCATCAGTTTGCACATCATACGTGCCGGCGAGCGCAAGAGAAAGCAGCCCTTCTTTTGAGCCGACATAATGTAAAACGCCCGCTTTGGTAAGTCCTACTTTGGTGGCAATTTTTTGTAAGGAAGTTCCATAAAAACCAAGTGTGCCAAAGTATTCGATAGCAGCTTGGAGAATGGCTTCTTTGCGCGTCTGCTCGGCTGTATCGGTATTGGCTAAATCATGGTTATGTTGTGTTGTCATATTCTTCCTTCCGTGCTTCCCATAGTATGGATGCACTATTGGACGGTGCAGTACAACAGTATCGCATACTTGTGAAGATTACTTATAAAAGTATGGTTTTGGAGTTGTATCAGGGTGTTATTATTTGTTATAGTAATATTAACCGACCGGTAGGTTGTTGAATGACTTATCAAGCAATGGTGCTCACCGTGATGCAAAGGAGACACAAATGAGTGAACAATACCCAAGCGCACAAGATCCCACACTCGAAGAACAAGCAAGCCTCACTTCTGGTCAAGATGCGTGGCATCTACAAGGTATTCCTGAAAAAGGCATTCCAGGATATATGATTACCGATGGTCCAC
Source organism: Galliscardovia ingluviei (assembly GCF_014635685.1). Lineage (GTDB taxonomy): Bacteria > Actinomycetota > Actinomycetes > Actinomycetales > Bifidobacteriaceae > Galliscardovia > Galliscardovia ingluviei. The sequence continues at coordinate 91,776 of NZ_BMDH01000004.1, forward strand.
ACGGATTGCGTAAGGCACTCGCTAGCACCACTGCTACTAACCTCAACGACTCTGTGCCAGCAACCTGCTTCCCGCCAGCAGCAGGAATGTCTAGTACATGGAATCCGCAACTCATTCACCAAGTAGGCGTAGCCATGGGTGAAGAATGTATTCAAGAACAAGTGGCTGTTATTCTAGGTCCCGGCGTTAATATTAAGCGCAATCCTCTTGGGGGTCGCAGTTTTGAATACTGGTCAGAAGACCCATACTTGGCTGGACATGAAGCAGTAGGTATCGTCTCAGGCGTGCAATCACAAGGTATTGGAACCTCATTAAAGCACTTTGCTGCCAACAATCAAGAAACAGACCGACTGCGTATTAGTGCTCGTATTAGCCAGCGAGCATTGCGAGAAATCTACTTCCCAGCGTTTGAGCATATTGTAAAAACTGCCCAACCATGGACCATTATGTGCTCTTACAATCAAATCAATGGCGTGCATTCTGCACAAAACCGCTGGCTGCTTACTGATGTTTTGCGCGGTGAGTGGGGCTTCAAGGGTATAGTGATGAGCGATTGGGGCGCAGATCATGACCGTGTAGCCTCACTGAATGCGGGACTTAATCTAGAAATGCCACCAAGCGGTACTGATAACCAAATTGTGTATGCTGCACAAGACGGCAGAATTGACCGCAAACAGCTCGCAGCTATGGCACAAGGCATGATTGATCTCGTCAACCAAACTCGTCAAGCCATGAGCCGTGAAGGCTATACGTTTGATGCCAATGCACACCATCAGTTAGCCCGTCAAGCTGCCGCAGAGTCAGTAGTATTGTTGAAAAATGACGACAATATTCTGCCTCTTGCACCAACCGCAAACATTGCAATTATTGGTGAGTTTGCACGAACCCCACGCTATCAGGGCGGCGGTTCTTCACATATCACACCAACGCGCATGAGCAGTTTGATAGACGCTTTGCAAGAGCGCGGCGCAAACGCACAATTTGCTCCGGGATTCACTCTGGAAGATGAACCACAAGATGCAGCACTTACCCAAGAAGCCGTAACTACTGCCCAGCATGCTGATGTAGTAGTGATGTGCATTGGATTGCCAGAATATGCGGAATCTGAAGGATTCGACCGCACTACCCTAGATATTCCAGCAAAACAACTTGCTGTTTTAGATGCAGTAGCACAAGTCAATAGCAATATTGTAGTAATCCTGTCCAACGGTTCCGTAGTAAGTATGGAGCCATGGCAGCAGCATGCAAAGGCAGTACTCGAAGCATGGTTGCTCGGTCAGGCAGGCGGCGCAGCACTCGCAGACTTGCTTTATGGCGATGCTAACCCATCTGGAAAGTTAGCACAAACTATTATCAACGATATTAATGATGATCCAAGTATGCTGAACTGGCCAGGAGAGGAAGGTCACGTTGACTACGGAGAAGGCGTATTTGTGGGATACCGATATTACGACACATTCAAGCGCCAAGTAGCATACCCATTTGGATACGGACTGTCCTACTCCACTTTTGCTATTGATCAAGTTCAGGCTGTAGCAGATGCATATCAACCAAATACCGTACAAGTAAGCGCCCGCGTCACTAATACGTCTGACCGAGCTGGTGCCGAAGTTTTGCAGGTATATGTAGCACCTGAACAGTCAGCAGTGGCACGCCCTGTTCATGAGCTTAAAGGCTTTGCCAAAGTCTATTTGGAAGCAGGAGCCAGCACCACAGTAACTATCGAACTTGATAGCCGCGCTTTTGCATACTGGTCAGAGCGCTTTAATGATTGGCATGTGGAAGAAGGAACCTACACTGTGGAAGTAGGAACTTCTAGCCGAGATATTGCAGCTCGTGTAGCAGTAACACTTGAAGGCGACCATAAGACGCTGCCGCTGACTGAGTGGTCAACCTATGATGAGTGGAAACAAGATATTCTTGGTGCTCAAGCTATGAAAGCTGCAGAAGAAGCAGCTGAACGCGGAGAAATTATTGCAATTCCTGATAATGATATGACTGCGCTGTTTTTGCACGCTATGCCAATCAATTCCATGACTACGCTGCTTGGTCCTGAGGGAGGCAAAATTACACAGTTCTTGCTTGATTGGTATGAAGCTCATACCAAGTAGTAAATAGCAGCAAGTGCTATGCAAACGTATTACAGCCAATCTATTACATACGAGGTAAATAGTTACAGTACGATAGGTGAGGAATACTATGACTCAGCAAGAACAGGAACAGTCGGAACAAGATCGACCACTGTATCTCAATGCTAATGCGCCAGTTGCCGATCGCATTGCCGATCTGCTTGGACGCATGAGTATTGAAGAAAAAGTTGGACAAATGATGCAGCTTGACGCTCGTGGCAACTTGGACGAAGAAATACTGCACTACAACGTGGGCTCCATTTTGCATACTAGTCCAGAAAATCTCTTCCGCGCAGCTGAACTGGTGCAACAGACGCGGTTGCGCATACCACTGATTATTGGTGAAGACTTAATTCACGGATACTCGTTCTACCCGGGTTCCACTATTTTCCCAGAGCAGCTTGGTATGGCAAGCAGTTGGAATACTGAATTAGTGCAGCAAGCCGCTCGCGTTACCGCAGTAGAAGGTTCTGCCACTGGAGTGCATTGGACCTTCTCCCCCGTGCTGTGTATTGCACGCGATACCCGTTGGGGTCGAGTTGGAGAAACCTTTGGTGAAGACCCATATCTGATCGGCGAAATGGCGTCAGCCATGGTCAAAGGATACCAAAAGGGACCAGCAACCGACGGCACACTTGACCAAGATGCTATTTTGGCAACAGCCAAGCATTTTGCAGGATATTCAGAAACCCAAGGTGGTCGAGATGCTTCCGAAGCCGATATTTCTCACCGCAAACTTGCCAGCTGGTTCTTACCGCCATTTGAGCGTGTAGCTCGTGAAGGCTGTGGCACATTCATGCTCGGCTATGAGTCCATCGAAGGCGTTCCAGTGACCTTTAATAAGTGGTTGCTTACCGACCAATTGCGCGGAGCATGGGGATACAAAGGCATGCTGATTACCGACTGGGATAATGTGGGTCGCTCAGTATGGGAACAGCGCGTCCAGCCTGATTTTGCTCATGCTTCGGCAGCGGCAGTGCGTGCAGGTAATGACCTGATTATGACTACCCCACAGTTCTACGAGGGTGCATTGGAAGCGCTCAAGACTGGTTTGCTGGATGTTGCAGATATTGATGCAGCGGTGACTCGCATTCTGTCATTGAAGTTCCGACTTGGGCTTTTTGAAAATCCACGTTTACCAGACCGCGAACGCATCAAGGCAGTAATGGGCGCTCGCGAACATGGTGATGTGAATTTGCAGCTGGCGCGTCAGTCAGTTACTCTGCTGAAAAATAATGGTGTATTACCATTTACCGCGCCATTTGAAGTAGATGTAGCTGATGCAGCCTCTGATAAAGCTACTCAGTATGCCAAGCGCATTGCACTTATTGGTCCACTTATTGACGATGCACAAACACAGCTCGGAGACTGGGCAGGTAACTCTGGCCAAGTCACATGGATGCCGGATGGACACCCTCGTGAATGCATTACGACTATTGCTGATGCTTTCGATGAGCTCGTGCCTGAGAATTGGCAAGTAGTGCGTTCTAGAGGCGCCAATATTGTGGATTTGATACCTGACCCAGAAGGTGAATTCTATCCAGATGGGCAGCCTCGTCCAAAGATTGGCGTGAGTGCTCCAGTAGATCAAGCATTGATTGATGAAGCTGTAGAAAATGCCAAGCAGTCTGATGTGATTGTGGCAGTAGTAGGCGATGTAGTGCAGCTGATTGGCGAAACTTGTTCCACAGGAACCTTGGAATTACAAGGCGGTCAGCCAGCGCTACTAGAAGCATTAAGCAAGGTATCGCTAGAAACTGGTAAACCACTGGTTGTAGTGCTGATGAGCTCGAAGCCAATGGTACTGCCAGAGTGCGTAATCGGTACGCATAGCGTGATTGTTGACGAAAGCGTGGCTCGCGGTACTAGCGCTCTGCTCTGGGCTCCAAGCCCTGGCATGAAGGGCGGTCAGGCAATTGCTGAGATTATCCTCGGCAAAGTCAATCCTTCCGGACGCTTGCCAATTACCTTCCCTCGCCATGCAGGACAGCTGCCGGTGTATTACAACCAAATTCGCGGACAGCACGGTAATCGTTATGCTGATTTGACGCAGGACCCAGCATTTGCGTTTGGCGAGGGACTCTCCTATACCACATTTGAGTATGGTGATGTGGTAATTGAGTCCGGCACTACCCCACTGCATGCAGATGATATAGTTCGTGCTTCTATTACCGTGACGAATACTGGTAATCGTGCCGGTGCAGAAGTCGTACAAGCGTATGTGGGTGATTTGGTTACTTCGGTGAGCTGGACCGACCGCGAATTGAAGGCATTCCAGCGTGTGGAGCTTGAGCCCGGTCAAACTCAGACTGTGGAATTTGCTATTCCTGTGGCACAGTGCTCCATCGTAGATGCTGAGGTCAATCGTATTGTAGAGCCTGGTGAATTCGAGCTTTTAATTGGTCATTCCAGTAGGCGTGCTGATTTGAAGCGTGCCACATTCGTTGTGGAATAAGCGATTGTATCTGCTCTAAGGGTTAACGGGGCTGCGCTGCCGTGTGGCGATTGCTGTATTACAAATGTTATTTGCATTGTAGTGCAGTATGTTACTACGGTAGCCAGCCTCGTTGCGTTCTAGTTGCTTTACCATGTTCCACAATCAATGCATGGAATTCTTGTAGCTCGGCAACAGAAAACTCTTCAAGAGCAATAAACATGTGTTCTTGTGAACGCGCTTGCTCATATGAATCCCATTTCGGATACCTAAGCATAGCAAGCAGTCTACGTGCATACACATCCCAGATGAAGCAAGGCTGCTCAAAAGCGTAGAGCCGAATAACATCAGCAGTCTCCGATCCAACACCAGCAATGGAGAGCAAGTTATTGCGTAACTGAGCATCCTGCGTAGGTTCAACCTCAGTGCCACTATAACCGTGCTTTAACAGCCAAGCAGAGAGATTGATACAGGTGCGAGCTTTTGCTTTCATAAATCCACTCGACTGAATGACCATCATCAGATAGTCATAGTCTGCCTGTGCAATAGCAGATGGAGTAAGTAGTTGTTCCTGTTTCAGCCTAGCAATCGAACGTTCAACATTGCGCCAAGCGGTATGCTGCACTAACACCGCACCAATCATCATTTCAAAGTCAGTGTCTGCGGGCCACCAATGCTGCGTGCCGTAGTGGTCAAGGAGCGCGTTATATAAGGCTTTTGCTGATTTGAGATGGCCTGTATTATGTGAACTACGTCGGCTTTCGTTTGTGGAATCGTACACTGTAGCCTCCTTGCTGTTATGCACCCTACTCTGTTTTGTGCTACTTGATAAGTTGGCGTGTTTGATGTCGCTGTATGTTTGTGAGGAGCGAGCAAGAACAAGATGAGCAGGCGCGCATTCTTGAAGATGAAACTCAATCAGATGGGTATACAGGTGTGGTTATTAATAGTGTACCGTGGAAGAAAGCGCAGGCAACGCAAGTGCATACTGTGCGGTTGACTGATGTGCAATCTGTTGAAATTAAGCAGCTTGCACAACAACGTAAACAATCAGTAAGTGAAATTTTGCGTGATGCTGTAAGTTACTATCTCACTGCACAACCTGCATCCTCATAAAGTGTATTAGCATATCCTTGCCGCTGAGAGTCTGATTACTACTACGTGATCAGGCTCCCCTATATGAGTGACAATAATGGGAATTACGCAAATGTTTCGATGAGAAATGCGATAAGCATACCTATGATAAGCACTAGTACAGCTGCGGTGGCAAGCATTCTCTTTTTCTGTGTTGACAGTGTATCTCTATTGTGCTGGTAATATATGCCAATAGCACCAACTAATACAATGATGATGGCGGATGTGGTGAGTAGTGTTTGCATACTGTCCTCCTCATGAGTGCAATAAGCTAGATTCGGCGCTGAACCTTACTCATTCCTAATCGGCTATATACTGCTATATAAAATAACTGTACTCGTTATAGTAGTGGCACTGCGGCAAAACTCTGATACTACAACGTAAATTGTGCCTTACCTCGTACTTTCTCGTACTACAAGTTCGCAGGGAAGAGTTACACCAACTGGTGCTTGCCCATCAATAATTTGCATAAGCTGCTGTACTAGATGTTTACCAATTTCGTCAAATGGCTGTCGGATGGTAGTTAACGGCGGGTCAGCAAGTTTAGCAGCCGAAGAATCATCAAACCCAATAATTTGCACATCTTGAGGAATTTGTAAACCTTGATTGCGCAAGGCTCTGATAGCGCCCACTGCCATAGCGTCAGAAGAGACAAATACGGCATCAATAGTGCAATCTTGAGCTAGCAGCTTGGTCATACACTCTTCCCCACTAGCTGCTGAATAATCGCCATAAACAATATGAGTATCACAATACTCTTGAAGGTTTACCGGTAAACTAGGATCTCCTTGATGAATCTGCGTATACATAGTTACCGTATCTATAAACCCACGCACACGGTCGCGAGTGCCAGAAGGTCCCTGAGGTCCGGAAATCATAGCAACTCGTTTGCCACCATGATCCAGCAAATACTCTACAGCCTTACGTGCTCCACCATAATCTTCTACATGCACATACCCCACAGGCAACGTGTCATCCGAGGGATGCTCGGCTACAACCGTTGGAATACCAGCCTTTACCAGCCCGCGAATCATAGAGCTGGAATCCTGATGCCAAGCTACTTGAATCACACCATCAACGTGCCCTGCTTGCAAATACTCTAAATTACGCTGTTCTTCCTGAGCATTATCAGTAGTCATCATTAAAAATGACGTATTGCGCTTACCCAACTCATCAGCCACAGCGCGCAGCAAAGAAGCAAAATTTGGATCCTCAAACAGTAATTTTTGCGGCTCTCCCAGCAAAAATGCTACACTGCCAGCTTTGCCGGTGGCTAGAGCGCGAGCGTGAGTATTGGCAACATAATGTGTTTGCTCAATGGCTGCTTTTATCTTTTCCGCAGACTCACTACTCACCCAGCGATGTCCATTAAGATACCGAGAAACAGTGGCTCTGGAAACTCCAGCAAGCTGGGCAATATCATGAATTGTTGATTTGCGTTGTTGTGCCACGGTTCCTCATCTCTACAAAGTTACTGATATATAGTGTAATGCAAGAAGCTCACCTATACACCATATGAGGCATATACGTGAGCTTCGTCGCTTTGATAGTAATTAAATTATTAGATGCTGCTAGCAAACTGCAGGGCAAGTTATGCAGCAACTGCCTTACGGTCAGACTTCATCAAAGAAGCGCCAACCCCTACAAATACTGCAATAATAACGGCAAGCAGGAGATAGGTGTGCTTGAAACCGAATGCAGTGTACAGATTGCCAATGAACAGGGAGAAAATAGTCAAACCAATCTGCTTTGCAGTACCAAAACCATACATGTACACCGTTGCAGAAAGGCGCTCATCAAACACATGCGAAATGTACTTCATGACTGAAACCAGCATAAATGGCATTTCGAGTGCTGCAAGCAAACGCCAGAAAACGAGCATACCAATGCTTGGAATAAAAGCACAACCCAGTACTCGGACGAACAAAATAGCACCATAAATAATCAAACCAGTCTTAGCGCTAATCTTGTTAATCAATGCAGGCATAAAGAGCATGCAGACAGCCTCAAGCAGAATCTGTACAGAAACTACGCGGCTAAACATAGTCTGACCTGCTGCAGGATCAGCGAAGAAGGAAGCAAAATAGTTAGGGAACTGCTGATCGAATACGTCATACATCGTTGCAGAACCGACAATCAGCAAGCAGAAGCCCCAGAAACTGCGATTCTTGAAAATAGCAGCATAATCTTCCTTGGTAATTTGTGCAGCTGGCTTAGCATCATCAGAAACAGCGCCTGCCATATGGTTTTCAGGCAGTTTAACTACAGTGAGCAGCACGAGTAATACTGCTGCGCAGAATGTCATTGCCCAGAAAATGCTGTTATGATGCTTAGCCCACATAATGCCACCTACAAAGGATGCAGTAGCGCCTGCTAGAGAACCGAATAGACGAGCGTGACCATACTCAAAGTTGTAGGCGCGAGAAGAACGCTCGTTATAAGCCTCAACTACACCTACACCGCCGTTTAAGCACAAGCTCATGTATGCGCCGGTAATGAAAGCACCAACATACGCATTAGCGTGAATCAGTGGAAGGAATACCCACTGGAAGAGCGGACCTACCAGCAAAATGCAGATAATAACAAAGTAGAAAAGGGTTTTCTTTAATCCAAGACGATCCTGTAATGGTCCGAAAATTGGCTGCAAAATCAATGCGCCAAGAGACATAGTAGAGAATACTAAGCCAGAAACTGTGGTGTTAAGACCGGCATCTCCTTGCAATCAGTATGGCAGGAAAGTGAATACGAGCTGCCAGCAGGCGAAGTAGAAGAAGTATAGTCCGCCGAAATTCCAGAACACTGGGCGGGTTAGTGATTTTGCGAGCGATGTGTTGCTTGCCATAATTACCTCATATATATATATTGCTATTTGATATATGTTGTTATTTGCTATTTGTCTGTTTAGTTGTTTGTCTGTTTAGTTGTTTGTCTGTTGATCTGTTGATCTATTGATAAAACTGTTGCTATTACAAATCGTTGCGCACTTCGAGCTTGCCGTTGGCTGGAAGTACATCAGTAGTTGCAGGAGTCCAGCGCGTATCCATTTGTGGAGTGCCAAACTGCGGCATACCCTGTTCGTCCCAAGTAATCAAGCCCATGCGAGCGTGACGATTAGGGTCGAAGAGAGGATCGCCAAGAATTTCCACATAATTACGGCAGTGATAAATCAGCACGTCCTGACCATCTTCAGTAGTCGTGAATGAATTATGTCCAGGGCCGAACTGGCGCACTGTTTCATCGGAAGTAAATACTGGTTCCTGAGACTTAGTCCAACTTGCAGGATCAAGTAAATCAGCACTCGCATCTGCAGTAAGCATACCCATGGCATATTCTGGGCCAGTGCCAGAAGCAGAGAACGTAATAAAAATATGGTTGCCGTGCTGCAATACTGCGGGGCCTTCTTCAACAATAAACCGTACTTTTTCCCACTCAAGCTCTGGTTTAGCCAGCATAACTGGGGTAGTAGCAAGTGTCCAAGGGTTTTCCATGCGTGCAATGTACAAATTGGAATGGCCTTCAATAGCCAAATCCTGCTGAGCCCAAATCAGGTACTGCTTGCTGTCACTGTGGACGAATGTTGTAGCATCGAGCGCGAAGGTATCCATGCCAGTATCGACTTGTCCGCGCTCTGTCCAGGTGCCAGTGATTGGGTCTTCATCATCGCAAGTTAAGCAGAAAATGCGATGTTGGAAAGTGTCAGCAGTTGGATGAATAGCTGTTGTATGTGATGCTGCGAAGTAGATAACCCATTGGTCGCCAATTTTATGGATTTCTGGAGCCCAGATCAGTTCGCTCATTGCTCCAGTGCCGCTATCATGCTTGCGCCAAATGGTAAATTCTTCAGCTTCTTGTAGTTCGCTGAGTTTGTTTGCTCGGCGCAACACAATGCGGTCATAGGTTGGGTATGAGCCGGTAAATAAGTAGCTATCGCCATCTTTATATACAAAAGGATCTGCTCGTTGGAGCACGATTGGATTAGGAAGTAGCGCCATTTCTCCTGCCTAACGTCGTTGTGTAGTACTTCTGTAATTTTGCGTTGTGCTTTGGGTTTTGAGTACTTTTCTTCGTTGGAAACTCAATACTGTGCACGGTTACAGTAATCAAGCATAGCCTAGTTGTGGACATGGTTATGGAAATACTGTTATTTCAATATCTTTACGGCGCGTTTATGGGATGTATTTACTGAAACCGATTCCAGTTATCATACCGTAGAATGCACGAGTGCAGGTGCTGTATGAGAAATAAGTAACTGAGCTGACTAAGGATGAGCTGACTAAGGATGAGCTGGTAAAGGTTGAATTGGGTAGTGCTGAATTAGGTAGGGTTGGACTAGGTAGTGCTGAACTAACTGAGGTTGAGGTTGGGGTGGGTCTAGATATAGCAGGAATAGGCGAGGCAGAACCAGTAACTAGTACTGCTAATACATTAGCGCCTCTAAGAATTGCTGCTACAGACTAGTAGCTATTCGTTCGGGTATGCTTTTCCTATCGAAGTGGCTGGTTTGTAATATCTGATGTTTCGCATCGTATAGAATTCGAGTTCTACTGCCTTGAAAACCGCTGGTTTTGAATAGTTACTATTCGTATGCGTACGTTTTTGCTACAAGAAGTGGCTGGTTTGTAATAGTTGCTATTCATATGCGTATGCTTTACTGTAAGAAGTGGCTGACTCGTAATGCCTACGGTGGCTGTGTAGCGATGCTATGCTGGTTAGACTGCTCATTTCGAACAGTAGTATTCAATACAATGTACTGCAATGTAATATGACGCAATGTAGCGTAAGGCAATGTGCCTCAATATAGTGCAATATAATGCGTTGCATGATATCCCAATACAGCGTAATTCAATATATTGCACCGCGAAGCAATCAGCATAATGCAATGTAACGTAATGTAATGCGTAGTAATACATCGCGCCGCAATGCAAATACAACTCAACGCAAAAGATGGATACTATAGCAACGTTCTTCCTAGCCAGTGCACTGCTAAATCAAACCAAGGCTGGACTGCTGGAACTACCTGTTGCTTATTGTGTGATGTTTCCCAAGTGCCCAACGATAACCCATGATCACCTTCTGGGAAAATATGCGCTTCGATGCTGACACCTGCTGCTCTGCAGGCGCTGATAAGCATCAAGGTATTCTCAACTGGTACCGCAGTATCTGTCAATGTATGCCAAACGAATATTGGAGGAGTTACGCTATTAATATGCTGCTCAAGGGAAAGTTGCTGTAACATTTGTGGGTTGTCTTTTTGCTCACCAAGTAAGTGATCAAAACTGCCTCTATGCGCAAACTCGCCTGACGAAATAACTGGATAGGAGAGCATCAATCCATTTGGTCGCACTTCATTTGGCTGAAAACCATTGGCCTGTAGCACATCATCGCTAGCTGTAGTAGATAAGTTTGCTGCAAGATGCCCACCTGCGGAAAACCCTAATACGCAAATTGCATCTGCTTTAACATGCCATTGTGAGGCATGTGCTCGGATGAGTTGCATTGCTGCAGCAGCCTGTAATAATGCGGTAGGGTAGAGGCTGGGGAAAGTTGAATATCGCAAAATAAATGCATGATATCCCGCACCAACAAATCGCAAAGCAATTGGCTCAGCCTCACGGTCCGAAGTCATCTCATATCCGCCTCCTGGTAGAATGAGCACTGCTGGACGAGTTCGCTGCTCATCAATTTCTGGACTATTATCGATAACATACCCGATAAATTGGGCATTACTACCATCTGCTCCTGTAATGGTTTGCGTAATATATTGCATCATGCTCCTTAGTTATTAAGCTATTACAGTGGTTGCGTTAATTACAGTGACTGCACGCTTGCTGTGCATGCATATGGTTGCTTTATATATGTCTGCTTGTATATGCACATATTTGGTCTCTATACACATGCTGACGTAGGTGACTCATGGTCGTGGTTTGTGATTGCTTGGCATTGGTATCACTTGCCCGTGCGGTCGTATCGCATCGTACTATTGCGCTGCACAATATTAGTAGGGAATACCATATGATTTTGTATGGTTTTACCACTTGTTTTGTCAACGATTAGCCGAACTGCTGCGCTCGCCATTTCTTGCAGGGGTTGACGCACGGTAGTGAGGCTAGGTCCCATAAATGCCGATGTTTGTACGTCATCAAATCCAATTACCGATAAGTCTTCTGGAATGCGAAGGCGTAATGTTCTTGCCGCTTCGTATACACCCATGGCCATCAAATCTGAACTCGCAAAGATGGCAGTTGGACGTGTTTGCTCATTGTGCAAGAGGTTGAGTGCTTGCTGATAACCGCCTTCTGTGCGAAAGTCGCCCTCGCGCACATTACTTGAGCGAAATTCGATATGGCGTTCTTCGAGTGCGGCCTTATATCCATCCAGTCTTGCTTTTGCGCACATCATGGTCATTGGTCCGGTGATAATGCCGATATTGGTATGTCCGAGATCGAGAAGATGCCGTGTTGCTATCAGTCCGCCTGTCCAATTATCGGCTTGCACAGAAAGATTATTAGGGGACGGGTCGCCAGCTGGATCAAATGTTGCGTAGTCGATATGGCAGGATTGTAATTTATCGCGCTCAGTCTGTGTCAGGTCAGAAAAAATAAGCACTACGCCGAGTGGTTGTCTTTGGATAACCCCGTTAATCCAAGTGGCGTCTGGATGGGTTCTGTCGCCACTTTCGGTTGTCACAACGCTCAGCCCATGCTCTCGAGCTTCGGCAATAATACCGCGTAAAATTTCAAGTGACCATATGTTTTCGAAATTTTGGAATACGACTTCGATGAGTTTTCTGTTTTTTGTTGTCGGCATACGTTTTGCATAACCGTTACGTTGTAAAGCATGTTCAATAAGTGATCGGGTTTTATCAGAAACATCTGATTTGCCATTGAGTACTTTAGATACTGTTGCAATAGAGTATCCCGTTTGTTTTGCGATATCTTGTAGCTGTATTGGTCGCTCGGTTTGTGCAGTCATGTGTTCCCCACCCTGTTCTGTATATATGTTATGTCTGTTCTGCTATTTTCTGGTTCCTAGATACTAGTATATCGAAAATTTCGACATAATACAGCATTATTGTCTCGAAATTTTATATTTTTTTGCAGCTACAAAGAGATCTTGTGATAAAACTTTGTAACAATAGACGGCAAGTTTGCCCATTTCTCAGGGTTTCTCAAATTTAATTAAATAATTTTACTAAATAACTTGCGAAAATAGTTTTCGATATGATACGATAATTAAGCGAGGAAACAGTGTTGTTTTCGAAAACAAATCTGTATTTCTACTACATAATTCAAAACCCATAATCCAGTGAAATACCCTAAACCTTCATAACGCATTGTGGCAATTGTTATGTGGTATACAGAAAAAGGAGATGAGATGAGACTTAAGCAAGTACTTGCAGCTGGTCTGTCAATTGTTACCCTATTTTCACTAGCAGCATGCGGTAACTCAAATTCCGCATCATCAGATGGAAAGACTGAAATTACACTCTGGCATAACTCCACCACTGGTGATGGAAAAGCCTATTGGCAGTCTGCAGCTGATGCATTTATGGAGGATCACCCGAACGTCAGCATTAAAATTGAGCCAATCCAGAATGAGGATATGGATGGCAAATTGCAGACTGCATTGCAAGATCCAAATTCTGCGCCTGATATCTTTATGTCACGCGGTGGTAAAAAGCTCCGTGACATGGTAGAAGCGGGTCAGCTTATGGATATTTCCGATAAAGTATCGGACACTGTTAAGACACAAATGAAGTCAGCACTTAGTGCAGAATCAGTAGATGGCAAGCTATATGCCGTTCCGCAATCAGTGCTTCCTGGTGGTATGTGGTACTCTCAGGATCTCTTTACACAGGCAGGTGTTAGCCAGACTCCAACGAATTGGGATGAATTTAAGACTGCCGCTGTACAAATCAAGGATGCTGGTATTACACCAATTGCACTAGGTGGTAAGGATGCTTGGCCAGCAGCACACTGGTGGTACTGGTTTGCATTACGTGAATGCCCAACGAAAGTTTTCGATGCGGCAACGACAAAGGGCGACTTTAGTGACGGTTGCTGGATTAAAGCAGGAGAAGATGTCGAAGAACTACTCAAGCTTGATGTCTTTAACGAAGGCTTCCTAACCACTCCAGCCCAGCAAGGTGCAGGCTCTTCTGCAGGTCTGATTGCTAACCACATGGCTTCTATGGAACTTATGGGTGGCTGGGATCCGGGTGTTATCCGCGATCTTACACCTGATGGCAAGGATCTTGCTGACTTGGGCTTCTTCCCATTCCCAGCAGTAGAAAATGGCAAGGGTGATGCTACCGCTGTTATGGGCGGTGTAGACGCACTTGCGGTCGGTCAATGGGCACCAGAGGAAGCAGTCGAATTCTTGAACTTCGTCTCTGAGAAAGATTGGCAGGAAAAGTATGCTAAGGCATTTTCCACTATTCCAGCCTCTAAGGAAGCTCAGGATGCTGTAACCAGCCCAGCGTTGAAGGGCGCTCTCGAAGCATATAACAACGCATCTTACGTCACTATTTGGTTGGATACCGTATTCGGTCAAAATGTCGGTAACGCTCTCAACGAAGGCGTTGTGAACATGATGGCTGGTAAGGGCACTCCTCAAGATGTTGTTAAGACTATTGAAGATGCCGCTGCAAAAGGCTAGTTAATAAGGTGTCACTATTGCAAGAGCGTATACGTGTATGCATGTATGAGTGTATGGGTGCACTTATCACACAGTAGTCATGCAACACAGTAGTCATGCACTAGCAATATCAAAAGTGTATCGTTCAGTGGCTCAGTTCAGCAGATCTTGGGCTGAGCCACGTTTCATAAAAAATTGCGTTTTATTACCTAAATATTTTTCATATTTTTCGAGCAGCTTTTACTCGGGAGGCAAATATGTCAGCCGCGATCGCCGGTCATCCTACCGAAATCACGCAAATTGCCAAGAAACCGAAAAGCCAACGTTCCTCAGATAGCATGCGCAAAGGAATAGAGATCCTTATATTATCTGTACCTGCGCTTGTTATGTTCCTTGGCTTCGTTGTTTTACCAGTAATTATGGCCGCCTATTATGGCTTCTTCAAATGGAAGGGCTATGGTAAGCCGTCAGTTAACGGTACTTTCGTCGGTCTTGACAATTATAAAATTATTCTTACTGATCCAAATTTCCAGCAAGCACTCGGTCATACATTATTGATTGCCGTGCTGTCGCTGGTAATTCAGGGTCCACTTGCTATTCTTTTTGCTCTTCTCCTCAACCAAAAATTTAAGGGAAGAGGCATTATTCGTACTTTAATTTTCGTACCATACGTGGTTTCTGAAGTAATTGTAGGTACTGGTTGGGGTCTGATGTTGCAAAGCACAGGTGCAGTTAACGCAGTGCTTGCAAAAGTCGGAATCACAGGCGTAGATTGGATTGCTGATCCAAAAGCTGCAATTTGGACATTAATGTTCATTATTTCATGGAAATATATTGGTTTTGCTGTTATTTTGATGATTGCTGGTATGCAGTCAATTCCAGAAGAACTCTATGAAGCTGCTCGTGTCGATGGAGCGTCATTCTGGCAAATGCAATGGCGCATCACACTGCCATTACTAGGTTCAACAGTGCGAATTTGGGCATTCCTCTCTCTTATCGGCTCGCTGCAGCTGTTTGATTTGGTATACATTATTTGGGGGCAGTATGTAGCCTCTACTGCTGGAACTTCTACAATGGCAACATACATGGTGCGTGAAGGTCGCCTGGCAGGCAATTACGGTTATGGTAACGCAGTTGCTGTGGTTATCTTCGTTATTTCACTTGTTATTGCATTGACATATCAGCATTTCGTTCTCAATCGTGATCTTGAAGGCGCAATCACTGGTCCAGAAAAGAAGCGCAATCGTAAACATAAGGTCAGTAATAAGCGTGCTCATGCTCGTAGTGCAGCGGCTAATGTATCTGCATCGCAAGCCAAGAGTTCTGAGGCTTCCCTAGCAACTGCTCCTATTCATGAAGGCGAGGTAGCATAATGACTGCAGCAACTGCACCTCAGGTTAATCAAGCGACATCACGGGTATATGAATTACGTAAGTCGCAAAAGACGCCATGGGGCAACCCAATTGTGTATTTCTTCTCACTGTTGCTGGTTGCACTGTGCATTGGACCTGTGCTCTATATTATTATCGGTGGTTTTAGAACCAATTCTCAGATCACTCGAGATCCAGCAGGTTTGCCAAACCCATGGAATTTAAGCAATTATAAAACAGTATTCACTTCAGGGCTTTTCTGGGGTGAACTGATGAATTCGCTTATTGTGGCGCTCGGCACCATGGTAGGTATTGTGGTATTCGCTTTGATGGTGAGTTTTGTTATTGCCCGCTACAATTTCAAACTGCGTGGCTTCATGTACTCACTGTTCGCAGCAGGTATGATGTTTCCAATTACTGTTGCTATTACCCCACTCTATTTGCTGCTACGCAATCTTGGTCTTATCAATAGCCATTTGGGTCTTATTCTTCCGCAGATTGCATTCGGACTACCGCAAGCCATTATTATTCTTGTACCATTCCTTAAGTCTATTCCACTTGAACTTGAGGAAGCAGCTGAAATTGATGGTTGCTCGCGCCTAGGATTCTTCTGGCGCATGATTTTGCCGCTGAGCTGGCCGGGCGTTGCAACTGTTGGAATTCTTGCTTTCGTAAGCAGCTGGAATGCATATATGTTGCCGTTATTCTTACTTAATGATTCAAGCAAGTACACACTTCCTCTTGGTGTGCAGATGTTTAGTACACAGCACTCTGTTGATACAGCGCAAGTTCTGGCATTCACATCGCTTTCTATGATTCCAGCACTTATCTGCTTCACGCTATTCCAAAAGAAGATTGTTGGCGGTCTTACGGGTGCTGTTAAGGGTTAAGGAGTCATCATGAAAATTTCTAATCCTGTTCTTCGTGGATTTGATGCTGATCCTTCCATGATTCGTGTGGGGGATACCTATTATATTGCAAATTCCACATTTGAATGGTTCCCAGGTGTACGGTTGCATGAGTCAACGGATCTCGTACACTGGAAATTACTGCCAAGTCCGCTGCAGTCGACTGAGCTTATCGACATGAGGGGTAATCCTGCTTCCGGTGGCGTATGGGCTCCAGATTTATCGTATGCAGACGGCAAGTTTTGGTTAGTATATTCAGATATTAAAGTTGTTAATGGAGCATTCAAAGACGGTATTAATTATCTGACATGTGCTGACCAGATTACAGGTCCGTGGAGTACACCAATTCGATTGAATGGTGTTGGCTTTGATGCGTCATTATTCCACGATGATGATGGCAGAAAGTATCTCGTGCAGCAGACATGGGATCATCGTGAATATCATCATGCTTTTAATGGCATTACCTTAACTGAATTTGACACGGCAATGATGAAGTTAAAGCCTGAGACAGCACGTACATTGTGGCGCGGTGATGAGGTTAAGCTTATTGAAGGACCACACCTGTATAAAAAAGATGGTTTGTACTACTTGTTTGCTGCCGAAGGCGGTACCGTTTGGACGCATAGAGAAGTGGTAGCGCGTTCAAATTCATTGGAAGCGTTGTCTTTTGAAGCAAGCCCGGGCAACCCATTTATTTCTAATTTTGATACCCCAAACTCGTACTTGCAAAAGCAGGGTCATGGTGCGCTTGTAGATACACCGAGTGGTGAATGGTATTACGCATCGCTATGTGCGCGTCCTTGGCATCATGCAACGGAATCTGCTACTGATCCTCGCGGATGGTGCACGCTTGGTCGAGAAACTTCAATTCAAAAAGTGGAGTGGGATGAAGAAGGCTGGCCGTACGTAGTCGGCGGACATGGTGGTACTCGATATGTAGAAGCTCCAGTTGATGCCATTGTGCCAGATAATGCTGAAGATCCTGCATTGCCGCGTCATATCCATGATGATTTTATGTCGCCAACTCTGGATCTTGAATGGAATACTTTGCGCGTCCCATTTAGCAAGTGCATGGGTGAAGTTGGTCAGGGTAAACTTCGTCTTATTGGTGAAGGCTCACTGTGCAATACATTCGATCTATCGCTAGTTGCTCGACGTTGGCAAGCCTTTAATTTTGATGCTACAACAAGCGTATCGTTTAATCCGTCGACATATCAAGCAATGGCTGGGTTGACTCATTACTATAACGATCAGCACTGGTCATGGGTGTATGTGACTTGGGATGAGGAACGCTCCTGCCGTATTATTGAAGTTGCGCAGAATGATCGGAACCATTTAACAACGTACTTACGCGAAAATGCAGTGGTTGTGCCAGAGCATGTGCAGCGTATTGGATTGCGTACCAAGGTTCGCACACAAACCTATACCTATGAGTATTCGTTTGATGAGGGAGCTACTTGGCATGAAATTCCGATTGTGCTTGATGCAAAGATTCTCTCTGATGATTATGTTAATGAAACATATGGGGGGTTCTTCACCGGAGCATTTGTAGGTCTGGCGGCTGTTGATTATTCTGGATATGAAACGGTGGCAGAGTTTACAGACTTTGATTATCAAGAATTTGAAGATGCAGCCTGATGGTATAGCTGATTAACTGTATATCTGAATGATAGTAATCGGGATATGGTGACGTATAGAGCTGGTGTGCCACGTACGTCACCATATTATTTGCTGTATTGGTTGTTATATGTAATTTGCAACTCAACAACTTTGCGATATAATATCGACGGATATAACAGATGTAGTGCAAAGGAGCATGCATGTGCTTCTTTGTTTATAAATAATAACGAATAGGGATGTAAACGAATACGCGTGAGATGTAATAAAGGTGAATACACATACAAGGCATAGCGCATAAAGCATGGCGCATTTGCTCAGAGTGTGGAGTATTTAAGAGTTTCAACACGCCGATGGAGGCTTGATATTTCAAGCCTTCTAGCTTGTCGTATGCTTTTGATTTGCATGGATGGTTCATTCCGTGTATATTAATCATCTGTTGCCACTCAGCAAGTAAGCAACTGAGCTTACAAGCTGAATGTGTGTGGTGGTTTGAGAACTCAAGAGTGTGTTTGTACTACTTTGATTGTATGCCAGTTTGATGCTGCTGAATGATTGAATG
>NZ_BMDH01000005.1 GCF_014635685.1 Galliscardovia ingluviei
TGGAAGCCAAGACCCGGCACGGCGATGGTACTGCACTCGGTAGGGTGTGGGAGAGTAGCACACCGCCACGGACACACTCTTAAAGAAAAGCCACCCATTGAGGTGGCTTTCTTGCATTCTAACACGAGTGTGCGTGATTCTTCTTCTTGCACTAACCACACACACCCACAACACGATAAGGGCTTATAGGCTCAACAGCACAACAAAAATACGAACCACAACAGGGCGCAGTACACAAACTATTCTCCCCTATTCACAACATGATGGCTGATCACCTCTGTTATATATGCAGAACACTATTCAGTAAAGTTATAGCAATATAATATCTTTTCAAACTTTTATTTGGTGTTTGACGTTAGCACATATAATTGGCTACTCATATACCTTTTCTGCCTATACGTGTTAAGCAAAATTTCCTCAAACCTTTCGAATCAGTAACCCAATATGCAATCCAGCATTGCGAGCTAAGATAATCCAGTATTGCGAGCTAATATTGCGACTCAGTACTCCTGAATAATTACTGAATCATCTAGAAACAGGATCGATTTTCAATATCTGAAAAGCACACGACAAAGCGCTTCATATTCAGATATCCTAGAATTTCTCTCCACGAGAAACGCTGGAACATCTACGTTTGGAGGATTATGAAGGGGATTACCAAAATTACTATAGGGGTAGCAGTTACTGCTGCATTGCTATTACCAACAGGTATTGCTTCAGCTGCCACTACTAATGAAGTAACAGCATACACGCCAAGTCAATTCTTGAGCTTTAATGGTGCAGTAACTTTACTACAAGACAAGGTGCCACTGAATCCGCGACCAGTAACTCAGCAGGATATTAGTGAACTCAATCAAGTTGCACAAGAAAATGTGGTTACTGCAAACTCTGCCACAAGCTCGCCTACAACTACATCTACAACTGTAAAACCTGCTGCTCCAACGCAAGTTGCGCCAAATCCACTTGATTTTGACACGATTAAGCAAGATGATGTGTATTATCGCTTGCCTGAGGCTGCACAGCGCTATATGACTGATGGCGGTATTACTCTTTCGGGACCGCAAGCTGGTGGACAATCTGCTGGTACAGTGCCAGCTGGGCTGGAAAACTACTATGCTCAACAGGTAGATTGGTTTAGTTGTACTGAGTTTGGCTATGAAGAAGCTGAGGGTACGCAATGTGGTTATGCTACAGTACCGCTTGATTACAATAATCCAACTGGACCGTCAGTAAAAATTGCAATGTATAAAATTGAGCATAATGCTGAATTTGAAAAACTTGGCACTATTTTTACCGATCCGGGCGGCCCTGGTGGTTCTGGAACTGAATATGCCTCTGGCATGGTGGGGTCAGAAAGCGAAACTTTACAACGTTACGATGTGATTGGTTTTGACCCTCGCGGAACAGGTGTTTCACTGCCGCAGTTGCGCTGCCAATCATCTGATGCACTAGACAAGCAGCGCCAAGGTATGGATGGTTTCACTGGCGAGCAGATTGATCAAGTAACAGCATACAATACCCAACAATGCTATGCGAACACTGCTCGTGGGTATAACGGCATTACTGGTGACATGTTCATTCCAACTGTTGGTACAGAAAACGTGGTGAAAGATCTCGACGTTATGCGCTCTATCGTGGGCGATACCAAGTTGAACTATATTGGCTTTAGCTACGGTACGAGCATTGGTTATCACTATGCTATGCAGTTCCCTGGGAACATGCGCGCAGTGGTACTTGATGGTGTGGTGAACCCTCTCGAGAATAATGAAGCCTTAAGTAAGAGTGAACCATACGTATCGTATCTGCCACAAAGTGATGTTAAGGAATCTCCAGATGTTGCGCAAATGCGAGGCTTCGGGGAGACCTTCAAGCAGTTCCTTGGTTGGTGTTTGACCTCTGCAGAGACTACGAATATTTGGTCAGAGGGTGATGCACTGCCATGTGCATTAGGTGAAACCGTATCGAATCCAACGGATGATGATATTAATGCTGCCTATAAAGCCTATCAGCAGATTGCACAAGCTAACTGGGGTGCGCAAAAGTATGCGTACCATGGTCGCGTGTTATCGTTTGCCGATACCACTACTGGAACTATTCAGTCCATGTATGCAAGCTCTTTGTGGAAGTATCTGAACTATGCTTTGCTCCTGATGAAAATCAAGAATAATCCTGGCATGATGTTGCAGCTTGCAGACATGTATCAGGGGCGTGACGGTCAAGGCAAATATGACTTTATGATGGCTAGTTTCAATACGATTAGTTGTGTGGACTCGCGAGAAGATCATTCGGATAGGAATGTTGTGGCGACAACCCTCAGACAATCATACGAAGTTGCACCATTTATTGATCCAGGTGTGAATGCTGATGGCACTAAGCGCGGAGAAGAGCCACAATACGGTGTGTGTCAATATTATAAGACTCGTGGTCAGTTGGCTACTGGTCATGAAATCGACCATGCGCCAAATGTTCTTGTAGTGTCTTCTTCGTATGATCCAGCAACTCCATATCCTAATGGTGTGATTGCTGCGCATGCCTTACACGGCACATTGCTTACCGTGGCTAATGAGCAGCATTGTGCGTATGGTAAGTCAGATTGTGCCACAACAGTAGTGGATGCATTCTTTGCAGATCCTGATGCGTTTACCAAGAAAATTGATGACGGCAGTTTTGCTAATGAGACACAATGGTATGGCAAAGAGGGTGTGTCTACAAAGGATATCTATAACAAGGTTATTACCGCCAGTGAGTGTCAATTAACATCATTCCGCGTGCCGCCTCAAGTGAAGTTGCAGCTTGCTGAGTCTCAAGTGCATCCTGGAGATACTGTGAAGCTCACGGCTCAAGGATTTACTGCAGGACATACTGTGCGTTTTGAACTACATTCGCAGCCTGTAGTACTTGGTGAAGTAGAAGTAAATGCTGATGGTGAGGCAGTATTGGAAGCTACTATTCCAGCAGATACTGTGAAAGGTGAGCATCAGATAGTTGCAATTGATAGTGCTAATGAGAATATTAGTGCACAGCAATCTATTAAGGTGAACGTCAAGTCAGCTGGGACTACTACTAACGGATCTAGTAGTAGCACTACTTCTCCAAGTGATGGCAACTCTGGTTCTCATAGTGGTACATCTCAACCTGCTGTAGATGCCAAGTATGGTTCAGAAGCTAGAGTATCAATGCTTTCACAAACAGGCTCCACTATTATGATGTTCGCGTTTGCAATCATAGTACTTGTAGCTGCTACAGGTATTGTGCTTGCTGTACGTAAAAATCAATTGAATAAGTAGCCTCAATATTACGTGTTTTGCAAAAGGCACATTTTAGTAAGACATGTAATATCAAAAGTCCTGTACAGTAGCTGTATACTGCTGTACAGGACTTATTTGTATAGGTTAGTTATGAGTAATACGGTATTAATTAATTGATTTACTGCTCAATAAATTGCTCAAAGTTACTCGCCGATAACGCGCACGCGCTCGTTAATGTCACCGTGGTTTTCAGCGCCAGTTGCCTGAACTACATGACCAAATGGCATCTGGGCAATGAGCTTCCAGGAAGCAGGAATGTTGAAGTGTGAAGCAACTTCGTCATCAATCAGTGGGTTGTAGTGCTGCACAGAAGCACCCAAGCCTGCCTCAGCAAGAGCAGTCCATACAGCGAGCTGCAAGGAGCCATTGGCTTCGTTTGCCCAGCGTGGGAAGTTATCAGCATACAGTGGGAAGTTCTCCTGCAAGCCCTTGGTTACATCGGTGTCGTCAAAGAAAAGCACGGTGCCGTATGCTGCTGCAAAGCCGGCAATCTTTTCCTGAGTCTTGGCGAACTGCTCTTCTGCGGTAACGTTTTTCAAGGCACCAAGTACGATATCGTTCCACAGTGCCTTGTGTTCTTCGCCAAATACAATAACCATGCGCTGTGGGTTGGAGTTAAATGCGCTTGGTACTGCTGCAGCGGTGTCCTTGATAACCTTGACGATTTCATCGTTAGAAAGTGTGACGTTGCCGTCAAGTACATACTGTGAGTGGCGCTTATTCAAAACATCTACAAGTGCTGACATGATTCCCCTTAGGTGAACTTGAGTATTTCTACGTCTCTACAAACGCATGCAGTTCGCAGCGTTTTATTTGAATCAGGAAGTACTATACTTGCTTACGCAACTATCTTCAAGAAAAATAATAAAATTTTGCTGTGAGCGTGCAAGCCATTATTTGTTTTTTTGGATGGTGTGAAGATAGCGATATACCGAGGATTCTGCTACTCCCAGCTGATCTGCAACTGTGCCAATAGCCCCCTTAAAGCGAAAATATCCACGCTCATTTAGCGTGCGAATAATAGATAGTCGGTCATCAACACTGAGTTTATGAGCGCTAATACCGCGCCTCACACACATTGCAGTAATAGTATCTGCGGCCATATCTGAGACTGATGCAACAAGATTCTCTTCCTGCACTCCGGTATGCTCGGTACTTGCTGATGCTGGTTGCAGATTTGGGAAATAGAGTGCCCCCAGACGTTCAATACTTTGTTTCACGGTAACAAAGGCACTTGGGTCAGTGTTGAGACACAATGCTCCAACAATACGACCTTCTCTGCGAATAAAAAATGTCGATGATACAAGAGGAATGTCATGTAACACGCTATGTGCTTCGTAACCGATAACGTAATCTTTCCCATCTCGTATGCCGTCTCGCAGTACTTTATACATAAGATCTGTGGAAGGCGAACCAATACTGCGTCCGCTAACATGACCATTTGCAATGGCAATAACAGATTGGTCAGGATGCGCAACATCATGGAGCACTACTTCCGTTGATGAACCTAGTGCGAGTCCCAAAAATTCAACCAGTGGGATGTAGGATTGCACTAATGCTATATCTTCTTCTATTGCTGATGTATGTGTTTGATCCATAATATTCCACATCTGTTGAATAGTTGAGTATTGTTGTTCATGGTGATGGTATGGCTCAATATAGCATATCGAACCATACCATTTGGGATATGTGTAAATTGTGCTATATGCGTTACTAACTTTTAGTGATGTAATACAAGATATGGAATACAGTACTAAAAGTTATGGATGCCTATAAAAGTGCCATACCTTTTTCAATATAGCTTCGCATTTCCTCACGTGGGACCATTGAGCCACCTGTTGCCCAAGCAATATGGGTGGCATTGCACATACGTTCATCGGTAAGACCCATGCGATCGCGATATTCGGCGTCTTGCATTACACGCCAAGGTCCTGCAAATCCAGCTGAGCTTGACGGTTCAATATCAATATTGCTCGTGTGGTCGAGTAAAGCGATGAGGCGATAGAGTTCGTCGTCATCAATGGTATAGAAACCGTCTAGTAAGTGCTGCATTGCATGTCCTACAAATCCTGATGCCCTACCAACTGCTAATCCGTCTGCAGCTGTGAGGTTATCGATACCAAAGTCCTGCACACATACAGCATTGTGTGCGCCGGTAAGTACACCTAAATACATACATGGGGCATGGGTTGGTTCTGCAAAAATGCAATGAACATTGTCGCCAAACTCAGTTTTGAGACCAAAAGCGACTCCTCCTGGTCCACCGCCAACACCGCATGGGAGATATACAAAGAGTGGATGCTCACTATCGACAGTAATATCCATCGTTTTGAGTTGTCCTGCAAGCCTGCGTGCAGCAACAGCATATCCGAGGAACAAGGTCGAAGAGTTTTCGTCATCGACAAAGTATGCTGTCGGATCAGATTCTGCTTCTTTTCTGCCGGAGGCAACTGCAACAGAATAGTCTGACTCATATTCATACACATGTACGCCATGCTCGCGTAGCTTATCCTTTTTCCACTGTCGTGCGTCAGCTGACATGTGTACGCTGGCATCAAAACCGAGGGCGGCACTCATAATACCGATAGAAAGCCCAAGATTTCCTGTGGAACCAACAGCAACCTTATAGCCGCTGAAAAACTTGTGCATACGTTCGCTTGCAAGAATACGATAGTCATCATCAAGTGAGAGTAATCCGGCTTCGATGGCTAAATCTTCTGCGTGCTTCAGAACTTCGTAAATACCGCCGCGAGCCTTAATCGAGCCGCTGATTGGCAATTCGCTATCGAGTTTTGCCCAGAGTTGTCCGGGCATGTGGCTGCCATAGCGCTCGCCAATAGCTGCCTGCTGATCTGGAACTGCGACGAGTGGAGATTCGAGAATTCCTTCAGTCTTCTTGGTTTCTGGGAAAAGCTCCATGAAGAGTGGAGCAAATCGCTTAAGACGGGCTGCAGCATCATCAATATCTTCACGAGTAAGGCCTACATCTGGCAGTGCTTGTGCTGCTGGTTGTACATTTGGATTAAACCAAGTGCTTGGCTGCAAGTCGATCAACTCTTGTAGTTTTGGAAATTCTTCAACCCATTGTGCAATTGGTTTATCCAATACTTTGGTAGTTGGATCAAGTTGCTGTGACATAGTTGCTCCTTTGTATTACTTATATAACACTTATATAAAACTCTGAGTGCGAAATTTTTTGAACAGTTGGCAGATGCCTTACACTACGAGCGACAGTAGTAGCGTGATGCACAGTGCGACTACTGAAGTGATAGTGGTGCTCACAGTAAGTGTGCGTAATGCTTGAGGCACACTCATGTGAAGATATTCTTTTACCATCCAGAATAGTGAATCGGTAACATGGGTAAAGCCGATAGCTCCGGCTCCTATAGCCAAAGCCAATATTGCTGGTGAGAGGTTTGGATTGATGGATAGCATTGGTAATACGATGCCAGCTGCACTAATCATGGCGACAGTTGCTGAACCAACAGCAAAGTGTAATACAAGTGCAATAAGCCAAGCGAGAATAATTGGGCTTACTGGCAGACCTGATAGGGCATCTGCAAGAGCGGGAGCGACACCTGATTCAGTAAGAACTTGATTGAATGCGCCGCCAGCGCCAATGATGAGAAGAATGCCGCCAATCGGTCCGAAAGATCCGTCTGTTATGCTCTGTAAATCGCGCAGTGTGCGCTTGCGGTGTAAACCGAGTGACCAGTAAGCGAATAGTACTGAAATCATGAGTGCCGTGATTGGGTTACCAATAATTTCAATAATTTTAGTGGCAAGTAAATCTGCTGGCATGAGTTTTGTTGCTATTGTCCTCGTAATCATAATCAGCAGAGGCAGCAAAATGGTGAAAAGCGTAAGGCCGAAGCTTGGAAGATTCTTTTCATCAATTGTTGGTAGCTTTTCTTCGGCAGCGATGTCTTCTTCCTGAGGCTTTTCATTATTGCGAATAGCAAAATGAGCAAAGAGTGGACCGCCAACGAGTACTGAAGGAATGGCTACACAAAGACCGAGCATAATAACAGTGCCAATATCTGCGCCAAGTGTGCCTGCAATTGCTGTAGCTGCTGGGTGTGGCGGTAAAATACAGTGGACGACCATCAAGGAAGTTGCTAGTGGAATACCGACTTTGATTCTGGAAATGCCTGCTTCTTTTGCAACAACGAAAACCAGTGGCACAAGAAGTACGAATCCGACTTCGACGAATACAGGAATGCCGCAGATTAGGCCGAGTAGCGCTATAACTATAGTTGCTCGCTGCTTGCCGATAGCGCGTACCAAGGTGGAGGCAAGCCGCTGAGCTCCACCAGAGACCTCTAATAATTTGCCTAAAACGGCACCAAATCCAATGATTAATGTGAGGAATCCTAGCGTCCCTCCAACGCCTTTTTCTAAGATATCTCCTACTGAGCCAAGATCTAGCCCTGTAGTGATTGCAACGAAGAATGCAGCAAGAAGTAGTGCCAGTGAAGCATGCATTTTACATGTGATAATGAGAACTACTACTAGTGCAATTGATGCTAATAGTATGGCAACAAGTGCTCCTGTGCCCATATCGACTCCCTTGTCGTCTCGGCTAATGACAATAAAATATTATCACTAATAATAAATTATTGTTAATTGGAGTGTCTTTACTGTTGCATTGCCAAAGTGGCTATCACTGCCAAGTGATCGGTTCCTCCAATTGCGTGGGCATGTGCGTCAAGTGCTACGAGGCGGTAAGTTGATGGTGAGGCGGCTTGAGAAACTAAAATATGGTCTAGCTCAATACGCGGCCATGTGATCCATCGAGGGAATGTTAATATAGGGTTGCCACTGAGACGACTCAAACCAAGCTGCTGCCGTAGCACCAGATTGTGCGAAGCAAGGGCGTCAATAAAACCACTTCGTAGCAATGCTCGGAAACTTGGGTGGTCGCTGTGTGAATTTAAGTCGCCCATTACTACCGTAGGAATTGCATTATGGCATGCTAACTGACTAAGAGCACGTATACCAGTTGACCAACTTGCACACCCACGCATTGGTGACTTAGGGTGTGCACTTGCAATGCGCACTGTATAATGTGATGTTCCAGATGAGTTAGTCCCAGATGAGTTAGAATCGGCAGAGTTAGGATTGAAAGGATTAGGTTCGGATGAACTAGGGGCGGAAACATCTAGATTGGAAGAACTTGAATCGAAAGCGCTAAGTGTTGGCATAGGAATATGTACCGTAGCCAGCGGAACGGCAGCAGCATCAAGGTCAACGCTACTTGTATGGCAATCTTCTAGGGGGAATGCTGACAATATTACATTGCAACCGCCATTGTCTGCGTTGGTTGCAATGCCAGCACATCTATACGGCAGTGTATCGCGCAATCCGGCTGTATCAAGACGTGCGAGGAGCTCAGGTTGCACTTCCTGCAAGGCGACGCATTGCACGTGATGAGCACGTACTGCCTCGATAATCTCTTGTGCATCGGCTCGGCCATATCGGCAATTCAGTGTCATGACGCGGGCAATAGGCAGTAATGGCTTATGGTGCTGCTGAGCACGATGGTCAGCAGCTAACTGATTGCAACGGCGAATATCGCGATCACGCATAGTACTCTGCATTGCTTGCGTTGTTTTTGATAGCCGCTGCATACGCATATGAATTCTTGTAGCCAGCCACAGCAGTAGTCCAGCTATCGCGAATGCGCCCCACAGCCATGCACGAAGAGCAAGCAGTATACCTGCACATGCGAGTAGTGGAGCCCAAAGCAAAGGAATAAGCGCTATGCAGTAGGGAAGTGGTGCTCGTGCTTCTGCACCTGCAGGTAGCCAACGTAGCGCCAAACACCCTATACAGAGTACCAACACAAGAATGGCTACAGCATATATTGCCGTAGCCAAAACGGATACCATTGTTCCAAACGCAAACATCATGTAAGATTAGCGGCCGAGCAATCCGCCTAAACCTCCACCAAGATTTGGAGGCAGTTCAAGCCCATCAGCGCTACCATTAGAGCCAAGCAAATCGCCTAATCCTGCTGGAAGAGCTGGATTCTGTGGTTGCTTGCGGAAGGCAGAACCAGACTGCTGACCTTCACCAGAGCCGGCGCCTTGAGCCTTGCCTTGCAGCTTAGCTTTTAATGCCTGTGCCTCAGCTTCACGCTTCATAGGATTGCCAGACTTGCCGCCCTTACGCTTCTTCTTGCCGCCCTTACGAGCCGACTTACCAGAGCCACCAGGGGCGCCAAAACCGCCCATACCTGGCATAGAGCGCGAGCCATTACTTAAGCGCTTCATCATCTTAGCGGCTTGCTCAAATCGCTGGAGTAACGCATTAACAGCAGAAACAGTCGTACCAGAACCATATGCGATACGGGCACGGCGGGAACCGTCAATAATCTTAGGGTTGCGACGTTCTGCAGGGGTCATTGAGCGAATAATAGCCTCTGTACGATCCACCTCGCGCTCATCAAACATCTCAAGCTCTTTGCGATGCTGAGCCATGCCAGGAATCATACCGAGAAGATTCTTCATTGGACCAAGCTTGCGCACTTGCTGCAGCTGATCCAAGAAGTCGTCTAATCCAAACTCGCCCTCAGCAAGTTTCGCCGCAGCCTCACGTGCCTGCTCTTCATCAAACTGCTTCTGCGCCTGCTCAATAAGAGTGAGAATATCACCCATATCAAGAATTCTGGAAGCCATACGATCAGGATGGAAAACCTCAAAATCTTCCAAACCTTCGCCAGTGGACGAGAACATAATTGGCTTACCGGTAACTGATGCTACAGAAAGCGCCGCACCGCCACGAGCATCACCATCAAGTTTAGACAACACTACGCCAGTGAAATCTACACCTTCATCAAACGCCTGAGCGGTTCGCACTGCGTCCTGACCAATCATGGCATCGATAACGAACAGAATTTCTTGAGGATTAACCGCATCACGAATATCGCGCGCCTGCTGCATCAACGTTTCATCAACGCCTAAGCGACCTGCGGTATCAATAATAACCGTATCGTAGAGCTTCTGACGTGCTACCTCAATAGATTGACGGGCGACAGCAACAGGGTCTCCCGAAGTTTCTCCAGGAAGTGCTACTTGGTCGCCACCATCAGACTGAACACCTTTTTCTGGAGCATATACTGGCACTCCTGCGCGCTCGCCAACAACCTGCAACTGGGTTACTGCATTTGGTCGTTGCAAATCAGCGGCAACCAGCATAGGAGTATGTCCAGCTTCTTTCAGCCAATGACCAAGTTTGCCAGCCAGCGTAGTTTTACCAGCACCCTGCAAACCTGCCAGCATAATAACCGTTGGAGGATTCTTCGCGAAATTCAGCGGGCGATCAACGCCAGCACCCAGAATCTCAGTAAGTTCGTCATTGACGATTTTAACTACTTGCTGCGCTGGGTTTAATGCCTCAGAAACTTCTTCGCCTAAAGCACGCTCACGAATACGCGCAGTAAAGGAACGAACTACTTCAAGTGCCACATCGGCGTCGAGCAAAGCACGGCGAATTTCGCGGATAGTGCCATCAATATCCGCATTCGTCAGCTTGCCTTTGGAACGCAAATTCTTAAATGCGTTCGATAGTCTGTCAGTCAAAGATGAGAAAGCCATAATGCTCTCTAGTGTAACTGTTTGGTGGGATTTATTCATACTATGCTGGCAGAGAGCATTACATTTGTTATCATAGGCTGTGCTTATGTGTGCGATATAGCACGTGCATGTATAAAACGGACACCCCGGTGCGAGCCCCACCCTGCGTTGCAAGGTCTCGCCCAGCACAGGAAGGCCCAACTATGCCACTTAATGCTCACCTTCAATCGAGCACTACTTCTACTATTTCATCAATCACAACTCAACACCATACTTCTGAAAACACTACCTCCATAAACACTACATCTGTAGATATTGCAAATACTCACAGTGTACCCACAGCAAGTAAACCCCTAGAAGGTAAAGCCACGGCAAATAAAGCCACTGATATTAAATCCATAGAGCGTAAAGCACTGCGTATTGGTATCGCCATCAACATACTTATGGTGCTTGCCGGCTACTCTGTATTTATGATTACTGGCTTAAAAGCCATGTTCCTAGATGCTTCTTTTACTGTAATTTCAGTGGTTTCCGGCATAATTGCAGTGATATTATCGCGCAAGAGTGGTAGAACTAGCGAGCGTTTCCCTCGTGGTATGTTTGCATTGGAACCTATGTATGCCATTGCAAAAGCTATGTTTACGCTATCGCTGCTGATTTTTGCTGTATTAGACGCTTCAAGCGTGGCTGTGGAATGGCTGCTATATGGCGAAGGCGAGCCGATTAAAGCTGAGCCAGTGTTGGTATATGAAATTATTACCGTGCTCATGTGCGCCGGATTATTGGCATTGTATAAGCATTACGATGCGCGTATTCGTGGCGCAAGTACTATGGTACAAGCTGAAATGAATAGTACGTTTATTGATGGTGCTATTTCTTTGGGGATTGGAATTGCAGCGCTGGCAATTGTACTTCTTCCTCAGAATGCTGCATTTGCGTGGATTCATTACACAGGGGATTTCTGGATAACTCTGGTGATTGCGCTTTGCGCTATTAAAGAACCAGTAGGAGTGCTCAAAGCTGCATTTATTGAGTTAGTTGGTGGTGTGCATACAGATAGTGATGTGCAACAGCTGGTAGAAGAATATGCTGTGCAACATATTCCCGAACAAACTGAGTTTGAGCAAGTGCTGGTTTTCAAAACCGGCATGAACTATCGCATTGATGTGCAATTACGCGCTGTTGGAACGCATCTTGACGTGGTGCATATGCTGGCATGTAAGCGCACACTTGAACATGAGCTTACACGCCAGTTGGGCTTAGTTGATGTGGATTTTGCTTTTGACTAGATGGTGTTTGAGCAGGGCAGTATTGTTGTTAATCGACAGGGTTGACTAGTGCTACCCCTCAAGCTGTTCGCTCAGCTCCATCCACTCTGTCTCAAGCTCATCAGTTTGGCTTTGAATATTAGTGAGCTGCGCAGTAAACTGTGCTAATCCTTCAAAATCAGTTTGATCATGCGCTGCCATACGCTCTTCAACCGTGGCTTTTTCTTCTTGCAGCTTGGTGAGTTTGCGCTCAATAGCATTCATACGCTTGGTGGCCTCATGGAAGGCCTTGCCGCTGAGTGCAGTATCTGTCGATGTGCCGGTGCTCGCAGTATTGGTATCGGTTTGACTGCTAGCATTCTTAGTGCTGGAGCCCTTGACATGAGCGTCAGGTGTCGCATTATCAGCATTCCCAAGATTTCCTAGCGCAGTGCTAGTTGGTACGAAATCAAGAGACTGCCCATGTTGCAAGCGCTCAATCATATCAAGGTAATCATCAACGCCGCCCGGTAGATGTCGAATTTTGCCACCAATCAGCGCAAACTGTTGATCGGTGACGCGCTCAAGTAAGTATCGGTCATGGCTAACTACAATCAGTGTGCCCGGCCAAGTATCGAGCAAATCTTCCATAACGGCGAGCATGTCGGTATCCAAATCATTACCAGGCTCGTCCATAATCAGCACATTTGGCTCATCAAGGAGGATAAGTAGCAATTGCATACGCCGCTTTTGACCGCCGGAAAGATCCTTAATTGGCGTCATCAGCTGGGCTGCGCTAAAGCCAAGCCGTTCCATGAGTTGGCCGGTACTTACTTCTTTACCATCGACAATATAGGTTGGCTTATAACGGCTGAGCACTTCTTTAATTTTGTATTTACCCAGTGCCTCAAGCTCATCAAGACGCTGTGAAAGCACGGCAAATTTTACTGTTTTACCAATATTTACTCTGCCGACAGTTGGTTTGAGTGAGCCGTCAATAAGTTTCAGCAACGTAGTTTTACCAGCACCATTTGCGCCCACAATGCCAAATCGGTCACCCGGGCCAATGAGCCAAGTGACGTTATCGAGGAGTTTACGTCCACGGATAGTTACGCGGCTTGCTGCACGAGTTTCATGAGATTCAGTAGCATGTGCAGTATCAGTTGATGCATCATCAGACTGTGCAGTTTCACGAACTACTTCCACCGAGCCAAAAATTTGTGGCTCTTGCACTAGTGGCGTTACTACATCAGCAGAACCATCAACTCCAGTAGGTACAGGCACAATATTAGTAACATCAACTAAATCAACAACTTGCTTACCAAGGCGCGAGGTAGCCATCTGCTTAAGCTCAATACTATTGCGCACAGGTGGCACATCTGCAATCAATGCGCGCGCAGTTTTCACGTGGAACTTTTGTTTAGTAGAACGTGCTCTAGCACCACGGGTCAGCCAAGCCAATTCTTTTCGTGCCAAATTACGGCGACGACTTTCTCGAACATCTGCTTGACGGTCACGCTCCACTCGTTGCAGCATGTACGCACTATAGCCGCCTTCAAATGGCTCAATTGTGGCATCATGCACTTCCCACATCGAAGTGCATACCTCATCTAAAAACCAGCGGTCGTGTGTAACAATCAGTAACGCTCCAGAACCTTTTGGCCAACGCTGCTCCAAATGCTTAGCAAGCCAATGAATAGTAATAACATCTAAATGATTTGTTGGCTCGTCAAGGGCTAATATATCCCAGTCTTTGAGCAGTAATCGTGCCAAATCTGCTCGTCGGCGTTGCCCGCCGGAAAGCTCGCCAATTCGAGCCTCTAAATTTATGCCACCTAATAATGCTTCTACAATAGAGCGTGACTGAGGTTCTGAGGCCCACTCATAATCCTGACGACCTTCTAATGCTGCCTCGCGCACTGTTGCCTGATCATCAAGCT
Source organism: Galliscardovia ingluviei (assembly GCF_014635685.1). Classification (GTDB taxonomy): domain Bacteria; phylum Actinomycetota; class Actinomycetes; order Actinomycetales; family Bifidobacteriaceae; genus Galliscardovia; species Galliscardovia ingluviei. The sequence continues at coordinate 14,073 of NZ_BMDH01000005.1, forward strand.
GATCAGACTGACCAAGCATTCCAAAACGTAAGTCACCGCGCTTGGTAACGCGACCGGAATCAGGTTCAATGTCACCTTTTAATACGCGCAGTAGCGTTGATTTACCATCGCCATTACGACCCACAATACCAATGCGGTCGCCTTCAAATACGCCTTGCGTAATATTCGTAGCGATAGTCGTTGTAGCAAAACTTAACGAAACTTGTTCAAATCCAATATCATAGGTAGGCACAGGGCAAATGTACCTGAACCCAATGAAATTATGCTTACAGGTATGCCTACAAGTAAGAGTGCTTATACGCAATAGTGCCTAGAACTGTAGCCTCTGCTTCAATTACACAATTACATGCTTATAAACTTACATACTTGCTATTGTGCTGGCACATCGCGCCGCAAAGCCAGAGCAAATAGTGTCGGCCATCGGTTGCATTTGCGGATTATACAGTGCGTATTCTTCGCGTAATTTAGCAATTTGAGATTTTTTCAAACCCTCAACCATAGGTTCTGTAGAAAGCCATTCTTCAAAAAGTGGAGGAGTGACCTCAATATGGAATTGCAACGCCAATGCCGAGCCAAAGCGGAACGCCTGATTTTTTGTATATTTGGACTTTGCTAGCAATTGCGCGCCCTCAGGAAGGCTAACCACATCATTGTGCCAATGCAGCACATTAAGTTCTTTCGCCCACATATCAAAATAATGATGCTGCCCCACACGCTCAATAGGCGCAAAACCAATCTCTGGTTGTTTACCTTGTTTTAATTTGCCACCCAGCGCTGTACCAATAATTTGATGCCCTAAACAAATGCCAATCACAGGCTTGCCTACAGCAATAGCAGCTTTTGCAAGTTTTGCCTCTGCCTTCAGCCCGGGATACTTGTCAAAATCAAGAGCTCCCATTGGTCCGCCCATAATAACCAGACCTGCTATATCTGCAAAATTTGGCAGATCAGGTTTCTTAGTATCGAGAATGGTAAGCGTTTGCGTGGCAATGTTCAGCTCTTCAAGCGAGTCCAGGATCCTTCCCGGCTTCTCCCAAGGGACATGCTGAATAATCAAAACTTGCGGTTGTGCCATACCTCTATTGTGGCACACTATAGGAACACTTGGTGCGCGAATCTAGGAATATGTGCTACACGAGCTGGAGTGCAAGTGCTGTCTACTAACGCAACTAAAGTTTGAACCATGACACATACTCCACAACCGCTTGAAATGAACAGTTCCGTGGCATCGCAATTACGCCTGTACAATACTGCATCGCATAGTGTTGAGCAGTTTGTGCCACTGCGTGAAGGTCATGTGGGTATGTACGTGTGTGGTGCGACAGTGCAGAGCTCTCCTCATATTGGGCATGTTCGTGCAGCTGTTGCTTTTGACGTAGTGCGTCGTTGGTTGTTGCGACTTGGTTTTGACGTAACTTTTGTGCGCAATGTTACGGATATTGACGATAAAATCCTTGATAAAGCAAGCGCAGCAGGACAACAATGGTGGGCTCGCGCATACTACTACGAGCGCGAATTTAATACTGCATACCAGACCTTGGGTGTGCTCGCTCCGACTGTAGAGCCACGTGCTACTGGGCATGTGCCAGACATGATTGCGTTAGTTCAGCGCTTAATTGAGCGAGGACATGCTTATGTAGTACCTGATGAGCATGGTAATCCGAGCGGCAACGTGTACTTTGATGTACCAAGTTGGCCACGCTATGGAGAGCTTACGCACCAAGAATCTGGTACTCGAGCAGCTCTTGACGATGCTGCGCGAATTGCTGAACAAATGGGACCGAGTGTAGACGCGACGGGAGAAGATAAATACAATCCTGTTGATGTTGCCGACGCGAGTAGTGACAAGCATAATCCTCGTGATTTTGCACTATGGAAAGCGCCAAAAGATACTGATCCGCTTGACGCTCGCTGGCAAACGCCATTCGGCACAGGTCGCCCAGGCTGGCATTTGGAATGCTCTGCGATGAGTCACCGCTATTTAGGGGATGATTTTGATATTCACGGTGGCGGTCTTGATTTGCGCTTCCCTCATCATGAGAATGAAACTGCGCAGTCTCGTGCAGCTGGGTGGGGTTTTGCGCATTTGTGGATGCACTCAGCATGGGTGACTGCAAAAGGTGAGAAAATGAGCAAATCACTGGGTAATGGCTTGTCAGTACCAGTAGTAGTGGCTCAGTGCGGCACACCTTGGGTACTGCGCTATGCCTTAGCTAGCGTGCAGTATCGTTCTATGCTTGAATGGTCTGAACAAACTTTAGTAGAGGCCAAAGCTGCATACGAACGCATCATGAATTTCTTAGATCATGCCACTGCTGCAGGTGTGCACTTTGATGAGAACCAAGTACAGGCAGTGCGTGCGGATGAGCTTCCTGAGGCATTCGTCGCCGCAATGAATGATGACATCAATGTTTCTGGTGCCTTAGCTCAAGTATTTGCGCTGGTTCGTCAAGGTAATAGTGTGCTGGCTGAGTTGGATACTGCTCAGGCTTCTGGTCAGTTGCAGGAGAGTGAGACATTGCGTAGCACTTTGGCTCAGCTTACCTTGCAAGTGCGCGCTATGCTCGATACGCTTGGATTAGATCCATACAATAGCCAATGGCATGTGCAGCAAGCAGACAATCGTGAGTATGAAGCATTAGATACTATGGTTTCTGCATTATTAGAGCAGCGTGCTCAGGCTCGTGCTGTCAAAGATTTTGCTACTGCAGATGCTATCCGTGACACACTTACACAGGCAGGTATTATTGTTGAAGATAGTGCTGCAGGATCTACTTGGAGTATTGCATAGGGCATTAGAGAATTTGCATAAGTAGCATTGCACAATAGCGCTGCATAAACATAATGCACATACATTGACAATACACATACGTTGATGCCCAAGTACTTACGATCATATGTATCAGTGAGCACTTGGGCACTATGTGTATTATGCGCATGAATACGTCATTTTATCTACTCATCATGCCTGTATTACACCTATTATCACACCTGCGTATGTGCTTATGTGCACGAGTTTAACGACCAGTAATTTCTGATCCTACAACTTTTTCGCTCAGCGCCTTCGGTCCTCGGCTCAATGCTACAGATCCGGAGCGTACCAGTTCGATAACGCCATAATCGCCAAGCAAACTCAGTAGCGAATCTAGCTTTGCGCCAGAACCTGTTGCTTCAATAACCAGCGACTCTGGGTGCATATCCACTACGCGCACGCGGAATGTTTGCACAATTTCTAGAATATCAGAGCGCGTCTGAGCAGTTGCTGCAACCTTAACTAGTACAAGCTCACGGTCAACAGTATTATCCGCGTCCAATTCCACAATTTTGAGCACATGAAGTAGCTTGTTAAGCTGCTTAATAATCTGCTCTAACGGCACATCATCAACATCAGCAGTTACCGTAATACGCGAAATATCAGGGCGCTCTGTTGGTGACACTGACAGTGAGTTGATGTTAAAGGCGCGCCTTGCAAACAGCCCAGAGACGCGAGCCAATACGCCTGGTCGGTTTTCTACAAGCACAGACAGCGTGTGACGATGTGAATGAGGTCCAGAAGCAGGATAGTTTGGCATATCATCCCTCCTTGTGTTCACTATGTGCTTTGAGTGGCTGAATGCCAGGACGGTAGTTCACTGTGGAATTAGACTGACCGGCGGCAACCATTGGCCACACCATGGCGTCTTTCCACACTCTAAAATCAATCAGCACCGGACGATCGTTGATTTCATTCGCACGATTGATACATGCAATAGCCTCTTCTTTAGTAAAAGCCCGCATGCCTACGCAGCCATATGCTTCAGCAAGCTTAACAAAATCAGGAACATCAATAATTTCCTGATTATCGGTAGCCTGAGTATAATCTGGTTGCCCGGCACCTGCAAATGTTGGAGCTTGTGCATCCGCTTTGCCAACTTCGCCATCAAATAGATTGGTATGTGAATAATGCTTGTCATAAAATAGCGTTTGCCATTGACGTACCATGCCAAACACTGAATTATTCAGTAACGCAATTTTCACTGGAGTGCGCTCAAAGAACGCTGTAGCCAGCTCTTCACTAGTCATTTGGAAGCTGCCATCGCCATCAATAAGCCACACAGGATGCTCGCGCTCGCCATCCATCTTATCGCGTTGTGCACTTACTGCGGCGCCGATAGCAGCAGGCAAACCGTAGCCCATAGTGCCAGCTCCAGCAGAAGAAAGCCAAGAATTAGGCCGGTTGAAGTCGATAAACTGCGAAGCCCACATTTGATGCTGACCTACGCCTGCCACCCAAATAGTGTCATCTGCAGCGCGATTGGACAGCTCACGCACCACCCATTGCGGTGCTAAAGAGCCGTCAGGGGATTCTTCGTAAGTCGTAGGATAATCTTGCTTCCAAGCGCGAATCTGCTGCCACCAAGCGTCAATATCTGGCGCTCCGTTTGTCTGCTGATCTTGCTGAATCTGCTCGATAAGCGCGTCAAGTACGGTAGCAACATCGCCTACAATTGGTACATCAGGCGCACGGTTTTTGCCAATTTCTGCAGGATCAATATCAATATGGATAACGCGCGCACTTGGGGCAAAATCAGGCAACGAACCGGTAACGCGATCGTCGAAACGTGCGCCAATAGCTACTAACAAATCGCATTGTTGTACAGCTCCGGTAGCGGCAATAGTACCATGCATACCGAGCATGCCAAGACAGTGCTCATCGCGCTCTGGAATAATGCCGCGTGCTGTCAAAGTAGTGGCTACTGGAGCGTTGGTGAGCTTGGTTAGAGCTTGCACTTGTGCGCTTGCCTTTGAACGAATAGCGCCACCGCCGACATACAAGACCGGGCGGTATGAGGTGCTAAACAGTTTTGCAGCCTGTTCAATCACGCGACCGTGCGCTTGGGTAGTTGGGTTATAGCCTGGCAAAATTAACCGTTGTGGCCAAGAGTATTGCATCATGCCAGTCTGCGCAGTTTTTGTCAGGTCCACTAGCACTGGACCTGGGCGACCTGTTGTAGCAATATAGTGCGCTTCCGCAAGTACGCGTGGAATATCTTGAGCTTGTGTCACTAAATATGAATGCTTCACCATTGGGTAGGTGGCGCCCACAATATCTGCTTCTTGGAAAGCGTCAGTTCCGATAGCATTCACCCCAACCTGACCGGTAATTACAATCATTGGCACTGAATCCATATTGGCGTCAGCAATTGCGGTAATCATATTTGTAGCTCCAGGACCAGAAGTTACAATGCATACGCCAACTTTGCCTGTTGCAATAGCGTAGCCTTCTGCCATATGTCCTGCAGCTTGTTCATGGCGCACGAGAACAAAGCGGAATTTTGCTTCCTCATATAGCGCGTCATATACCGGCAAAATCGCGCCACCAGGAAGTCCGAAAACATCCATAATACCCAAATCATCCAAAGTGCGGACCAACGCTTGCGCACCCGTCATTGGTTCGCCTTGCGTAGGTTGTGATTGCGATGTTGGTGATTTGGGCACTGCACTAAAAGCTTGCAGTGGAGTTGGTAGTGCCATAACGTCCTCTCATTTCCGGTTAAAATCCAAGGATAAGTGGTTCCAAGGTAACTTAGCTGGCACACGCGGGTGTAGTGTGCTGCTCAAGTGTGTACCGGTCCGCACGAGTGGCGGAGCTCGCGAACATATACGCTTGTGACGTATGCGTTCGCTGGTTGGCACTAGTTTATGGGCTTAGCGCGTAATTTGCAGTAATCGTTCAGCAGGTGGTCACTTTATACTATTTTTCTGCAATTGCTGTGCTAGTACTATATCTCTGTAACTCTATTTGCTACGCTTGGTTGCGCTTGAATTCGTGAATACGCTCTTGAATAGACTCGCGACCAAGCTCATGCCATGCAATTTCAGCAGCAGCTAACTGGGCTTTACGCTTGGAAGAGCCAGTAGCTTGTGCAACTTCAAAGAGATCATTGCCATGAATATCAAGTAATACTGCATGAGCAGTGAATTCTTGCGCGTATTCCGGGCCGCCAGTTTCCATACGGTAGCGTGGGTCGCCAAGTCCCAAACTATGCGATTTCACTGTTAACGAGGTTTTCCAATCCAAAGCTGGGCCTGCGTGAGATACAGCATCTAGCGTATGATCAATAAGTTTATGAACTGTGGTACGTGCTGTTTCAATACCATGCTGCACAAAAACTGCGCCGATAAGAGCCTCAACAGTATCGCATAAAATAGAATCTTTATCAGCGCCACCCGAATCACGTTCGCCGTTGCCCAGCAGAATGTACTGTCCTAAATGCAATGGGTTTCGAGCAATAGCAGAAAGGGACTCTTCAGAAACCGCTTTTGCGCGCATTTTCGCCATTTGCCCTTCGCTATAGTCTGGATGGCGCGTAAATAGTGTTTCAGTAACAACTAATTCCAGCACTGCGTCGCCGAGGAATTCGAGGCGTTCGTTATGAGGCATGCCTTCATGTTCGTGAGCAAAGGAACGGTGAGTGAGTGCATGGATGAGTAATTCAGGTTCCAAAGAAGCACCAAGATGTTCAAACAGCTCCTGTGCTGCCATATTGTGTGATTCCTGCTGTTGTGATGTAGTTGTTTCTGGTATTGCTGCTGAATCAGTCATATATGCCTCTTCAAGTACGGTTGGAATAAAGAAAGCCCCGCCTAGTCACGGTGTACTGGCGAGGCATTCACAAGTAAATAGTATTACTCAGCAAGAGTTGACTTGATTGCGGAGCGATACACGCGACCACGGAATGAACCGCAGTTAGGGCATGCCATGTGTGGCAATGATGGCTGACCGCAGTTAGGGCAGCTTACTGTTACAGTTGCAGTGGTCTTCCAGTTTGCGCGGCGAGAATGTGTATTGGCGCGCGACATCTTATACTTAGGCAGTGCCATTTCTAAAACCTTCTATTCGATCGATCTACATTAAGCTTAAGCCTTCGGTATTATAGCGCGTACGACGAACATTGCCAACTTACGGGTTTATTTTTGTGTACACGCTACGTAGTGTCACTCTTCATCGTTGCGAGCGAGCGCGTCGCGCAATTGCTCTAACGCCGACCAACGCATATCAGTAACGGTGTGCTCATGCTCTGGGTGCTCGTTAAGATTGATACCACATTGCGGGCAAAGCCCCGCACAATCAGGACGGCACAGCGGCTGCAAAGGCATTGCTTCTACAAGCGTATCGCGCAGCAAATCCTCTATATCCATAAATCTACCGCTGGCAGTCAATGCGTAGGTGTCTCCGCCTTCATCTTCGCCAGCAATCACTTCAACATCTCCAGTGAAGTCATGTGCTTTTGGATCCGCGTCATATGGGTAAAAAGCAGTGATATTGATATGGTCTGTGCGGTGCAATGGTGTTAAACAGCGCGTACATTCGGCACTTAATGGCGCGTCAAGCGTACCGGTTAAGAGTAACCCATCAACTAGTGAGTCAATACGTGCGGTTAAGTGTACTGGTTTGCCTTCGGTAACGTGTACAACTTCATCACCAATGCCGCTTGGCACAGGGTAGTCGCTATCAATATCTTTGCTCAAGCCGGTTCTGCTTGATACTAGGTCAACAGCAATTGCCCAAGGGGATTCGTTTTCATGTTGGCTCATGTGGTGTTGTAGTGCTTTCTATTCGGTTGAAATGTAGTTAATTCAAGTCGCCTTTGCAGCTTGCGTATGCTCTCGTGTACTAACTAGTTTTGCATAGTTGCAGTTTGTTAAGTTTGTACTGACTATACGTGCAAATTCAGTTAATGGTGATCTTCTTGCAATAAGCGTAATTGCTCGGCTTCTTTTTGTTGGCGCTCATGAAGCACTTGAATACCGTTGGTTACACTTTGCTGCAAAGTATTTAACTGGTCTTGCACCTGAGTAAGTACTGTGCTTGAGTAGGTGTTAGCACCCTGAGTGAGTTTGTCAGCTTGTAACTGAGCAGTGTGCACAATATCGCGTGCTTTATCGCGCGCAATCGCCACAATATTGTCTTGACTGGCTAGGAACTCCGCTTGCTCTTCTGCTTCATGCACAATAGTTGCGGCACGTGCTTGGGAAGCAGAGATGATGGCGTTAGCTTGAGATTGAGCATTATCAAGACGGGTTTCTGCTTCACGCATTAGTGCAGATGCGCGTTCAAGCTGTACAGGGAGATCTTCTTTGAGTTGGCTCATCAGAGTGAGTAACTCATCGCGATCCACACGTACTAAACCGCCTGAAAAGACACTTACTTTTCCTTCTGCTACCAGTGCTTCGATTGCTTCTACGATGTCGAATACTGTGCCGTATTGGCTATGGGTGCTATCTTGCTGCGGCTCATCGTCGTCAAGCATTACAGCGCGTACTTGCTCATCGATATGTGGTTCGCTTGCGTGCTGTTGAGATGGTGCTGCAGAAGTTGGTGTATATGGTTGATACGGCTCACTATAGGAAGCGGCAACAGTATGTGCAGCTCCAGTATCGTCATTATCAAAATTGGTAAAAGCAGTATTATGTGATGTAGCAACGTATGGTGACTGGTTTGCTGGCTGGTCAGCGTGCACTGTTTGAGAAGAGCCAGTATCATCGCTATCATCAGTGTCAAATTCTGGCGCGAATGTTGGAATTGGTGAAGCAGCAGCGTCCACCTCGGATTGAGCTGGCTGTGCTGATGATGGATTTGCGCTAAATGCGTGTGTGATTACCTCTGATTCGCCAGTATCATCGTTGACAGGCGACGGATCACTACTAAATGGTGTGCTCATAATGCCCTCGATTCATTGCGAAGTGCTTCGGTAAGACGTGGTGCCACGCTAGGGGGCACAAGTCCTGTAACATCGCCGCCATGACGTGCTACATCTTTAACTATAGAACTAGAAATATGCTCTTTTAGCGGATTTGCTGGTAAAAAGAGTGTCTCGACTTTGCCGAGCTGCTTATTGACTAATGCCATGCCAAGTTCAGCTTCGTAATCTCCGTTTTGGCGTAAACCTTTTACAATAACGCTCGCCCCTACACGAGTGCAGTAGTCAGTAATAAGACCATCCGTGGTGGTGACTACAACATCTGGATATCCGTCATCGTGTAGTGCCTGACTAATCATGGCTACTCGCTCTTGTGCGCTAAACATAGGATGCTTGTTAGCGTTAATGGCTACAACAACATGAACGTTGTCAAAAAATTGAGTGCAGCGTTCAATTACGTCGAGATGTCCAGAGGTTACTGGATCAAACGAGCCTGGGCATACAGCAATAGTCATACTTGTAGACTAGCGCGAATGTTGGAAGTTAGCCGAGGGCTCAGTGTTTTGAGGTCTTATAACTATGCGATACAATAACGCTGGAATACGTTGCGTGCATACACCGTAGTTAATAGGTACTATGAATATGGATGCAATGCGGTGAATAATGTGGTATGAATGGTGTGGTAGCAATGAGTGCTAATAATCAATATGCAAAGCGTTATGGAATTGTTGATAGTGAGGAAACCTTTTCTCCACTATCAGACCCTGATTCTTCTACAGGCACTGCGGTACTAGAACGCCCTGAGATTCAAGAAGAAACTAAACTTGATGACAATACGGGCGATGCAGACCGCTATGCGCATTATGCTCCGGCAGATCGTATTGCTGAGTCGCGTTTAACAGGACGACCGGTTGTAGCGTTATGCGGTAAAGTATGGGTGCCTAAGCGCAATCCTGAGGGCTATCCAGTATGCCCTGAATGCAAGGCGATTTATGACTCAATGAAATAACTGATAACAGCATAGCTAGATATTGTTATGAGTTCTTGCAGGTCTTGGCAAGCAAAACGATATAGGTAAGGATAATAGGTAAGGGCGCAATTCCTACAGTGATATGAGGTTTTGCGCCCTGTTATGTTCCTAGCAACTGTACGCCTAGTAATATTATTTTATTCGCTAATATTGAGCACTTCTGTAGGAATTGCCTGATCACCTTGAGATAGTGACAAAGCAGTTACTGGCAAATCTTGCAATGACTTCCAATGATGATCGCGTGCCGCAAATAACGCGTCAGTAGTGGTGAGTGACGTGTCAATATCGCCATGATCCACTGCGCAAATAAGCATATCGCGCACTTCGCCGTATTCTTCGCTCGGCTCCCACTTGGCAAGATCATCTGCGCTGCCACACAGCACAAGCTCGCCCTGCGCCAGCCCATAGCGATACGAGCGCAATGCCTGCTTACGCCACCCATCGGTGCGTTTGCCAAATGAGCGCTTCGCAACCGGGTGCATGCGCCCATCGGAGCCTTCACGCTCCACGAGCTTGTACACCATGGCGCAGGTTGGCTGCCCAGAGCCTGTTACCAGTTGAGTCCCTACGCCATAGGAATCAACCGGAGCGGTTGCCAGTGCGGCAATAGCGTACTCGTCAAGATCATTAGTCACGGTAATAGTGGTGGAGGTGGCGCCCAGGGCATCAAGCTGTTTGCGAGCCTGCTGTGCCAAGGAAGCCAAATCACCGGAATCAATACGAATCCCGCCGAGCTCGGTCCCCGCGACTTCAACCGCCGTAGTAATAGCATCCTCAATGCTATACGTGTCTGTTAGCAGCGTGGTGCCAACGCCTAGGGCGTTAATTTGTGATACGAATGCATCGCGCTCGCTATCATGCAGCAAGGTAAAGGCATGTGCTGCGGTGCCAATGCATGGCAGATTGTACGCTTGGGCTGCTGCCAGATTTGCGGTCCCCTGGAATCCTCCCACAATAGAGGCGCGTGCTGCGGCAATTGCTGCATACTCGTTAGTGCGTCGACCGCCCATGTCCATGCATGGTCGTCCTCCTGCGGCACTGGTCATGCGCGATGCGGCGCTTGCTACTGCACAGTCGAAGTTCAGTACTGAAAGAATCAATGTTTCAAGCAGTGTGCACTCTGCGAATGTGCCTTCAACTTGCACAATTGGAGAGTTGGCAAAGAAAGCTTCACCTTCTGGATAAGCTCGAATAGTGCCTGTGAATTGGAAGTTTTCTAACCATTGTGCTGTGGTTTTGCTAATCACATGGCGGTCTACGAGGAATGCGATGTCGTCCTCGCTTGGTTTGAAATGTGGTAGGTATTCTAGAATTCGTCCTAATCCTGCTGCAATACCGTAGCGCCTACCCGTTGGTAAATGTCTAGTAAAAACTTCAAATACGCATCGTCTATTGGCAGTTCCGTCTTGTAAGGCGGCGTCAAGCATAGTGTATTCGTACATATCGGTAAGCATTGCTGGAGAATTCATATGCTTCCTCTCATTCTCGCCCTCAAGCGTTATTAGCGTGAGATAGGGTACGCCATTGACTGTAGTACGTTCTGCTGTTAGCACTATAGCACTGACCAAATGGCAATATAAGCAATTGCGGTATATCAGCGATTTTTGGAGGATGTTCGTTTATTGAGTTTGCCAAGTCGTGCAGTTGCTGTTAATGGTGTAGCTTGTGGCAAAATGTGATCAATGCCGACAAGAAGCCCTGCTAAGAGTGCAAAAATAGCAAGATAGACCACAATATTGATGCCGAGTTGTGTCCAACCGAGTGCTTGCAAATCAATAAACCCGTATGGGTATGGATTACCGCCATTTCCTGGACCGGAATGCGGTGCAATATGCGCGCGAACCAATACGAAAATTAAATATACGGGGAAGTAAATAAGCCAAGAAAGCGCGTAATGCCAAGGGAATCTGCGATGTTCATCAAAGAGTATGAAGTCCACGGTTGCCATAATTGGCGAAATAACATGCACCATAGTTGCGGTCATCATGCCAAAAAGGAATACCGCGGTATTTGGGTCAGTGGGTGGCAGTACAAGCCATGCCACTAAGCCAGTGATAATAATATTGAGTGTTACTAGGCCCTTTAGCCAAGCTGGGGGTTGAATACCGTCCAAAAGGGTTGCGCATCCTGCCCAAATCATAATAAAGGCGAGTAGTAGGTTCGTTTGAAATGTGAAATACACCAGCTTTGTGGTATTGTGCATCCACCAAAATTCGAGTGTGCCTGCAATTGAGAATCCTGCAAGAATAAAGCGCCATAGGGATGCAATAATTCGCGTGGGTAATGTCATAGCCTGTAATTCTACCGTGTGTGAGCTGGCGGCGCATTGTAGGTTCTCACAAATCGGTGTTGTAGGTTTGTACAAGTATAGTCGCTGGTGAAAAGCTATTGCTAATGCATGCTGTTTTGGTAGTCTAAATGAGTATATTGTGTGAGTGTGTTGCGCGACTGCGTTTGAGTGCATGGTTTCTATGTGCTTGAGTGCAGTGCTTGCAAGTGTCTACAGGCAAGTACCTGTGGTGCGTGCATACGGATAGGGGAGTTATGGTGCAGATTAAGGATTTAATGAACCAGGATATTACGCTTCGTCCAGATGGGCGTGCAGTGGATGAGTTGCGTCCGGTCACTATTACGCGGCATTGGACTAAAGCACCAGAAGGTTCCGTCCTCATCGAATGCGGTGATACTCGTGTGCTGTGCACAGCAACTTTTACTCAAGGTGTGCCTCGTTGGCGTAGAGATTCTGGAGAAGGCTGGGTGACTGCAGAATATGCCATGCTGCCGAGAGCTACGAGCGAACGTACGGATCGTGAGTCTGTTAAAGGAAAAATTGGTGGGCGCACTCATGAAATCAGCCGTCTGATTGGGCGTTGTTTGCGCGGTGTTGTAGATATGCGTGCTCTTGGTGAGAATCAGATTCAGATTGATTGCGATGTGTTGCAGGCTGATGGCGGTACTCGTACGGCTTCTATTACCGGAGCGTATGTTGCGCTTGCTGATGCCGTGGCGTGGGCTAAAGCTCATGGTGTGATTAAGCAGAATAAAAAAGTGTTGAAAGACTGTGTTTCTGCGGTTTCTGTGGGTGTTATCAACGGTAAGCCTATGCTTGATTTGCCATATATTGAGGATTCTCAGGCGATGACTGATATGAATGTGGCGATGACTGGTTCAGGCGATTTTATTGAAATTCAGGGCACGGCTGAGCATCGTCCGTTTAGCCGTGATGAGCTTAATACATTGCTTGATTTGGCTACAGTAGGTAATCGCCAATTGCAGGCGTTACAAGCGCAGGCCCTTGCTCAATAAGTAGCTAATAAGTAGCTAATAAGTAGATAGTACAACGAATTTGGTAGAGCATCAGTTCTAGTAGTAAATCAGTTTCAGTAGGGCTCAGTATCAGTAGAGCAGTGGAATCAGCGGAAGTAATGGGAGGAAGATCTATGCAGCAGGAGCGCACTATTGTTGTTGCCACACATAATGAAGGCAAACTTGTTGAAATGAACCGTATTTTGGGTCAGCAGCTTGGTGATCTTGCTTCCAATCTGCGCCTGGTGTCTGCTGGTAGTTTGGGATTGCCAGACCCTAAAGAGACGGGTATCAGTTTTGAACAAAATGCGCTTATTAAGGCGCGTGATGTGGCAATTAGGACTGGACTTCCTGCTGTGGCTGATGATTCTGGTCTGATTGTTGATGTTTTGGGTTCGGCTCCTGGTATTTTGTCTGCACGCTGGTCCGGTCAGCATGGTGATGATGTGGCGAACTATCAGCTGTTACTTGATCAGATTCAAGATATTCCAGATGCGAATCGTTCTGCACGCTTCCGTTGTGCGGCAGCACTGGTTATTCCTGAGCCTGGTTTTGCGCAGCATCGGTTTGTGGATTCTGGCTTATGCGCCGCACTGCCATATCAGGGTTCTTTGGATACGGTGTCTTTCGATATTCGTGAAGCGGTGCGCACTGAGGTGGTTGAGCTTGGCGATATGGTTGGTAGAATTATTCGTGCTCCTCGTGGTGAGCATGGGTTTGGCTATGACCCGATTTTTGTGCCACAAGATCAGCCAGGACGTACTGATGAGCTTGGCCGTCAGTTGTCTAGTGCACAGATGACACCAGAAGAAAAGAATGCTATTTCTCACCGTTCAAAGGCATTGCATGCTATTGCTCCGGTGATTGTTAAGCAGCTGTTTAGTGCAGATAACTAATAGCTGGTAATCCATATCCCAATGCAGTACGGCTTAGTGCTGATAGTTAATATACGACATGGCTTGAGCGAGGCATACTTATTCATCTAGAGCATGCTTTACTCAAGTCATTAGTATGATTTATTTGACCATTGCTCTAGGCTACTACTCCTGTAATGCACTTGCACTTCTGCTGCGACCTATAGCAGGATATTTACTCCTGTCATTGCGGCAAGTCCAATAATTGCAGTAATAGACATGCAGAATCCTGCCATACGCGCATTATCAAGTACTCTATCAGAAAATAGAGTGCCAAAAACGGATGTTGGAGCAAGAGAGAGCATCACCAATGCTTTGCGCGTTATGTCGTCGAATGGCATAATATACCAGCTGATAAGAGCAAAGAGTATGGCAAATGGTATGCGCAGTAGTACTACGCGCAACACTTCAGTAGTTTCTAATTTGGTTGAAGGCAGCTCCATCAGCATACCGACCATAAGCATTGAGCAGAAACCATTAGCCTGTGCAACAGGGTCAAGAACTTGCGGAATCCACTGAGGTAAGTGCACATTAGCAAGCATCAATACAATCATGATGATATAGGTGTCAAACGGCACCGATGTGAAAAACCCTTTAGCAATACTACGCAATGTCGCCCTACGAGCCAAGCGCCTGGCATCAGGATCTGTTGGTTTGCGATACGGTAAAGTAGGTGCAGAACCTGGATTTTGTTCATGCAGTGGACGCTCTGGGTCGATATGGAGTAAACGCTGGGTGAGCAGATTATTGCCTGCAGAAACGACTACGCAATTGCCGACATCAAACATGGCTCCTGGTACGAGAGATGCGGGGCCAAGTAGCCCTTGCATTACTGGAAAGCAGAAATTGCCGATATTAAAACCAGCGCCGTTCAGCATTAAAAAAGCGCGTTCCCGAACTGGTCGTTTACGGCTAATCCAGAAGAGAAATGGGGTAGGCAGGAACCCGCAAAATAAGCCAAATAACGAAATCCACAGTAGTGTATTGTCGTGCTCGCGTGTAGCAAATGACACTATAATGGCGCATGGTAACGTGAGGTTAAAGACAATGCGTTGGATGACACGATAATCACGTTGTCCAAAAATATGTGTTCGTTTGAAAATATAGCCAACAAGAATAATAGCAAGCAGGGTGAGTGGATGGAGTAAAGCAGACATAATACCTCGCATCTGTTCGCTACATATTGGCAAAATGATATGGGCTGGCTTGACAGTATTTCCCCATAGACATACATCATAATAAGGCATGCACGGAAAGCATGTAGGAAATTGTCATGATTTTCGCTCAGAAAGTGCGCGAGAATAATACAGTGCGCGAGATGGGACTTGAACCCACACGTCAAAGACACAGGAACCTAAATCCTGCGCGTCTACCAATTCCGCCACTCGCGCAACATCCTAAGACGGTGGAAACGCTTAGGATTTGAGCCACTTGACAGAATCGAACTGTCGACCTGCTCATTACGAGTGAGCCGCTCTACCGACTGAGCTAAAGTGGCAACACAGCAAATGTAAAGTACAAATACTGCACAAAGACATGATAATAGTGGACAACGATGTGTGAAGCAAATTTCTTAAGTAGCGTGTCGCGTGGCAAATGATGCAGGGCAGGAAAATCAAGTTAATTACTGTCTTATAGCCGCTTGATACTTGCTCAATACTTGCACGTTCTAACCCTTGATACAAGCGCAAAACTATAGAGTGTAGTGTCTCTTAATCGAGGTAAGGTAAAGCTAGTTGCTGCACAATGCGGCAACGTCATGGATTGTGATGAAAGGACCGAAATGGCCATTAATCCTCCTGTTGACGCAACAACTACACAGGCTTGGAAGGCACTGGATGAGCATTTGAGCGCTCTTCGTGCCGAAGGTATTAACTTGAAGCAGTGGTTTGCAGATGACGCAGACCGCGTTGATGCTTTGAGCTTTGATGCAGGCGATTTGCATTTTGATTTTTCTAAGAACTTGATTAAGCCTCAAACATTGGCATTATTTGCTGATTTGGCTAAGCAAGTGAAGCTCGATGAGCGCATTAACCAGCAGTACACTGGTGTACACATTAACAATACTGAGGATCGCGCAGTATTGCACACTGCATTGCGCCGTCCAGCATCCGACGAAGGCAAGTATATTGTTGACGGTCAGGATGTAGTGAAGGATGTTCGTGAGACTCTCGATCGCATTTACGCATTTGCAAACCGCGTGCGTTCTGGCGAATGGACTGGTGTCAGCGGCAAGAAGATCGAAACCGTAGTTAATATCGGTATCGGTGGCTCTGATTTGGGTCCGGTAATGGTATATGAAGCATTGAAGCCATATGCTGATGCCGGCATTAGCGCACGCTACGTGTCCAATATTGATCCTAACGACTTGGCAGAAAAGACCAAGGGCTTGGATCCAGAAACCACACTGTTCATTGTTGTTTCTAAGACCTTTACCACTTTGGAAACCTTGACCAATGCTCGTTGTGCTCGCACTTGGTTGCTCGATGCTTTGCAAGCTAACGGTGCTATTGATGGTTCTGAAGCCGCTCGCAAGGATGCTGTTGCTAAGCACTTTGTTGCTGTTTCTACGAACTTGGAGAAGGTTGCAGAATTTGGTATTGATCCAAATAATGCATTTGGCTTCTGGAACTGGGTTGGCGGACGCTACTCTGTAGATTCTGCTGTTGGTACTTCTTTGGCTGTAGTCTTTGGTCCAGAGCGCTTTGAAGAGTTCTTGCAGGGCTTCCACGCTATTGATGAGTACTTTGCTACTACACCATTTGAGAAGAATGCTGTAGTTATTATGGGTATGCTCAATGTGTGGTATCGCAACTTCTTCAAGGTTGCCAGCCATGCAGTACTCCCATATGATCAGTATTTGCATCGTTTCCCTGCTTACTTGCAGCAGCTGACCATGGAATCCAATGGTAAGTCTGTACGCTGGGATGGCACTCCTGTGACCACCGATACTGGTGAAATCTTCTGGGGCGAACCTGGCACTAACGGTCAGCATGCTTTCTACCAGCTGATTCACCAAGGCACCCAGCTTATTCCAGCTGATTTCATTGCATTCGTGAATACGCCAAACCCAACTAAGGATGGCGATCAGGATGTTCATGAGCTCTTCTTGGGCAACTACTTGGCACAGACTAAGGCATTGGCGTTCGGTAAGACTGCTGATGAAGTGCGTGCAGAGGGCACTCCAGAAGAGATTGTTCCAGCTCGCGTATTTGAAGGCAATCGCCCAACCACATCTATTTTGGGTGATGCTTTGACCCCATTCTCACTTGGTGAGCTTATTGCACTCTATGAGCATGTGACTTTGGTAGAAGGCACTGTTTGGGGTGTTGATTCCTACGATCAGTGGGGTGTAGAGCTGGGTAAGCAGTTGGCTAAGCAGATTACTCCTGCTATTTCTCAGGATGATGATGCTTTGGCGGCTCAGGATGCTTCTACCCAGAGCTTGATCCAGTTCTACCGCGCACATCGCAAGTAATACGGAATAGTATGTAATGCATGGGCGCATGGTGTGCTTGATGTGCATACTGTGCGCCGTATTACGGAATTTGCACTATTGCACTATTGCGTTTTGCAATTTGCGCTTGCAGATTGCGCTGTGATATATAGAGGTATGGCTTCGGCTGTACCTCTTTTGCATTTTGCGTTGCAGAAGATTTGTAATGAAATGCAGTTGATTACTGTAGATTTGCGGTTAATTTCCATAAGAGGGCTTCAACAGCAATACCTAGCAGGCAAATTCACGTGTGGCGCGTGTTGTGTTCGTCGCTATGATGTCGTATAGTAAGGGGCAGTCCGGCACATAGATTGCAGGATTTCCAAAGCAGATGAGATGTCATGAATACTTCATTGATTTCTCTATGTATTCGAATTATGAATCATCACAAGCCATAGGGCAATTGTGGTGGTAGACATGAAAGGCATAACACGTGGCAGATAGCCTCAATCTTGCAGGAATGAAGCTTCCTGAACTCAAGGAACTTGCCAAGCGCATGGGGTTGCGCGGTGTATCGACGATGCGCAAGAATGAGTTGGTAGAAACTATTCAAGCAGCGCGATCTGGGGGACAAGCACCAGCTGGTGTCAGTATTCGCGTTAGTGCTACACCAGTTGATGGCAGTGTTGAGGGTTCTGGTGTTAGCAGTGCACAGCATAATGCTGACGAACAGGATGATCAGCAAGAACAGCCTGTGCACAATCGCCGCGAGGTGCGTTCTTCCAAGCATGAACATGATGAACAAGCTGCACTTGACGTAGCAGAAGAATTGGGCGCAGCTGAGACAGTTCGCGCGCACGGCGCTGAAGATGGTGATAGTACAGAACGACGCTCTCGCCGTGCTAGTGCGCAGCAGCATCGTGGTTCACACGCTGATCGTGATGAGCGACAAGATCAGGCAGAACGTGCTTCACATTCTCGTCGTGAGCATGTGCGCCGCAATGTTCGCAACATACAAGAAGAAGATTCCAATCGTGAAGAGCATACAGAAAATCGTACGATTGGTGGGTTAGATTTAGATTTGAACTTACCACGTCGCCGTCGTCGTGATACCAATGAAGAGTCAGCAGAAGTGCGCAGTGCGCGTGCTCGCGATTTAAGTGATATTTTGGATGCATTACCAGACCGTTCAGAGCGTGCTGAACGCAATACCGACCGTAATGCTGATCGCAAATCTCGCCGTAATCGCAATGTTGATCGCAACGCTAACAGCCGTCAAGATCGCAATGATCGCAACGCTGATCGTAATACTCGTGCAGAGCAGAATGACCGCTTGCACCGTGCTGACCGAGCTGATCGCGAAAATGCCCGCCAAGAGCGTGACACCCGTGAAGCAGTAGCACGCGATTTGCGTGAGGCAGAGCATGAATCACGCAACGCACATAATGCACAGGCAGAAGAAGAACAGAATTCTGCTGAAGAATTAGTACCAGTTGCAGGCATTATTGATGTGCTGGAATCATACGCATTCGTACGCACCTCAGGCTATCTGCCGGGTCCAAATGATGTGTATGTTTCTATGGGGCAGGTCAAGAAGTACGGCTTGCGTAAGGGAGACGCTGTACAAGGCACTACACGTCCTCCTCATGAAGGACGTTCACAACGCCAAAAGTTTGTACCATTGCAGACTATTGAGTCTATTAATGGTATGACTGTGGAGGAAGCACAGCAGCGTCCACACTTCAATAAGCTCACGCCACTGTATCCACAAGAGCGTTTGCGCATGGAAACAGTGCCATCAAAGCTGACTGGGCGCTTGATTGATATTGTTTCGCCAATTGGTAAGGGTCAGCGCGGTTTAATTGTTTCTCCTCCAAAAGCTGGCAAGACTATTACTTTGCAAAATATTGCAAACTCCATTACTGCTAATAACCCAGAAGTGCATTTGATGGTTGTGCTGGTGGACGAGCGCCCTGAGGAAGTTACCGATATGGAGCGCACGGTACAAGGCGAAGTTATTTCTTCTACTTTCGACCGTCCGGCTTCTGACCATACTATTGTTGCTGAGCTTGCTATTGAACGTGCTAAGCGTTTGGTAGAGCTTGGACAGGATGTAGTAGTTTTGCTGGATTCTATGACCCGTTTGGCTCGTGCATACAATATTGCGCAGCCGGCATCTGGGCGTATTCTTTCTGGCGGTGTCGATGCTCAGGCATTGTATCCTCCAAAGAAGTTCTTCGGTGCTGCACGCAATATTGAAAATGGTGGCTCTTTGACGATTATTTCCTCTGCCTTGGTGGAAACTGGTTCCAAGATGGATGAGGTTATTTTCGAAGAGTTCAAGGGCACTGGCAATATGGAATTGCGCTTAAGTCGCGATTTGGCTGATAAGCGTCTCTTCCCAGCAATTGATATCAATGCTTCTGGTACTCGCCGTGAAGAGCTGATTACACCTCAGTCTGAGCTTGCTATTGTATACCGCTTGCGCCGTTTGATGGGCGGTATGGAACCAGAACAGGCATACCAGACATTAGTGCCTCGTTTGAAGAAAACGCAGAATAATCACGAGTTCTTAGCAGGTATTGCTGCAGGAAATCAAAAGTAACATGCTATGTATTGCAGGCTAGAGGGTCTGTACAAGGGAGAAGCTAAGGCGGCTACAATCATGTGGTCGCCTTATTGTTATGGTGCAAATGTCTGATAAGCCCCAATACTATACGCCACTGTGCGCTACACTAGAGGGTAGAAGTGTGAGCACATTGCAATAGCTCATGGCAAATCGTTTATAGTACAACAGACGAGTAGAACGTGGTGGTTTCGCAGCATGAATAGAGTACAAGGTGAATTAGCATTAGGTGATGTGGAAGAAATTCAAGATGATTGGCAACCTCAATCAGCCAAGGATATTGCACAAGCGCTTCCTGATGCGGAACAAACTGATGCAGCGCATTCCACGACGATTAGTGCTGCTGATACTGATTCACCTGAGATTAAAGCCGCAGTAGAGCGTATTACTGAGCTTCGCGAAACCATTGATAATATTGATGGGGCGGTTATTCACCTGCTTGCTGAGCGCTTCAAGGCTACATCTCGTGTCGGTGTGTGCAAGGCGCAAGCTGGTTTTGCTCCAGCTGACTATTCTCGTGAAGAATATCAAATTCGACGTCTACAGCGTATTGCTCAAGACGCAGGACTTGACCCTCAGATTGCAGAAATGTATCGCGAATTTGTCGTCACTGAGGCAAAGAAGCGTCATAAGCGCATTGCTGATGCTGGCGGTGATGCTGGCGTACTCGATGTATTTGCCTAACGGATATATATTTGAATAGTGTAGATTACATATACGGTAGTGCTCTTGAAAGTTGACTATCCAGTCGAATTGGGCTGATATGCCTGTATCTCATAACTAGTTTATGAGTATTATACGGGTGGTGTAATTTCAAGAACTATCTACGCAAAGAAGCGTGGATGAATCTTAGGCTACGTAAACACTGTTTAGAGGAAGAAATGAAAAAGAATAAATTTATTGCTCTGAGTTTAAGCTTTTCGCTCTCATGCATGGTATTCCCAACAGTATCGTTAACTTCTGCTTATGCGGATACTTCTACTCAATATAGTACTTCCGTAGTTACCAGTCAGCCTCCGCAGGAAAGTGATTATACTTATCTAAAACAAGAACGAAGTATATGGACTAAGATTGCGAAGTCAGCTATAAGAGCTGCCCTAAAAAGTAAAGGCGCGGTTGTTGCCGCAGCAGAAAGGTACGGAGGGAAAGAAGTTGCGCAACAAGTTTCTCGGCATTATGACACCATATCAAAAGCTATAACACCTCTTCTAGAGTGGACAGAGATACCAGAAAGGGCAGCATATGATGCAGTATATCGAGCCTTGAAAGAAGCAAAAGTTCCTGAAGGAATGGCTTCAACTGTTGCTTTAGTTATTAGAGATGTTCTGAGCTGGGCGTTATGACAGAAGACGAAATGGTAGCAGTGGAACAGTATCTGTTGCTACGTGATGCGTTATTCCAGATTGCAGATAAGTTTGATAACACGGTCTCTGTAAGCGAGTTCTGTCTCAGTCATGGTTTAACTGTGGAAGATCGATATGTCATTGCTAAGTTCCTAACGCAGGGATGTGATACAAAGGATATTCGAAAGGTTCGCAAACAGCTTGAACAGCATATTCCATCAATCAAAAATATGGTTGATGAAGTTGTGGAAGATATGATTCAAGCTTTTACTAAAAATCTTCGCAGCGACGGAGGTCCGTCAATGGAATATAGAGTGGGAACTGCACAGGATTATGCATTATTGCGTGATGCGCTGTTTGAAATTGCCGCGGTACTTGGTGATACTCCTACGCAACCAATATCGACTAATCTGTTTTGCTTACGTCACGGCTTGACAAAAGATGAACACGATAAAATCGCTATAACTATTTTGAAAGCACGTGATGAGACACTTACCAGTGATGAGTTACGTGCACGATTGGAGCATCGTGTCCCCAAGATTGCTCAGCTCAACGATGAGGATTTTCAAAGTCTGTTATTTGTTTTTACACAATGGTTTGATAAAGCATTTCAACAACAATAAATAAAATTGGGTGGTACCTTCCACGCTGTGAATGATACCGCCCAAATACTCTTTACTGGTCTATCTACTGGCGATGGTTCTAGCTTTCATGACATTCATCGCCAATAACCCAATAACTATTACTTTGCTGCCTTTGGCTTCTTAGCAGGAGGTTCACCAAGCTCGGCTTCAGCAACTTCAATCTGCATATCAGCAGCACCAGCAGCTTCACCGTCAGCGTGTGCAGCCACTGCCTCATCGATAGCGTCATGCGCTGCCTTAGCAGAAGCTTCAAGTCCAGCGAAAGCGATTTTGCCAACTACACGTGCAGCTTGAGCAATATCACCTAGCGCGCTTTGCAACGACTTACGTACTTCTTCACTAGCGCCCAAGGTTACCGAATTGATTGGCGTGCGCATTGAAACCTTAGCCTTTGACTTAATGCCGCGCAATGCTGTTAACGCTACGCCAGCACGAGTTAAGAGCTCAGGAGCTTCATGGAACGCAGCCTGCTCATACAAGCTTGCCTCTGGCCAAGCAGCACGATGTACTGAGCCTTCACCCTCATGCATCCATCCCCATACTTCTTCAGTAGCATATGGCAGGAATGGCGCAAACAGGCGTGCAAAGGCATCCAAGCCGAGACCAAGAGCAGTGCGTGCAGACAGAGTAGCAGCCTCGCTAGGTACATGACCTAATACATCAGCAGTACCATATGCACGGTTCTTCACCAGCTCAATATAATCATCACAGAACTGCCAGAAGTAGCTTTCAATAGCTTCCAGTGCCTTAGAATGCTCGTATGCTTCAAAAGCCTCAGTAGCTTCACGTACGACTAACGCCATCTTAGCCATGGCAGCGCGATCCAGTGGCTCAGTCACATTCTGCGGATCCCACACTGCATCAGCGCCAGCAGCAACATGATGCTGCTCGTCCTCACGACCAATAGCCAACGCAAATTTTGTAGCATTAAGCAGCTTAATAGCCAAGCGACGACCAATTTTCATTTGGCCCTCGTCGTAGGTGGCATCTAAGCCAAGACGTGCAGAAGCAGCCCAGTAGCGTACAGCATCAGCACCAAACTTCTGCAATGGCTCATTCGGCACGACCACATTGCCTTTGGACTTTGACATCTTCTTATGGTCAGGATCCAAAATCCACCCTGAGAGTGCAGTATGTGCCCAAGGTAAGCATTTATTTTCCAAATGAGCACGGTCTACAGAGCTAAAGAGCCAAGTACGAATAATATCCTGACCTTGTGGACGCAAATCCATAGGGAATGTGGCATTGAAAATCGCTTGGTTCTCTTCACCAGGCTCTTCCCATCGGGTAACAATTTGTGGGGTAAGCGATGAAGTAGCCCACGTATCCATAATGTCTTTCTCTGCAGTAAAACCACCTGGAACATCGCGCTGATCTTCACTATATCCTGCAGGAGTATCACTGGTTGGGTCGATTGGCAGTACATCCTCACTTGGCACAATAGGATGCTCATAATCCGCAGAGCCATCAGCAAGTACTGGATACCATAATGGGAATGGCACACCAAAGAAACGCTGACGAGAAATCAACCAATCACCATTTAAACCGCCAACCCAGTTCTCATAACGCACGCGCATGAAATCAGGATGGAATTCAAGCTCTTTACCACGAGCAATTAGCTCGGCATTGAGCTGCGCGTCCGTACCGCCGTTCTTCAAATACCATTGGCGTGAGGTGACAATCTCCAAAGGCTTATCGCCCTTTTCATAGAAGTTTGTCATACGAGTGGTTGGCTTTGGTTCGCCATCCATATCGCCAGATTCGCGCAGTGCTTCCACAACTTCCTGACGAGCAGAGAATGTTGTTTTACCAGCAATACGAGCAAACATAGCGCGACCGGACTCAGATTCAATCCAATCTGGAGTCTCCTGAATAATGCGACCATTACGCTGAATAATAGAACGTGTTGGCAAATTCAAATCGCGCCACCACTGCACGTCGGTAACATCACCGAACGTACAGCACATAGCAATACCGGCGCCCTTATCCATTTCTGCAGCAGTGTGAGCCAAAACTGGAACTTTCACACCAAACAGTGGCGATGTGACATACTGACCGAAATATTTCTGGTAGCGCGTATCATCTGGGTGAGCAATTAACGCACCGCAGGCAGGTAATAATTCAGGACGAGTAGTTTCAATATAAATTGGCGTACCGTCTTCAAAATAGAACGCAATACGGTGATAGAAGCCAGCGTATTCGCGACTTTCCAACTCAGCTTGTGCTACTGCAGTTTGGAAGGTAACATCCCATAAGCCAGGAGCTTCCTTAGTGTAGGCTTCACCACGTGCCAAATTACGCAAAAATGCTTTTTGAGCAACGCGGCGTGGATGCTCACCAATAGTATGGTAGGTCTGCTTCCAATCCACAGAAAGGCCAAGAGCACGCCATAGCGCCTCAAACTGCTTTTCATCTTGGCTTGTTAAGCGTTCGCACAGTTCAATAAAGTTTTGGCGAGAGCAAGGTACTTGATCTTTCGCTTGGATCTTCTTGCCTTCAGTACCCTCAAAAGGAGGCTTGAAATCAGGATCGTATGGCAAGGATGTGTCTACGCGCACACCAAAGTAATTTTGCACGCGGCGTTCTGTTGGAAGTCCGTTGTCATCCCAACCCATCGGGTAAAACACATCAAAACCGCGCATGCGCTTGTATCGCGCAATAGTATCGGTGTGAGTATAGCTAAATACGTGTCCTACGTGAAGGGAACCGGAAACAGTTGGAGGAGGAGTATCAATTGAGTACACTGCTTTGCGATCTCGCGTACCGCCAAAAGTGTACACCCCAGTGTTATCCCACTGTTCAGTCCACTTATCTTCTAATCCGTCTACGCTCACCTTATCCGGCAAGGCAGTTAAATGAGCGTGAATGCTCCCTGAATTTGCACTGTCAGTCATAGCGTCAAGTCTAAAAACGTCTCGTGACAAGAGCTGTTATTTCACGCTAATATCTCATTTCAGAGTAAGTTTAATGTGGATATAGATTAGTTTCACTCTTGTATATTCACATCGCGTAGTGGCAAATACTGGCTTACCATAGCAGTTGGCAAATGTTGCACCTTGTTATGCCAAACAATCCAAGGGCTATCTTGATACAGCCAGTCAACAGGAGATACATCGCTGAGCCTTTCGGCATATTGTGACAACGCTTGCGCATAGTCTTGTTGATTTGTAGCTTGCATAGCTTTGGCATACAGTTCTTCGCTTTGTGCATCAGTAAAATGTAAAGGATTGCCGTTGGCTATATACCAATCGTAATCATGAGCATCTGGTAGCTCGTACAAGGTTAAATCAAATTGATTATTGGCAATACGATCCTTCCAAGTCTGAGTATCTACCATTTGGACATCAATATTAAAGCCGACTTGGTGCAGTTGATCAGCAATAGTGTGACCAATTTGTTCACCGAATGTATCTGGGTAAACTAATGTTTTTACAGCAGATAAGTAGAAGAAGGACATTCGTCTACGAGCGCTTGCAGGATCGTAGGGGAATTTCGATGATAAATCTTCATATCCCGGGTCAAGTGTGGTGAGTGGGCCGTATAGAGGAGTGCCGTTATAAGTTTTGGCGAGCGCTGTTTTATCAATGCTTTGTCGTGCAGCAGTACGTAATAATTGATCAGAAAATAGTGAATCAGGGCTGCTGTTAAATCCGAGCACTACTTTAGCGGCACTTGTGCCTTGTTGTAGTGTGAAATCGTGTTTTTTTGCTTGTTCTTGCAGCATGCTAATTTGCGCTATATCTACTGGAATAAGGGCATCAAGTGATCCTGCAATAAAATCCTGCGCAGCTTGATGTGCGTCTGCATACGGTTTGACGACTATGCTACCGATATGAGCTTTTTCTCCCCAATACTGCGCATTATAAGTAAGAGTGATCGGCTGTCCAGCTGTGAAATTACCAATAGTAAAGGGACCAGATCCTGCAACTTGTTTTGTGTAATCTATATGAGATTCACTGTCATACACAATGCCAGCTCTGCCAGTAAGCGCCCATGCTAGTTCTGGATTAGGAGAACTTAGCGTAATATGCACTGTATGTTTATTAGGGGCAGAAACTTCACTAATATTACGTAATTGCTCATGTCCGATAAATTGGTGTTCAATTACTTGTTGTAATGACCACACGACATCATCAGCATCAAGCGTATGTCCACTAGCAAATTGCATAGCATTATGTAATTGGAAGGTGTATTGCAAACCATCGTCACTTTGTTGCCATGATTGAGCAATACCGGCAACAGGATTATTATGTTGATCTCTGTTCAACAATGTTTCATACACATTATTGAGTAAAACTTGATCAAGAGCAGTACTAGTATCCTTTTGGATATCTAATGATGGTAAGGCTTCGGTGCTACCAATAGTCAGTGTAGTATTGGGGCCTTGCTGCGTAATGAGTTGCGTTGGTGTTTGATGATGTACGATGGCAGCATATGCAAACCAGCCACACGTGCCAAAAACGAGAAGTAGCACAAGAAAGATTGCTGTAGAACGCACGCCTACTTTTCGCATGTTTGCAGTTTTTGCTGATGAGTGTGATGTGGTATGCATAACGTAAATGTAGCGTGTGTTCAAGACGCATATAAAGATGCCAGGTACGCTGATAGAAACTGCATGTGCAGTAACTCGACGAAATGTTTACCTAGGCGATAGGGATAGTGTCCAATATGGCACCCGTGACACGTATTTGAGTGACACGGACTGAGTGCCAAGTGTATTTCGCGAGTGGGTCAGCGCATACTACCTGCGCTTGGACACGTCTCAGCAAGAGGACACGTCCCACACTGCGGGTTTCGAGCATGGCAAGTGGACCGTCCAAAGAGAATAAGGCGATGTGACACATTAGTCCACTCACTTGGTGGAAATAGCGCACAAAGCTCTTGCTCAATCTTTACAGGATCTGGATTTGGTTTAGTCCAGCCGCTACGCCAATGCAGTCTGCCACTCACACGCATTACGTGCGTATCCACAGGAAGCCCGGGAATGTTAAAGGCATTGCCAAGCACTACGTTGGCAGTTTTGCGTCCTACACCGGGCAGAGTGACGAGTTCTTCCATAGTATGAGGTACAACGCCATCGAATTGCTGTACTAATGCAGCCCCCAGACCAATCAGGTGCTTGGTTTTTGCGCGATAAAACCCTAGAGGATGGATAATCTGCTCAATATCCTCTGGATTAGCCTGAGCATACGCTTGCGCAGTAGGGTAGGTGTCAAAAAGTTCAGGAGTTACCGAATTAACACGCTTATCAGTAGTTTGTGCACTAAGCACTGTAGCAATCAGTAATTCGAGAGGAGAAGAAAAATGTAGCGCACACTTAGGTTCAGGAATTTCTTGGCAGAGAATCTCATACTCCTGTGCTACACGCTGCTGTTTAGCTGCCTTCGTTTCCCTCGGCATGCGATGCCTCCTGTGGTGGGTCAAAACGGTATCCGACATTACGTACTGTACCAATAATATGCTCGTATTCACCACCGAGTTTTGCTCGCAGACGACGAATATGCACGTCTACTGTGCGCGTGCCACCGTAATAGTCATACCCCCACACTTCTTGCAATAGTTGTGCTCGAGTAAACACCCGACCAGGGTGCTGCACTAAGTACTTAAGTAGTTCAAACTCTTTGTATGCTAAATCAATAGGTTCACCATGCAAACTTGCGGTATAGCCGTTAATATCAACCATCAAGTCGCCAGAACGAATAACGCCCTCGCCATCCTCTTCGCGTTCATCACTCGGAGCTGAAGCACTGTGCAAGGGACCGCGCTCGCTGATAA
The DNA here is from genome assembly GCF_014635685.1 of Galliscardovia ingluviei. Lineage (GTDB taxonomy): Bacteria > Actinomycetota > Actinomycetes > Actinomycetales > Bifidobacteriaceae > Galliscardovia > Galliscardovia ingluviei. The sequence continues at coordinate 41,831 of NZ_BMDH01000005.1, forward strand.
TACGCAATCGTGCTTCAACTTCCGCTGGGGAAGCCGAAGCAACCACCATATCGGTAATACCCCACAGAGCATTAACTACCGTAAACCCGCCTTCTGAAAGCACTAGAATAATTGGTGTTGCAAACCCATGTGAAGCAACCATACGGCAGATAGTGCGTGCTGTTGCCAAATCTTCTCGTGCGTCAACAAACAAAATTGTGCTCTCTGGCATGCGCACAATAGACGCCACATCCATAGGAAGTACGCGCACGCGATGAGAAAGTAAGGCGAGCGCTGGAAGTACACTAGCAGGGTCACTGACGGAGGTCATAAGTGTTAAATCTGTCAAGTGACCTCCTTAAATACATAACACGTGATGCTTAAATATTAGTTGCATAACGTGCTCTTGATTCAGCAAAATACAGTATGCAAGCTGGCTATATTGTAACGCAATTTATGTCATGTGTGGCGCGTTGTCGACTATTTGGAAGTGCATGCACTACACTAAAAGAAGAAATAGTCATGGGAGTTATGCATGAGTCCACAAGGCAAGCCAGCACGCACCATAACGAATCGCAAGCGTGAGAGGCAGATGATTACCATTGCACTAGCGGCACAACTTACTGTATATGCAGTGATGCTGCTTGTCGGTCTGGCAGTAGTATTTGCTGATTTATCGTTACTTATTGCAATGACGGTATTGGTATTACTTGCTGTTGCTGGCTGTGCAGTTGTGCTGAATTTTTGGCCGTTCGGATATCGTGATGAGACTTTGAATTTCTCGCGGTTGCTGGCTTCCCTAGCTATGGTGGTTGCTGTTCTTGAACTAGAACGCACCGGTATGCTTGGTGAGTTTAATTGGCTAGTGCATGATGGCGATATTGATATGTATGGTAAACGGCTTATTTTGCATTGGGCAGCCGCTATTGTAGTTACGCTGGTATTGGTGCTCGTTGCGCTATTTGTGCGGCAAATGGTCAGAGAGCCGCGTACTCATTTGATTATGTCTCTTTCTACGGGGCTTGTTGCATCGATTGTGACCTTGGGTGGGGCTTCATGGACATTCCTGCCAGTTGCTGTGTCGCAAAGTATGCGGCGTAGCTATGGTGTTTGGCTGCTTGCGGCTCTTATCGTGGTGATGCTAATTTCAGTGGCATCGACGGTGATGTGGATTCAGGGCGCGCACTGGGGTAATGACCCTGCTTCGATGAATTCTCTTGATGCGATTGGTCAGGCGCTCGGCCGTGGTATTGCTATGGCTATGATGAGCGGCTATGCTACATACGTTGTAGCAGCCTCTACTTTAGCTATTGACGCATTACTATAAGTTTTTCAGTACATTGTTATCTGACAAAGTGAATGCCCACTTACTCATGGTAAGCGGGCACTCGCGTATTTGAGTTCAGTAAAACTACTGCTCGGATGCTGCTAGGCGTTCCTTAGCGGCGACGATTTCCTTTTCCGCCTCGGAAACGCCAGTCCAGTAATCTCCTGGCATTACTTCCTTGCCTGGTTCCAAAGCCTTGTACTGCTCGAAGAAGTGCTTAATTTCTGCCTTGTGATATTCAGATACATCCTCAATATCCTTGATATCGTCAAAGCGAACATCTGCAGGTACGCACAATACCTTGTCATCTCCGCCAGCCTCATCAACCATGTGATAGAGACCCACAGCGCGGCACTCTACTACGCAGCCTGGGAATACTGAGTTTGGAATCATGACGAGTGCATCAAGTGGATCGCCATCTTCACCCAAGGTGCCCTCAATATAGCCGTAGTCGTCTGGGTAGCCCATAGAAGTAAATAGTGTGCGATCGAGGAATACACGACCAGTTTCGTGGTCAACTTCGTACTTATTCTTTGAGCCGCGTGGGATTTCCACAACAACATTAAATGTTTCTGCCATAGTTACTCCTTATGCAGGTTGTACCTGCAACATCATACTCGTATGCTCCAACGGAAGCCCATTGTCCTGTACAAAGTGTGTATAGCAAGCAGTGTTTATGGTTCATTATTTGGGCAGAGGAATAAGTATTTAACTTAATGTCCTAGCTAATATGATAGATTACATGAACCATAAGCCGCGAATATGGATATCTCCTCACCAATATGCGCTATCAGTTGAGCGTGTATATAAATAAAAAATCATAATGAATCAGACATATACTCTCGATAGCTTATGCGTCGATGCATAAGCTGCTTTGAAGGGAATACTTACATTATGAATACTCATATTAGCCCAGCAATGCGTCTGGGAGGGAGTATAGTATCCGTGGTGTGTGCTCTTGGTTTTACACTAACCATTGCACAGTTACCGGCGCAATCTGCTCAAGCAGCAGAACTCCCTAACCTTGTAGTCAATGGCGATTTTGAACATGGTACAGATTCGTGGAAATCTGGAACGGTATGGAATAGTAGTGCTTCCAAAGTCAATATTACTGAGGATGCTCATTCTGGAAAAGCTGCTTTACAAATAACTTCGAGAAAATCCTCTGACGCTGGAGTGATACAGTCACTCAACGGTAAAGTAGAAAAAGGGCATGAATACAGCGGCAGTATGTGGATAAAAGCTACGGAAACTGCGACTTTTAATATTACTGTATGCTCTGGTAATGGATCTGGTTGTGCACAAATTGCAAAAGGACAAGCAAAAGCTGGTGAATGGACGCAAATCACAGGTACGCATGAGCTTGACGGGAATGGTGATTTTTCAAACCCATCGTTAGTTATTGAAAATACATATGGTACAAGTACGGCTGACTTTAGTGTAGATGATATTACCATAACTGATCCGGGATATGTGCCTTTTGAACCGCCTACCACTGGCACTGCACAGCCGGCAAAAGCATTTGGTAGTAATGCCAATCCTATTATCGATTATTGGTATGGTGCCGACCCATGGGCAATGGAATACAACGGTCGTGTGTATGTTTATACCACAGGAGATGCAACGGCAATCAATGCTGACGGTTCGCTGACATATGATTATGAGTACGATGCAAAAGGGCATATCAAGAATAATTCTTTCCGCGATGTGCGCACAATCAATGTCCTCTCTACCGATGATATGGTCAATTGGCGCAATGATGGCTATATTCGTGTTGCTGGCCCTCAAGGCGTAGCGACATGGGCTAATAATTCGTGGGCTCCTGCTGTCGCACACAAAACAATTGACGGCAAAGAGAAGTTCTTCTTATATTTTGCTAATGGTGGCAGTGGTATTGGTGTTCTGACTTCGGATTCCCCAGTCGGACCATGGCATGATGAGAGCGGTAAGCTATTGGTTCGTGGTGGTACTCCAGAATCTGAGGGTGTAGTATGGCTCTTCGACCCTGCTGTATTTGTGGATGACGATGGCACGGGCTATCTCTATTATGGTGGCGGAGTTCCCAATAGTGAGGGTGGCAAAGAGCATCCAAAGACGGCACGTGTAATTCAGCTTGCTGATGATATGATCCATACTGTTGGCAAGCCTCAAGTTATTGATGCTCCCGCAATGTTTGAAGATTCTGGTATTGCCAAGATTGGTAATAAGTACTATTACTCATATTGCACGAATTTTTCGCATAATCGTCAAATTGATGGGCATACGATTGGTATGGGGAATATTGCTTATATGACAGCAGATTCTCCGATGGGTCCATTCACCTACCAAGGTGAGATTATGAAGAATCCAGGAACGTATTTTGGTGTTGGCGGTAATAATCATCATGCTATGGTTAAGCTCGGAGATCAATGGTATATGGCATACCATGCGCAGACCGTTGCAAAAGCACTCACGCAAGGTGGCAATTTGGAGCAGGCTCAGGGGTATCGTAACACGCATCTTGATCCAATGACTGTTCAAACTGATGGCAGTATCTCAGACATTACCATGACGTATCACGGTCTCCAACAAGTTAAGCATCTTGATGCCTATATGCAAGGTGGCATCCCAGCATCAACAATTGCGTGGGATTCTGGAATTACTAATGCATATGATCTTACATCTGGTGTGCGCGTTGTGGATATAACTGCAGATAACAGCCAAGGACAAAAACTCAGTAATATCAACGATGGTGAGTGGGTAGCATTATCTAATGTTGATTTTGGTGTTCAAGGGGCAAAAAATCTTACAGTACGTGCTGCAGGGCTTGCAGGTGGCAATATTGAAGTGCGACTTGATACACCTGATAGTAATCCAATAGCAACAGTTGCTATTCCTGCGTCTGGAGAAGATACAACGTTTAGGGATTATAGCGTTGCGTTGGATAATGTTACTGGTGTGCATCATGTAGTATTCACGTTCCATGCTTCACCCGCCCAAGGAGAGCGTAGTGTAACTCATCCGTATCTCTTTGATATAGCCAGCTACACATTCACTCCTGCTTCTGCAACGGAACATGATGGTACGCAAACTGACTCGACCAAGCAACCTGATAAAGACACCATTACGCAGACGGATACAGATGCTCAGCATGAATCTCAGACATCTTCAAAGTCTTCTACAGCGGTGAATGGACAGCAAGATGGTCTTGCTCAAACTGGTGTATCCACACTTCTTTTTGTAGGAGTGTGTGCTGTGCTTGCTGTTATAGGATGCGCAATTTTTATATTGGTGCGCCGGAATAATTTACACTAGCCTCTAGTTGCCCAATAGGTAACTGAGGGAGAGTATTGAGCAACGGCTCACTTAGACTACAACAGTGGTTTAGAAAAAGTTGTGGAGGATAACCGGTTGAGGTATCCTCCACTTTTGTATACCTAATAGTGGTTGTAAATACAGTCTTCTGCGGAGTGTGCGGAAGACTATATTTACTGCATACTAGTACTGCACGCTGAGAATATGAGCGACATCCGCCCAAGGAGCTAGGGATACGAAATTATGGGATCCCCATTCAAAGGCGCGGTCGGTAAGCTCATCGTGTACACGAATAGATTGGCGATCGCCTAAGCCAATTGCTGCTAAATCAAGATCAAGCTCAGATTGGTGAGCATTATGGCCATCCAAATTCACAACAATAATCAGTGTATCTGGTTTACCATCTTCACTGAGGTATGCAGGAGTGTGACGCATAAAAGCCACAATATTTGGATCACTTGTTGGCACTAATTGCACATTGTGGTAACTGCGCGTTGCCATATGAGCACGACGAATACGATTTAGGGCAGTTAGCAGTCCTGCAATACCGTATTCTTCAGCCTTGGACCAATCGCGTACCTTGATCTCGTATTTTTCGTTATCGATTTGCTCTTCGACCCCTGGGCGCTGGCAGTTTTCAATGAGCTCGAAACCGTTGTAAATACCCCATGAAGGGCTACCCATAGCAGCAAGTACAGCACGTACAGCATGACCTGCAATGCCATTGTCTCGCACATAATCCGTTAGAATATCTGGTGTCGTTGGCCAGAACGTATTGTGCTGATAATAGCCATTGTCTCCATTAGTTTCCAGCAGATACTGTGAAATTTCTTCCTTGGTGTTGCGCCAAGGGAAGTAGCAGTGTGACTGAGTGAAACCAGCATAGCTTAGTGCGCGCATCATGCCAGGGCGAGTAAATGCCTCAGCAAGGAACAGTGTTTCTGGATGCTTATGGGTTACTTGCGCGATTACCTCTTGCCAGAACCGCACTGGCTTGGTGTGTGGATTGTCAACGCGGAATATTGTCACGCCTGCATCGATCCACAAATTCATCAGTCGTACAGTTTCCTTAATGATTCCAGGCATATCAGCGTTGAAATCAATAGGATAAATATCCTGATACTTTTTCGGTGGGTTTTCAGCAAAGGCAATAGTGCCATCGGCTTTGTGACGGAACCATGTTGGGTGTTCTGTAACCCAAGGGTGGTCAGGTGAGCATTGCAAGGCAAAATCAAGTGCGATTTCTAGTCCAAGTTCATGTGCTTTGGCGCAGAATGCTTTGAAATCATCCATGGTACCGAGTAGTGGGTCTACAGTATCGTGACCGCCGAGCTCAGAGCCGATACCAAACGGTGAACCAGGATCTGCCGGGCCTGCAACAAGCGTATTATTGCGACCTTTGCGATTAGTAACGCCGATTGGGAAAATTGGAGGAAGGTAGACGATATCAAAACCTTCTTGTTTGGCCCGCTCAAGACCTGAGATTGCAGTCGCGAAAGTGCCTTGCTCAATACTTCCATCCTCGCGGTAAGTGGCGCCCTCTGAACGTGGAAAGAATTGATACCATGCGGCAAAGCTGGACTTAGGGCGTTGTACTAAAAGAGTTTGTGGGCTAGATTCGCTCAGAGCCTCGCGCAATGGTTTTGTAGTATGTAGTTGTTCGATTGTTGCTGTGCGTACAGCTTGCAAGCGTTCGTCAAGAGAAAGTTCGGCGTTGCGTAACTGTGCTGCTGCAGCTTTGAGCTCTTTGCGTTCTGCAGCATTGAGTCCAGAGTCTTTGTTGCTGCTGGCTGCCCAACGGTCTAGAATATCTGCACCTTCAAGAAGAGCGTTGTTGCTATCAATATCGCGCACGCCAATTTTAATGGTTGCATCGTGTAGCCAAGTGGCGAATACATCTTCCCAGCCTTCGATAGTGATACTCCATAAGCCAAGGTGTCGGCGTACTGCAGCAAAATCATCATTCCAAGGCAGTGTATTACTTGCGGTTCCTGCAACTAGGTCGGCTTCAAAACGGTCTAGTCCGGCATTGGTGCAAACCATAGGAATACGGGCTTCAATTTTGCCTCGCGGTGTACGCAATACTGCTGTGGCTTGTGCTTTTGCGCGTCCTTCGATGAATACTTCGGCGCTGACATGGAATTGCTCTCCAATCTCAACACGTGCAGGGTACAGACCTCGTTCTTCATTTGGTGTGATATCGAGGATAGCTACACGGCCGAATTGTCCTGGCTCTTCCACAGGCAATGTTGGCGCTGGGGCGGCACTGTGAGCAAGATCGACAACTGCTGTTTTACGGGTGCGTGCCTTGGTGCTACTGGATCGCTCAGTATGAGCTGTGCGTTTGCGAGTAGTGGTGCGCTTCGTTGCGGTAGAAGTTGGCGATGATGAGGTAATTACTGATGCAGTAGCGCGAGTCTTCGTAGACTGCGACCGTGATGTAGATGACTTATCTTCGATATGTAAATCACTCATGCGTCTATTGTACGGTGCAGTATGCGACACGCCGTGCATTTGCTCATTTTATTGAAGTTTCGCGTCATGATAAGGCAAAACATGACAAAAATGAACATTATCCCCTAGGAAATTCGTTCAATTTAGAACACTATTTTTGGCTGGAACGGTCTAAGAAAACAATAGTGAAAATGCTGGCTGCAAACTTAGGAAAAGATACTGTTCTTTCAACAAAATCCGTGTAATGTTGGTGTAGTCAGATCAAGGAGGATATATGGCACAGGATAGGAAAATTACAGTAAACACCTCCATGTACGGAGTAGATCCTGATAAGAAAACAGCAGCAGCGAACGAAGTTGCACGTTCCTTTGGCATCAGCGATGAAGCTCTTGCGCAAGTAGAACACTATAAAGCTGAACTTACTGACCATGATGCTTGGGATCTGCCATTTATGGGGTATGTAAATGAAGATGGCTATGGATATGCATTCGTATCAGATCAGGCTGTTGCGCATGATGGTTGGGACGCATACAAGGCCTTCCGCGATTTGCCAAAGGATGTACAGATAGCATTCGCTATTCGTATGCTATTTACACATCGCGATGTTGATCGCTATGGTGCTAAGATGTTCCTCCATTATGAGAATGGCTTTAGTGTGCGAATTGAAGGACCTGGCTCTAATAATTGGTAAACCGCGTCTCTAGCATGTCAGCGGCTTAAAGCTTAAAGCAAGAGGGTTGCGATGCTTTAGTATGCTATTCATGCTACATAACGGCTATACATAAAGCTCTGCTGTAGTGGTACAAGCCTATAAGCAGAGCTTTTCGTTTGTGTACTAGTTTTTTGCTTAATCTATGTTTTCATATATAAGTTAGGCTTCATGTGTGCGCTGGTCTTTTATGTGCACGCTAGGCTTTCATAAGTTTGGCAACAACTTTTTGCACTTCTTGAATTTTTTGGTCGGCAACTTCTCCTCCAGTGTGCACAGCGTCGTGTACACAGTGTTCAAGATGGTCATTAAGCATCAGTTGTGCAACCGATTTGAGGGCACTTGTGGTTGCGGATATTTGCGTCACAATATCAATGCAGTATTCACCGCGTTCTGTCATAGCTTTAATAGCACGTACTTGCCCTTCAATGCGACTGAGCCGGTGTATTAGGGCTTGCTGATCTTGTGCATAACCATGTTGATGATGTTCGTTGTTTGCTGTTTTCATAGGCTATCGTTGATTTTAGTTTGACTATAGTTCGCTTTTGGAAATTTCTTTTAGTATAGCTGGACATATACCCTATAGGGGTATATGGTATGTAGAGTTATACGGAAAGAGTAAGCGAGTGCAAATGCATATATTAGTTGTGCTGATAACTGTAGTACTGACAGCAGTGATTTTGTGGCTGGCTCTAGCGCCGAAGCGCATTGTACGAGCAGCAATGAAGCAAGGCATGCAGGAAATTGTTATTGATGTTAAAGGCGGATATTCTCCAGCATCTATCGAAATTCAAGCCGGCGTCCCTGCTCGGTTGATTTTTAATAGACAAGAATCAGGGGAGTGCTCATCTCATGTTGTATTTCCTGATTTTGGTATTGATCAAAGTTTACCGGCCTTTCGTAGTACTGTAGTACAGTTAACAGCTCAACAATCTGGGGATTATCCTTTTGCTTGCGGTATGAATATGTTGCATGGCACGCTGCATGTCGTAGGTCATGCGATAAGTGCGCGTGATGACGCAGAGAATCGTGCAAAAGTAACCAATCACATTGATGTGGCTACTCATACCGATGTAACTGGTTTAACCGATGTAACTGGAACTGAAAGTACAGCGCATACTCAGCATGCAGAGAATTCCAAACCAATCGAGCATGCAGAACATCAAGATAGAGCACGCCAAGATACAGTTCAACAAGATACTGACGAAGCAGAGATGCAGCTAGCTGCTCAGCGCGAATATCGTATGTTGGTAGCTCGTCTTATTGTTGCGGCAGTGTGTACGTTGCCTGTTTTTGCGGCGACAATGCTTCATCTGTTTGTGATGCCTGCATGGGTGCAATTCGCGTTCATGCTTCCAGTTGTTGGGTTTAGTGCTTGGCCAATTATTATTTCTGGAATCTCGGCTATTGCCCATCGTGCGGCAGAAATGAATGCGCTGGTTACTCTAGGTGTGATAGCGGCATTGGTGTATTCGATTGCTGTAATGATTGTGCCAACAGTATTTCCTCAGCAGGCACGTGAACCATATTTTGAATCAGTTGGTATGATTATCACCCTTATGCTTGTAGGACAGGTCTTAGAAGCGAGAGCAAGAGCGGGTACTCATCAGGCAGTGCGTGGACTTATGGACTTGCAGCCGGTTGAAGCGCATGTATTGAAAGATGGTGTAGAACAGACTATTGATGCCAATGATGTGCACATTGGTGACATTGTTGTGGTAAAACCTGGGGAAAAACTGCCGGTTGATGGTGTGGTAACTAGCGGATACACGCAAATTGATGAATCAATGCTTACTGGCGAGTCGATGCCTGTAACTAAAACACAGGGTGATAATGTTACTGGAGCCACAATTAATGGTTCCGGCACTATTGAATACCGTGCAACTAGCGTGGGTAAAGATACTGTGCTCGCGAATATTATTGAAGTTGTTTCAGCAGCTCAAGCAACGCAAGCTCCGGTGCAGCGTTTGGCGGATAAGGTTTCTGCAATTTTTGTGCCTATTGTGGTAATTATTGCATTATGGTCTGGTGCGCTATGGCTCGTATTTGGTCAAGAACTGAGCATACCTCATGCGCTCGTTGCTCTAGTAAGTGTATTAGTTATTGCATGCCCGTGTGCACTTGGTTTAGCAACCCCACTTTCTGTCACTATTGCCATGGGGAAGGCCGCGCAGCATGGCATACTGATTCGTTCAGCAGCTGCTTTAGAACAAAGCGCCAATATTGACACTGTAGTATTTGATAAAACAGGCACACTTACTGTTGGAACGCCGCAAGTTGTGCAAACGGTAGGTTTTGGACAGTATGAGCAAAGGGTGCATGAAGCACTTACAATGATGGCAGTAGTAGAAGCGCGTTCAGAACATCCATTGGCGCAAGCAATACGTGCGAGCGTGAACGCAGATCAAATGTCAGCATATGATGTCACAGAGTTTAAGGCACATGCTGGTTTGGGTGTGCAAGCACAGGTTAATGGGCATAGTGTAGTCATTGGCAATCCGCAATTTGTAGATGACTGCAATATTGCTATGCCTGAAGGCGGCGATGTAAACCAAGTATTTGAGGTTATGGATAGCGCCTCTGATCGCGGATACACAAGTGTGCTGGGAGCGATTGACGGTGTATTGTCAGTGGTTATAAATATTGCTGATACGGTACGTCCAACTTCCCAGCAGGCGATTGCTACGTTGCAATCACACGGTATTGCAACGGTTATGCTTTCTGGAGATAATGAGCGTACTGCACATGCTATTGCCGAGCAGGTTGGTATTGACACTGTTATTGCTCAAGTCAAACCAGAGGAAAAAGCACAAGTAATCGCACAATTGCAAGCTCAAGGGCATCGAGTTGCCATGGTTGGTGACGGCATTAATGATGCTCCAGCGCTCGCACGTGCTGATGTTGGTTTTGCACTTGGTACTGGTACTGATATTGCTATCGAGTCTGCTGATATTACGATAATGGCTCAATCCTTGGAATCTGTAGGAGTAGCATTTGATATTGCTCATGCGGCGATGCGTAATATTAGGCAGAACCTCGGATTTGCATTTGGGTACAACGTACTTGGAATTCCGATTGCAGCAGGCATACTTTACCCAGCATTTGCTATTATGCTCAATCCAATGATAGCGGGCGCTGCGATGGCATGTTCGTCACTATCTGTGGTGTTAAATGCCAGCCGATTAACAAGATTTGATGCGCATGATAACCAGCAACATCGTTGGACGGTGCGCACTCAAGCCCAATCACTACAACCTACGTGGAAAGGAAAAATAATGGCATTATTTAACAGAGACCATGCTCATACACAAGAACATAATATGCACCATCATATGGATATGCATGCGCCACAAGGTGATGCAGCAATGCATGTGGATCCAGTGTGTGGTATGAGTGTGAGTGCCGATCATGCTGCTGCTCAGCGCGAATATGAGGGCACTACAGTGTACTTCTGCTCTACAGGTTGTGCCGAGCGTTTTGATGCTAATCCTGAGCAGTATATGAAGCGTAACTAGTTACTGATTGTGTCTCTGCTCGGAAATTGTATCATGTCGTTTGCATAAAAGTGGGATACATCTGATATTGGCGTATCTGATATCGACAGTTTATGTGTCACAGCATGGACTGTTGGTGAAGAGGTTATTTTCAATGGCTGTGTGGTTAGCGCAGCCATTTTGTATATTTGAAATATATATTCTGCAATATATTTTTGGGGAATAACCTAATTGCAGTCTGTATTTGATAAGTCGCATATCGAGTAAGATTCTGTAGTCTAAAAGTTTACATATATTGGTAAACAGTGCCTCAAAACAATATGTATTCCTGTTCTTTTCTGACACAGTACTAATACGCGCGTCTACACATTTAGGAATGAATAGGAGTGACCATGAAGCAATTCAAAACTATGAGGAATAAATGTGCGCCTCTATACACTGCCATAATATGTTTTGCAATGATTATTGCAATCTGCATAGGCGGATATTATGGAAAGAAAAAAGCATATGCAAATGATTTATTAGCAACAACAGAGCAATATATTTCATTTGTGCAACGAAATAATGTGCCAGTTCGCCTTGGGGTAATGGCAACAAGTGCCGATGGACGTAACTTATATTGCATTGAAGCGGGAGAGCAAGAAGAGCTGCAATATACGGCTACTGAAAAGTTAGCGGATAATGTTGATAACCAGCGAATAGCTTGGCTTATCTCACACTATAAGCAATATAAAGATGCGAAGACTCACGCTGCTATCGCATATTTAGCACATGAACATTTAGATGCGGATACAAAACATTTATGGACAATTTGGAAGCCATGGATTGCAGAACAGTACCCAGATGTAGCACCTCTTGCACAGCAATTATGGCAAGAATCAGAAGGACATATCGCCCAATCAGCCAAAGCTCAGGTGCAATACAGTAAAGCAATAAGACAGGGCAATATTAATATTCAGGTGAGTAACTCTCAACAGCAGCAGGTCGCAGGAATACCATTTGAGGTAGTGTTGCAAGGACCAGCAGCCTTTGACAGTAACAACGAGCAAAAAATTCGTGGGATTACACAGCAACAACCTGAAAAAATATCATGGCATGCTACAGGCACTGGTAAAGTGAAAGCAGTAGTACGATATGCTCATGGCACATTAGAGCGCTTAGTAAGTACACAAGATTACGTAAGATTCGCAGAATACTCATACGGTGATGGTGAAGGCGTCGATTTTGAGGTTGATGCACGATTCCAACCTCAACTCACTTCCCAAGCGGTACCACATGTGCTCACCCCTGGTGAAACGGTTTCAGACACGGTTACAGTGCGAATAGGGAAAAATGAAGTATGGCATAACCATATTGGCGTATTAGCTCAAGGCTACTATTATACAGGATTGACCACTGAACAATTACAGAGCCCAATACAACCCACAGCACAAGAACAGCCATCACAGTTTATCAAACGTTTAAAGACGCTAGGATATGTGCCCACAGCATATGCAAGTGCACATTTCACTCGCGACGGGCAACAAATCCATGTAATAGCCAAGCAAGATTTCCAAGCACAGAGTAAAACATATCGCGCAACAGAAAGAGATGGTATTGGAACATGGGTATGGGTAATCGATAAGGCGAAGCAGGATAAAGATGTAGCTTCATGGTTACAAGGAAATTATATTAGTACATTTATTGAAAAAACTGAGTCAACATCTACACGGCAACCGCTGAAGATTGATTCAACGGTTACCGAGCATACAGCGCATATAGGCTCTTCCATAAGTGACACCATTACTGTCCAAGGATTCCCTAAAGACCATGGGAAGTTTAGAGGAGATACTCAAGCAGGTTTTAGTGCAGATCTCGAATATATGACGGTGGAACTCTACTGGGCTGGTGACCATAATAACAGCGCTCGCAATGAGGAGTATAAACCGAGTACTACCGAAATACCGGGTTTAGATGAACACCATACTTTAGTTGGACAATGGCAGTATCGTGCGGTTAATGGCACTATTCGCGTGGGTAATGGTTCCAAAGATATCCATGGTAAACCAGTTAATATTGAGGCTAATGAGCCAGGATATTATGTTTTTGTACTTGATTTTGAAGGTGATAGCCGTGTAATGCCCGCTCAAAGTGAATACAACAATGCATGGGAACGAGTATGGGTGCCGCCCACACCTAGTCCCACAACTGAACCAATTACTATGACAACTGCGGTTAATGCTGATCGTGCTGCTCCTGGAGATACGGTATTTGATACGGCACGTATACGTGGTTCTTTGCCAAAAGGTGCGTATATAACGTTCTCAGCATATGAAGTTCCTGAATCCATTAGCAGTGCTGCAAGTACTGATGAGGATGATAGTGATGATGGCGGCTCTATACGTAGCAACATAAATACTGCTTGGAAGGTATTACTTGACGAGTACAGAGTTGAGCTTCCAGAAAACAGTAATACGTTGATGGAAACAAGTAAGCAAAACAACGGCAAGTTTAGTGAAGATGAGCGTGCTACTAGTGAATCGATCTATGCTCAAGACGGTACATTGTATGTCTCTAGCAAGCATATTCAGGTCGCGAAGAGTGGGAAAGTGTATTGGAAGGCCACGCTTTGGAGTGCTGGAGGAGATGTGCTTGCTTCACATCCGCTCGGTATAAAAGGTGAGGTGACTACTGTAGAAGAGCCTCCTTCACCACCGCAGACACCACCCGAGGAGCCTCACGAGCTTGCTCAGACTGGCGCGCATACAGTGACTCTTATTGGAGTCGGAGTTGTTATGGCACTTATCGGGTTGGTTGGTATGAGTGTGTTGCGTGTAAATGGTTATCGGCATTCACGAGAGCAATGACGAGTAATAACGTATGATTCGTAGTTTGCTTACTATACGTTTTCCGTTTGTAATCTATGCGCTTGACTGCAGATATTATTATCTGTTAAGAGCGCATAGATATTGCATATGTGAATGTATGTAATTATGACTTAATACGCATTTGGTATGACAGACATCTGAAACGGTCACTGTAGGGTGGCTTAGTTATGACTTATTTCAGCTTATTCACTTTCGCTGTCTTCTCGCTCGACGTAAGCTTGATAAGCTTCATACGCTGGTGACGGTTCAAATGCATCATCACAGGTAAGCTGGCTAAAGAGTTTGAAACGCTCGAATGATTTGCGCGCTTCTTCTGGTGCTTCGTCAGTGAGTTCGTATCTAAATTCATGGTCAACATGGTATTCATGACCTTGCTTATCAGTCACTATGTCTGGACGACCATCGTCAAAATATACTTTGCGATACCATGTAGGGTTATCCATCCATAGGAATGCTTTTGGATCGTATAACAATGCTCTTACCTCCTACACCTTATATCCGCCATCACGTCTTAAAACTGTGTGCAAGGCATTAGTGATTTCATTTTATGTACCATGTCTGCTGAATTTTTGAGAAAAAGCTTCAGCAACCCATTTGTTTGGTCGTTTATTTGAGTCGGATCCTCTTACATTCGGTATCTTGATTTTACAATGATCTTTATTGTTCTTAGTTAAACCTTTTTAGGGGAACAGTGTATCCAAATTGGCTGTTAGTCCAACTAATGCCTTTGTGATAGTAAGTATAGTCTCCTTAGAAGTATTATCTTTACTCGCAGCTAGTTGTTGTAGGGTGTTGGGAATATCGTCTGCTTGCTGCGATTTCATGACCCTTTGCGCGCATTAGACGATTTTGAGGGGTAAGTGCAACCCACCCAATTGATGCTGTGCCAATATCTAGACCCACAGAGTACTGCTTCATTGCATACCTTTTTTCATACTGTAGTATTTTTGTTATTGTAGCCTTAGGTGTTGGTGTAATGATGTATTTGACACACTATGGATGATTGAGAAGAGTGATATTTTGAGTAGCTCAGTTTAGGGTTTACTATTGAGCGGCTTGTAAACGTTGGTAGGTTGGCAAGAGTACGTGTTCAACGCGGTATTGTAGTAGGGCTAAGTGGTATTGGCGGTAGTCCTCGTCAATAATATCGACACCGCGCACGGTGTCTGGGATATTGTAGAACATGTCAATAATCGTGTGCATGTCTAAGTGTTTGATAAAGCGTTGTAATGCTGCATTGCAGTCAGGGTCTTGACCGGAGGCAATATATTTCAGTGGCGCGATGGGTTTACCTTGTGTGCTCACAAAGCAGGAGTGCACATCAAGCGCATCTTGACGTAGTAAATCAGTATCATGTAATCGCTGGCTGATAGCGTGTGGTGTCCGCTTATTGTTGAATGAGTTACTATTGGCAAATACTGGGGCAAGCTTCATGGCAGTATCACTAATCAGCACACCCCAATTCGTATTATTGCGATCAATATTACGAATAAAAGCATCCGTGACAAACATATCCCAGAAACGTTCAAGCACGTTAGGGATGTCTTTGAACACATCTATATGCGCTATCGCGGCTATCACATCAGGGAGTACTACACTCATGCCGTCTGAAGCATCTTGAGAGAATCCAGTGAGTTCATCATTAACCGAGTTTTTCAGATTACGGAAATCATATAGAGTGTAACCGTCTTTAACAAAATCTCTGCATGCGCATACGAGTTTGCCATCGCGAATACCCAGTACAGTATCATGCACATCAATATTGAGCGAGGCGTACACGTGTGAGCCGAGGTATTCGCTCAGTGGTGCGGTAGAATACGAGGGTACTGATCCTTGTAGATCGCGAGTGTTTTTAGGGAACTTTAAGAGCCAGTTATCGTTATTCCAGTGGATACCAATCTTACGTCCTGCTGAGCCACCATAATAGCGTCTGGAAAGTGGTGCTTGCTCAAAATTCTCAACCGTAATCATACAACCAGTATATTTTTTATCTTTAGATATATGGGGTATATAGGCATATACAGGTGTTAGGAGACGTTACATTATATCGCTAGCTAGCGTAGTTGGTTAATCGCATGTACTTCAATAAAATCACTGTGCCCTTCACGAGAAGAACACGGTGACCTAACACACTACTTAGTCATCAGATAGCCAACTATCACGGCTAATAGTAGATAACCTACTATGTTGCTTGAAGCGGCAAGAGCCACTCCTATAGCTGCCAATGCTCCAATAGACTCATGGTGTGGGTAATTGTCGGGGCTCATGAGAGTCACCTTTCAGACAAAGCCGCACGCCGTGAGCGCACGGCATACGTCACAATGCGATTGCATTGCGGTCAAGAACTACAGCCGCTAAGATGCAGACCTCGACGTAGACAAGCCTAGACGTTATAATAGATATCGACAGTGGAAGCGCCGCTAAACATTCTCGCCTTTGAGTGCGCGCGACGAAAGACTTACGAGAATGAGCTGAAACTGTTAGGGCGTTGAGGTAATTGCACGTCCTCAGACAAAGCGTAAGGGGCTCGCAAGAGTCCCTTAACTCTTATCTCAATGTATTAGATAATTTTTTTGCTACTTGCACGATATTTCAATAATATTACCCAGCTTTACGTCTACAAACGCGACATTGTCGCAGCAATATTACTTGCTCCAAATACTGAAATACTGACAACTAGGAATAAGAAGACAGAATAATAGAAAAGCTTATCGACCACGAGATTTGCGACGCCGAGTAGGACGGTGAGACTGACTATTACTAGAAGCAATATATCGAGAAGAATGCCGCTGTCGTATATCTTCACTAATTTCCGTGGCATACTGCTTACCAGAATCCAGTATTGGTTGATGATTCAACATAGAAAATACAAGGCTATATCTATCCAAAGGTGATACACAACGATCAAACAATGCCATTAGAGGCTGATAATTAACATGTAATAACGCTTGAACGCTGGCATCAATATTTTCTTGAGCACTGATTTGAGGCCATTGGATATCCCAGCCAGCATCACGAGCAATCACGCTCCAAAACAGGCGTTGAGTACGACCATTGCCCTCACGAAACGGGTGTAATACGTTCAAATTATCAAAATTCATAGCAAGACGTTCAATGAACTGAACGCGATTCAAACCCTGTAAATAATGATCCTCTTTGAGAGTCCGCTCAAAATATTCAATACCGTTCGAGAAAAACTCAAGAGGAAGAAATAGGCTCTCACCCTTACCCATATTGATTGTGCGTAGCTGTCCAGCCCAATCGTATACATCCTGAAATAGCTGATAATGGATCGCTCGTACACCGCGCAGAGTTGGCTCAACCTGAGGGTTACTATCAAAGAACTCTATCATACGAAGACGCGCACTCGTTGATTCAAACGCATCAAATTCAGCAGAATCAATAATTCCTGCTAAATTACGTAATACAGTTGTACCCTGAATAAGATAAGGGTCAAAAACTGGACTGTCAACCATTATTTAATCCATAACGATAACGATTGCGCTTAATGCATTCCTCGATCGTGAGATTACCCAAAATATACTGCTGCAAATCCATATTAGAAGCATCAGTAAAAACGCCGCCCTCCATTTCTATAGAATGGGTAGCTTCTTTTACAAGCCTTGCTCGCCTAGCCTGTTCAGTAGGGGAAATCTGCTGCACACTCACACAGTCTATTATAGTCTAGAATACTTGAAATAACAATAAAAACCACTACTATCAAAATAACAAAGTGGGTTTCAGTTCAAAAGTATTTACCGTAAGCGGTTGAATAATGCAAGCTCAGTATACTATAACTTTCAATGAATATGTCGCTTCTGCTGGCGAACAGGCACTGCACTAGGTGTTGCATACAGTGTTGAAAGATTATTCACTTCTGGTGAAGGTGCTAATTGAGCAATGCGCTGGGCGAAAACACGGGCCTGATCCAGTAATACTTCACTATCCTGTTCTGACCAATGATCTGCATAGGTATACGCTAACTGTCCTTGTGCCATACGTTGCATAAATGTTTGTTCATAGGTGTCTCGTTCGCTAAGTAGCAGATCAACGAGCCAGCCTGGGTGCTCAGGAAATTCATTAAGTCCTTTAACATACATGCTGTGATGTTCGTCGCGTACCAGCGGTGGCACGGTATTCAGACGTAAACACTCTTTGAACATTACTAATCTACCTATGCTACCGTTCCCATCACTAAACGGATGTACGCGTTCAAACATCCAATGACACATTGCAATATGCACAGGATTATCAGTGATGCGTGCATATTCGTTAAACACCACTTCCATCATTTCAGGTACATGCACTGCTGCCACGGTTGGTATTGAGGTTAGACCAAGAATCTGGCTGATTTCATTCTCTCGAGTTTTATATGCACCAATGTGATATTTGGAGTCACTTTCTTGGGAAGTTCCTTTTTTTAAGAGCCAATGCAAGTGACAAACGAACTCTTCATTAACCGGATTGTCTACATGGTCAAGCATATAATTAAATGCTACAAAATGGTTACGCGTCTCTATCACGTCATCTACACGAATCTGCTCGCCATCAGCGGCAAGTAAACTATCTGATTCGAAAATTTGACTCGTCTGCTCAGCAGTTAGGGTAGAGCCCTCCATGTGGTTTGAGTTATACGCCATTAAAATTTGAGTCCAATAAAACAATGCATGATCAATATGCTGATCTCTTTCTTCAATCAGTCTATCTACTAAACGTTGACCCATGTTGCACCAAACCAAACTATAGGATTTTCATTCCCTCATACATACACATACGTAATGGGAACATAGAAAAATCATGCAGCGTCTCTAACATCATCCATCCACTCATTCCCTAGGTAATAATTACGAATAACCATCTCATCGCGCTCATTGCTCATCTCGCGACTGCAACTATCAACTGCATCATAATAAATATCCATAAAAAGTCTTTCATCACGAGCTAGAGCTGCAATAAAATCATCAATCGCTTCAGCAGTAATCTCAGGTACGGGAAAATCCCAATCATGAGCACCCTTAATACGAGAAACATCCATCACGCGCCTCCATTAACGCCAACAACCACTAATCCCACTACTAGTATAGGGGAGAATATTGCATTTTTAAACGGTTTCAGAGCGTCAGCTTGCTCAGAATTTGTCCAGAAATTACAACTCATTCAATCTGAGTTAGAAAAGATAAAGGCTAGAAACCTTGCGATTCCTAGCCTTGCTTAGTAGCGGGGCATGGATTTGAACCATGGACCTCTGGGTTATGAGCCCAGCGAGCTACCGAGCTGCTCCACCCCGCGTCGGCTTACCCTTCAGGCAGCTCGAACTATTTTACGCATGAATTAGAATAATGCAAGTTTTGTGGGTCTACAGCGTGTCGAGTTGATGTTTAGATGTCCTGGACTTGTTTAGTTACCAACAAATACAAGCCTATTAGGGACGTCCACACTGTATAAAGAAGCGCTTATATCCTGAACAGCGTTCCCAATCTTTGAATTTGATTTTTTTTTCAGTTCAATAGGCAGGGTGCAGTTCATATCTCCTATAACAGCGTTCCCCATGCTTTTAAATAAGCTCGCGTATTTGAAAAAGTCCATCAATGAGCATAACTTTTGGCATTAGACCAGAGGATTCGTCATAATAGCCACATGCCTATTACTATTCCACAAGGTTTGCCAGCTCGAGCAATTTTAGATTCGGAACGCATTTTTGCGCTTGATAATGCTGATGCTATTCAGCAGCGCATTCGACCTTTGCGTATAGTAATACTGAATTTGATGCCGAAGAAGATTGAAACAGAAACTCAGATTTTGCGTCTGATTTCTAAGTCTCCTATTCAGGTTGACGTTGATTTTATGAAAACTTCTACGCATGAATCCACACACACTGACCGTGATCATCTGCTGAAGTTTTATGAGAATCTTTCTTCGTTTGAAGATAATTACTACGATGGTCTTGTAGTAACAGGTGCTCCAGTGGAACATCTTGATTTTCAAGAAGTTGATTACTGGGATGAGTTTTGCACAATTCTTGACTGGGCGAGCAGTCACGTATTTTCTACTATGTACTTGTGCTGGGGTGCAATGGCAGCTTTGTATCAGCGCTATGGTGTGCGCAAAGTGCAGGAAGAAAAGAAGATATTTGGTGTATTCCCTCAATATTTGCAAGATGAATACTGTTTTATTACGAATGGGTTTGATGAAATTATTTTGCAACCTCATTCTCGTGTGGCTTCGGTAAATGAGCAAGATATTGCGTCAAATCCTGCATTACAAGTGCTTACATGGGGACCGCAGAGTGGACCTGGATTGCTTGCAACTAAAGACTTTTCCGAGGTTTTTGCGTTAGGGCATTGGGAATATGGGAAATGGACCTTGGCGGAGGAGTATCAGCGCGATATGTCTCGCGGTCTTACCAATGTGCCATTTCCTACTAATTATTTCCCTCATGATGATCCAAATCGTGAGCCGCTGTTTGCTTGGCGCGCTCATGCTAATTTGCTATGGCGAAACTGGCTTAATTGGGTGTATCAGACAACACCATATGATCTGCGTGAAGTGCCACAGTTAAAAGCTGAGGGCAAATTGGGTACGGATAGAAAGTATCGTAGATCTCCGGCTTCTCCACGTGGCGATGAGTATGAAGCCTTTGCTGGCGATGGGTATGGTGTTATTGATCACGCTGATAAAGGGTAGTAAGCAGACGTGTAGTAGGTGGGCGTAGTGGGTAAGTACAGTGGGTAAGCGTAGTAAATAAGCATAGTAGGTAGGCGTAGTGGGTAAGCGCAGTAGGTAAGCGTACTAGCCATCTTCAGTAAGCACGTGCAATCGCTAACCGTTCGGTAAGTGTACAAAATCTTCACAAAACAAAGAATGATTGATATATTGCGCTTTCCTAAACGCTACGCGCTGCGTATCGGAATATTTTATCGATAAAACCATGATTTTTCTGCTTATGTGGTGCAATCTGACTACAAAAGTTGCTAGAGTAGTCACAGTTGCCCAACTAGGGTGCAAGCAGTAGTGTGCACTTTGTGTTGTATACGAATATGTAACATAAATAGTGTCATACTATAGTGAGTAAAACCGAATACCACTGTGATGCCGCGAACGATGGTGTGGTGGCAAACTATGCCAATTACTTCATTGTATGTTACGTAGGTGTCACATGATGGCGACCGAAGGTATTACACTAGTTGGGGTTCATGAACTTTATGATCTAAAGCTCATGAGGACGGACATATATAGGAATGCTCTATATCAGTAGGGTTTTCTATATGTGAGTTACGAACGAGGAGGCACGTGGATTTGACTGGCATTCAGGAGTTAACTACCTCAGCCGGCGACGCGGTGCGTTCCGTGGTAGTTCATGCTTCACAAGCAGCAACCTCTGTATGTGCAAGCATGAGTGGGGCGGAAGGTTATAGCAGTGCTCATAGTGCATCTGGTGCTATGGTTCTTGCTGCTGATGGCCCTCATTACCCAACCGTTAACGAATTTTTACCAGATGAAATTCTCTTCCAAGGCACGCCTTTTGCGCTCAATCGCATTATTCTTATTCGATTAGTGGCAACGGTTGTCTTGCTGCTGGTTCTTGGTATTACGGCAAAACGAGCCAAATTAGTACCAGGTCGCTGGCAGGGTGCTGTGGAATGGGTACTGGAATTTGTACGCGATAATATTGTCTATCAGGTGATGGGCGAGCTGCGTGGCAAACGCTATGTGCCAATGGTTACCACAGTATTTTTGACTATTCTGGTATTTAATTTGTGTGGCATAATCCCCGGAATGAATATGGCTGCAACTGCAACGATTACTATGCCGTTGTTGTTTGCGCTATGGTGCTTCTGCCAATATTGGATTGCAGGCATACGTGAAAAAGGTCTTGGCGCATTCTTGAAGGAAGAACTGTTCCCTAAAGGTGTTCCTGGTCCAATTTACGTATTACTGGCTCCTATTCAGCTACTTGAGTTGCTGATTATCAGACCGTTATCGCTTACTATCCGACTTTTTGCCAACATGCTCTCTGGTCATATCACTGTGGCTGTTTGCTTTGCAGCAACGCAGTGGTTCTTTATTGAGATGCATAACCTAGCATTTGCTCCATTTGGAGTGCTGACTTTTGCTGCTGGTTTTGCAATGACTTGCTTTGAGATTTTGGTGGCAGCTCTGCAGGCATTTATTTTCGCAATTCTGACCACCGCATATATCAACTTAAGTTATCCAGAACTTGAAGATTAAACATTGAGGAACGCAAGACGCAAGTTCTGTAATGAGTTGTGGGAGCAATGCTCCCGTTGAGAAAGGAAAGCACATGGATATCGTTACCCTTGCTGAAGTAGCAGGCAATCTTAACGCCATTGGTTACGGCATTGCCGCTATTGGCCCTGGTATCGGTTTGGGCATTGTTATTGGCAAGACCATTGAAGGTACTGCACGTCAGCCAGAAATGAGCAGCCGTTTGCAGACGCTCATGTTTATCGGTGTTGCATTCGTTGAGATTCTGGCTTTGCTCGGTCTCGTCGCTGGCTTCATTTTCCAGTAATTCAGCATTAGTTCATACGACAAACTGATGATGAATGAAAGGAGGGCGATATGAGTGATGTTGCAGTTCTCGCTGAAGAACAAAAAGACGGTGTAGCACTGTTTCTGCCAGAGCCATACGATATCGTATGGTCCTTAATTGTTCTGCTCATTATCGCATTCTTCTTCTATCGCTACTTTATGCCAAAGTTCCAAGCTATTTTTGATGAGCGGGCATCGCGTATTGAAGGTGGCATGGCTAAAGCTGAACAAGCACAACTTGAAGCTGAAGCAGCAAAGAAGAAGTACGAAGATCAGCTCGATAATGCAAAAATTGAAGCTGCAAAGATTCGCGATGATGCTCGCAATGAGGCATCTCGAATTGTTGCAGATGCACGTACTAAAGCTGAGGCAGACGCAGCACAAATTGCTGCTAATGCTCAGCAGGCTATTGCATCTCAGAAGCAGCAGGCAATGGTAAGTCTCAAGGGTGATGTTGGTGCATTAGCTACAGCCCTTGCTGGCAAGATTCTTGGTGCTCAACTTGCCGATAATCAGGTGCAGTCACATATGTTGGATTCCATGATTGAAGACATTGAATCCGAGTCTGCATCCAAGGAGAAGTAATCGCGCAAGGACGAGCAAAATAGCATACAGAAAGACAGGAGGTGAACCGCATGAATGGAAAGACTTCACAAGCAGCTTATGATGCAGTATTACAGCAGTTTGAAGCACAGCTTATCGATCGAAAAGATGGAGCCAAGCTTATTGGTGACGAACTTTTTGAGGTCGGCAAGTTACTTGATGATAACGCTCGATTAGAGCGTGCTTTGACCGACCCTTCTCGAAATGAAGAAGATAAGCGCACACTGATTACCAGCGTTATAGGCAATGTAGTCGATCCGCTCACCCTGTCCATTGCACAAGCATTAGTAGCACAGCATTGGGGTCATCCGCGTGACTTAGCTGATGCTATGGAAGATATGGCTGTTGAAGCACTGATGATAAGTGCAGATAACCGTGATGCTTCGGCACAAATATCATTTGAACTTTCAGCATTGCATTCTGCATTGCTTAAGTTACCAATTGTGCGTCAGCATTTGAGCGATACTAATGCGACTGCAAGGCAGCGCGTTGCCTTTTTACATGCGCTACTTGAAGGCAAGAATCTTGACCCAGTAACGATGGATTTAGCAAGTCATGCTGCTCGCGATTTGCGAAACAGGCGATATTTATCCACGATTAGCTGGCTTATATCCCAAATCTCAACTCACCGCGGTCGTTCAATGGTCACTGTTACCAGTGCTGTTGAGCTCAGTGATGAGCAGATTGTGCGCATTAAAGATGCTTACCGGCGCAAGCTGGGGCGCAATGTGTATGTCAATTGCGTGGTTGATCCACGTGTGATGGGTGGTATGCGTATTCAAGTTGGTTCAGAAGTAACCGACAATACTGTAATTGCACAGTTGCAGCATTTGCAACGTGCTATGAAGCAGTAATACCTAGCCCATGCGATAAGTCATACATATACACGCATCTCAATTAGTAAAGAATAAGGAGTGATCAATGGCAGAATTGACCATCGATCCCGCGGCGATTCGCCAGGCGCTTGACAATTTTGTTGAGTCCTACAAGCCGTCTGATAATCCAACTGCTGAAGTTGGATACGTCCGGACTGCAGGCGATGGCATTGCACACGTGGAAGGACTCCCTGGCTGCATGGCTAACGAGCTACTGACCTTTGAGGACGGTACGCTTGGTCTAGCCTTCAACTTGGATGCCCGAGAAATCGGTGTGGTAGTGCTTGGTGATTTTGCTGGCATTGAAGAAGGTCAAGAAGTGCGACGCACTGGCGACGTACTTTCTGTACCTGTCGGTGATGGCTATCTGGGACGTACAGTAGACCCATTGGGCAATCCAATTGACGGTCTAGGTCCAATTGAAAGCGAAGGACGACGTATTCTGGAAGCTCAGGCTCCAGACGTTATGCATCGCCATCCAGTTGAGGAACCGTTGTCAACCGGTATTAAGGCTATTGATGCTATGACCCCAATTGGTCGTGGTCAGCGTCAGCTTATTATTGGTGACCGTCAGACTGGTAAAACCGCAATTGCTATCGATACCATCATTAATCAGAAGGCAAATTGGGAAAGTGGAGATCCTAAGAAGCAGGTTCGCTGCATTTATGTAGCAATTGGTCAAAAGGGTTCTACTATTGCTTCCGTGCGCCAAAGCCTTGAAGAGGCGGGTGCTATGGAGTACACCACTATTGTGGCTTCCCCAGCTTCCGATTCTGCTGGTTTTAAGTACATTGCACCATATACTGGTTCCGCAATCGGTCAGCACTGGATGTACCACGGTAAGCATGTTTTGATTGTATTTGACGATTTGTCAAAGCAAGCAGAAGCATACCGCTCAATCTCACTGTTGCTTCGTCGTCCACCTGGACGTGAGGCTTATCCTGGTGACGTGTTCTACTTGCATTCACGTCTGCTCGAGCGTTGTGCAAAGCTTTCTGATGATTTGGGCGGCGGTTCTATGACCGGTTTGCCAATTATCGAAACCAAAGCAAACGACGTTTCTGCATACATTCCAACGAACGTCATCTCCATTACTGATGGTCAGATCTTCTTGCAGTCTGATTTGTTTAATGCAAACCAGCGTCCTGCAGTAGACGTAGGTATTTCTGTGTCTCGTGTAGGCGGTGCAGCTCAGACCAAGGCTTTGAAGAAGGTCTCTGGTACGTTGAAGATTTCGTTGGCACAGTATCGCTCGCTTGAGTCTTTTGCTATGTTCGCGTCTGATTTGGATGCAGCTTCAAAGGCTCAGCTCACCCGTGGTGCACGTCTGACTGAGTTGCTTAAGCAGCCACAGTTCTCTCCATACTCAATGGAACAGGAAGTGGTCTCAGTATGGACTGGTACTCACGGCAAGCTTGACGATATGGAACTTGAGGATGTACTGCCATTTGAACAAGGTCTGCTTGACTACCTTGCTCACAACACAGACATTCTTGATGTAATCCGCGATACTGAAAAGTTTGACGATGAAACTGAGCAAAAGCTTGATGCAGCAGTAGAAGCATTCCGTTCAACATACATTAAGCATGATGGCACTCCGCTTGTTGCTAAGGCAGCTCCAAAATTGGAGACTCCAGTAGAACAAGAAGAGCTTGTTGCCCGTGATGCAGTAGCTGAAGGCAAGCGAGCGGGGGAGTAATATGGCATCGCAACTCGCATATAAGGCACGAATCGCCTCCACAGCGTCATTGGAGAAAATTTTCAATGCTCAGGAGATGATTGCTAGTTCGCGTATTGCTAAAGCACGTGATGTGGCTTTAGGTGCGAAGCCTTACTCGGATGCGATTTTCGATGCTGTTCAGGCTATGGCACAACACAGCCATATTGTGCATCCAATTGTTACCGCGGAATCCAGCAATCCTAATGTTGCTGTGCTCGCACTAACAGCGGATCGCGGCATGGCTGGTGCATACACCTCATCGATTATCCGAGAGACTGAAGCTTTGCTCGGTCGTCTCGAATCCGAGGGTAAGAAGCCAAAGTTGTACGTGTATGGACGTCGTGGTGTTTCATACTACCGTTATCGTGGACGCGATGTAGCACAAACTTGGGAAGGTCATACCGACGCTCCTGGAGTTGAAATTGCTGAAACTATCTCAAAAACGCTTCTTGACGCGTATATGACGCCGAAAGAAGAAGGTGGAGTTAGCGAGCTGTACATCGTGTTTACAGAATTCGTCAATATGGTGGTGCAGAAAGTTCGTATTTTGCGTATGCTGCCAGTATCACTTAAACGTGTTTCTGGACAAGCCGCACAGTCTCTTCCTGCTGCACAGCCGTTGTACTCGTTTGAACCAAGTCTTGATGAAGTACTTGATCGAGTACTACCTAAGTATGTGCAGTCACGTATTCATGAATGCTTGCTTACCAGTGCAGCTTCAGAAACTGCAAGCCGTCAGAATGCTATGCATACAGCAACTGATAATGCTCGCGGTTTAATTGACGAATTAACGCGTAAGTTAAACGCTACCCGTCAGGCAGCTATTACTCAGGAACTTACCGAAATTATCGGCAGCGCCGACGCGCTGAACAATGACAAAGAATAGGAGCGCCATGGATAATGCATCAGCAACTGCGGCAGCCACGGTTGAAGACGAAACTTCAGCTGTGTCGCAGGGCCGCATCACCCGTGTACAGGGCTCAGTTATCGATATTGAGTTTCCAGTCGGCCATCTTCCCGACATTTATAATGCGCTAACCGTTGAAATCACTGCTGTAGGCGACAGTGAGGGCGAAAGCAACCACGAGATTACTCTCGAGGTTGAGCAGCACTTAGGTGATTCTATTGTGCGCGCTGTAGCTTTGAAGCCAACTGATGGTTTAGTGCGTGGAGCAACAGTTACCGATACTGGTGGTCCAATTCAGGTTCCAGTAGGTGACGTAACTAAGGGACATGTATTTGACGTATCTGGTCGAATTTTGAATGCTCGACCAGATGAGAAAATTACGGTAACCGAACGCTGGCCAATTCATCGTAACCCACCAGCCTTCGACCAGCTTGAGTCTAAGACTCAGATGTTCGAAACTGGTATTAAGGTTATTGATTTGCTTACCCCATACGTGCAGGGCGGTAAGATTGGTCTGTTCGGTGGTGCTGGCGTGGGTAAAACCGTGTTGATTCAGGAAATGATTCAGCGCGTGGCTCAGAATCACGGCGGTGTATCCGTATTCGCTGGTGTTGGTGAACGTACCCGTGAGGGTAACGATCTGATCGGCGAAATGGAAGAAGCAGGAGTACTCGAAAAGACCGCACTGGTATTCGGTCAGATGGATGAGCCTCCAGGAACTCGTCTTCGTGTCCCATTAACCGCACTGACGATGGCAGAATACTTCCGCGATGTGCAAAATCAGGATGTGTTGCTCTTCATTGACAACATCTTCCGCTTCACTCAGGCTGGTTCTGAGGTATCCACATTGCTTGGTCGTATGCCATCAGCAGTAGGTTATCAGCCAAACTTGGCAGATGAAATGGGTTCGTTGCAGGAACGTATTACTTCAACGCGTGGTCACTCTATTACCTCTTTGCAGGCAATTTACGTGCCAGCAGATGATTATACTGATCCTGCCCCTGCTACCACATTCGCCCACTTGGATGCAACAACCGAGCTTTCTCGTGATATTGCTTCTAAGGGTATTTATCCAGCAGTGGATCCATTGGCATCAACTTCACGTATTCTTGATCCTCGCTATGTTGGTCAAGCACATTATGATTGTGCAAACCGTGTTAAGGCAATTTTGCAGCGTAATAAGGAACTGCAGGATATTATTGCTCTGATCGGTATTGACGAGCTTGGTGAAGAAGATAAGACTACGGTAAATCGTGCTCGTAAGATTGAGCAGTTCCTTGGACAGAACTTCTACGTGGCGGAGAAGTTCACCGGTCGCCCAGGTTCATATGTGCCAGCAGATGAGACTATTGAAGCCTTTACTCGAATCTGCGATGGTGTATATGATGACGTACCAGAGCAGGCATTCTCTGGCATCGGTGGCATCGAGGATCTTGAGCAGAAGTGGCACGAGATGCAAAAGGAGTACAACGCATAGTGGCTGCTGAAAAGTCGCGTATTGCAGTAACACTTGCTGCTTCGGATCGCCTAGTTTGGCAAGGTGAAGCAGTACGAGTTTCTGTGCCTGCAGCTGAAGGCTCAATGGGCATTTTAGCTGATCACGAACCTGTGATGGCCGCCACGGATGAAGGTACAGTTGTTGTTACTCGACCAGACAATACTCAGCTGAGATTTGAAGTAAATAACGGTTTTATTTCCTTCGATTCTAATAAGCTAACCATTGCTGTTGAACGTTGTACAAAAGAGCAATCTAAGGCAACCAAGCAAGAAGCCTAGCTTATAGAGTTCGGTTAGAAAAACTTAAAAATTCTAGCCGGCTTTGACTTGAGCTAAACACTGCGAGGCGTAATCCATACTATGTGGGTTACGCCTTGTTTTGTTGCATTGAAGCGTATTGAAGCGCATTGAACTCCAGATAGGTACACGTATCCGCAAAAATTTGCACAGTGCAGTATTGTCATATTCCGTGTACTCGCATATTCCGTGTACTCGCTATGCTAGTAGGAATGCGTATTATTATTGCCGATTGCACTGCTCATTATTCAGGTCGTTTACATGCAACATTGCCACTTGCACGCAGAGTTGTGCTGATTAAGGCGGATAATAGTGTACTCATTTTTTCTGAGCTTGGTTCATACAAACCGTTAAATTGGATGGCAGCTCCGTGTACATTAAAAGAAATCACAACAGACCAGCTCGATACATCATATATCGATTTAACGCAAGATATAGGTCAGGCGCCTGAGCTAATTATTCGAGCCGCAGCACAAAAATCTGATGATGTGCTTGAAGTTGTGTTTCAGCAGATTATTTCTGATCAAACCGTAGATTTAGGTACCGACCCAGGGCTTTCTAAAGATGGTGTTGAAGAGCATTTACAAGAATTACTAGCCGAGCAAATTACTCGTGTGGGCGACGGTGTGCGGTTAATACGAAGAGAGTTTCCTACACCTATTGGCCCTGTGGATATTATGGCAGTGGATGAGCAAGGCAAGCATATTGCTATTGAAATTAAACGTCATGGCGGCATTGATGGTGTTGAACAGTTGACGAGATACGTGCAATTGCTGAACCGTGATCCGTTGCTTGCTCCAGTGCGCGGCGTATTTGCAGCTCAGACTATTACTCCTCAGGCGCGGACGTTAGCAGAAGATCGAGGGTTTACTTGCCTGTTGCTTGATTATGATGAAATGAAAGGTACACAAGACGGGCTGTTGCGACTGTTTTAGCGTCGGAGTAGTAGGCATTTGGGCAGTGATGGTACTGGACTTTCGTATAAGTAACTGCAGGTATCTACAAGTAGCTGCAAGTAACGGCGTATATAACTCTTACCATCATTCATATTTTGTGCCAGTCGCATACAAAAGGCTCAGCAACGCTGAGCCTTTCGCATAGTTAGGTGTGACCAACTTTCACGTACATGTGTACTCTGTTGTGCACACCAGTTTGCACTATTCACATTTGTGGATGTGTTATAGTGCAGCCAGTACTAGTATTTTGCAAGAATATCAACCACAAAAATCAGCGTTGCATTTCCCGGAATCGTCCCCTGACCTTGGGAACCATAGCCTAGGCTTGGTGGAACAATAAGCAATACTTGGGAACCAACCTTTTGCCCAGCTAATCCTTGCTTCCATCCTGCAACAACCTGATTTAACGAGAATGAAGTGCTCGTGCCGCGATCCCAAGAAGAATCGAATTGCTTACCGTCAGAAGCCAGCCAACCGGTGTAGTGCACAGTAACGGAGTCATTCTCGCCAACGGTATCGCCATCGCCTTGAATAAGCGGCTGAACGACGAGCTTGTCTTCTGGCTTATAACCATTGAGATCAAGACTTGGCTTACCATTCTTATCGAGCGTTACCTTCGGTAGGTTGCTTGGAATATCAGTTACTGGAGTGCCAGTTGCCCGTTCAAGCGTCTTAAGCACAGAAACGAAGGTGAGCACATTAATATACTGGTCGGCAGTTGTGGTTTGAGCATTCGAACCAGCTGTTTGTGCGGCATTGAGTCCGAAAGCGATAGTGGTACCGAGCTTTTGCCCTTTGAACAGCTTATAATATGCAGAGCTCAACTGATTGGCATCAATACGAATAGAGCATTCTGGTCCAGATTCCCATGTACTTTGCACTTCTGCGCCAGTTGTTGCATTCAGTGTAATTTGCTGGGAGCAGACTTGCATACCGTCTTTAAGCTCTTCGCCATTACCTTTTTGCAAAATTTGGTAAGAATTATTAGTAACACTAAATGGTGTTTTGAAGGTGACTTTTGGCTTCTGGCCAAGTTCGCCGGTTGCGCTGATACCAGTCATTTTGCTCAGTGTCATGGTATCCGCTTGTGTACTTTGGCTTGTTTTAGAAGAGTCAGATTTTTTGGAATCTGATGATGAATCACTGGAACAAGCGGCCAATGAAAAAGCCATGCAGGCAGCGATGGTAAGAGCGCCGATTTTGCGCGCAAAGCGGTTGATGAATTCTTTTTGCATAATTGTACTGTATCGGACTTCGCTGACCAAAGATAATACGTGCTTTCTTTGAGTATAAACTATGCTTAAATTACGATGAGGTTCGTGTAAAAGGTATACTATAGTGTTTAGTTTGAACTTTCTGCATACCAGGTGCGGAAACTACGGTGTATGCAAATAACGAATTTGCGCTGATGAAAGACAAAGTAACTTGTAGAATGGGTGTCAATATGGATAATGAGAAGACACAGAAGCACGAACAAGTAAACGAGCCTATATCTGATGGCGCATCTGAAGATAAGCGCAGTGAGCATACTGAGCACAGTGAAGCTAGTGAATCTGTGCATGAGGATGTTTTGCGGCAGGAGCAATCTGCAATCGAGCGCAATAGTAGCGATGCAGAACATACTGAAATAGAGAACCATGATGCGGAACGCGACGGTGCAGATCACGAGCAACAAGCTCAAGGACAAGACGAAGCATTGCCGCAATTGCATGTTGAAGCTCCGGATATTGCATTACTTGATACTGCTCTATTGCAGGGCGTAACATTCCAAAGTCAGCAATCGTTTGATAGTGAACAAGATAATCAAGATAATGAAGTATCGAAGGATACCGAGCAAGAAGCATCAGCCTCACATACGCAAGATTCAGCGCAATCAGACGGTTTAGAGCCAGATTCGGATGGTGCAGATCAGCACCAAGCAGCGCAGTCAGCGCAGTTGGAATCTCAAGATGTACAGAACGATCAGATAGAGAGTAGCTCTTCATCGGAGCAGGACGATAATAATCCTGTAGTAAGTAGCACTACAGAACGCATTTTTGGTGATTTACATGCCAGCGATGCATTAAGTAAACGTAAAGCAGTACTACGCCGCATTGTGGCACCAATTTTTGCTGTGATTGCAGTATTGTCAATTATTGGTGCTGTGCTTTGTCTTACTGTTTGGCGTTTAAATCCGCAAGTTGATATTGCAACAGCATCAATGAACACAGCTTATGCGGTAACTGATGCAGGATTGCTCGATACCACCGATGGTCCTGTTACTATTACTGCACGTACCAATGCTAAGGCATCGAAAACATCTTCATCGAGCTCATCGTCAACAAGTGCACCACAAATATGTATTGCATTGACTTCTTCCTCTGATGCGCTTGGCTGGCTTGAGGGGACTGCATATACGCGGATTAGTGGATTTAATTCGTGGCAAGAGTTTTCAACTACGGCACATAAGGCACAAGGTAAAGTTGCGCAAGGTAATGCAACATTTACCAACTCTGATATGTGGCAACAAGTACGATGTGGCGCCGGTAAGGTAAACCTTACATGGCAAAAGCAGCATGAGCAGGATGCGGTAGTAATAGTTCATATGTTAGATGAGCAAGAAAGCGCGCAACATGCGAAAGAACAGCAGCAAAAAGGTGATGTTGCTGCACCACAGAGCGATCAAAGTGCTGATCAAACCGCTAACACAGAGAAGAGTAAAAGTGATACGAGCGCAAACCGCAATACTGATGCTCAAATGACGGTGCATATGCAATGGACGCGTAGCAGTACACCGGATTATGCTACACCATTATGGATTATTGCGGCTATTGCATTACTGTTGGCAGTGCTCTGTGCCACGCTTTGTGTAGTCTGGCCAAAGCCTCATGTTCCTCGTGTAGGTAGGCATGGGCATGGTGCTCGCACCCGTCATTCCACAGTGCATCGGTATGGTGTCAAAGCTGCAGGCACTGCTGGTGTGACAAATGCAGTTGCTGTTGGCGTCAATGATGCAAGTAAGGGTAGTGAGGATAAAGCGCGTGCCAACTCCTTGCAAGATGGTGAGCTAACAGAAGTGTTACCAGTGGTGGATGAGCTTCCTCCAGTCAGCAGCACGGATTTGCAAGAGTATTTTGCTCGTCTGATGCAAGAAAAAAATGCTAGTGCGTCCGCGGAGAACGAACAGTCAGATAAAGCTGGTGAAAACGAAAAGTCTGATACTACAGACCAGTCTGGCGATGCAGCAGCAACTGATGATACAGACCAGTCTGGTGATGCAGACCATGATGGCGAGGCTGTGCAAGCAGAAGAAGCTGAGCAAGATGAAACGCCAGATGATATTGAAGTAGCTGATGGTGATAACACGACCGAACACACAGAAGAAGAGGAAGCACAGGAAGATAAGAACCAAGCAGAAGGGACTGACCATGAGTAACCGTATGCCAATTCGAATCTGTGCAGCAGTATGCAGTGCGGGACTTGCGATTGCAGCATTGGCAGGCTGTGGTAATCCAGTGCCAACAGTTAAGGTGTCTTCTGATGGTCCAACTCCTGTGCTCACGCAGGTGCAGGAGGAGAAAATCCGTCAGCGTATTTTACAAACATTACAGCAAGCTGATGAAGCTAAGAATCCAGAAACACTTAAGCAAGTACTTTCTGGTCCTGAATTAGAAGTGCGAACAAGTCAGCTTACGATTGCGCAAAAAACTAATAAAATTGACTCTCATTCGGTTATTCCAAAAGATACCAGCCAAGTAGTAATTACTACAACTGCTAGCTGGCCACGTGCGATATTTACTATTACCACAACGACCGATGATCAGCAATCACAACGTTTGCTCGTACTGCGTCAGGATAATGCTCGCTCTAACTACACACTGTGGGGATTAGTGCGTTTACTACAAGGCGCTAAAATGCCGGCATTTGAAATTCCAACAATCGGCTCTGCTGCGGCGACGGCTGACGATAAAGGACTTGTTGCAACTCCTAAAGAGGCTGTCCAACAATATGCTGATGTATTGCAAAATGGCGATACCAGCAAATATGCAAAGAATTTTGATGATGATCAATTCCGCAAAGACCTACAAACGCTGACACAGACGGTACAGCAGGGGATTGAAGCAAATAAAGGTACACAGACACAAACCTTTACGCCAACTGATGATATACAAGTGATGCGTTCTGCAGATGGTGGAGACCTTGTTGTGGCGCGTATTAACTCTGAATGGGTGCGTAATGCTGGTGAGGGAAGAGAATCACTACCGGCTTCTGATTCTGAGAAGGCACTATTTGGTGATGCTAAAGCTACTTCTTCTATGAAAGTGAGTTATGTCAATGTGCTGGCTCTCTATGTGCCAAAAGATGGGAGTAACCAGAAAATTCGTGTTGTTGGAGCAGAACGACAGGTTACCGCTGTAGTCGCACAGTAAGCACAATAGGAAAGTATTGCGCGATAAGTAATACCAGCTTGTATATATAGCAATTTGCGATATGGTAGTGCACAGTTGAAAGAGGATGTGATATGGCACAAGAACAGCAGTTTAATCCGGGATTTTCGCTTGCCGGAGCAGTGGATTTAGAAGGATTGAAGCATAAGGTTGAAGCACCTGCTGGTCAGGCTGGGGGAGCGCCTGCAGCAGGTGGGTATGTTATTGACACCGATGAAAACTCATTCCAAGCAATGGTTACTACGTCAGCAACCTTCCCAATTTTGCTCCTGCTGTGGGTTTCCAATGATGACCGTTGCTTCCCAATTGCACAAAAGCTTGGCGATGCTGTGAATAGCATGAACGGTCAGTTGCAACTTTCTCGTATTGATGCTGCCGCAAATCCTTCTATTGCTCAGGCTCTGCAAGCACAAGGCGTACCGGCTCTGTATGCGTTAATTGCAGGTCGTCCTATGCCTATTTTGCAGGGTGTGCCATCTGATGATGAGCTTACTCAGGTTGTAGAGACGGTATTGCCTCAAATTGTACAGTTGGCACAGCAGTCCGGTGTAACTGGAACTGCTCCATATCAGGGCGCTGAGGGCGCTTCAGACCAGTCTGATGCTGAAGGTGACGTTGATGAAGCAGCAAGCGATACTGAGATAGAGCAAGTGCCGGCTGAACATGCTCAGGCAGATGCACTGGCAAAGCAAGGGGATTTTGCTGGCGCTGCTGAAGCTTATAAGAATATTATTGAGGCAAATCCTAGCGACACTCGAGCAGTAAGAGAACATGCAAAGGCTTTGTTGTTGGCACGTTCTGCCAATGCTGATGTCCGTGTAGTACGTACTGCTGCAGCTGATCATGCAGATGATGTCCAAGCTCAGCTTGCTGTTGCTGATATCGATATGATTGGTGGTCAGGTAGAGGATGCGTTTGAGCGCTTGCTCGATTTCATGGCAGCATATGCCTTTGATGCTGAGGCTAAGGATGCGGTGCGTGTGAGGCTGCTGGAATACTTTGATATTGTAGGTACTTTGGATCCACGTGTTGCACGTGCTCGTAGACGATTGTCAACGTTGATGTACTAGGAGTTATATACGCAGTACATTGTGCTTTTCGTCCCGTGCGTGTATTCTTATGTGCGCACGGGATTTGTGTATATGTGTGCAACATATATGCGCTGATAGAGTGCGTGTTTGGGCTCGTAGCTCAGTGGATAGAGCGTTTGCCTCCGGAGCAAAAGGTCGAGGGTTCGACCCCCTTCGAGCCCACGGATATATCTTTGAAATGCACTCGATGAGATATACATATGAGTATGCCCACTACCTAGCATTTGAGCAGATAGTGGGCATTGCTATTTCGATGTGCAATTACTAACTATGAACAGTGAATCACTGTGCGTAACTATGCGTTGCGACTTTTGCGACGAAGCCACAACATCACTGCACCTGCACCGCCAAGTACAGCGATAATCGCAGCAAGCGCTGCAACTGCTACACCAGTTGAAGCAAGTGGAGTAGACTGCTGAGCTTCGCTCTGTGCATCGCTATTACCATGCTTGTTAGCATTGTCAGAGTTACCAGCATTGCTATTCTGATTATTCTGGTTTCCAGTATTGTCAGCGCCATTTGCAGTATTGTCAGCGTCAGTTCCTGTATTACCGGTATTGTCAGTGTTGCCGTCGCTACCAGTCTCACCGGCATTACCAGTGTTACCGGTATCTGTACCATCCGCCGGTTCGGTGTTGAGCTTAAGCACATTTACAGAAATTGGTGCTGCTGCAAATCCCTGAGCATCAACGCTCGCATCAGTACCTGACTGTGCTTGCGACAACACTTGCGAATCCAGTACCAATGGTGTGTACGTGCCTGCTGGTACAGCTGATACAGCCGTCTGAGCATTATTCGCATTAAGCACCACCACGTAGGTTCCTGTTTTGTCGCTAATCTGGTACGCAACGACGCCCTGAGCGGCAGTAAGTGGCTTAACCTGCTTGGCAACATCATCATAATTATCCAGTTGCAAACCTGGGATAGCCTTGCGCACACTAATCATGCCCTTAACAAACGCAGCAGTTGCAGCGGCATTGGCGTGGGTGTTTGCATCCAAAGCATCCCAATTCAGCTGGTTTGTAGTATCGCCAGCGTTATAGGAATTTTCATTGCCATCCTTAGTGCGCAGGAACTCTTGACCAACTTGAATTTCTGCCTGTCCTTCGGAAAGCAAAATAGTGCCTGTTGCCAGCTTATCCATCTTGGTTAAGCGAGCCTGATAATCAGCGTCTGATTCGCCTTTTTGCTGTGGTACAGACTTGAGTAAACGATCGTAGAGTGTCTGGTTATCATGAATTTCCGCATATTGTACAAGCTGCCCTGGCTGCGCATAATGGTCTTCTGCATTACCATTCCAGCACTTTGTTGCTTCTGCTTGTCCATCAGAAAGTGGGCAACCCAGAATATTGTGCATAACAAGCTGCTCTTGAGAGCCTTGATTAGCTACGAACCCAGTGCCATCTAATGCGAATACTGACCCACGTAGTGCATCGCGCAAGGAATCATTAAAGAAGCCAATTGTAGAGCCGCTCTTCGTACCATTGCCACCAGTATTGTCTAATTGGAAGGCATTTGGCTGAATGGCATTTTGCTCCTTTGGCAGCATGGTATTCATATCCCAGCCTTCGCCATACACCATAATTGATGGATCAATTGTATCGAGTGCTGCGCGTACCTGCTTCATCGTCTCTAGGTCATGGATACCCATGAGATCGAAGCGGAAACCGTCAACGTTGTACTCTTTCGCCCAGTATGTTACCGAATCGACAATATACTTGCGCATCATGGCGCGCTCTGACGCAGTATCGTTACTTACGCCTGTATTTGCTGATAAATTACCATCCTTGGTATAGCGGAAGTAGTATCCAGGAACAGTTTTGCCAAAAGCATGCTCAGCAGCATTATCAACATGGTTGTATACCACATCCATAATGACACGAATGCCAGCCTTATGGATACCCTGAATCATTTGCTTTGTCTCGCGAATACGTGTGGCTGGGTCGCTAGCATTGCTAGAGTATGAGCCTTCAGGCACGTTGTAGTTCTTTGGATCGTAACCCCAGTTGTAGTTGCTGTCATCCAATGGTTTAGTCTCGTCTACAGAAGCATAGTCAAAAATTGGCTGCAATTGAACGTGAGTAATGCCTAGATTCTTCAAATAGTCTAAGCCTGTAGCGTTGCCTGCAGTATTTTTTGTACCTGTCTGAATAAAGCCCAAGTACGTGCCGCGCTTTGCTTCATCTACTCCAGAAGTGGCAGACTTAGTGAAATCGCGAATATGGGTTTCGGCAACTACTGCATGAGTGCTTCCGCCTTTAAACTCAGGCATTCTCTTGAAATCAGCAATAGTTTTCTCACTATCAGCAAGTACTACTGAGCGATCTCCATTAACAGTTGCGGCAGTGGCATACGGATCGGTAGATTCATTGACGGTGCCATCAGCAAAATGTACAGCATAGGTATAGGCTGTATTGCTGATATCGCCATCAAGTGTGACGCTCCAGACGCCTTTATCGCCGCGAGTCATTGGGTAGGTTTTTGCCAGTGCTGCATCTGCAGACTGATCTGATGCGAAGGTGTTAAGCTCGACTTGAGAAGCCGTAGGAGCCCAGAGCTTAAATACCGTGTTCTGCTTACTCCATGTGGCACCAAGATCGGTTCCATCATAAGCATATTGCTTATCGAAATCCTTTGTACGCACAATACTGCCAGCAATAGCTTGGGCTTTACCATAGTCGGCTACACGTACTGTGTATGCGGCATTTGGTGCAAGCTGTTGTTCTGTAGTAATAGTTATAGCAGTGCCATCAGCATCAAGAGATTTCACTGCAATATCCTTACCATCGCTATCTTGCACGGTTACTTTGTCCTGCAATTTCGCCAGCGGTACAGTATTACTGAGTGTAGCGTTTAGCGTGTGGAAGTCTGCAATTGAAGCAGATTTCAGGGTAGTGGTAAGTGATGGTTGAGCTGTATACACTGTGGCATCTCCTTGAACAAGCCAAATTTCGCCATGAACACTGCCGTCTGATGCATTGGCTACTAATGCTTTTGCTGGTACAAAAACATCGACATCTCCTGGGTCTTTTGCCTTCCATTCGCCATAGCGGCGCAGCATACCAATATCAGTATTGCCGTTATCTTTAGTAATCATGGTGTACTGAGGATAGCTGATATTGGCAATTTCGCCAAATGCGTCATGGCTGGTGAGCTGTGCTTCTCGGCCATTGGAAGAAGCAGTCCATGTCCATAATGTCCACTGTGGGAAATCAATGGAAGTATCCTCAGCATTGTAATACTTACCATCTATGCGACGGTAGTGTACGGTGAGGTTCAAGTTGCCAGTTACCGCGTAATCAGATGGTGCGGTATCGAGAGTAGTTTGAGCGCCATCAGCTGAGGTGCCATCAACCCAAACTTCTGCAGTGCCATCTTGACCAACTGTTGCTGTGCGATCACCGCCGAATTTATTCCAGCTACCATCAGTAGTAGTGACAATGAAATTGAGCTTGGCATAGGCGTCTGGCAATGTGGTTTCATAAACTTTGCCCCATGCATCTTGACTATTGAATTCGTAGAAAGCGCCATCTAAATTCTTGCCGGAATTAGAAGATCCCCAGATATATAGACCGCGGTTCACATTATCGTTTGCTGGACGATAGTGTACTACTAAACGTGTGCTGTCATTGAGTGTTTCTGGATTGCCCAACGTGACAGTGTTGCTGTGATGCTCAATACTAGCCTGTGTAATACCAGCTGCAATAGTGTAGTTCTTGGAATCATTGGAATCCCAGTTGCCATTACCATCAGTGAAATAGACTTGTGTAGGCTTGCCGCCGGTTTGCAAATCCATAGTGTAGTAGCCCTGATCATCTGGTCCTTGCATGGCTTCTTGTCCAGCTGACCACTGATCATTAGCTTGGTAGCCCATTTTGACGCTAGGCCATGATGGATCTGCCTTGTAATACACCGTCAGTGTTTGGTCTGTTGGTAATTTTGCTTGTTCTGCCGCATCTATTGCAGGATCTGAAGGATCGGTAGCAACTTTGCTTTCTGGATGGCTTTCTTGGGTGGCGCCTTTATAGAGGGCGACTACTGAGCGCGCTGGAATAGTGGTAGTGACAGTGCCGTTGTGTACATCTACAGTTTTGGAGCAGTCAAGTGCCGCATACACATTGCAATAGGTGCCGTCAGCTAGATCAGTAGTATAGGAAGTCTCTAATGGTTGTGCACTGTTATTGATAGCGATAAAGCCCTTGTCGGAGCGTGAAAAAGCTATAGAGTTGCTATTAGCAGACTGCCATTTAGTTACTGCTGCACCATCGACATAGTTATGGAATTGGATCATGCCTCGGGTAGAGGTCCAGCGTTCTTGGCAATTCCAATCAGAATCGTTGGAAGCGCAAGCCTTGTTAAAGTCGACATCTGGTACTTTGGTATCGGTAGCGCCCGGGGCTCCAGCGTCGTGACCTGATTGGTCGTCGCCAAATTTGTAATCGGAGAGCAGGCGGGGAGTGCCGTAGCCGTATGCCAGCATAAAAGCATTGGCAAGCTGATAGCGTGCGCCATCCTTATAGGTTAAGGTGCTGCTATTTCGTGCGGTATCCCAGTTAGAAACGAATACATTAGCTTGGTCGCTTGGCAACAGGCGTTGAGATAAATCTTTGAGCTCGGCAATAGATCCTTTGAATTTCTGGTTTAATTCTGAGCTGAACCCGAATTCAGTGACCTCGCCATTGCCAGTGTAGTTATTGGGTTGAATACCAGCTGCTTCTGAAGCATTGCCAATAGTTTCTTGAATCCAATAAATATCATCAGCTGCAAGTCCTGCTTTCTGTGCAGTTTGCGCTTTAATAGCTGCTAAGTCTTGAGGGTTGATGTGCTTGGCGGCATCCATGCGGAATCCTGCTACGCCAAGTTTGAGTAGTCCTGCTAAAAAGTCAGAGTCAATATCTTGTACTTTTGCTGAACTGGTATCCCAATCCCACATAGAGTTGAGGCGGCAATTTTGGACTTGATCTTGATTGGTGTAGTCGCTGATAATGGTTTTGCAATCGTGGAAGTCTTCACGGGTAGCGCCATTAGGATATTGGTTATTAGCTCCGGTGAAGCCTGGGTATTGTACTGTTGTAGGGTTGTATGTTGTGCCTGCAACGCCTGTCTGTTCGCCGGTTACGCCGCTATCAGTACCGGTTGTTTGGTTGGTAACGACATCAGCAATAATACCTACGCCTGCTGCTTTGCAGGTGGTAATCATATGCTTAAACTCTGCTTCGGTGCCAAGTTTGGAATCAAGTTTGTAGCTTACTGGCTGATATGAGGTCCACCAGCTAGTGCCAGTAATTGTTTCAGTTGCCGGTGAAATTTCAACGTATCCTACGCCTTCTGGACCGTAGACATCAGTGCATTCGTTTGCAATACTATTCCAAGTTTGTTGGAAAGCAATTACTTGAACGTCACTGTTTGTATTTGCTGCTTGTTGTGCGTTCTGTGTTGGAGATGCTTGTACGGCGGTGGTTGCAATAAGTGCTCCTGAAAGACCTATTGCAACCGTTGCCATAATACATGCGATTCTCTTCGACAGACGCATATGTTGCATGTGTACCATATGATTCCGTCTCTTTCTGCATTACCGTTGTGCTTCGCTGGATAAAACGGCATCGGTGACCTGCAGTAATCAAATTTCGGATGTAATTATTGATTATGTGTTAGCACCCGTGCTGACACGTCGCTCGCGTATTGTCTCTGAATACGTTTGCAATATACTTGAGTATAGAATAAGAACGTGCGCATGTAAAATGTTTTGTTTGTATTTTGAAAACGTACTCATATGATGGCTACATCTCAGTTGACATGTCAGAAATGTAGATCGCAATACTTACATCATTATAAATGAGGAATTGCTCCGCCGCGGGAAATAGTGCGTACCACCACACTTGGCACAATCTTCATTGCAGCCATAGTAATGCTTTGTAATATTCCAGGAGTGACTTGTGCCTTGCCTTGTGCAAGAGCATGTAGCGCCGCATCGACAATC
Source organism: Galliscardovia ingluviei (assembly GCF_014635685.1). GTDB lineage: Bacteria > Actinomycetota > Actinomycetes > Actinomycetales > Bifidobacteriaceae > Galliscardovia > Galliscardovia ingluviei. The sequence continues at coordinate 82,861 of NZ_BMDH01000005.1, forward strand.
TGATCAGCGCTCACCCAGAAGAATGCTGGCATAGCGTTTGCGCTATTTCCTGCATAATCAAAAAAGGCGGTTTTTACAGGTCCTGGTGTTACAGCCAATACACGAATATTGTCAGCACGCAATTCATCAGCAAGTGCCAAGCTGAATGACAGCACCCATGCTTTATGCGCACTATAAGTACCGGCATCCATGCGTGCAGCCATCGAAGAAAGATTGATAATCGCACCAGCCCCACGCTTTTGCATACTTTGTGCTGCATGATAATTCAATCGCATAGTAGCTTCTACCATGACGCGCAGTCCATCTTGTTCTCGTGCTTCAATATTGGTGGTAAATTCAGTTCCCAGTGCAAAACCGGCAGCATGTACTAATACTGCGCATGGGTTTGTCATATCATCAATGCGTTCGCAAACTGTGCGTATCCCCTGTTCAAGACTTAAATCTGCAGGTAGTATTTGCGCATTAACCTCGGTGTACTGTTCAATTTCCTGGGCAAGCACTGCCAAGGAATCCTCATGTCGAGCGACGAGGACCACATCATGTCCTGCACGTGCAAATCGCCATGCAAAAGCTTTGCCAATACCAGAAGTAGCTCCTGTAATAATTGCAACGCTCATGTTCTTGAACTCCTCGCTTTCATGGGTGCGCTGCCATTGCATAGCTAGCACGGTAGTGAGCTGCACTAGTATCAGTGTATCGCTTAACAATCAAATAGTTATAATCAAATTGCCTTACCGGTCAAATCATACGGAAGTTTTAGTGTAACTGGAACTGCTACTGTCCCTTCTTAAATCTTGATGCTTTGAAGCAAGCTAACAGTGCTAACGCATATTAAATTTCAGGTATTTGGTTTGAATTCTCTGGTTGTAAGACTGATACTATGAAGAGCTTCGTTATGGTGCTGCATCTACTTTAATTGCGAAACTCATGGGATTTGAAGTCTTAGGTTGTGTGGCTTGTAGATTTTGCGGTGGTGCTTGTATATTGCTGCTATAATCGGCGTGTTGTAGTATACAGCTTGCTATACTATACATTTTGTACACCAAAGACCGTTGGTTTGAGGTGCTCGACAATACAGCCGAGTGCTTCGCGAAGGATGCCAGCACAGGTGGAGAACTTGAAGGCATGGTTTGTCATGCAGTTTGTGCTCCGCCGGCGTGCGGAGTTTTTTCGTATATGGCTCCTCATCAATGGTTGATTCAGGAAGGAACGCCATGTTAAGGCCCGAAAAGGCTGAGGTCATTGCAGAGCTTACGGAGCTCTTCCGTAATGCGGATGCTGTGTACCTTACTGAGTACCGCGGGCTGAGCGTACCGCAGATTTCTGATCTGCGCGAAAAGCTGGGCCGCGATACTTCCTACACCGTGGCAAAGAACACACTTGCACGTATTGCTGCTAAGGAAGCAGGCATTGAAGGTCTGGACGACATGCTCTCCGGTCCAACTGCTGTGACTTTCGTTAACGGCGATTACGTTGAAGCCGCAAAGGTTTTGCGTGACTTTGCTAAAGAAAATAAGCAGCTCATCGTTAAGGGTGGCTTTGCAGATGGCAGCGTATACGACGCCGAAGGTGTCACCAAGCTCGCTGATCTCGAATCCCGTCCAGTGCTGCTGTCCAAGGTTGCATTCTCTCTCAAGGCTGTGCAGACCAAGGCCGCTCGTGCTCTTGTCGCTTTGCCAGTCAAGGCAGTACGCACAGTGGACGCCCTGCGCGAAAAGCAGGAGAAGGCTGCTTAAGTATAGCCACAGCGCATACTTTAGTATCCAAAATAAACGTAAGACCGGCGCTAGAATACCGCAGTCGGTCATGTAGAAAGGAACGCCATTATGGCAAAGCTCACCTCTGAAGAGCTCTTGGAAGCTTTCGGTGAAATGACCCTCGTTGAGCTCTCTGAGTTCGTCAAGGCATTCGAAGAGAAGTTCGATGTTGAAGCTGCTGCTCCAGCTGCTGTAGCTGTTGCTGCTGCTCCAGGCGCTGCTGCCGCTGCAGAAGAAGAGAAGGATGAGTTCGACGTCATCCTCGCTGCTGTAGGCGACAAGAAGATCCAGGTTATCAAGGCTGTTCGCGGCATCACCTCCCTCGGCTTGGCAGAAGCAAAGGCACTCGTAGACGGTGCTCCAAAGCCAGTGCTCGAAGGCGCAAAGAAGGAAGATGCAGAGAAGGCAAAGGCAGCTTTGGAAGAAGCCGGCGCAACTGTAGAACTCAAGTAATACTCGCGGCTTAAGCCGCTATTACTTCAAGCCTCGTTTGGTACAGTAATGTAATCAGGCGAGGCTTTTGTGTATATGTATCGACACTCTAGGCGTGCCGTAAGCACAAACCAATAAAACATGGCACAATGAACTGTGTGCACATCCTTATAGAATAGTGCAAGTTGTGCATGGCAATGTGCATGTAAAGGAGACTAAAGTGGTGAGTGGACAGCAGTGGCTTATCCGAGTCAATGGCAACGAACAACTACGCGTAGATGACGGCACTAGCGTAATTATTGGGCGCAAACCACTTCGTCCAATCGCCGTAGCACCAGATGTTATTCGGCTTGACATCGTAGATAACACCAAATCAATGTCCAAACAGCATGCCCGGCTCACAGTACAAGTCAATGGCACAGCAACACTTACTGACTTAGGTTCCACCAATGGCACGTGGGTAGTGCAGGCAGATGGTTCACTACAGCGCATTAACCAAGGCGTAGATTTTATGTTGCCAAGCTCCACTATACGATTCCAGTTTGGTGATGTACCAGTTGATTTTGTGCGCGTAGAGCGCGAATACACAGAACCAGTGGCAAACCTCTTCTCCTATGCCGGTGATATTGCACAACAAGCACAACAAGAACGTGGTGCTGCCAATTTAAGTGTCGATGATATTCTTGATATTCGCGCAGGAGAACCAACAGGGTTGCTCAATACCACCAAAGTGCGCAACACTATTGCAGCATTGCATGATGGAGCAATTCAAGATATTGCAGCGCAAAAAGCTGCACAAGCAGCCCTAATTGCTGATAATGAACAGCAGGATAAAGCTCTTTCCGAAGCACAAGAACACATGCGTGCTGCACAAGACGCACTCGTACAAGATGAACCTGTAGCATCGCAAGATTCTGCATCACAGCATGTATTGCCAATTACTCCGCAATCCATAAGTGATCAAGAACAGCATGATTCGCGTGATCTTTTTGCAGACGCCGCCGCAATGCAAACACGAGCACAGGCAAAGAATCAAGAGGCACAAGGAACATCGCAAGGAACACAGGTTGCTTCTACAACACCAACACAGTCTGAGTCACAACAAGTTCAGCAATATAGTGATGCACAGCAGCCACAAGAACAATCAGTATCTGATGAAGCGACAGCGCCTACCACAAGTGCTACACAGCAACAGTATCTAGCACAAACTGCGCAAACACAGCACCCACAAAATATAGCTGAACAAACACCATCACAGGAATATGAGACTGGATATCAGCCAGTATATGAGCCAGGATCAGTGCTTTCAAGACTAACCAGCCAATCTCAGACGCAGCAGGATGAAGTGGTAGTAGACGGCTACTCAAGCCGCGATGCCATCACCACACGTGATTACTCACTGCAATTTGAAATTGCACAGCGCCCAGCACTTGTACCATATTTAGCAATGAATCCTGCCTTGTATGATGACTTATACGCATGGTTAGCAGCACAGGGGAATGCTGATATTGACCGAGCATTGAAAAATAATCGCGGCTACAATGATTATCTTGCTGCTAATAGTGGCAAATAGGAAGGCAATGCAATGAGCGAACAATCCTTGCAGCAAATTCGACAGTGGCGAGAGCAGTATCGCCAAAAAAATGGTGCCTCTCCTCTAGAAGATATTACACAGCTTGACGCACAGCTCGATCTTACCCATGCACACCCATCAGGTATTGCACAATTATTTGCTAGTGGACATGTGCAGTTACAAAGCTTATTTAGAGACTCCGGCATGCTCAAATCAAGCCAGCATCGCCTGCAGCGTGTACTCGAAGATTCGATAGCTGTAGAAAGTGCTACAGGATATGCTCAGCTTTCCTTGGCATCAGGTATTGCCACTTGGAAAGATCATGCAATGCCGCTGTTGCTCTACCCAGTAGCTGTAGTGCGTGATACTGATCGGGATACGCTAGCTCACGCGCAAATACGTTTTATTGCCGCGCCTAGTTTTAATCCGGCATTTATTGAAGCCATGCACCGCAATGGTGTTAATATTGACGCCAATCAATTATTAGATTCATCGCAGTACGCAGATAATGCTCCTGAAGTCTCTGCTCTCATCTCAAAAGTAAATAGCATTGTAGGTAGTGCAGTTGATTCATTTGTGGTTGATCGGCAAATGATTGTGGGTTGTTTTATGCGTCCCGCAACCTTATTCCTGCAAGAAAGCGACCATATTATTGAGCGTATAGCGCAGGGCAAAACTGGCTCTGATGTACTTGATGCACTTGCAGGAGATGAACAAGCGGCAGGATATTTGTCATCATATCCGGTTGCCCAGTATGCGCCTTTTGATAGTGATCCACACGATGAGCTAGAAATTGGTGATGTTGATAATGTCACCAGATATGCCGCAAATATTGCGTCAAGTGGCGCAAGTGCTTTTGTAGATTTACCTGATGCGCGACGTAGTGCCTCTGTGGCTGCTGCCATTGCCAGCCGCGTGGTGATGAATGGGCGCACTGTGCTCTACGTTCCTGCTGTTGCTGAACATAAGCGCGCCTTTACAAGATTTTTGAAGCATCATGAGCTCAACAATATTGTGGTTGATGTGGCTGATCCAGCGTGCAACAGCACCATTGATCATCAACTTATTGCTGCTGTAGGGTATCAAGCAGGAACAGCAAGTAGTCACTTTGATCAGCTCGCTGATGAACTAGTCGGTGTGCGTGCTCGTTTGACAAAGTACTTAGGCGATTTACACGGCAAGAATAGTGAATGGGGCGTCTCTGCATATGAAACCATTCAAAATCTTGCTCGAATCTCCGCTATGGATACGCATCCATCCACACATGTAAGACTTTCAGCAAATACTGCTCGCGCTATCGGCAATCACTTGGATGAGTGGAGTAAGAAGCTGGTTCGTGCAGGTGAACTTGGCGAATTTACTATTAGTCCAGATGACACTGCCTGGTATCGTGCATCACTATACAGTGACCAGGATGCTATTGCCGCATACCAACGGGTAGTGCGATTGCTGGATACGCTGCTACCAACATTGCGTAACCAAATCCGCTCTGTTGTAGAAACCTGCGGGTTTGCTGTGCCTAACGATATTCAAGAATGGGGTCGTCAGGTTAGCGTATTAAAGAATCTGCGCCGTGTGCTGGATGTATTCCAACCACAAATTTTTGAACGTGATATTCAGTCGTTAATTCGTGCCACCGTGCCAAAAGAACAACGCAAAACCCAAGATGGCAATATGGGATTTTGGGAACGCAGACGTCTGATTAAAGAAGCCAAGTCCATGCTGCGCGTAGGAGCTCATGTAGAAGATTTGCATGAGGCGCTTATTGTTGTCGACCGTCAGGCAGGGCAGTGGCGTCAATGCGTGCCACATGGCGGATGGCCAGTGCTGCCGCCTAAGCTGAATGATATTTTGGAAACCAATGATGCGTTAGTTGCTGACTTGACATCGCTGAATACAGTGCTCGCTACCACGCCAAAAGGTGCTGCGCTGGAAACAGTGTCTTTCATGGATCTTGAACAGCGCTTACGTGCATTATTTGATGACCATAAGGCATTAGACACGCTTCCAGAACGCAGTAGGCTGGAACGCGAATTCAAAAACCAAGGCTTAACTGAGCTAGTTGATGATTTGCGCAACCGACATGTCAGCACTCAGGAAGTAGCTGGAGAACTACAGCTTTCTTGGTGGACTACGGTTTTTGAGCTTATTGTGCATGCTTCGGCAGTTATTGCAAACCAGGATGGTTCTGTACTCAGCGCTGCTAGCGAACGGTTTGCCCAAGTCGATAGTGAACATGTTGCTTCTGTAGGACCAATGATTAGTCAAGAAATGACGAAGCGTCTGTCAGAGTTGCTGTACTCGCGCTCGCATGAAGCGAATCAGTTACATACATTATTGGCAGCTCCAGCTCCTGTATCATTGGGTAGGTTGCGTCGGGATTATCCAAAGATTATGTCAGCGACGAAACCAATTATGGTAGCAACTCCGGCAGCATTGGTGGCTGGCACCCCGATGATGCATATGGCTGATGTTGCCATTATTGATGCATGCTCACATATGGATCCTATCGAGTTGCTTTCTGTACTGATGCGCGCCAATCAAGTGATTGTGCTAGCTCATAAAGAAACAATTTCATCGCCTGCTATTGCGCGTCTAACTTCTATGCTCCGTCAGCTGCGTCTTGATGAACGACCTGTGCGCCGCGATGTGCGATTGGCGAATTTCTTGAGTGCTCATGGTTATGGTCCAGTAGTGGTGCCGTTAAGCCCTGTATCGCAGCAAACAGTTACGTATACGCGCGTGCATACTACTGGTGTACCATCGCAGATTGCAGGCATTGTCGATACCAATAAGGCAGAAATTGATGTGGTTGTCGACGCTGTGCGTACTCGTGCACAGTCGTTTACTATTGTTCCTGCCGCATATCTATTGACTATTGTGACATTCTCTCATGCACACCGACATCGTATTGGTGCTGAGTTGAAAGCCGTCAGTGCTAAAGAACCAGGATTGCGTAAGTTCCTGCGTCATGTGCGTATTGTTGATTTGGACGAACTCAGTGCAGCTACGGCAACCGATTGCATTATTACATTTGGTTTTGCTCCAACTTCACATGGCCGATTGATGCAGCAGTTCGATGAGCTTGATGCTGCCGGAAGCGATAAAATGTTGCTGGATGCGCTGGCTACAGCAAGCAACCGTGTAGATATTATTTCTGCGTTTGGTAGCAATGACTTGGATGATGAACGGTTGCGCCAAGCGGGACCACAATTGATGAAGCAGCTTCTGCAATGGTGTGAGCATCTAGAAACTGCAATCGTGCCTCAAGCTATTGCTCAGCATGAGGATACGGATGCACTGCTTACTGATTTGGCAGATCGTATTCGTGCACGAGGCCTTCAAGTGCAGCTAAATTATGGTTTTGAGCACGGCATGCGTATCCCAATGGTGGTTGGTTTGCCAGATAAACCTCCAGTTTTGGCTATTGTTACTGACGATAATCGATTCATGGCTGTAGCTTCTACACGTCGTAGGCATCGTTTTAACAAAGACGATTTAGAGTTGCTAGGCTGGTCTGTGCTTGATGTGTGGAGTGTGGCAGCATTCGTCAATCCAGATAAAGAAGTTGATCGCGTAGTTTCGCGTATGGCCAAGCTCGTAGGAGATGAGCAATAGTGGCTGAACGTAAAGCACATAAGCGTGTAGTGCGCCGTGGTACTGAGCGTGCTGGCGATGATGGTAGTTTAGCAGCTCATGAGGCTACCGATTATTCGCAAGACCCGGAAGTGCTGCGTGAGCACTACAGTAAATCAAATGATGACGATCAGCGTATTTTAGGTGAGCTACCTCCTCACTGGGCAGTGTTTAACACGAAACACTAACGCGAAGCATTAGCGCGAGACATTAGCGCGAGGCAGCAATAATAAACGCGGATCCCTGCTCTTGCGCTCGTACGAGGGCGAGAGCTTGTGATGCCGGTAGCGCTACATCGACACTGAGACTATAGTGTCGACTATCGGTATCAAAAAGTGATAGTGGCGAGCTGGCGCTATCTTCTACTGCATTGTCTTTTGCTTTCGTATGGCGAATAGCGCTGATAAGAGCATGATCGCTCACAGTGCATGAATTTTGTGTTTGATTCGCTTGACTTTCCTGCTGTGTCTGCTCATTATTCGCTTCTGATGTATCGTTATTTGCAGTCGTATCAGTACTTGCATCTGTGGTCTGCTGATTTAGGATAGATTCTGCCGGGCATTGAGTACTCAGTATTTGCGCTGTGTCGCCTACGCTGATATCAGCGGGCATGCTGGCGGGCTGTATGGATACTGTGGTGTGTCCGTTTGGCACTTGCGGAGTTTTTGTTAATGAAGAAGCTAGTAGAGGTTCACCCTGAGTAATAGGAGTTCTGGCTACTAGGCCTATGGCTTTATCAGCTTTGGCGATAATATGGCGTGATACTGTTGATGCTGCAATATTGGTAACAGTAACATCTTCAGCAGTGAGCACACGACCTTGGACAATATCACGCGCAGCAATCACTACGGAATTTGATTGAGTTCGTGTTGCAATAGTAAATAACAGGCAGCACATGAGCACTACAGCACTCAAAGCACACAGTGTGCGACGTATGATTTCACGACGAAATCGAGAAGCAGCAATATCAACATAATCGTTATCTGCAATAGTGTGATGCTGTTTGCTGTAGTTTGTGCCCAATATGCGTTTCATACCACCATCTTGCCAAATCAAGACTGGCAGACCAAAGAAAAAGGGAGCTGTTATCAAACTACCCCCTACAAAACTACCCCCTAATGAGGGGGCATTTACGCTTCGAAACGTTGTATTATTTTTTAGATGCGTCAGTGCGGTAGAAACCACTACCTTTAAATTCAATAGAAGGAGCGGCATATACCTTGCGCACCTGTTCTTGCCCGCACTGAGGGCAGACAGTAATAGGGTCGTCAGTAAATGACTGTTGTTCAGTAAAATCATATCCGCATGAACGGCAACGATAATGATAAGTAGGCACAGCAATCCTCCACACAAAAATAATCCGTTACATATCCTAGCGAATGCAATGACAAGTGCCAGATAAGATTCCAAGAATATGCCGCACGCGCAATTTATACTCTCTGTGTTTTATATTTCAGGAACTCTTATACTATTGCAATCGCACTTTGAAAAATTGAGCAGTGAGTAATTGAATAGTAGGTAATCGAACAGTAAATAATTGAATAATTCAGCAGCGCTTGTGCACAGTACAGTCACTGCCATAGTTGTAATGATTGAGGAGTAAGTGCCCCTTGCACGCGAATATCATGTGATTGAGCAGGCAATGCAGTATTTACAACTTCCCAAGGCCATACCATAGTTACTATAGGAGCTTGCTGTTGCTTGTACAGTAAAGCGCGGTCGTACCAGCCGCCTCCACGACCTAACCGCACGCCATGATGATCGACGGCCAGCCCTGCTGTAATAATGCAATCCGCCTGACCTAAGGCCTCACCAGAAAGTACCTCAGTATCTGGTTCTAGCGGTCTCCAAGAAGCTCCAACTGATTGCAATATTGTATCGCTTCCAATTTGACTCCAACCAATTTGCATTCCGGAACCTAGTCTTGGCACTAGCACATGCTTACCAAGCTCTAGTAGATGATGAATAAGGGGGAGCGTAGGCACTTCATTACCCATAGCCAGATATAAAGCAACACATTGAGCTTGGCTCAAATCTGCCCAAGTATCAGCATGAGCAATAACAGCTAGTCCTGCATCTTCTAACTCTTGAGGACTTATCGCTTTCCTTCGAACTAATAGTTGCTGGCGCAATTCCTGTTTTTCTAATTCCACACTCATATCACATAATCTAAACGCATGTACCTATATTGCAGGTATCTGATTGCCGGATGCGGTGTGTGCTTGTGCTGTTGTTTCAAGGACCTGTGTTACTTACCTTACTATGTTTGAACTTGCACTGTTTGAACTATGTACGGCTTGTACTATGTGATGCGCACACTAGTATTATGTTCCGAGTATTTTCCCGACTAGGTGCGACTCGTCATACTGATACACAGCATAGTGCGTTAGCATGGCAATTACCCGATCCTTTTGATGCGCCTACTGGGCATCAACAATTGCGGTTACGTCCGATGCAACTGGCTGATTGGGAAGAATATAGTGAGCTGTGTGCCCGAAATGCAGCATGGCTTGCACCATGGAAGTCTGGAAATCCAATTGATATGCCATCTATCGATGTGGAACAATGGATCGCCATCCAGCAGCGCGAATTACGAGAGGGACAAGGTGTGCAGCTGCTTATGGAGCATGGCGGTCAGATTGTTGGCAATATTTCACTGGGCGCTGTGGTGTATGGCTCTGTGCGCTCAGCAATGATTGGATACTGGGTAGATCAAGCATGGGCTGGTCATGGTTTTGCTCCACTTGCTGTGGCAATGTTGACACAGTGGGCATTATGCGACAGTTTAGGACCGAAATTACATCGTATTGAAATTGCTATTATTCCTACAAATCAGCGCTCGCATGAAGTAGTGCGTAAATTGGGGTTTACTTACGAGGGGACAATGCGCAATTATATGTATGTCAATAATGCGTGGCGCGATCATGATATTTATAGTTGTCTTGCAGAAGATATAGTGCCCGCAACTGTAGATAGTGCGCAAGGTGGGAAGCATAATATTTTAGCCAATCGACTATTGCAATAGCAGTCTTTCATGCCGCATGCTATAGTTGCAAAACATAAATACGACACGCCAACACGACATGCCGTAAAACTTCAAAGGCGTACCCTAATGTAGTAGGCATGAATCTTGATTCGCTTGCGAGTGTTGTGTTATGGGTGACTATTGCACTCGTAATCCTTGGTATCCAGCCTTGGAAAACATTCGCGGCGATGGGCAAAGCAATCGAACATCACGATGATCGATACTCAACAAGAATGCGTATAGTCAACGTAGATGAGTTGGGGTATATGGCTGCGTGTGATGATTGTGAGAAAGGAACCGCTATGCTTTCACCTACGAATGCATCAATTATGGATGATGTGTATGTGGCTCGTGTGCGAGCTGAACGTAGGAAAGCAATCGGTCGCAGGAGGATTCTCGTACTTGCCCTTGCGGTGATTACCGTAGTGACACTGGTAGTGGCTGTTGTTGCGCATTTTAGTCCAGCATTTGCTCTTATTCCTGCTGGATTAGAGGCGGCGGTGTTATGGCTAGGAGCGCGTGCGGCGAAGTCTGCTCGGGCATGGGAAGCTCGGGTTGCGCAAAGCCGTCAGCGTCAGCGTGAGCTACAGACACGTAATCAGGCACATTTGACTGCTCATGCGCCAGTAAGTGAACCATCTACATACAGCGGATCTGCATATCAGGATGATGTACGTGAAGGTGTTCAGGTTCATGTTGAGGCTCAAGATGATGAGCTGGCAACTGATGTACTCTCCAGTGAGGCAATAGCTGGAACGATTGAACAGGCACGCCAAGATCGTGCGGCAGCATTACGTGCGCGCCGTGCTATGCAGTTGGCTTCACGGCAAGAAGCAACCTCTGATCGTGCTGGCAAACAGAATGCAGCGTTGGATGAGCAACAACCATCTGCACAGTCTGCAGAGCATGCTAGAGACGCTGTTGAGTCTGAACAAACAGTTGCGAATACGAATAATGCAGCAGCTGATGTTCAAGAGCAAGAAGTGACTCAAGGAAGTGCTGCTCAGGGTCAAGATCGTGTTGATGACAATACGCACGAGTTGGCTAGTATTCAGCCTGCGCACGCGCTTGATGCTTTTGAAATGGCAGTCAATCAAGATCTTATTTCATTCTCGCTTGGCGCTCCACGTAATGGAGAAGACGTGCCAACTGCTGAGCCACAGAGCTTGCCTATTGTTTCTCTGAAGCAGGTTGCTCAGGCGGTACCGGTAGATAGTGAAGAAGTTGCTGCTGTGGCACAAGAGCAAACTCAAGATGCTGATTCTGGTGTTGTTGATGAAGCTGAAACAGCTTCTGAGGATGCTACTGAACACGCAGTAACAAATTCAGTGGCAGACCCTGTAGAAGTTGAAGTGCCTGCTGCGTCTGTGGAATCATTAGGTGCCGATGTTGATGCAGTACTAGCTCGCCGTCGTAACTGAGCAGCGTTACAGAGTTTGTGAATTTGTGAAAATTCTGTTCTAAAGCACTTCGCCTGTGGCAAACTGTTAGCACTCGAGTTGGCAGAGTGCTAAATTCGCGCTACCATATGTGTTAGCGCGTCAGGATACGCTATAGTGTTCGTCAGCCTCTATAGTGGTGTTCCAGCGTATAAGCACAACTACAAGAGGAGGCATACAGTGTCACTTGCACTCAAGCCGTTAGAAGACAAGATTGTTATTAAGCAAGACGAGGCAGAAACTCGCACTGCTTCTGGTTTGTATATTCCAGATAGCAATAAGGAAAAGCCACAGCAGGGTGAAGTACTTGCTGTAGGTCCTGGTCGTCGTGACGACAAGGGCGAGCGTATTCCTATGGACGTTCAGGTTGGCGATAAGGTGCTGTATTCCAAGTATGGCGGCACCGAAGTCACTTACGGTGGAGAAGATTATCTGATCGTTTCCGCTCGCGATATTTTGGCTGTGCTCGGCTAGTATTGCATAAGTTGCGCATTGCATGTTTGTGTAATGCATAAGCGTGTAGAACGCTTTTATGTGATGCGTGGATATTTGATTAAGCTCACCTTAGGGTGGGCTTTTTTAGTATCTGCATATTGTGTGAAATGCGTGTATAGAACTGTACTTTAGGGCAAAAGTATATTACACTAAGGGGGTTGTTAGGGGGAACTACAAAATGTTGGATTCGCATGTACTGAAACAATTGGAGCAGCTTGACGCCGTTGACTTTATTGATCGACGTGGGCGCATTCACTATGCTCATTGGTTTGTGGGATATGCTCTTGATCAGTATGTGCAAGGCAAAGGTCCCAAGCAGATTTTTATTGAAGCAGGCTTTCCGGTAGAGATTATGGGGTATAAGCGGGTAGAGCGTGCTATGTCAAGGTGGAGAAAGACTGCTGGGATTGACGCGACACGCCATTTGCATTAGTCCGCATTGTGTGCTTTACTAGTCAAGTTGCCAGTTGCAGTAATGCAGCGGCACGGCGGATTTCCCAAGCGGTCAAAGGGACCTGACTGTAAATCAGGCGCTTCGTGCTTCAGTGGTTCGAATCCACTATCCGCCACGCCCCGATAGCTCAGTGGTAGAGCACTTCCTTGGTAAGGAAGAGGTCGTGAGTCCAATTCTCACTCGGGGCTCTCTGGCGGGGTAGCTCAGCTGGCTAGAGCGTACGACTCATAATCGTAAGGTCAAGAGTTCGAGTCTCTTCCTCGCTACTCATTCGGGGAACCGATAACTAACTACTACAGAGGTGAATGATGGCAAAAAGCGCCGATATCCGTCCAGGCATCACGCTGGCCTGCACCGAGTGCAAGGAGCGCAATTACATTACGACCAAGAATCGTCGTAACACTCCTGATCGTCTTGAGCTCAAGAAGTTCTGCGCCCGTTGCGGTAAGCAGACTCTCCATCGCGAGACTCGCTAGTTAGCGATTACAAACGTTGACCCGACCATTGTGTCGGGTTTTTTTGTTTTCCTGTATTTTGATTTAGTTTTTGAGTAGATACTTGGTATTATTTTCCTGTTAGATTCGTGATATTTGCGGATTCTGGGGGTTGTGGTGAGACGGCGTGGTCTCGCTGGCATGGTGTTGAGCATTGTGGCTTGTGCTGTGTTGGTTGTTGTTGTGGTTGTTG
>NZ_BMDH01000006.1 GCF_014635685.1 Galliscardovia ingluviei
CATGTGGACAAACACGGACAAGCACGTGGACAAACAAGAACAAAACCGTTATTCTGTGGAAAACCATGGGATAACGGGAACAAAACACGTGGACAAACGAGGACAGTAAGCGCTCACACAATCCGAACGCAACTATCCCGTGGAAAACCATGGACTAACAAGGACAATCGTGGAAAACCATGGGATAACGGGAACAAAACACGTGGACTAACAAGGACACTCACCAGATAAGCACCCTAAGCGCGTGGACTAACGGGAACACTCTATGTGGACTAACAAGGACAAACATGTGGACAAACACGGACAAGCACGTGGACAAACGAGGACAGTAAACCCCTCAAACCCCTTGCCACAACAAGCAAAACCCACACCCCATATAGTTATATACTATTATATTTTTATTTATAGCAAACCAAACTAGCTCTCCAACACTTGCCTCACCCGCTTAGCACTCACACTTGTAGGAGATGGATACAACACCACACCCTCACTAATAACCTCCCAATGAGCCAACGGGTACACCAAACTCACCTTCTCCAACGTCTGCTTAAACTTATACTTAAACTTTCGCTTCACTGTAATATTCTCCCCAAACCGCTCATACAGCCAATCCCACGACACCGTAATTGGATACCGCAACCCATGCATAGAAGCAGTAAGCCACACATACACGTCATACGCGAGCACACTACGCCCATTCAACAACACCACAGCCGCGCGAGTATCAAACGGCGCACTATCACGAGCCAAACGCTCCCACACCTGCTCACTCAACACAAACGCAAGCGAACCATCCGCAGCATCCTCAAAATCACGCACAGCCTCAATCAACGGCAAATACAACGTGTCCGACATAACCTTATCGCCCACACGGTTAATTTTATGAATACTAATACGCGCGGCAAGCAAACGGCGAAGCTGCACGCGCATCTGCTCAACCGTGCGCCCACCATGCCCCAAGCCAATCTCATCACACAACCGGTTCACACTGTGAATAATAATCATATGCTTACTGGGCACCACAAAAGCAGTTTCCTTATCACCAGCAGCACGAATCTGCTTACTCATCCACGCCATCACCAGTCGAGGGTATTTCCCAAACGGAAACTTACGCTCCTTACTCACTGAATCCACGCCAGCCTCAAGCATATACTCGTAAGAACCGTTCGTTTTCATCACATAATCAGGGTCGTTCTTCGGTTCGGTAGCAGGAAACAATGCGCTCGTCAAAAGCGTGTGACCGTACCAGATTTCCTTACGGCTTGGCTCACGGTTGAGAATATCACTCACCTTATAGGCTTGCTGGAGAGCTTTCTCCTCCGCGCTGTTACGCTGCGGGTACGCGCCTTCAAAGTTTTCGTCTAACACATCTACCATACGTTCTAGTGTACACGCCACCACCGTAGCGTACTGCAACACGGCTTTTGCTAGAAAAACACTTAAAGGATAGTATTAAAGCAACACACAACAGTAGCGCACACGGTTTAATGGTAGTTCGCCATACCGTTCTTTAACGTGCACTAACACCCAATACAGGAAAGGAAACCACGGTGAACACTAGTATTATTCAAGGCGAAAGCCTATTAAAAGAAATCCCATCAGGCATAACCCCGGGAGTGCCCTACACGCCGCCCGAACTGTTCATCGCCCTGTACGCGGACTACGCGAAAACCCATGAAACAGCGCTCATTCCATTCTCTAGCATGTTCGTGCCCGCAACACTAAACGAACGGTGCGAGCATGTTATTTTCCTGAACTCAGCAACCATGCGCGCGCTCGTGGCGGAAGTCATTGAATTTGGTTCCGACTATAATCCACAAACATGGAACACGGAAAGCCCCTACCAGATTCCTGACGGGTTCCCCGCAGCTCCTACAGGCTGTTGGGTTGCTGTCGAACAAGTACGCGAAACAGTGATTGATATTGAAGCATACAATAAGATACGCTACCGAAGAGTTGGTAAAGAACTCGTTGAAGTCACCCCGTTGAGCAGAGAGTTCATGAGCGCTCACTCGTCTCACACGGAAATGATTATCGCCCCACGCGCGTAAAACAGGGGTGGTGCATGATGAAATTTACACAGTACGTGGTGCAGCGCACGAATAAACGTTACATTCGAGCAACCCAGTATGAAATTACTCCAGCGCCGGGGTTCACGTTAAACTACAACAATCGCAACGACTTACAGTCAGTGAACCTCACCGCCCCAACCTACATTGACATGTACGCGCAGCACGCCCAACACCATGGCGGCAAGCTCCTCCTGCCGGTGGCTTCTGTAGCTTCTGTCAGCAGAATGGAAGCTGTGCAACGGTTTCTGCGCCTTGTTGTGGACGCTGATACGGGCATGTACACGTTTCTTGACGCTCGTATTGACTTGATGGGGCAACAGTATTCGCCCGGATTGAGTTTCAACGGGTATACGACCGTGCCCACGCTCTACTATGGTGAGAAAAAACTGTGGTTCGCGCTCTCCGACATTCACACGGGTGAGGCTGATAATCTTGACGAGTTTCAATACTACACGGTGGCTGGCGCTCAGCCGCTTGCTGAGGCACTCAAGTATACGAGTACGAGTTTAATTTACGCAACGAGAGTGGAGGCATGATGGCTGGTGTGAGTAAGGAAGCGGCGATTATCCCGTTCACTATGCGCGTGAAGCATGATTTTGAGCAGCCGATTACATTCCGTGCCGCTGATATTGGTGGCATGGTATCGGACATGCTATACGAGTGCAATTGGTGCAGTATTCTGCTTGTCCGATTCGGGTTTGACCAGCCTTGGCAGGTGGCTCAAGTGAATATGAGAATACGCCATAGTGGCGATACCACTGCCGTATACCATTACCGTAATGTGGAGCGGGTTGATGGCAAGTTAAGCCGTACCCTACTCGATGTGGTGGGGGAGGCGTTCGCGCTTGAACAGCGTTTTTCTCTCGGAACCCCACCTTCTAGTATCGGTAGTATGAGCTTGCACGGAGTTCCGGAATACCCGACCGACTATAGTACGCTCGCCTATTAGCGCAATCGGCGCATAGTCCTTCATACGGGTGTGTGCTGCCTCTGTTGAGCTGCCACCCGTCCTCTTCGAGCTGGCTGCATGGGGCAGTGTGTTCGCCGCCACAGTCTCTACACGTGTAGGTGGTGCAGTTGGGGCATACTGCTTCTTGTAGGCTGTCGTTGTCGAATATCCAATCCTGTTCGTAGAGCTCGCAGATGGCGTACTCTTTGGGATTGTCGTATTTTCGTGGTGCTGGTAGCGGTAGGGTGGCGGCGGTGTCGCATTGTGTGCAGGTGATGGTTATTCCTGTGGGCATGGTGTGCTTCTTTCTGCTTGTTTTGTTGCCTGTTATTGTAGGCTGTGAATCTTGGTGAAGCGAGCTTGTTGAACAGTAGCCGCACCCACTCTCAAGGGCAGGGGTTCGTAGACTAGCCGTTATGGTACAGTTAAAAACTAGTGAGCGGCATGACTGCTGGCGACAAGGCGACAAAACTCTCGCTTTCTCAGTGGCAGTTCTTCCGCTCACCTTTTTATTTCTATAGCATTGTGCGGCAGTAGCCGTGTTTATTTCCACAATAACGTTTCACAGCATAGTATTAAAGTAACAACAAAATGTTACGTGAAGAAAAGAGCAGTCTACTATGCGCATCATCTTATACATTATCATTCTCATCAGCGTTATCTCCATCAACCTCATGTGGTGGTCACTTTGCCGCGTCAGCACCAACTGCGATAGGGAGGAAGAAGTGCAAGCAGCCACACGCAACAAGAGGGAGAAGGAGGGAAACAAGTGAACACTAACATGTTCAACCCGATTCTTCGAGCAGCTAACAACACGGCAAGCCAAGCGCTACGACAGCAGCTCGACACCTACCTGCATCCTGAAACCACAGTGACGATGAGCCTCATGAGTGAAAACCAAGTGTACATCACATTCAACTATCTGAATGCGGAAATCTGCTTGAACATGTATATCACTTATCCGACTATTGAACACGCATATTTCAGTAACAAGACTAGTGGCGTGGAATCCTACGGTAACGTGGATTTTCCTCAATTCCTTACTGTGGTGCAGCAGCTTCTCAACACGATACACGAGAATGGTGTGTTGGAGGCTGTGGAAGCGTATGAGCGTTTGATTGAAGAGTAGCGTATGTTGTACACGCATTATGCTCGTCTCGCGCAAGCTGTGCGGGAAGCGTCACTCTCTCAAACAAGGTTGGAGACGATGCTCACGTATTTTCAGAATCTGCAACGCTACCAGCCTGATGTGATTGATATTGATGTGGATACGGGTGAGGAAGAACCTGATTTTTAACGGTTTAACGCGATTCGCAAATCTTGTAATACACCCAAGAAGCGCCGACTACAACTGCTCGAACAATAGCGCCAACCACTCGAATGGTGAATCTTACCACAGCTGGGATTACCCAAAAAAGAAAAAATCCCCATATAGCGCCTGCTATACCAAATATTGTTCTTAACATGCTTCAATTCACCACCCTTCTTTTCCGTGCGTGTTTGCGTGCGATAGTTATTCTGTACTAGCATCATATCTCAAGAGGAAACAAAAACCATAATTTCGTATCCACCTGCCGCACGAGCGCATCTACAGGGTTAGGGCAAGCCAATATTGTCTTGTTCTGTGTGCCACCATGATGGTTAAACAGCTCTTGACGCTACACTATCATGTACGTTATACTGTACATGTTTAGCAGGGGAGGATTACTATGGTTACCACAACCGCAACCAACTTTCGCCGTAACTTATTTGGAATGCTTGAACAAACTATCGCATACAACGAACCAATAACAGTGAGTTCTAAAAACGGCAACGTTGTAGTATTAAGCGAAGAAGAATACGACAACATGATGGAAACGCTATACCTTACATCAATTCCCGGTATGGAGCAAAGCATTATCGAGGGAAAGAATACCCCTGTCGAAGATTGCATTCCTGTAAGTGAGATTCTGTCGTGAAATATGAACTAGTTATGACCAAGCAGGCGGTTAAAGATTTGCAAAAAATTACCGCTTCAGGCTTGCTTCCTAAAGTGCGTGCGCTCATGGATGTTGTTGGCGACAACCCTTTTCAAACGCCACCGTCATTCAAAAAACTGGTAGGCAATATGCAGGGTATCTATTCACGGCGTATTACACTACAGCACCGTTTTGTTTATGAGGTAGATGAAGAGCGTCATGTAGTGAAAATTATTCGCTTGTGGACGCATTACGGCGAGTAGTGCGGCAGGTGCAAAACAGGCTACGTAGTGCAACACCTCACCGCCTACAATAAAACCATGAACACACAACAATCGATAAGGAGTAAATGCGTTATGGCATGTAATCAAACAAGCGCTCACGTATTCACCGTGAACGCGCTACCCGACACTAGTGATAAATCTCCAGCGACTGGCACGTTCCCAGTGGACACGAATACTATCGACTTCGAGCAGATTATCGCATATTTCAATCTCAACACAACAGTTGCAGAGCTGGCTGAAGATATGGAGGATTATCTTACCACCGCAGCTTACGTGTACACAGACTACAATGCAAGCACATTCTACAATGGGGCAATTAACCACATCGACATCAGAATGGAATACCTCGTATCCTACATGTATAAGATTCCTGAACGTTTCCACGGAGATGACACGTTCAGTAACGTGTGGGTGCAAGTGAACATGTTCAGTGAGAGTACGGAAAATTACCGTAATCCTCGCGCGGTGAGTTTGTTGAGCGGTGACGAGTTGAATGAGTTTATGAGCAAGAGTATGCAGGGATAGCGTGCTGCGCTTGCAAACGATAGAGCCTCAACCAGCAATCATGTTGGTTGAGGCTCCACTTTTGCTAGGCAGCGGCTAGACTACCTCACACGATGCCTGCCGGTTCTACGAGTACGCACAAGCAGCACGCCCGCAACACCCGCAAGCAGTACACTAGTTATCGCAGCCAGTGCAATATTCGCGCCCGTGCTCGCCAACACTGACTGTTCAGGCTCAGCAGGTTCGACCGGTTCAGGGAGTTTATCCCACTGTGCGCACAGTTCCACGCCACCGTCAGGGAGTGTAATCTCACTGCCCGCCTTGTACGGAGTGCTAGTCTTGCACTCCTTCCAGCCGGTGAACTGGTATCCGTTTCTGCTTGGTGTCTTGCCGGTAACTTTCACGGTTTCATCCACGTGACCCTTAGTGTCTGGGATACTGCCGTCTCCGCCCTTGAGATTATAGGTGACTTGAGATGGGTTCGCAGACCACATGGCGTACAACACCATGCCACCATCAGGCAGCGTAATACTATCCGCCGGCTGCATGACATCACCCGACCCGTCAGGCTTCACATTCCAACCCGTAAACGAGTAGCCTTTACGCTCGAACCCGCTACCCGCAGCCTTAACGGTTTCATCAACCTCACCCGTGGTCGGGTTAGTGACACCCGTACCGCCGTTCGGGTCATACGTGACTTGGCTAGGGTTCGCAGACCACTCGGCACACAATGCGACACCACCATCATGGAGCGTAATCTCACTGTTTGGCTGATACACGGTGTTCGCCTTGCAATCCTTCCACCCGTTGAACGAGTAACCCTTACGTGTCGGGGTTTTATCAGTCACATGCACGGTCTCATCAACCTTACCAACCGTGTTCGGGATAACGCTATCACCGCCCTTAAGATTATAAGTGATGCGGCTTGGGTTAGCAGCCCACATGGCGTACAAGACGAGCGGCTGGCGAGACACTTTCAACGCATCCTGAGGCTGATACGCTACCGTGCCTTGAGGAGTGAGAGCCCACCCTGTGAACGAGTAACCCTTACGTTCAAACCCGTTTTTAGCGACCGTCACGGTCGCGTCCGTAATGGTTTCCACGTCACTCATGATACCCGCGCCGCCGTTCGCATTATAGGAGACGATAGCCTTGTTTGCAGTCCACTGTGCAAACCATGTGGTTGTTCCCGCTGGCAGCGTGTACTCGGTTTCTGGCGCGTGCCCCACGCCATTGCCGTCCTTGCTGGTGTTCCAGCCGGTGAGCGTGTAGCCTGCTCGGGTTGGCACATGCCCCGTAGTGGATACTTGACCGCCGGTCACACCATTCAAGGTTGCCGTGTCGCCTACACCACCGTTAGGGTTGAGGATGAGTTGAGCAGGGTTGGCTTTCCACTGCGCGTACACGATACTGTCGCCAATATGCAGGCGGAATGTGGAGTTTACGGCAACTGGAGTGCCTGTCCCGTCAGCCTTGGTGTTCCAGCCGGTGAACGTGTACCCGTTGCGCGTGAACTGGCTGTCTGCCACTCGCACGTCACTGTCAGTGTGCCCCGTGGTGGCTGGCATCATGCCGTTGCCGCCGTTATGCATGTACACGAGGCGTGCTGGTAGCGCATACCATTGTGCGCACAAGCGGATACCGCCGTCTGGTAGGGTGAGTGGACTGTTAGCGTGGTAGATGGTGGTGCTGCTAGCCGTAGTGCAGTCTTTCCACCCGGTGAACGAGTAACCTTTGCGGGTTGGTGGGGTGCTGGTTACGGTTATCTTGTCGTCCACGTGTCCGTTTACTGGAGGGAAGTCACCTTCACCGCCGTCAGGGTCATAGGTGAGGCTACTTGGGTTCGCTTGCCATTGCGCGTATAGGGTCATGCCGCCGGCGGGGAGGGTTACTTTCGACTGTGGTTTGACTGTTGTACCGTCCGCTGGCTTTGTAGCCCACCCGGTGAACGTGTATCCTTTACGGGTGAACCCGTTCTCGGATACGGTGACCTGCTCGTCCGTGTGACCAACGGTTGGGGTCATTTTCCCTGTTCCACCGTTAGGGTCGTAGGCGAGTTGTGTTTTGTCGGCAGACCATTGAGCGCACAAGCGTAAACCGCCGTCGGGTAGGGTTACCTGCTGGCTTGCATGATACGTAGCTGTAGCGTTGCAGTCTTTCCAACCAGTGAACGTATACCCGCCGCGGGTTGGCTTGTCTGGCGTGATTTTCACGGTTTCATCCACGTTTCCTGTGGTTGGTGGGATAGTTCCCGAGCCCCCGTTAGGGTCGTAAGTGACTTGAGCTGGGTTCGCTTTCCACTGCGCGTAGAGGGTTGCTCCTCCTGCTGGTAGCGTGTATTTTGCTCCTACGTTCACACTGGTGCCGCCTGATGGTTTAGTGTTCCAGCCCATGAACTTGTAGCCGTTGCGCGTGAACTCGTTGTTTGCAACAGTAACCTGCTCATCAGTGTGACCTTTGGTTGGTGGCATGGTGCCAGCACCGCCGTTCGCATCATAGTTCAGTTGCGCACTATCAGCCTGCCACTGGGCAATCAGCTCCATGTTACGACTGATAGTAATGGGGTCTCCGGGCTTATAGTTTGCGCCGTATGGTGTCTTCCACCCGATGAACGAGTACCCTTTTCGAGTGTATGGGTTGTTTGGCGCAGTGGTTGAGTTGCCGGTGACGAATGTTTGCTTGTGGTCATCGTCCGTGGGGATGCCATTGCCTGCGTTGAGAGTGAGTGTGGCTTGTGGAGGCTGGATAGGGTGCAGGTAGATGCCTCGCGTAGTGTAGTCGTAGAGTGCTCCAACATAGTATCGCATGGTGAAATCAGGTTTTACGGTAGTGAGGAGCATGTGTTGCATAATATGGTCGTTTAGCTCCACGTTGTTTTCTGATTCGTCTAAACCTTGATACCCGTTTATGCCGTATTCTTTGAGGTGCCCGCCCGTGTCAGGGGTTTTGTAGATAGCTGTTGCTCCGCTAACGAGTTCCACGCCTTCTTTTTCGTCTAGGTCGCTGATGCCGGTGAGGAATTCTTTGCCTTGTAGGCTACTGCCGTCCTCGCTGGTTAAATGCATGGTGATGTCGAGGGTTTCACTGCCCGGTGAGAGCATTACGTTATATATGCTGAATCCTACGCTTTTATGACCGTTCACATTGTATCCGCCTTGATACATGATTACGTTGGGATTTTGTGGGGTGGCGAATGTGGCGTTCACCCAATGTTTATTACCGTTTTCGTCTGTCCAGTATCCGATATGGTTGATGGTTGCAATGTTTGTCGGGTCGCTGGCTTGGTAGCAGATGTTTCTGCTGGGGTCGCTGCACTCTATGCTAAAGTCGCCATTGACTTGTCGGAAGCCTTGTTGAATAGTGATACTGCCATGGTTGAGCATGTCGTAAGTGTCGATAATGTTACCGACTGTGTTTGCTGGAACGTCTGTGATGTTGCGTACTGGGATGGTGTGTTGTATTGGGGTGTCAATGTTGGCTGATGCGCTGGTGATGCCAACCATCAGCATGGTGGCTGTGGCGGCGAGGAGCGCTGTGATTTTTCTCCCTATTTTTCTTGGGGGAGGGTATACGTTTTGTGCATTTTTACTCTCTTCATAAAAAGGGAGCGTGGTATGCGAAAAGCGGGGATTAACAGTCGCACACCACGCAACATATTGGAGGAGGGGGAGTGTTAGCCGCCCCGAATGGGAGACAGCTAACACTCTCACGTGCATGGGTTAGGCAATATGACGTGCACGATTACGGCGGCGTACCGTGTGTAAGCCGAGCGCGCCAGCCAAGAGGCTACCTGCCGCAACCATGAGCATGGTGGCGGTTTGTGCGCCAGTCTCAGCCAAAGTGAGCTTGTAGCCGCTCCAGTCGTCCGTGTTGGAGGTGACTTCTGGGGCATCGCACTCAGTGGTCATGCCACCGTCCTCACTGGTCTCGCCAGTCTTACCGGTGTTCGTGTTGAACGGGTCAGGGTCAGTGACAGGGCACACCACGTTAGGCTTACCAGTAACCTGCACGCGGTCAGTGTGCTTGTCGCCAGCGTTCACGCCCTTAAGCGTGCCAGTCACCACGGTGCTTTCACCCGGCTTCAACACGAGCGTGTCCCAACCGTCCGGGTACTTGAAATCTTCAACCGTACCCACGCCGGCAATGGTCTTGTCGGTGAGCTTCAAGTTCTTACCAGTAAAGGTTGCACCCTTACCAGTCCTTGGGTCAGTCTTGCTCGTGTTTGTAATCTTGAAGCCGATTTCCACCCAGTCGCCGTGAATCTGCAAAGCATCCTTCACATCGTCACGGTCACCCAACACTTCGCCGGTTTCCACATCGTACTTTTCAACGTGCAGGCTAGGGGTTAGGTCTGGAGTGTATGTCCACACGATGTTGCTTTCAAGATTCTTGTCATCGAAATGCTCAACGAACTGGTTCTCATGATGCTCAACGATGGCGATGCGCTTGACTTGAATGTAGGCGCGCCATGCTTGCTCATGAACGGTGTCAGCGGACACCATCTTGAGATAAGCGGCGGTGGCTTGAATACTCACTGCGCCGGTCTTAGGGTCAAGTTTCGCAGTGAACAGTTCACCGAGCGTGCTCTTGAACTTGCTTCCATCGAGCTTATCGCCCTTAGCGGCAACCTTCTTACCATCCTTATACAGGTCAGCGTTCGCGTACACTGCCCACTGACCGGACAGCTGGTCTACGGTTGGGTCGAGCTGGTCGTCAATACCCCACTTCGCTACCTGAGGGTAAGCGCGGTTGGTTGGGATAGTGGAGGAATCCAGCTGGTACAAGAAGTCGGAGTTCAAGTAGATGGCTTGCGTGTCCTTGCTTTCACCATTCACCTTGATGGTCACGTCCTTGTCAGGGTTGATTTCCTTGATTGGGTTCTTGACGGTTTCGGTTTGCTTCTTCAAATCGTTGGTGACTTGCAGTGCCGTGTTTTTCACTACCGTGTTGTTGCCGCCGGCGATGACCGTGTATGGCAGTTCGATAGTGTAGCGGTGTCCAAGCAGGGTTTGGTCAATGCTTGGGTCTTTCAACGGGTTGTACTTGCGGTCGAGTTTGCTGTAGGCTGCAAGGTCGCTTGGCTGTGGGTCGCCTTTTGCGTTTTCGCCGGTTGCTGGAATCAGCGTGTCTACGGTTTTGGCGTAAATGTAGGCGACACCGTTCTTGACTTGAACATTGAACTTGCCGGTCACGTCTTTGCCAGTGTCAGACAGTACGGTGATGTCCTGCGGGTTGATTTTCACGTATTTTTCGTCAAAATCATCCGTCATGCCTAGTCGCCATACTTTGTAAGCGTTGTTGTTGTCGGTTGCGTCCAAAGATAGCTGGTATAAGCCTTGTTCGCCTACCAGTAGGGTTTTGCCGTCAATGTTTACGCTCTTGTTTTTGATGCTCTTGTCCTGCTTGTGTGGTTCGAGCTCTGGTGGCTCAACCTTGACAATGTTGGATGGGGTGATGCTGTTGTTTAATGTCAGCTTCCACTCGTTATCCACAGTCTTAGTGGTTGGAGCGTCCTTACGCACCGTGCCCTCGAAGCGGACAAGGAGACGCGGGTTTTGACCGTTTTTCCACTGTTCTTGCGCGAACTTGCTGTCGAAGGTGAGCTGGAACTGGTGGTTCTTGTCATCCCACTTGGTGGTGTAGCGTGTTTTCGCAATCATGGTGGCGGTGTTCAGGTCGGTGACTTCCACGGTTTGCTTGTCTGGGGTGAGGAATGGGTCGTAGGTGTCGGTTACGCCAACTTTTTCAATGGTGTAGCCTAGGTTGTTTGGTAGTTTTGGCTGGGTGACCAGCTGGTATTCTACTTTCTGCCCGGGGTACACGGTTTTGAGTTCGATGTTGGCTTGGTCGCCGCCCTGTGAGCTTTCGGCGATGATTTTCTTCTTTACTGGTGGCGTGTATACGCAAATATGAGGCTCGTTGGTGGCGACATTGTGGTTGTTGAGTTGTTCTGCGCCACTGTTGGAGAGCTTACCGCCATTAACATCACTGCCAGTGTTTGGGTTTACGCACGTGGTGAGTTCGTCTCCCGGCTGCTTGCCGAAGTCTTTGCGTGCTTGTGCTGCGCCTTTACCGTTCGCCAAGTTAATGGTTCCCGGGATGAAGAGGGTGATTTGCTTAGCCTTGGTGAGACCCTTCAAGCCTTTGAGATAGGAGGCTTTGGCGGTAGCGGTCACCACCGTGCCTTTAACCGTGATATTCCACTCGCTGGTCACATCCTTGCCCGTGTTAATAATGTCTGCGACACTGCTCTTACGGTCAGTGTCCGCGTCCGCCTCGTACACGCGCATCTGCTTAACATCCTTAACGGTGTCCCACACGTAGTCCGCGTTCTTATAGTCGTCAGTCAAAGTGAGGGATTCTGGGGCGGCAATCAGGTTCTTGCCGATAGTGCCGTTCACCACGGAGCCTACTTTATCGCCGTCCAAAAAGGTCATCGTGTCCGCGCCCGTAGCGTTACTATGCTCAGGGTCGATAACCGCCTGCCACTTACCCGAAGCCTTATCAAACCTAATCCAAGACTTATCAGGCTTAGGCTGCCACGTGTCAAAACGCTTCTCATCAGTGGAAACTGCTGGCTCGTGATTCCACGTGCGGTCTGCCGTATCCTTCACCTGCTTAAAATCAGATGGCTTATCCACAGTCACGCCGAAACTGAACTCAATCTTATGGTTCAATGGCAGCATATCCGTTTCTTTGAATGGTAGCGTACCATTGTTTGGATTGTAGACTGCGGTAACCGTGTTCGCATTCTTATCCCACGTGGTTTGATACTGGCTGGTAACATCTTTCTTGTCGGTCAAATCAGTAACCTTCATGTTGCTGATACTGTAGTCAATACCGTTAGGGTTGATATGGTCGGTAATCGTCATCTGATAGCCACCACGACCCGTACCAGTGGTGATGCGCGTGGTGTTGGTCATGCGGCTTGCGGATACTGGCTTGTCGATGGTTTTGGTGAGTTCGGTTGGTGGCTCTTCTACCACATCGAACATTTCCCTACCGTCACGGTCGTTGGTGTTTACCGCACTGTCCATGTTGCCTTGTTTTGGCACGTCAATGTCGAACCAGTAGGTGCCTTTTTGCCATGTTTTCCACCCGAAGTCCGCTGGCGTGAAGTCTGGGCTTTTGGTGGTGCCGTTGTTGGGTAGGGTTACTTGTTTGGATACGGCTTGTGGCTTGGTGAGGTAGAACTTGTCATCAGTATCAACGTTCAACCATACAGTGGCGTTGATGTTTTCTGGTTTGACATCCATTTGCTCGTTGCCGTTTTGTGGGCTGACTGGCTTGGTGTGGATGGTGTCGGCTACGGGGTTGGTGTCGCCGACTTTGTATTGGCTTGCTGCGGCGCGGTCGGTTTCCACGTGTAGGCGGTAGTTTGGTGGTGCTGGCTGGTTTTTGTCGAGTACGATGATGATGAGGTTGCGCTTGTCTTTGCCGGTGCTGTCTGGCATTTGTTCGTAGGCGATGCTGTCTACGCTGCGTCCGGGGTCGTCATCGAATGGTTGTGATGTCATGTATGGTCGTAGACCACCGTAGTTGTATTTGTTGGGTTTAACGAGAGTGTCCCATGCGTTCTTCCAATCGTCACGGGGTGTCCAAGCTAAATTTTCATCCCATGAGCGCTTACCCGCGTGAATAGGAGCACCCACAGCTACAACACGGCACTCACCGTCACCCTGATTCGGGTGACGAGCCATGAACCCGGTTGCGCACTTAACACGAGCACGCTCTAAAGTCGTCCTAATCCTATCCATGCCACCATTTTTGATAGTGATACCAGCCGCATTAAACGCATTCACCACGCTCTGCGGGTCAGCGGCAGAACCGAATGAGCCGGAAGCATCATCCTTATACTCCCACATGATGCTCATCGGGACGGCTTCACCACCAGCACCATCACCATGGTCGCCCTCACCCGCAGCATACGCGGCGACAGCGCCAGTACCGAGCGTGGCAACAGCAAGCACCGAAGCCACCACGGGTTTCCATGCTTTACTCCACTTGCTTGTATTGTTTCTTTCTGTTGGGGATTCCATGCACCCTCCAAATGTGCTTAGAATATGGTCGATATTGCACAGCACGCGCCAACCCGCGTAACCGGTTAGGGGACTATGGGTTGAGAGACGAGTATTGTGCTTGCTTTAATTATAGACTGTAATACAAAACGAACGCAACACGACAACCAAAGACAGACAGTAAGAGCGAGCTATTGCATACAAAAAGGAGGGCGAGACTTGAATAGTGTCGCCCTCTTATGTGTTGCGCCGTAAAACCTCCGGCTTTAGCCGGGGGATATAAGGCGCTTCTCTTTTACAATTCTAGCTCACATATGTAAAAGAGGGTGCTATAATGGAAACATGAACACCAAGACAGTAAAGCGGGCATACCGGTTCCGCTTCTACCCCATGACGGAACAGGAGAATATGCTTCGTCGTACTCTGGGATGCTGCCGCAAGGTGTACAATATGGCTTTGGACGCACGCTCGACCGCGTGGACACTCCACCGGGAGAAGGTCGGCTACAAGGACACGAGCCGAATGCTCACCGCTTGGAAGAAGACCAAGGAACACTCCTATCTGACGGAAGTGTCGTCCGTCCCACTGCAACAATCGCTACGGCATTTGCAGACCGCATTCAAGAGGTTCTTCGACAAGACCGGCTCCTATCCGAGATTCAAAGCGAAACACGAGGGCGGTTCCGCCACCTACACCGTCTCCGCATTCACATGGGATGGGGAGCGCAGGACGCTGACGTTGGCGAAGATGCGCGAACCATTGCATATACGTTGGTCGCGCACCCTGCCACGCGAAAGCCGACCGTCCAGTGTGACGGTCAGTTTGGACGCGGCTGGACGTTGGCACGTCAGCATACTGGTCGAAGATGTCATCCTCCAACCAGCCAAGAATGGAAACATGGTCGGCATCGACATGGGATTGGAACACTTCGCTATCCTCAGCAATGGTGAAAAAATCGACAATCCACGATACTTGAGAAAACACTTGAAGAAACTTCGGCTGGCGCAACGAAAACTCGCCCGGAAGAAGAAAGGAAGCAATAACTATCGGAAAACCCGGTTGAAGGTGGCTAAGGCGTATGTGAAGGTCAAGGACAGTCGCACAGACTTTCTCCACAAGCTCTCGACCAGAATCATCCGTGAAAACCAAACGGTTGTCATCGAGGACTTGGCTGTCGCGAACATGAGCCGACGCTGCAAGCCGAAAACTGACCCGGACAATTCGGGACAGTACCTCCCCAACGGGCAGAGGGCGAAAAGCGGTCTGAACAAAAGCATCCGGGACGCGGCTTGGAGACAATTCCGCACCATGCTCGAATACAAAGCCGAATGGTACGGACGCCAACTCACAGTCATCGACCAATGGTATCCCAGCAGTCAAATCTGCCACACGTGCGGCAAAAACACTGGCAGGAAGACATTGGACGTCAGAACATGGGAATGCCCATACTGCCATACCGTGCAAGACCGCGACCTGAACGCCGCCGTAAACATACTATCCGCCGGACTGGCGGTTCGAGCCTGCGGGGATTCACGCCTCACCGAAGCGACACTCCGGTGAACAACAGAGTGTGAATCGTCTAAACCTACAGGAAACTCCTCCCTGCGAGGGGAGGAATCCCTTGACTTCAGTCGGGGGAGGGAGTCAAGTCTAAGAGAAAGAGACGCGAATAACAAGCGCCTCGCCGAATGCAACCATCTCCCTGTAAGTCTATCTTGTGCCAGCGCACCAGCTTTGGGAGATGTGACCTGTTACCTTCGACAGCATTCATTGTATTGAGTATGTTCGACTTGTCGAGACGTTTTCTTTAACCGGAGAACGTATTGACCGTGCCGCTATTCGGTGGCAGGATGGTTGAGTTGTTTTAATACACCACATTATTGTGATACATTATTGTGATACAATACTAGTATGGTACTAGACAGAGGCATCGAATTTGAAACATCAGCCAGCAAACATGGCTACACGCTCGATGACGTACTCTACGCAGTACAACACCCTATAAGCCACGACATGTACATGGAGAATGGTCAAACATACGTGCGATTCATCGGCAAACATCATGGAGACCCACTCGTCCCATACATAGAAATAGTTATGAGACAAGAAAGAAATGGACGCATACATGTGTTCCATGTCAATGCGGTACAAGGAAAATATCTACACTAGGAGCAGGCTCATGAAAGAATATGAATTTGATGAATCAAAGGCTACGCACTATGAGGGTGAAGAATCTAAGCAAATGCTCCAGCACATGTTTATGGTTGCTGCTGATGATGCGCCAACGATAGAAGAAGCGGTGCATAGGCTATCGCAGGGCAGACCGCGCCTAGGACAGCCTAGTAAGGAATCAAAAGGAATTAATACGCGATTCACTGATGATTGGATTGCTATATTGGATTCCATTAGTAAAAGCGTAGGTCAAACGCGCAGTCAGCTCATTCGTAATGCTGTGTACCAAGTGTATATCCAGCCTAGCCAGCAGCACTGAATAGTTAAGGTGGGTAACTCACTAAAAAGGAGAAGGCTATGAATCAAGAGGAACGTTACGAGGCTATGAGTGACTATTTTGTTGAACATACTCCACAGTTAGGGGAGCATGTGGTAGCGCTACCACATCGTCAAATTGAGGTCAGTGACCTTGATGACATTTTTGCTGGTAGACCACTTGCAGAACAGCCACGATATGACACCGCCAAGCAGGAAAATACTGTTAGGGTTGGAGTGGAAAGGAGATAAGTGTGGATATTGAGCGATTTATGCGTAAGCATCATGTAACTGATGAAATGCTCGATGAAATGGCTGCCCCTTTCGAGCGAGGCGACTTTGAGCTGTCTGATGGTACCATGTATTCAGGTTCTCATCTCGGTGCAGGAGCGCCTAAGACCCCTAATGCAGAAACTATCGAAGCTATAGATGAGGTGCGTAGGAGAAAACAAGACCCAAGTATTGGAAAAACCTACGATAGCGTTGAGAACATGATGAAGGATTTACTATAAGAGCGTACAGATGTTTTATAGGGGGGAGGCTCAAAATATGAGCCTCCCTAGGTATTCATCAGGACAGATTATGCGCTCTACAGTAGGCAGCCAACCTCTAAAAGTCTCTAGTTTCCAGCACCCAAAGGTGAGAGGAAGTAGCACGCCACCATACTGCAATATCTATTACAAACCCAAGTGTTGTTTAGCGCACAGCACCTAGAGTACGTGCTTTATCTACATGGTGCGTGGGCGACCTACTAGCTTAATATTTGCTTCTTCTAGTGTTTGTGAGTGTGTTGCTTGTTTGAGGAGTTTGTTCATGTAGTTTTGCGCTTCTACACCTTCGCGTGTAGTGATGATGAGGTCGCCTTCAATGCGTGTGGTTGCCATAATGTTTCCCTGTTTGCCTATTCTTGCTGGGTTAAGCCTGCCGCTTCTCTAGCTTTCATGAGCATGTATGCTGCGTCAAGTTCGCGTCCTGCTGCTTCTAGACGGTTTTTATCTTCTTGTGTGGGGTATTGTTCGGCGAGGTGTTGTTCAAAATTTTTTAGTGGCATGACCATTCCTTGTGCTGTAACAATATCGACTATTGCTGTTTGAATGAGCTGTGCGTCTCCTGTTGCTGTGCAAGCGTTAAGGTAGGCAATAGCG
Source organism: Galliscardovia ingluviei (assembly GCF_014635685.1). Lineage (GTDB taxonomy): Bacteria > Actinomycetota > Actinomycetes > Actinomycetales > Bifidobacteriaceae > Galliscardovia > Galliscardovia ingluviei. Next base: position 17,418 of record NZ_BMDH01000006.1, read on the forward strand.
TCCTCTTGACTGTTGAGGTATTTGCTCGCGTCCCATGGATTTGTTTCCATGCCAATATGGTATCGCATAAGATATAAATGCCTTGGTGCGAGCGTTGTTGCCTTGCTCTTTTTTGCGGCTGTTGTGTTTTTGGTTTGACAGGTTGTGTTGCCGCTGTTGATGCTGGTAGCGTAATATACATGTACACGCGCTTAGGGGCGTGTGGAAGAGGAAAGGATTTTGGGGGAACCTGAAATGGAAAACAAGCAAACAAACGAACAGGTATCAGAAGAGGTACGTGAAGAACGTAAGGTAGAACAGGATACCACTGCGAGCATTAAACAAGAGGATGAGACCACGGTAATCACCTCGGTAGAGGATGAGCAGTCTACCAACGATGAGAATGCTGAGGATACTCCTCCATCTGCTGGTGTGGCGCCACAGGGAAGTCGGAAGCGCACAGCAATTATTGCAGGGAGCATTATTGTCGCACTGTTGGCTGCTGGTGGCGTGTATGCTGGGGTGACTGCGCATGAGAATCGTGCTGCGGAGAGCATGTATTTGCAGGCGCAGAGCATGGATAAGCAGCTTGTTAAGAGTGTGAACACAGCTACTCCTCTCGCTAAGTTGGATAAGAGTAAGGTCACTGACGCGAAAGTACTATCCGAACTCAAACAAGCGTTGGATGATGCGAAAGCTAATCTTGGGGTCAGCCAACAGGACATGAATCAGGCGCTGTTGTGGCAGGTGTTGGGTGTGAAGCAGGATTACGTGCAGGATAAGGATACTGCCAGCAAACTGCGTGAAGCCTTAGATAAAGCAATCAAGAAAGTAAACGCATCAGTTGCTGCGAAACAGCTTGCAGACGCGAAACAAACCCTGACCGACAAAGTGAATGCTGCACAACAGTCACTCACTGATTCAGATGGTAAAGTGGCGGATAATGCGACCCGTGACCAGTTGCAGGCTGCCATCGACAATGCAAACAAAATCCTCGCCAACAAGAACGCCACGTTGAAAGCCTTGCAGGACGAGCCAGCAAAACTAGACAACGCCATCAACACCGTAAACGCATCAGTGGAAGCGAAACGCCAAGCAGACGAGGAAGCAGCACGCAAGGCAGCAGAAGAGGAGGCTGCACGCCAAGCAGCAGCTGCGCAAGCACAACAAACCTACAACGCGCCACGATACTCATACAATAGTGGAGGATACTCCGGCGGCGGATACACAGCCCCGCGCAACAGTGGAGGCGGAAACTACAGCGCACCACAACAAAGCACCCCACCAACAAACAACAGCTCTGTAGGCTTCATCGGCGGAGGACACGGCATTGAATGCGATGATGCATGTTGGGCACAATGGAAAGATGTCCCTATTCATCACTAGTAATTGAATGGGAATTCACAAAAAGTTCTATGGAATATAGAAGTTCTCTGGCATTCCATTTCCTCACAAGAGTGAGCATCTAATATGATGCTCACTCCATTTTTTTATATGGACACATTGTTAGGGCACATTCATGAGTATTGTTGGTGTTACGCCGCAGCGTGTAAGCGCACTCACACGCGCATAACCCAAAAAATAAAGAGGAATAGTGCTGGAAGGTAGACGAAATGGCAGCACCCGTAGGCGCTTAATAACACACAAATAAAGAAAGAAAACCAAACGTCACACTTTGGAATCTTCCAGCACTATACAATTATTACACGCAGTAAGACTAACCATGTCCTACAATCTAATATTATACGATACTATTCTGAAAAAAACCTGAAAACATGCGGGATAGTTAGCAAATCCTACGGGAAGCCTCATGCTTAATCGCATACGCGCGTGTATTCACCTTAAGCACATCTAAACCGAGTTCACGAAGCAGGCGCACAGCATCATCATCACTATCAGCTGCTGGTAGTTGCTCGCGCTGACGGTCAAGAAACACGGTGAGCACGTTCAACATGTTAATCACATGCTCAGTCGTGTCCACAACCTGCGCCCAAGTTTCAGTATTCTGTTCTGTAACGTCACCCATTGTTTCTCCTCCTAAAAAAGTGTTTAGCGTTGTGGGTTACGAGCTTTAATATAGTTGCCTCAACGTGAGGAGGGAACTCATTGATGCTCATGCCGCACAACACCATACAATCATAACGCCGATAATCTACCTTATGTCAAAAAATATTTTATTCGTCCGCGTCAAGAATACGAAGTAACACACGCAACGCATCATCCTCACTCGCAGCTAACACTGGCATTAAAACGTACACAACCACTGTAGTCACAGTCCGCTCCCTGTCATCAAACATGCCATCATAGCGCTCTAACAAATACTCTTCGGACATGTTCATCAATCGGGCAACCAGTCGAACACTTAAACCCTCAGGAATTTTCATGTCGTAAGCAACCAGCACGGCACCAAGATAATTGTCCTGCTCATCGAACAAGACCATGCCGTCCGGTGTTACAGTCTCACCGTCAGCCATGAATGGTGTGCACATAAGCATTGGGGTATGCTCGCTACTTGCAATCATCGTGTGCTGGAGTTCATGCCAGCTGTCCTCATCAATGTTGAGACGGACAATGTTCAAGTTTTCCATACTAGGCTCCTCAAAGGGTGAGAGGGTGCTGCTAGGTGAAGCGTTCGGGGAAGAAACCTAGCAGCACGTTCAGGGTTGAATTGAAGTAGAGGAATTTTTTGAAGGGGATTTTCCTCACTTGTTAAGCGTACACGCTGTTGTGGTTTTGCGCATTCGACACGCTACACGTGGGGTTTGCCGTGCTTTTGGGCATGTTGCATACGCAAAAAAGGTTGGAACAAAACCTAAGGCATGGTTTTGTTCCAACCTTTCCACTATTGCGCCAGAGTACTGGAGAAGGTGCATGTTTTCTCCACTCGCCTAGTGTACGCGCGTTCAGAGTTTCCCGCACGTGGACACGCTAATCCTAGGCTGTACGACACGCAATATTCGGGATAGTTGAGCATAAAAAAGGAGGCTAAACGCTAGTGAAAGAGTGCTTAGCCTCGGATGTTCTGCATACCCAGCCTTAAGGAGCATAATGTGGCTGCGTACATTATCCATAATACGGGTGGTGTTTAGTTGGCGCAATCACACACGCAGCCTACCGCACAGGCACTCGTTTCAATCTGCTGTAGCCTGTTACGCTGGCAACGGCGCAACTGTAAGCGTACCACCCAAGGCTTGAATAACCTTAAGCATGGTTTGGAATGATGGGTTTCCGTTCTTGCTTAAACTTTTATACAGGCTTTCTCTACCTACGCCTGCTTGCTGCGCGATGGTGCTCATGCCTTGTGCCTTTGCGATATCACCTATGGCTGATTGAATAAGTTGCGCGTCTCCTGTTTCCATGCAAGCGTTGAGGTAGGCTATTTTATCTTCTTGAGTGTTAAGGTATTTGCTTGCGTCCCATGGTTGTGTTTCCATTTGTGACCACTCCTTAGTTCTCGGATAATTGTTGTGCTAACTGTTTTGCGTTGTTGATGTCCCGTTGTTGGGTGCTTTTATCGCCTCCAGCAAGCAGGATAACAAGAGTATTTCCGTGTTGGGTGTAGTAGATTCGGTATCCCGCTCCGAAGTGGAAGCGCATTTCGTGTACGTTGTCTCCTACGCTTTTAATGTCTCCGAAGAGTTGTCCTGCTTGTTGGCATTGCTGTATTTTTGCGATAATTCGTGTTTTTGCAGCAATGTTTTTCATGGTGTTAAGCCATTGGTCGAACGTTGCTGTGGTGCGTATTTCCATACACGTACTGTATCATACAGGATACAGTCATGCAAATTTTACACTGTCTGCCGCATAAGCGTATAAAAGCATTATCACTAATGGTTAATTATTTCCACGGCGTAAGCGTTGTTAAACGCGCAATATTGGTTTGCGCTCTAACTGTTTAAGCTCCCGCGCAATAAGCAGCTTGCCGAGTGTATCGTCCGGCAATCCTAACTGTTTAAGCCGGCGCTTCGAGTACCCGCCCGCCACCAAACTACCTATTTGGTGTTCCAGCCATTGGTCTGTTGGTGTGAGCAAGCGTCCCGTCTCCAAATCAGTGACCGGGCGCTTCAAGAGAAAATCATGATGCTCGAACGCATACAAGGCGCTCTGCTCGCTCGGCTGCGGGTAGAAGGTTCGTGCCGGGCAAGCCGTGTTAGAGCATTCGGCGTACCATGCGCGGAACCATATCATGACTGGCTTGCCTTGGTTGGGCGCGTAATGTCCTTCAAGTGTTGTGCTCGTGGTGGCGTGCCCGCGAACGCACACTGGGCAGAGAATCGTGGTATCCATGGTTGTTGGCATTATCCGTTCTTGTTCGAGTTCGCAATATTAAAAAGTGTATTTCCTACACTTTAACCATAAAAAAATAAGCAAAGTGTAAAAAATACACTCTTCCGTCTACCGGGAGCGGGACATAATATCCAAACGCTCCACCAGCATCCAATCGCTAAACGGGATGATACGTGAAGCTGGCACATGCTCGCGCACGAGCCTCCACATGCTCAACGTCTGGCTATCGTCAAGTTCAAGGTTTTGCTGGAAGATAACCGTGTGGTTCTCATCCTCCACACTGAAACTCGCTGTCCCGTCACTATTACCATGCACACTCAATACGCGCACCTGCTCATACGGTACTCTTTTCCGCTTGGCGAACCGCTGCCTGCAATACATGCCATCCTCAGCAAACACCACATTGCCGTAGAGCGCTTGTTCCGCGAGCAGTAGTATGCATGGGAAAACAATGAGCGCGAGCAGCACCCAAATTGTGTGAGACGTGGCGGGAAACCACCAGTTGCTGAGCAAAAACAGCACTGAACCGGGCATGATAAGCAAAAACAGCACGCTCATAAGCCGGTTAAGATACCGCTCCCCGCCTGCCTCGAACCGCACACTCTCAACCATGGTTTACGCGCCGCCCTTCGAGTGCATGAGCTGCTCCCACGTAACCCACGGAATTTCAGGCAGTAGCCGATGCACTCCCTCATGCTGCCCGAACAGGATAGCAGCCACAATCAGTAGAATAATCACCACAATGAGACCGCCTATAAACTGTAGAAACGGGTGTCGTCCACGCATCAGTAACCCCTCCTCACATAACGCCTTGAATAATGGTGACAATCAGCGCGACTGCGAGAGCACCCACAATGATTTCGCCGAGGATTTTACCGCGCCCGTAATTGTTTTCACTCAGCCACTCGTTGAACGTCGGCTTATTGTTGTTGTCCGTCATTGTTCTGCTCCTTCTGCTGCATGAGCTGGCTAATTTTGTTTTCATCATCGAATGTTGGAATCATGGTTTTGTCTACAGCGTGAGCGAACGGGCGTAGCGTGGTGACAGCCCCGTTACTTCCCCAATCCACGATGCGCGCGCTACCCGAGGTGGGGTTTTTCACGAGCACGAGCATTTGCGTGCCTACGGTGGCGCGTTCTGAGCCGGTGGGTTTGAAATTGATGCTGATTTGCGCAATCGCATACTCTGGGTTTTTGGCTTCCTCATCGCTGGCGGGTTCTCCACTGCTGGTGGATGCTACCATCCAGTCGGCGCTGCTACTCACCCACTCTCCTAACCCTGCTGGAGCGTAGGCGTGTTCACTGTTGGGGTCGCTGACAAGCACGGTGAGTGCGTTACTGTCTGTGCTGAGGTAGGCTTTGCTCCATGATTCGACCATGCTGCTGATGGTTGGTGTGGGGTCGAGTTCTCTGTACCCGTTTGGTTTGCTTATCATGGTGTTGGTTTCGCCTGCCGCTTGGATGGGTAGGATGGTTGGCTGCCCTATCACGGTGGGGATGTTGTTGGTGACTTGTACGAGTTGGCTTATGGTGCGGGGAATGTTTGACCCGTGGACGAGTATGGTGAACTCGTGGCTCCACCAGCTGTTGGTGTCGCCGTTGTTGTCTGTCCATTCTTTTACTTTGTTGCCGCGCACATACTGGTAGCTGTCTATGCCTGTTGGGAATGGTGGATTTTCGCTGTTGTTGAGCCACTGGTATACGTTTTCAGTGGCTTGTGTTCTACCGGGTGTTCCGGTGTCGCCGCGTTTGACGTAGTTGGTGATGTTGTTGATGCTTTCGGTGACTTGGCTTCCTACTCTCATGCTGATGGTGAGTGCTGTGATGCTGATGATGATGAGGGTGATGAGGAGGATTGCTGTGCCGTTGATGTGGTGTCCTGTTTCTATGGCTAGGATGCGTGCATCTTCCCAGTCTTGGTTTGTTTTTTTGGTGTTCCACATGTCGCGTGGCTTGTTGTGTTTGTCGCGTTTTGGTTTTGTTGTGCGCATTATTTGGGGTCTTTCATGGGGTTGGGGAGGTAGGGTTGTGTATTACGGTCTAGTATAGGAGCGTTTGCTGTGTGGTGGCAAGCTAACATGGTTGGGTCTGGTATGGTTGTTGGCATGGATGTTGAAGTGTTGTTGCAAATGGTTGAGGATTATCGTGCGGGCAAACTTGAAACAGTAAGCCTTGAGGAGGTGGAGCGTCAGCTTGACCGGTTAGGTGCTCATGCTGAGTAGAGTTTGCAGTTCTTTGTCAGGTAGGAAGTATGCTGCTGACCACACGGATGGTGGTAGTGTTTTTATGGCGTTGATGTTGCGCCGTGAACGCTCGGTGATAATGCGTGTCATGTCGCGCTGGTTCACAAGCACACTCGTAGTAGAAAACTTTTGATAATAGTGTTCGTACCGCTCGTAACTGTTGCATGGCTGGAAACTAGGGTCGCGTTGAGCCAGCAACGTTTCCACTTCTTTCTGGTGTAGCATGGCGTAGATAGTGCGCTGCTTCAAATACTTAATAACCATGCGCGGCTCACGCACCGCGCTAATATCGCCCGCTTCGTGCATAGCATACACACCCACCCGTTCACCGCAAGGCATGTGCTCAAGTAGTCCACACAGTTCACGTATCTTCTCATCTTTAGCTAACACACTCACATGCGTGAAGCCCGTAAAGTATTGGGCAATCTGGTGCTCAAGCCGCGCGAAACTATCAAGGTCACTTTTAATCTCGATAGCCTCACCACGCTCGCAGTCGATAAGGTCAGCGACACATCTTCCCGCCCAGTTTTGCCTGAGTACGCTCACGCTGGTTTGGTGTTGGGCGAACTGGGTGAACCATTGGTTTTGGTAGTAGTATTCGTTGCGCCTTGACTGTTCGGCAATATTGTATAGTTGGTCGAGCGCGTCCACTAATGGCATGTTCGGGTTGTTGAGGAGTGTGCACACAGTGCGGAATGTTTTATCCTCGTACCCGCGCAACAATTTAGTGAGCGTTTGCTTGTAGTACACGTAGTCGAGTGCTTGTAACGGTTGCATATTATTCCTCATCGGTCGAATACTTAAAACGACATGAAAGCGCATAAGGGAACATTCCATCAATAATGGTTGCACTCACAATAAAGGCATCAAGTAGCACGCATAACACTATACTCTCGTAACCTTGAGAGCGGACGAGTATAAACGCAATGAGCGCGAGTGGCTGCGTGGTGAGCGTTGCATAGATTACGTTTTCGGCAGTCTTGTTAGCAGTATGAGCGTCCACAAGGTCGATGAACTTGCAATATGCTTGGTAGCTTGCCGTCCCCGTAGCGATAGCTGCTAATAGAACAAGAATCATGAGCAGGTCTTGCGTGCTTGCGTGTAAGCTATCCAAAACTGACTGCACGTGCGCGTTGTATAACCGTGCTTGTGGGTTGAATCCTTTCCATAGAAGCCATGCTTCAACCATGGCACAAACCACGGTAAGCATGGCGTACACTATGAGCTTTAACCGCGCCCTCATACCATCACCTTCTTCCGCGCAGTCCAATAAGCACGCCTAACTGGGTTGTCGCACACATGGTAAACAATGCGAAGAAACCCGCCCCCACCATGGGCGCAACACTAGCGAACACGACAACGAGCAGCGCGCTCACCACCATCACGCCGAGCGCCATGAGGTCAAGATTTATATCCTCAAGCAGTATGGTCACCTGCTTGCCGGTAGCGCGCGTGGCGATAGCCACCATTGCTACACTGCAAGCCAATAACAGTATTGCGGATAAGAACAGGGTGAGGCTGATTGGTTTCGCCATGGTGATGCTCAGCCAGTATATGATTCCGCTTGCTAGGGTGACTATTGTTGCTGCGAGAATGTGTGCTTTTTGTTTAATGCTCATGCCTTTTATTGTAGGCTGTGAAACTTGATGGTGCATGTTCTCTTTGGGGCTGCCGCACATCGTGTTAGTCTAATGCTCCGCGAAGAAACTGGTTCAGCGCATGAACTACCGTTGGGTTGAAACCGCAACGGTTTCCTGTTTCACTGAGCGCGTGGAGAACATACGTAGATTAGTTGCGTATGACTCCGATGCGTTCTCCGCAGGCTTATATTCCCCTCGTTCCAAGGGTATTTGTTGAGCGTATTCTGTCTGCCCTATCCATACCATGCTCTGCGCCGCTTTAATATCGCGTGGCGCGGTATAGTTGCAATACTCACAACGGTAGGTGTGTTGGGTGAGTGGCGTGCGTGTTTTTTCATGGCAGATGGGGCACAGTTGTGTAGTAGCCTCCCATTTTGAGAGTACTACGGTTTGCTCATGGTGTCGTATTAGTCGAGTTTTTACTCGACCAAGTACGCTATGTTGGATTGTTTTTCCATATCGGCGTTGCCATTGTTTAATCTGTTCGTCTTGCATAAACACAATTTGGTTGCGCAGTAGTTTGGCTACTATTTGGTTGGCAGCATTATTGAGTTTATGCTGTTGGCGCTGGTAGACTCGGTTTATGGCGTGTTTGGTACGGCGATAATTGTTTGACCCCTTGTGTTTGTGCCGCAACGTTCTTTGTTTGCGTTTGAGGCGGTCTGTTTCTCCAATCATCACGTTGTATTCAGTGCCATCTGAGCAGGTGATTGAGGTTTTCACCCCCATATCGATGCCGATAATGGTGTTGGCTTGTGGCGCTAGGTTTTTTGCTTCACGGCGTTGAGCGTATTCCTCCTTGTTCATGTAGCAGGTGACATGTAGATGCCATCCGTCTGCTTCGCTGGTAAGGTTGGCTTTGGCTTGTTCCCAGCCTTCGAGTTGTCTTACGCCTCGTACTCGAACCCAGCCGGGAATGTTTTGTATACGGGCTTTTTGCCCGCGTATTTTATACGTGGTATCAGGTTGCGGCAACCCGAGTGCTGTGACTGCTTTTGTGAATCCGACTGCTCCTACTTTTTTCCCTTGCTGTTTGAGTGTGGCGAGGGTTTTAATGTTAGCGCGTATAGTTTTTACGAGCGCTTGTTTCATTTGAGAGCCGAGTACGTGGTATTCTCGTTGTTCGATTGTTCCTGAATGGGTTTTTACTGTGACGCTGCTGGCTGGCTGGTATGTGAATGGGTTGCCGCTAGCAATACATTCGTTCCATAACCATTTTGCTTCGAGAAATACCCTAGTGAGTGCTTCTCGTTGTGTTCGTGAGAGTTTGTTGGTGACTATTTTAAGGTCAAAGGTTGAGCATACTTGTGTTTTACGGCGTGCTTTTGTTGCTTTGATTGATTGTTTTATTTGCTGGTTTTTAGCAAGTCTTGCAGTTTCGGAGGTGGTGCGCGGTGAGCCAATAAGACGAACAGTCATGCTAACACCTCCGTTTCTTGTATAATGCTGTTAGCATTAAGTATACATGATTGGATACCCAAATGAACAACACTCAATACAAGGCAAAAGCCTCAGCAAAAGTCCGTACAAGATACCATATTGTACTTGTCACAAAATACAGAAAACAAGCCTTAGCGGGAATAGAACAAGCCGTCATTACCAGCATAAACCAAGTAGAACAACAATCAGCTTTCACTATACATCAAATCAACACAGGAGACGGCAATCATGTGCACATGCTCATCAGCATTCCCCCAAACAAAACCATTAGCGAAACTGTCAGTAGAATAAAACAGCTCACTACACACGCCTTATGGCAACAATACGCCGACCATTTACAACACTACTATTGGGGGAAACACCATAAACTCTGGTCAGGCGGCTACTATTGCGAAACCGTAGGAAACAGTAGTGAAAAAACAGTGAAACAATACATTACACACCAAAAACAAGCCTCATAGCGATTCATCCGTGACGTTCAAAACATCACGGCTTTCTCGCACAACAACACGACAAGTAATGGCTGACTGGTGGGGATAGTGCGTTTTTCTGATAGTCCTTCTCTCGCGTAGTACAGCTTCATGCTGGTTACGATGTCTTGCACGCAAGCTAGGTCGATACACACCCATGGTGGTGTGTCAGTTAAATCCGTGCCGATGAGGATACTGCACTGGCGTGCGCCTTCGAGAGTAACCACTATAGTGGCATGTTTTGGTAGGTATGATTGGAGCATGGCGTGCATATCGTGCTGCGCTACAGTCTCCAGTTTTTCGTACAGCTGGTCGAGCATGATAGGTGCTTCCTTGTTAGATGAGGTGTCGGAATGCTTGACGGATTTGTTCCTGCTCAAGATAGGCGATAGCTTGTTTAATTCTTGGCAGTATGTCCTCTAGCGGCTCAATCCAGTTACCAATCGCGTAGAGCGTATTGTTCATGCGTGCTGGTGTATCACGAAGGTTGTGTACAGCAAACCCGAGGTACTGGATTATTTGCCTGCCGTTTACCGTGATGGTGAGCAAGTATTTCATACGGGTTGAGTATTCGCGCTCAATATCTATACTCGTATTACCGTTGTTCCGTTCCTCGATGGCAAGCGTGTAGCCGTCTGGAATATACGGCGTGATAATTGCTTGATTGATTAACATAAGCATAGTCTTTTCTCATTAGAGGTCAGTGAGCACTTTCATTGCGTCATCTAGTTCGTCTTGTTCCACCAGCGTGAGCGCTTCTTTGATATTGTCTACAATGTCGTCAAGCGCTAGGTCGGTTTCGTTAATATCTTTGCCTAAGCCTGTAGCACTACCGACACCAACGGAAATAGTGTCGATATAATCTTCATCCATGGCGATTTCTATGTATGCGCCACCTGTGTTTTCGATGGTGATGGTGTAGTCGCTGAACAAGTCTTTATCCACCGTAATGAAGTACGGTTCGGGTACGTAGGGGCATAGTAGTTGTTCGAGTTTTTGTTGGACTACTTGTTGTACTGCTTCTTCTACTTGCTCGAAAATATAGCTGCTCATGGTTTTATGTTTCCTCCTGTTTATTGTTGCAGGTCTTAAACGCGCTATCATTCGACAATAGCTGTGAGTGCTTCGTTCACCATGCCTTGTTTTAACAACTCAAGCGTGTATTCAAAGTTGTTGGCTAACCCTTCAAGAATGAACTCACCGTGTTTGACAAGTGCGCCATCTTTGTTGCCGACAATAATTTTGGTAACAACCTCGTCTTCTGTAGTGAGTTCGATATAGGACGATTCCTTTTCGCCAATGAGCATGGTGTAGTCGCCGAACATGTCTGCATCCACGCTAATATCGTACTGTTGAGGAGTATAGTAGCGCAGTTCGTGCACGAAAGCGTACTCTCGCGCCTGTCGGGCTGCTGCCTCTACTCGCTTGAAAATATTGTTGCTCATAGTTTTATGTTTCCTTTATTAGGTTCAAGTATTACTACGCCCGGTTGGGCACAAAGCGCGTGCAAAGCAAGGTTTGTTTGCTCTTGTTCCAGTAAGTAAAGCACTTGAGCAAAATTGGGCGCAATGTCATCAACACGTAGGTGCTGTTGGCGGATACTTTGTCCAATATTGGGTTTTCCAGTCGCTTTCATGCGCACCCACCACACGATATCATCAGCACGGTGGCTTGTTTCCAATTCCACAGCCACGCCCGTTACGTCACCCACCATGATACGAAACTCTAATTTGTCGAGTAGGGACACGGTAATCGGATACTGTTCAGGCACGTAAGGGCGGAGCAGGCGCTCAAGCGTCGAGCAGGCAGTCTGCTCCGCCATGGTGAGCGCCTGCTCTACTATCATCGTCTCAGCCCTTCTAACGGACGGAAAATGTCCCTCGCCATGGCTGCCGCGTCACTGACACCGAACTCTTCGAGTTCTTCCATAATCTCAGGCAAGTGGCTTACCATGCTGCCAATATCAATAAAGAGGTCGTCTATAGTTACCCCTTCATATGCCTGTTGGTCGGCTAGTTGTATCTCCTCCACCCACCCGGGTAGCTCCACGGCTACACGAACACTGCGTACTTGCTTTTCAGTAGCAATCGTGCAGATTACACGTCTATGTTCCACAGTGGTCGTAATACGATAGGGGCAATCCTCAAACACACGCTTGACCTGAGTGCTGACACGGGTTTGCAGCTTCTTCACTTGCTTATCCAAGCATGAGGGGCAACGCACGAAAAACGGTCGCACAACCCAACCGTACTCCTCATACTTGCAGGTGCCGAGATAGTGTGCCAACCCGTAGCAGTCCTCACCCCCACACTCTTCTTCACGCATCGCTCTCTTACATAGGTCGCACGTAACCTTCGCATAATGCAACTGTTCAATACTCATTGCTCTTCTCCCATCTCCACGCGACAGTAATACTGTTCTGTTTCCTCGAAACGGTCAAAAACGTTAAAAGCGCTGTCAATGCCTTGACTGGTGAACGCTTCCAACATGTCTGGTATCCAAGGCAAGAGACTTTGTGCCGAGTAGCCGATTTCAAGCTCTTGTTCTTGCTCTTCGGCTATATCCTCCAGCTTCATAGCAACTACCGTGTTAGTAGCGTCAATCAGCATGGTGAGATTAACAAGACGCGGATTGAACGTGGTGACCGTGGCTGCTGTACCAATTTCTACAACCACCAAATCGTCATCAACCTGCACATCCACCTCGTAAGGGTAATCTTCGAGGATTCGTGTAAGTGTTTCCAGTACTTCGTTTTTAATCTGTTCCATAATAGTATGCTCCTTAGCGCGTAACCATACGTGTATGCTTCTACTATAGGCTGTAAAACAGTGTGAGCCTATTTCTTATACAGTCTGCCGCACTCGCGAATAAGCTGTTCTAATCGGCGCATACACTGACTTTACGGTGCAGAATAAACGTGCCTAGCAGGTTCATGCGGGCTATTGCCTCCTCTAGCGAGGGGAACTGTTTTGATTCAACAATAATGTTCTCCACTTTCATGGGAGTGAGCTTCCCCTCCTCCACTTCGAGGAGAAAATACGGGTGTTTGCTTGTTGGATTGTGAATAATCGCGTGCATGTGTGTGCCTTGACTACTCACGCCCATGTAATCACGGTACAGGAACGTGTAATTGTTGGATATGGTAATGCTGTTACGCATATAATATTCCCCTTCAAATATTGTGGTGTGTGTTAGCGAGAGAGTGTGTGTTGTTTCTCGTTTATTCCAGTATAGTATTACGTCAGCCGATTTTTCTGTAATTGTCCGGATTGTCGCCGCAAACTGTTGTTTATTGCTTTTGCGGCAGCTTGTGTTTCTGTTTTACGCTTCCTGAACTACAGGATACTATTAGAGTGTTCTACACGCGAGATTTGACCCACACTTTCTCCTACCCTTGCACGTGAATATTGGAGTATTCGCACGCGAGCTAGGGGGTGTGGTTTTTGGAGGGAAAAACATGGTCATGAACACTAATACACGGGCGGTGAAATTGCCATCAAACCTGTGGTACAACGAACAGTTTTTGCAGCTTGCCGAGCTTAATCCGCACGCTTTCTGTGTGTGGCTGCTTGCCTTGGATTATTGCGCAGCGCACGACACGGATACGTTCACTTGGTTTATTGCTGAACGGTTTTTCCAAGCTACGCAAGATGATTTTCAGACGCTCCGCGAGTTTGGTCTTATAGGTGAGGCTGACGATAAGTGGCGTATTAGACGTTTTGAGCCAGCTGTTATCGAGCAGCCTGTCTGCCACGATGATGATGGTGAGGCTGTTGAGTTTAAGCCTTGGTATGACAAGGTTTCTGCACAGTCGGCTGACGGTTCTGACGTGTTTTTAGATTAAGGAAGATGACTTATGAGTGGCATTCAGAACCTTTCTGGTTACGCGAAAATTAGTAACGATTTTTTCTTGAATCGTAAAATGTTGCAATTCGCGCAATCTCACTACCGGGCAGCTTTCAAATGGGTGGTGGCGTTATCGTATTGCAGTTTCAGGATGTCTGATGGGTTGTTTGATGATTGGGATAATGCGCAGTACTTGCATATTGAGCCTGATGACCTTGAAGTATTGGTGAATGCTGGGCTGTTGGATGTTGTGAATGGTGGTTACAGGATTCATGACTATGAGCAGTATCAATTGCCATCAACGGATACGCGAAATACCATGGCTTTTTTGCCGCATCAACGCGGTATTTTTGCGGAGGACTGTCACAGAGCTGGTCTAAGCGCTCAACTTAAAGCAAATAAGAAAAAAGCGTATACGAGTTTTTGAGCAAATGTTTAGGTAATAATCTACCTATTACTAGCCCCTACATAGGGGCTATATAGCCCCTATCAGACCCCTATTATATCCCTATCAAACCCCTATCGGACCCCTATTATTTTTACGAAAGAAAACACTCTTATGACACTCACAGATGAACGATTCGCTAAACTTAATGTCAAATTTTGGCAGAACCAAAAAGCACACGAACTTTCCAAACAAAACCCCCATGCTCTCAATATTTGGACATTCGCTTTGGCTTATTGTTCAGATAATTACACCGATGGAATTTTTACAGATTTTATTGTGAAACAATTTCTTGGTGCAGAAGAAAAAGACATCGAAGCATTATTGGAAGCGAATTTTATAGAGCTATTAGATACTGGAAAATATAAGATTCACGACTTTGAGCAGTATCAGATATCTGTGAACGATGCTCAAGATATACGCAGTAAATTTGTCGAGGCTGGGCGCAGAGGAGCAATGAAACGTTGGGGTAAGAAGCATAAGGATGTCTCACATTCTGAAACGGAAAAAACTGAGAGTGATTCAGAACTCGATTCTTGCGATAGCCTCCATGATAGCCCCCATGTAGCCCCTAATAACCCCTATATAGCAGATAAAGATAAAGATAAAGAAATAGATAAAGATATAGATATTAAAAAAGAAAATATTAAAAGAAAAAAATCCGAAACCGAAAAATCTGAACCTAACCCTCAAAGCGAACCCACGCCGGAAATTTCTCACACTGAGCTCACGCCCACACAAGACAGCGAACCCAGTGCGGAACTCACTGCCTACCCCAAACACAACCCTCAACAGTTCGCCGACCTCACCACGAGGCTCAAAGCCATTTACCCCGTAGCACGCTTCGACCTTGAGACCAGCCACAACCAGAACCTACTGGAAGCATACTGGTTCAAAGTCGAACAGCACGCACACAAAGCAGGAGCAGTAGACCCGTTCTCGTGGCTGGTATCGCAGACACTCGACTATGTGAACGCTACCGAACCGAAGTACGTGAAACGGTTCAGCAAATACTTCATGGAGGAAATCTACTGCCAAGACTGGCATAACGCTGAACGCCCGATGAGCAGGAGTGAAGCAAACCTGAAACACAATCTTGCCTACATTCGGCATCTTGCTGAGTTGGAGGCTCAAGGCATTAACCCGTTTGCGAAGGAGGCAACGGTATGATTACGCCAAAACAGGCAGCGGCTATTCTCACGAAGATTAACTTGCATCACGGGAATATGCCTATCGACGATTTTGCTTTGGCTACGTTTTTGGAGGAGATTGACCCTCATGTCACTGTTGATGAGTGCATGGAGGCTGTACGCTCGTATTATGCGCAGAATGCTGGGGATAAGTGGCTTACTGCGGGGAAGATTAACGCGATGGTGCGTGCTAAGCGTGATGCGTTGCGTCCTAGTGATTGGCAGGTGCAGGAGGAATCTCGTCAGCTTGAGGAGGTTCTTGGTCGGGTTCTTACGCCTGATGAGTTTTGGTGGTTTCGTAGGGCTCGCCGTGGTTTGTTGTCGTTGGAGCGGTCTGCTCGTGCAGCGTTGGAGCCGGCTAGTGAGGAGCGTAGGTTGATTGCGGTGAAGCCTCGGGTTGAGTGTTCGGGGTCTCGCGGTTTGTCTCAGCTTTCTGCTGCTGATTTTGGTTTGCGTGGCGTGCTAGAATCCTCTCACGCCCCAAATCGTGAAATAATGGGGTCAAACACGCAAGAAAAAGGCGAACATGAGTAAAGTATCACGTTCGCCAAAAAAGTTGCTTACAGGGGCGTTTATGTGAGGTTTTAAGAATTACGCTCCTGAACATACGCATCAAACACGCGCATATCAAAATTCCCCTCAACCAACGCCCAATGCAAAACCTCCTCAACAATCGCCTGCTTCTGCATATCACGCTCAAACGCAGCACGGCGAAGCGCCTCATACGTCTCATCGCTCATCTTCGAGGAAAACCGCTTACGCCCAGCAGCCAAACGCTCATCTAACGCGCGAGCGCGAGCAGCATAACCATCCTCAACCACCGCGCGAACGGGGGTATCAACGGGGGTGTGCTCCACAGTAGGCGCAACAGGCTCACCACTCACACCCTCATCAACCCCAGCATCAGTAGCAGTTTCCTGAACCTCAACCACAGAACCAACCGGCTTAGCAGGCTGCTTCCACACATTCTTATTCACCACAGCCACAACAATCACTCCTCACCCAACTGCGCAACCACATCAACAAGCTCACCAGCAATCGCAGCATACGCCACATCACTAGCCGTGGAACCCCACAACCGCTTCACCGATTCACGGTCAGGAACCACCGTTTCAAAACGCGACACCTCAGCCTCATCCAAATCAGCCAACGCCTGACGCGCCAACTTCGTATGAGCCTTAACCTTCGTCAGCAACACCAACGACTGAGGAATCGCCGCATACGTTTGCGAAGCCAGCATCATATCCGGAGGAGAAGGCGTAGTCGGAATAATCGTAATATCCGCAGCTTGCACCGCAGCGTCAATTACGCTCGTATCCGAAGGAGGCGTATCAATCACTACCCACAACCCCGGATACCGCTGCTGTAAACGGTCACGCTGCATGTAAGGAATATTCACCGGAATCACATCAAAACCAAGCTGCTGACCACTATCCATCACATCATCAGACCACTTAGTCGCACCACCAGTCTGGTCAGCGTCAAGCACCAACACATGCTTTCCGCGAACGGTTAAAGCGCGTGCAAGCATCATTGCCGTGGTGGTTTTCGCCACCCCGCCTTTCGCGCACGCCACTGCAATAATTGGCATAGTACAACTCTTTCTTCAAACCCCTGCAAGACAGGGGATGCTTGTGTGTTCTATACCAGCGTAAGCGATACTCATTGCGCGCGCAAACATGCTTGCGTGTCCAACAGTTTACAAGCAGCCCAACGTGCGAACGCACAAGTGCACGAGTGTGCGAGTGTGCGCACGCGCATCCGTTTACGAGTTGTATCCGTTGAGCGCCACCTCGAACATGCGGTGTAAAAACATGCCAAAATCGTTAATAAGGCGAGGGAGGAACGCGAATACAGTTTCCAAGGTTGCGCGCACGGGCACACCCCACGCCTCTAACAGTCCGCCGAGCACAAACAACACGAGTAGGGTGAGGCACGCGCCCATAAGCCACATGATGAGCCGCGCCCCCTTGCCGAGGAGACGTAGTAGTCCCGCTACAGCGCCAAACCCCATGGATAGGAGCGACAAGGTAGCGCCTGACGGTGACACTATCCACGACAAGAGCACGGTGATGAGTGGTGTCGCTTGGTCGAATAGTCCATTCATGTGTGTTTCCTTACATTGGTTGGCGGTTTACGCGGGCGCGTTCGTGTTTGACAGTGATTACGGTGTCGCCGTCTGGTTTGGTGTTGGTTTCTACTATTGGTTGTGTTTCTGTTGGTGTGGGGGTTGTTGGCTTGGGTTGATTGCCAGTTGGTTCAGGGTCAAGGGTTTTACGGTTTTCGCTCTTGGGTTGTGGTGTGGGTTGTGGTGTGGGTTGTGGCTGTTGTTCGCTTGTGGGCTGGTTGCTGTTCTCAGTGTTTGTGTTGGTTGAGTCTGAACCGTGGGTGTTTGTAGTTTCACTCGTGTTCTGCGTGGTGGTGTTCTGCGTGGTGGTGTCACCGCTATTTTCATTAGCGTCCTGAGCCGGGTTCGGTTTCGGCTGAGTGGTGGTTTGTGGTTGTGGCTGCTGCTCATCTTCCAGCACACGGCGGTTACCACGATAACGCCTACCGCGAACGCCACCACCCGACACGGCATGAATACCACGGCGAACACCACGCTTACCCATACGCTCAGCACGGCGCAGACCTCGCACACCCTCACGTTCCACAGACTTCAACCCCTGATACACTGCGCCACCGCCAGCAGCAGTCATGAACGCGCGGAGGTTAAACGGGTTTTGAATCTTCAACAAGCGAGTGCAGGTTATTATCATCAGCGACAGGGCGATAGCTGGAGAACAGGATGCGAGTGTTTGAAATAGGAGCGTGTCCCCAACCATGCTACCCGCGTCAAGCATGAGCATAGTAATGAACGTGCACAAGTTAGCGAGCATCGAGTAGACGACACCAACAAGGCTCATGTTTAACGTGATTCTAGCCCAATTCTTCACTGCGCCGCTAGCAGGACGGAAGAAGCTCGCGCTTTGCAACAGGAGCGCTACTATCCACAGGAGCGCCATGAGTGCCATCATGGTTTTTGCAAAAATCAACACGATACTGAAACTGCCGAAGATGACGAGCGCTACAATACCGCCCAACATGCTACTAAACGCGCCCAGTGGGTCTATGCTCTTGTTGCCGTACATGATGTCTACAGTTGTTTTCACCGCCTGTTCGCTTGGGTTTGAAGGCGATTGCATGTTTGCTTCATTCCATGTGGCTTCATGATTCGGTATGTCAAACCTCCACCCAAGAGCGGCAGCTAAATCATATTTGGTCTCAATCTCTGCGCCGGTGACAGCCTTGTATGCGGTAACCCAACTTTTGATAGCTTCCTGTGCCATTTTTGGAAGAGCTGTGAAACATGGTTGGTCTGAAAGAAGGTCTACTCCGGGGAGAGTGATTGCGCAGCTGCTTGCAGCACTCATCTCAGCTTTAGTGAGACCTTTTAACGAGTTCAAATAGTCATCTAGAGTAACCGTGCGACTGCCCGCAAAACCTTTAGGATTACTAAACACCGTTTGACAAAGGTTCCGCACCTCTGAGGAAGCATCAGTACTACTCCCGGCAGAAAATTCAGGAGCTTGGTTGAGCACTGAAACGGTATCCTCGTTATCGACACCCGGTCGTAAGAGAGCGCCACCGTTACCTTTTATATCTCCAGAATTAGCGTCACTAATATTGTGAATGAGTTTCGACCAGCCATCACGCGCCACTACCTTCGACCCTTGAGTGGAACACGTCTCCCAAAACATGGCAGCACGATACTCGCGCAATGTGTTATCGCCACCCGCTGGAGTAGTATCTTTACTATCTTTCGTGTACACGTAACGCGAATACGGGTCAGCCCACCCGTCATGCGAGAAAATCATACGCCCAGTATCCGCGTTAATCTTCGTGCCGTAAGCCTTATTGGTTAGTAGCCGCTGCTGTTCTGTACTAGTGTTTGCTTTCATTTCCAAAATATGACAGTAGGCTTGCAAACTATTCTCCGCCACACCATACGAAGTGGTCACGCTCTCCGTAGTGTTACCATACTGCATGTTCACCCAGCCGCGTAGAGCGGTCTCCTGCCACAATCGGTCTACAGCCAGTGTAATAGCACTCGCCTGAGCATTATTAGCCTGTGACAGTAGCGTACTATTATCGGCTTTAGGCTGTCCACGCTTATATGTTTCCTGCATCTGATACAGGTAGTCACGGCACGACACCACGCTACCATTCTTCGCAGTGTTCGCAGCCATGAGACTATCATTGTTATTGAGCAAACTATCGGAAAAATCAAGCTGCGCGCCAACTTTATTCACCGCGGAATTGATGGTGCGCACCATCCACCACGGGCTACCCACGTGAGGAGAATTTGTCACACCGCCCTTTACCCCGGGAACATCAACGTGGGACACTTGTGAGGCTTGCATTCCACTAAAAAGCAGCATACCGAGAGCCAGTACAGTTACGCCGATACGGCGCAACCCGACAGCGGTTTGCCCACGCCACACGGCAACGACAATTGCAGAAAGAATACTCGCCGCCACAAGAGCAGCAAGAATAGCACTCCATGAGGCAGCACCATGAGCGTCACCAGCAGAAAACATACTCTCCACGAGCGTGCGAATCGTCTCATCAATCATCGCACCCGCTTTATCCAGTATTTCAAACGAGGCAGCAAACTGACTAAGCGAAAGCGTCATACTCCAACAGATTTGCATGAACGTGAGCATGATATTCGGCAACAGCGTGCGCTGAACAATACTAATATAGTTGCCAATCGAGCTAAGTGAGCCGAAAAGACCGCCACTTGCTTCGGTGCGCATGTTAATCACGCCAATAGTCTGACCCCACCTGCCAGAAGGCAAGCACGACACGTAAGACGTGGTATCCGCATACGTGCCCAACGACTGCGCACACTCCGTAGGGTCAATACCCTCAGACCCCGAGCCAGTAGCAGCCAACGCCTGCTGCGGCACCATCATCAGCGCACACACTACAGCCACCAGCGCCAGCATCGCCAAAGGAAACCAGCGAACACGAACCTCACTTGAATGCTTTACGCGACCCATACCACAAACCTTTCCACCAGCATACCCGTTAAATGCTCAGGGGTAACCGAGTTCGGGTAGAACACGCCCCCGTCAATGTTCTTCGACTTCAACCGTTGATGCAGTCTCCTCCAACGGAAATCCGCAGCACGGTCACGCACCCGCCCCGCAAACAACAGCACAAACGCAACTACAGTCACAGGAATCATGACGCTCACCGCCCACACCACGCCAATAAAAGGAAGCAGCGTACCCACAATAAAACCCATGAGTGCGCCAACACCAAGACCGACCAGCACAGCAAGCACCGTGCGTGAACGCATCTCCATATTGCGGGTCACATCAATCGTGTTTTTCGCGCTCACACGAAGCGGATTAGACACGTCTGTAATATCATCCATCGTGGTACGGGGGTGAGCCATCATACACTCCAAACTGTGTTACGAGTTAAGTTTTGGCAGGAAGTCAGAACCAAGGAACGTGATAAGCAAATCAGTCCACCCGAGGAACAAGCCCATCAAACCGGCTGGAAGAAGCAATAACGCGATAAGCACGAGGCAAAAGAGCGTGGATTTCAGCGAGCAGAACTTGCCGGTAAATGACGGGGCACGTCCCATTGCGTGGCAAATCCACGCGACAATAAGCACAATCGCTAAACAAAGCGCCGCAATTGCAAACAGGTTGGTGAGGATACGCCCGGCAGGATGGTCAAGAATCGGGGCGAGAAACTTATCCCACCCAGCTTTCAACGAGGACTGCCCGCCAACCGCGAGCACCATAGCGTCACCCATAATAGTATTCCCTTCTAGGATTGTGGGGTTTCGAGAGAGAAAAAGGGGGTTACGAGTAAGAAGCATGTAATCATGCTCCACGCTCAACCCCCATTATACTATTATGCCTGCTTTAATACTAGGCTGTGATACATAACCATGTTGCACCACCGTTCAACCAATAGGCTCACGCTCAAAATCACGCACCCGCACCAAAAACGTAGGCTGCTGCTGCACCGCCGTCCTCGTGCGCACCGCGGCAGTAAACTGCGGCAGATTCGTCACCGCCGCCCGCGTCCAACCATCCTCACCATCCGCATCAGTGAAACGGTCAGCCGTCTCCTGAGCCACCAGCGGGTTTGCGTTAGCAAACGACACTAGCGTGCCATACCCCATGAAACTCGCCCGAAGCTCCACCGGCAGTTTCGCCGGAAACTGCGTAGCAAACACCAGCATCGCCCCATACGCCCTCCACTGGTCACGCATCTTCGGCAAAATCGTATCCCCCTCTTTAGCAAGCACACTCAACTCGTCACACACAATCATCACATGCTTACCCTGCTCTTGCCAGCCCTCACAAAAACGCGGCACATCACGATTCAACGCATACAACACCCACTTCGCAAGAATAGGGTGCATGTCATCAGCAATCGAATGCCTCACACCCTGCTCGTCCGTAACCGGAGCAAACACCAAATGACAGTCAAACCTATGCTGCAACACCGACTGCCACGAGATACGCGCACGCTTCGGGTCAAACACATGCTCAATAGCCATAAGATGCTGAATCTTATTCAAACTCGCACGCACCTTACCCAGCACCGTGTTATCTGAAATCTTCGGCACATTATCAATCCCACCATACAGTTGTTGCGCAGCGCTCGCCGCCTGCTTCAAGTCCACACTGTCCGCATACTCAACAGCCAACCCAGCCATCACCTGTCCCAACGCCCGGGCGGCGCTAATCTGCCCCTCCGCGCTAGTCATCGCCATAGCAGCCCACCCGAGCGGGGTTCGCGGTGTAACCGCCTTCCCCGCACCCGGGAACGCCTGCTCCAGTGAGCGCACACGGTCAGTAATCACCTGCGGGTGTTGTTCTTCAAAGCGTTGTGCTGCCACGCCAATGGTGAACGCTTGGACGAGCGCGTAGAGGCTGTCACCGCGAATGTCTCCCTCCTCGAAGGAGTATTGCATACTTGCTGCGATATGTTCTGCCGTGTTGCGTGCGCTCATGTGCTCATGGTAGGCGAACAGGTCTAGCGTGTACGTGTTTGGGTTGGCGAATTGGATGGCTCTGCCGAGAGCAAGATGATGGTTGGTGCGGAACTCGTTTAAGTATTGTACGGTTCTGGTGTCTTTCATCTCGAAAGTGATGATGCGTGCATCGTTGCCCCACACGCTGCTTGGAGTGTCTTGTTTGTGTAGGACTGCCCATTGGAGGATGCCGAGTGTGAGGACGCTTTTTCCTGAACCCATTTCACCGAGGATGGCTACGCCTTTCCATAGTTGTTGCGCGTCAAGATAGCCGTCACGGTCGGTTTGGTCAGTGCCGATGAGTACGCCGCCGTGCGTGAGGGTTTCTGGCACGGGGTGGAGTTCTTGTCTTGTGGCTTGCCCTTCCCCGCTTGGTGTGATGAGGCAGGTGGTGGTCATGGGGTCGATGATGAGCGTGGAGTATTGCGTAGGGTAGGCTTTTGCCCATTTAGCTTGGTTGATGTGCCCGTCTGGAGCGATATTGTCAGACGGGTTGCTGCCTCTCAACCGTGGGATAGGTGACCAGTAGTGTCTTGGTCGTGTTTCAATGTCATCCCACGCGCTGTCGCGGGTTACAAGCCGGTAGGTTGCGTACACGGTGAGTAGGCTTGGGAATGTGAGTGTCCACCAAGGGATAGGCAAGGTCATGAGCGCTATCGCTACTGCCATGAGTATGGCGGCACGGAACACGGGCAGTGGGATACTACGCGGTCGATGTACCAGAGAGGATACGCCCACTACTAGTATGTTAGTGGCAAGTAGCACAAGCAGTGGCGCAACCCCAACAAGGGTAACCTGCCATTGGACAGGCGATATAATACAGCCAACCGTCCACACGACTAATACGAGCAGGCTCACCGCAAGCAACCCCAAGCGTGGGCGTGAACGGTGCGCTTTCATCGTGTCCATGAGCGGCATCAGCGCGTGCCCCACATTATACGCAAGGTCACGGCTTACCATGGCATCATTCGTGCCTACGCTCACACGGCACATGAGCGTACCGGCAGTAACCAGCTCACTATCATCCTCCGTGCGCTGATACTCGTCACTCACCCAATTGTGAATACGCGCGTGCTCAAAATGCCCCTGCTGTCGAAAATGCACAGCAACGAAACTATTCGCCGGCATCTGCATTTCCAGCACGTGGCGCAACTGGGTAGTGTCCGTGCGTAGCTTTTCCATGTTACTGACACGGTTCAACCGCGACCTGAACGGGATAACCGGGTGTGCCATACTAGTCGCCTCCACAGGAAGCAGCTCCTCAAGCTGCTCATCGGCAACAGGCTGCACCGTAAACCCAGCAGCACGACCCGCTGTTTTTAACCGCTGCGCATCCCCATACACGTACTCTTGCACCGGCTGCTCATTGTGGCGCACCAGTAGCATAATCCCATCCGCGATTTGTGAAGGCACACTCCTACTACGCTCACGTAGCTGGTCGCCGTCAAGCTGCGTGAACGTGCGCTCCACGCGAAACCATCGCATATCTCGTTGCCCAACCATCATCTACTCCTTTACCGTATACAACTGTTGATAAGGAAACCCGTCAGGAAGCACCAGTGCCGCCCGCTTTTCACGCACAAGCATGCACCACAGCCACGCCACCATGCGCTGACTATCCCGCTGGGAGGCTAACGCCCAAGCGAGCGTCACATACCCGTCAGGCGTGCCCATAGCATCCCCCGTAATCGTGCGAGCCTCACGAATCGTCTGCAACGCGCGATACCGGCTCGTACCAAACAAGCACGCATCCACCTGCCACAAGTGAATGCCAGCCACCGCCGGCTCTTCAACCATGCGACCAATCAAATACGGGATAACACGGTTATGCTCACCACGGTGCACCAACTCCAATATGTGGGCGAGAGCGCGTTTACGCACCCGGCTATCCTGTGAGAGCTTCTCCCTACCTAAATGCGCAACATCACGCACATTTACGCTTGGCATCCTGCACCCCCATTCACTAAACCATAAAACCCGCCTTCAAGCGCCTCAGGCACTGTCCACGAGCTAATATCCCAACCGTAAAACTGTTGAATACTCTCAGCAACCACATCCTGCCCCCAATGGTCAAGACGCAAAGGCTGCACGCTCGGGGTGAGTTCCCGCCACTTCGGGTCAAACATACTCTGCTCATGAGCAAGCAAACTCATATAACAGCCAAACCTTGAAGTCGGATATCCCTCACTATCAAACCAGTCATCCCAAGACGCAAACCCCACGCGCTCACCCGTCAAAGGACTACCAGTAGTGGCAAGAGGATTCGCTTGTGCGTGACTAATCTGTGTCGTATAGTTCGCATACTGCAACTGCAAGCCTTTAGGCGCGGGCACAATCAGCCAAATATTCAACAAACCCCGCCTGCTCATAGGCGAGTGCGCGAGCATAGCAAGCCAATTATCGAGCTTCGTATCCACTTTCACAGTGTGCGACTGCACTTCAACCGCCGCCATCACCCCAGCATCCGTGAGCGCCACCACGTCCGCGGCAGTAGACATGGAAAGCTGCGCATCCTTCACAGCCACAGGGTCAATGCGAGCAAACCCACCCCAACCGTCCCCACCGGTGAACTGTATATGCTCATGATGCGCGAACGCCAACCCCGCGTGCGCCGCATACACGTTATGGCGAGCAAACACGCGCTTAGCACCCAACCCGCCAGCACTATCGTATATCGGTGAACGCTGCCACCACTTCGGAAACAGCACGCGCACCTGCTGTCGAATCAGCTTAGCGTCCGTGCCAAGGCTCACAAACGTGAGCTCACTCGGCGTGCCATCAATACGCTCGCTCGGGTTAAATCCCACGTTAATCAACCCAAGCCGACACAACGCGCCATACAAGTTCGGCGTATCGCGCGTAAACCGCGGTATCGGTTTAACTGCAAGCCCAGCCTCCAACTGGCTCGTAGTAGCAACCCTCCAACTCGACAATGCGCCAAGAATCGCGCGCACCGCATCCAACTGTCGTACAGCCATGTCCTTTGCCTGCTGGAGTGAACCAACCAGCCACGGGTGCATTCGCGTAAACCGCTTATAATGGTTGTTTTCAAACACCATGTGACCTTTAATCCAATCAACATCACTGCCATACTCCCACAGTCGAGCACTATTAGGGTTAAACGGATACTCAAACACCAACATTCACCCCCTATCGGTTCTTCCTACCGAACCAGCAGCGCTTCACCACCGTAGGCTCATGAGCAAACCCACGGTCAGGCAACACCCAATCCAGCACACGGTCACGCACATCATCAAGCTGCGGGTCACTAAACCCCGTTTTCCCCTGCGCAATCTCATCAGCCACCATGTCACTCATCCGCTCCGCACCCAAAAACACGCCAAACGGCTTATAGTTCAACGTCCGATACGCTCTCTCATCCATGCCAAGAGGAATAACCTCCTTAAACCCACAAAACTGGTTCGGCAACCCTAAGAAGTCAAACGACCGTAACTGACGCGCAGCATCACCCTGCGTTTGCAACCCAGCTTTAACCACAAACAAGGTTGCAGTGCCAGCTCGAAGCAACGGCGCAAGCAACGCTCCGCCCGCGCTTGCATCATCCTGCATACTCTCCACGCTCACACGGTCATAGTCCACGACAATGAAATCCCACACAAGACTAGCCTCATGCAAAAACTGCCGGTAATGCTCCCACGATGCCTCCTGCCCCGCGCTCGGCGCGAAAGCAATATCAAACGGCACCTGAAACAGTCGGCTACCCTGATTAGCGCCAGCCACCGCCGGCGCTCCCTGCACCCAGTCCGCTACCGTGCGCACCTGTAACCGCTCCCCGGGGTCAAAAAAACTACGCACACTCGACTGGTCACGGTTCGCATCCACAAGCAGCGTGCGCACCCCATGCTCAGCAGCAGCAAGCGCAAGCCTCCATGCGCTTGTAGTTTTACCCACGCCGCCAGTAAAACCGGTAACTTGTAGCATGGTTGCGGTGGTATGCGTGCGACCATGCACAAGGTCACCCACCTGCCTCATGTCAGGCGCTTCTGCACGCCATAATCGAGCGCATAAGTCACGCACCGTGTCATCGGCGAATGATTGTAGTACACTTACGCATCCTACCGGCGGGCTTGTTGGCTCACACCACAACACTTGCCAGCCAAGTTGGGCGACTGAGCTCCAATTGCCACCAACGTTAGTGAGGACAATTTTCTGTTGTGAGCGAGGGGCGGGGACCTGTGCGAGCATACGCATTTGTTCTATTTCATCGCCGCCGAATGGCGGGTGCCATGACTGTTCAGGCACGTGTTTGCGTATGGTGTCGAGTAAATTATTTGAGCCGATTACCAGCGCTACCATCATCACCTCGATAGTTATGATTCTTGGCTGTGCCGTCAGCCTCGAATAAGCCCTAGAACTTTCAAAAAAATTAAGCAACCGCTCACTAACCATTCAGCTTAGTAAACGTTACACTTTCAAAAACCAAAGGAATTGTGTGCTTACTCTTATTATATACTATAATCCTCGCCATCACACAATGCTGTATCTTTGAATGTTTTTTCCATTTCCACGTTTCCTCAGCTGTCTGCTTTGTGAGGTCTGCGACACTACACATTGCCTCTCAATCTATGATTGATAGTCGCTATGTTTTTTGAGTGCGTGACATGATACTCATATCACTTTTATTCTTATGTTTTCTTTGTTGTTCTTTTTGGTTACACTCTTGTGCTTTCATTGCATTTTTGCTTGCTTCGTATTGTTTAAGTTTGTATCGTTATGCTTCTTAAATTTTTCTTCTCATTTTTTCTTCTCCTTTTTGTGTTTTTGATTCCGCTCCTCAAATTGCACAACGGGGGCGGGGCGTGCGCCACGCGCATCACAGGGAAATTGCTTAACGTAATCCTATGCTATAATACAAGCGAGTAGACCTTTCATCACCACTCACCACATTATTTGGAGTATTCTTATGGCATTATTTGATTCACCATTCCGCGCCACTGACCCTGAACCAGAGCCAGAACCAGTGTCGTTTGATTTTCCCTCAGTGAACGCTGACAACACGGCATACGATGCCTCTGCTGCCCCATCACTAGTAGAGGAAACAGAACCAGTGGAAGAACCTACACCAGTATCCGAGACTGAACCAGAACCAGCGGACTCTCAGCCAGTAGACAACGGGGAACAGACCGGCGATAAGCAAACACGGAAAACCAAACGAGGTGTAGACCTGAGCAAACTCAACGCGCAAAACATTCAAACCGTAGTAGACCTCTACCAGTACATCAACACAGACACGGGTATGAAACTTGCACAAGTGCTCCTCGACACAAGCGCCCACAACACAGCAAACCTCACCGAGCAAGTATTAGACGCGAAAACACAAAAACGTGTCGAACCATTCATCAAAGCACTCACCCCACTATCAGCAGACGGCGCGGATAGCCTCACACGCATTGCAGACCTCTCACTCATGGCGGGCGAAAACACTGATAACCTGTACATGCTCCTGCGCGTGCTACGTCTCATCGCCCCAGACAAGACGTGGGCTGCTTCCACTAAAGCGCCACGAGACATTGCGCTTAATATTGCGCGAACATGGGACGACAGTATTGACCTGAGTGGCGTGCAACTGTTCCTCATGAAATAGGCTTGAGTGTAGCGCGGGTAGTTATTTTCCTTCTCTTCTCCTCCACGCTACACTCACACGAATAATGCCCGACACGGAAAACTTCATGTCGGGCATTTTCTTACGCAAAAAAGTGTACGCCTATAATGCGGGCATCACTGGAATAAACTGTGTTATTGGCGGAATGTCATGAATTGCTGTAGTCACCATCGCCTGCTCTACAGCCTCACGCCACTGGAGCACATACTCTTTACGGTAAAACTCAGGACGAGACGGGTTATTGTACTGTTCAGTAAGCCAATCGCGAATCTCACCGAGCGTCTCCCACTGCTCCATACGCAAACTTGTCATCTCATCATTTTTCAGAATCTGATTTTTCATCATTGAACCACTCTCTTACTGTAGGTTGAATCCCAGCGTGCACACAGCTAGTGTGAGTAAAGACAGTATGAACAACACCATGCCAACAGTCGCAGTCCATGAAATAATAGACGAAGCGCCATGATACGTGTTAGCGCCTGTAACACCAACGCGAACCAGTGTCACAGCGAACACGAGAATGCTGATAGTAAACAATCCCAATGCGCACGCGAAACACATGCCAGCAAGGTTTGCGACCAGTTGCGTGAAAAGGGTAAGCGTGTTCATAATCAATGTCCTTAACGTGTTGAATCGTATTGACTAGTGTGCACGCTTTAATTATATGGCGTAATACGCTACGCCAATAATCGACATGATAATTGCCGCATAAACATTAGAAAACAACACGTGCGGCAACACGAGCAAAAATTTTGAACCACTAATCCAGTAACGCATAATAGAAAGTGCACGGCGTAATCATACGTTGCGAAACACGCTATAGAGAAAGAACACAACTATTATGGCAACAACACAAAATCACATTACTCTCGACATGAACCAGCTAGAAGCAATTGGCATTCCAGAAGCACTCGCCTACACGATGGACTGTGTGCAGCATTTCCACACTGTGCCCGATGTTGGTAACCTGCACGCCACGCTACCAGTGCTGGAATCCTATGTTGAAAGTATTGAACGCACTACGCCAAGTCTCTTGAGCACTATCCCACAACAGTACGTTCACCTGCTGTACCGGTATGTGATTAACAAAATTACCAGCACCGAACCACCAGAACAGCGTTTTTGGTTCACCATTAAGCAAGGATTACAAGACCCGACAGAGCTTACAGCACTCCCTCACTATGTGAATGAGCTTATTGAACAACACCAGTAACAAGATTATGGCACGCAGAATTAACGGGTTACGGCTCTCTCCTAAGCAGTGCGACATGATACGAGCATTGTTTGAGCGAAGCGTTGTTACCACTTTGAACGGGTATGAAGAGCGTACTGCTCTCTCACTTGAACAGTTGGATATTTGTGAGTGTGTGAACGAGAGTGTTTATGCACTCACCGAGTACGGGTATGAGTTGGCGCTTCGTCTTGAGCGCAGATACATGCAACAGGAAAGGAAAACAGCATGAATAATAAACAAGGGCAAACTATGCGTAATATGAACGACAATAACCAACTGCAACAATTCACTTTTAATGATAGTGAAGTTCGCATAATCACTGATAGTAAGAATGACCCATGGTTTGTTGCTAAAGATGTCTGCATTATTCTAGGTCACACTAATCCATCTGTGGCACTAGCTCAATTAGATGAAGATGAGATTACAAAAATTGACCCTAAACAATTCTTAGGGTCAGAGAATCGCAGTAATCAAGCCGTAAACATCATATCTGAGGCTGGCTTATATAAGCTCATCATGCGCTCACGCAAAGAAAATGCCAAGCCATTTCAACGTTGGGTAGCTCACGAAGTACTTCCAAGTATCCGTAAACACGGCGCGTATGCCACCCCAGAAACCATAGAAAACATCATCAACGACCCCGAGTTCGGCATACGCCTTCTAACCGAACTAAAAAACGAAAAAGACAAACGCATAGAAGCTGAACGTAAACAAGCAGCGGCAGAAACCCACGCGAAAATGCTTGAACCTAAAGCACGGTTCGCGGACGCATACTCAGCAAGCAGCAAATGCATCCTCGTAGGCGAACTCGCAAAAATCCTCACACAAAACGGATACACAACCGGACAACAACGGCTCTTTCAACAGTTAAAACAAGAAGGCTACCTCATGAAAAGAAACGGCAACCCACACTTCCCCACACAAAAAAGCATGAATCTAGGATTATTCGAGATAAAAACAACTATCATCACACACTCAAACGGTGAAGAACACCCATCATTCACCACAAAAGTCACCCCGAAAGGACAAGCCTACTTCATTAACAAATACCTCCACAGCAAGCCAGCAGCATTACGCGCGTAACCAACATCAAGAAAGGACACAGCATTGAGCAAATACACCATCACCCCAGAACAAGCCACCCACCACCAACAGCAACGACAAGACTACCTCGAAGCCTACGCGCACGCCATCCACACCCTCACAGGCAACACCTACACCGCGGACGAAATCCAAGGGCACGCGGACGCAGTAGCCGACAGCATCATCCACCGTCTCACCCTCGAACCACTCAACCAACTCACCCTCCAAACACTCGTCACCATCATAGACGGCAGACCCTTCGACATCGCGTGGGCACACATGAGCGAACAACAACAAACCGAATACAAAAACCAAGCCAGCACCATCGCCGAACACCTACAACAACGCCTCGCCTACAGTTGGATAATCCCAAATATCGCCGCCACACAAGCCAGCAACAACGACTACATCACCCTCAGTCGAGACCAATACGAACAACTCCAAGCACTCGCAAAAAACGCCATCAACAAGCAACAGTAAAAGGACACAACATGCAGCAAACATGCGACATCTGCCTCCAAACACTCAATATCACGCAAACGCCACTCCTCGCCTACTACAAGAAAACCATGCGCAACGGGAAAACAGCAGTCAGCTGCAAAAAAATCTGCCCTCAGTGCGCCACCAGTCACACCACAGGAGACAACCCCGACTACATCAACCCCGCGTGCAGCCAATGCGGAACCCCATTCGACAAGCACGTGTTCGCAACAAGCCTATGGGACAGCAGTAAAGAATGGCAGCCCGACAACGGGTTCTTCCACATCATTTTCACCCGCAACGCGCAATGGCGCATCAACAGCATGAAAAACGTCACCTGCAATAAGTGCGCCACACGACAACAGTAAAAAGGAAACAATCATCATGAGTATCACCACCATCGGCAACTATCCGACAAACGCTACCTGCGCGGCAAGCCACTGCAATAACAGCGTGGACGCGGAAAAAATCTACGACAGTGTAGAAGAGTTCACCGCCATGCTCCGCGCCCACGGATGGCAGGCAACCCCATACGAACAATACTGCCCCGTACACGCCTACACAAAACCGTCAAAACGGAAGCGGGGTGCATGATGCACGCGATACTACAAGCCAGACTAATCCAACTCGCAACCAGCACCCAACAGCATCGGGCACACGTAACCCAAACCGAAAACCGGGTGCGCAAACTCAAAACCCAACTCGACCGGGCGGAACAAGTCACGGAAATAGAAACGCTCGCACGACAGCTTACGCAAGCGATAAGCAAACTACGAACCCTCAACAGCAAACTCAACCAAGAGCAAGCAGCATATGAGCGAACATGGGACATAGCGGACAAGCTCACCGAAGAAATCAGCCTCCCGACAACAGCAGCATGTGCGTGGAACATTAACGGAACACAGTGTGAAAAGCCAACCGTAGACAACAGTAGATACTGCAAGCAGCACGCCTATCGTTGGTGTAAACAATGCCAACTCCACCATGCTACAGGAGGCAACAGTCCGCGTGCTCAATTGTGTGACCGGTGCAGAAAGGAGCAGCAGTGAACGCGCAAACCATGCTCACTACGGTGTGCGACCAAATGGAAGCCTACCAGCTTGACCATGACGGTGAACACGTGAACACTACCGTTATCGCCATACTCAAATACGTGGAATCGCAAGACGAGAACACGAGTATCGTGGAAGCGTTACCAGACCTACAAACCGTGTACACGATGATACGGCGTATCGAAACGAACCTACTACACACTAGTGATTGGGAAGCTATTTTTTGGGAGTGGCTGTTCTACGGGCTGCGCGATAACGAGTGTTTGCGTATGAGCTTGGCGCAACTCATGATAGTGCAGCAAATCGTGTTCAATAACGAGGAGGTGGAGTAGTGTACGGACTGCCACAACCAGTGGAGGCAAGCATAAAACTCATGGAAGCCTACCAGTCGGAGCACGACCCGAATACTCTACAGCAGGCGGTGCGAGAGCTGGAATCCTACACGCAAACACGGGAAGCAGAAGAACCCATCATAAGCCAGCTTGGCGTGCAGCAAGCTACGGAACTCTACCAGCGGATAGCGGGCAACATTAACCGAACCAGCGGAACGGAACAAGCATTTTGGCAGAACCTGTATATTGGAATACGATACACGGAATACGTGCCATACGCGCTCAAACAACTCCACAAACTGCAACCGTGAACTCTACTCATGCGGCAGTCAATGCGAAAACTAGCCCCACAGTGCACTACAGCATAGTATTAAAACTACACACGCAAACAGGTACACGCACGTTAGGAGCACATCATGGAACCGAATCAGAACAACACTCTACGCCAAGAACTCACTGTATGGGCAAAATTATGGCTCAGGTGGGTTGATGATACCGTATCCCTTGACGAGGAAGAGAGGGACGTTCTTGTCGAATTGGCTACGCGCAACCGTGAACTCCGTGACGTGTTCATTTATTCCGCTGTAAGCCACCTGAACATTGAAGAGCTTATAGCCTTATACAATCCACGAACAACCCACCATGAACTGGGTCGCATGATTAAAAAATCATGGAAATCGCCATTAAACTTGGAGCGCGTGCAGCTTGTATTAACTCGATTAGATGAGCTTGTGCAAGGCTTAGACATCACGGACGATAACCAGATTATGTTGGACACTGTGCGCGGATATATCGCGTACTGGAGTGCTCCACTAGTTGAGGACGGAGCGAAGCAGGTTGAACGGTATGTTGAGCATATTGACAGTTTGAAGCCTTACGCCACAGACCCCAAGAATACGATTATGGCTGAGATTATGCGCTACGGGGTTGAGCATGAAGTGTACCCGACTGGAGTGTTAGAACAAGCAGCGTGATAGCTTGAACGTGCTCGCTGGTGGCTAGTAGAAACGGCTAGCCACTACTGTTTTGCGGCAGCCAGTAGAGAAACTAGTACCCATCATGTTTACAGCCTAGTATTAAAACTATACACAAACAAAGTTACACGCAAATAAGGAGCAGGAATCATGACCTACAAGATTGACACTATCCTCATGCAGACCATGCGCGCGCTCGACCGTAACATTCCACGAGGCTACAACTATGGTGTGGAAATCAATGAGGAAATGAGCACCAACACCACAACCTACTATCGTATTGAGATAGAAAAACGCTTGTCTGAAAACTACACTGCTAGAGCACTCATTAACTATGACGTGACCAATAAGCGCGTAGAATCCGTGTCTTTTGTAAACCATCGTCTACACCAACGCGACTGGTATGGTGGCGTGCGAATCCTCAGGGGCAGTAAAAAGCTCACGTTGCGTCACGCTTTGCAGCTCATGCCTGAAAGCATACTGCTACTTGACGCTAAGCAGGCGTGTGAAGCGAATGACTTGTATGTGGATATGCTGCGCGCTGAACGTAATTATCTCTAAACAGGCGCGTTCGCACAAGTGAAGGAGGAATCTCTATGGAAAAGGATGGCAGGAAAGCGAAATTCCTAAGAAAATACTATGGTCGCGGGTTTGACGCTCACATGGTCTATCTCGATTACTTGTATCGTGGACATGAATACACGGTGTATGAGAATCGAGCCCGAGGCAATGAGCCGTTAGCGTGGCAACATCGTTCCGCACAGGCGCGGATAGACATGCTAATCGAGGAAGAGAATAGACCGAAGAAACCGTACCGGTACGAGGATTCAGCTGACGCCGGTTTCGACCTATTCTGGCGACTCGTTGAGGGTGATGAGGAGTGAGCTACTATATCTAACCATGCTACTGGTGTGCTAAGCGCATGGGTTTGGCACACCACTCTAGAGCATATACCTCTTGTAAAGGATACATATTATGGAAACCACAATGATAAGCACTATGCTGAATGCCGTGCAGGATACGCTCAATTGTGAGGCGGAACGCTTACTGCGCCCTTATGTGTCTGACGATTACGAAATTACCGCGGAATTTTACGGAGACGAATTTTACAGCATTGATTCCATTAAAATCACGGTGATTCACCGTGACGATAATGGCGTGCGCGATGTGACATTGATAGCGGACGCGGAGAGAAACTATCTCATCAATAGCGCGAACGTAACCTATTTCAGGCACGGATACGGCAACCGTAAAGGCTGGAAGAACCCGAAAACCACCCTAGAGCATATCGCGCCACGTATTCGTGAAGCGTTACGCTGGCTGGAGGCAGGCGACACGGAACAAGCAAGCGCATACCTCGCGGGATTAACTCATTCCACATACACCAATTAAGGAGCACCATCATGCAATACACTATTTTTAGAGACCACAATGTCACGGTAGTGCATGTCACCACAGCGGACGATAAGAGCGTGCACGACCGTGAACATATTTGCGCTGGCTTTTATCTTACAGAAGATGATTATAAGACGATTGCTCGCGAGTTCGGTATCCCTGTCGATAACGTTAATGATTTTATCGATATCATTAAAAATTGCATGGTGAAAACCGAAGAACACTACCAGTGCGAATGGTTTCCCAACAACGCCATTGAAGGCTACGACATTCGCTGCCGCTACGCGGTTGTATGGGCAGGTAAACTCACTGAGCGTGCTCTTCTTTTCATAACTGTGAAGGATAGGAAAATGTGCCTCTACGACAATGCGGAAGCGCAACGTTTAGTAGACGAGGACAGTTTAAGACGCGCTCAAGCACGATACCAGTCTGAGCTTTATGAAGCGGAGTTGGAACAGCAAGCGCTCGATGACGCTTTTTGGGGCGAATGTCACCGGTCTGTTCGTGAGGCTTAACTGGAGCGGATTTCCCAAGCGGAGCGAGTGAAGAAAGAGCGTGAAGAGCTTGAAGAGAATCAACGGTTGTCCCATCATCTTTTTTGAGGAGGTCATCATGAGAGCAGTTCAGCCAAAAATTGTCATCGCTAAAATTCAGCGTCAATACTGGAACGCCATCGCACGAGGTGAAAAAACGCTTGAAATACGCGATGAATACATTCCTGCGCAATACATGGTGTTCACTGACCTAGAGGGCGAGCGTGTGTATGGTGTTTGTCGAGTTAAGGGTATTACTACGCTGTCTGCCGGTTTGGTTGAGCTGCCTATTGGTGCTTGTTGTACGGTTGCACAGTTGGCTGCGTGTTACCCTCATGCGGTAGATGAGGGGTGTACGGTTCGTCCGTTGTATGCGTATAGTGTTGAGCTACTATCTTGCGAGGCAGTGTTTACGAGGGTTATGCGAGAAAGCTCGGGATTTTTAATCCCGAGATGAATCACGCGGGACGCATGAACTACAAATAGCAACAGTCAATCGAAAAAAAGGAATACATTATGAATACATGGATTATTCTCGCAGACGGCTCAGCGTCAAACAGTGATGGCACTACGTTGAGCGCTGAACAAGTAGAAGAGCTTGCTACAAACTATTTCGAGCGGTACGGCGAACCAAAACCAAAAGGGAATGGATACTACATCACACGGCACGGCGAACTCATTAAAAAAGTATGGAGAGGTGGCTGGGAGCATTACGACCTTGATAAGCAGGATTATACTGTATGGGCTACAGGTGAGGAAGAGACCCTAGATTGGAATGTTGTGCTCCAAGAGTTCGGTAAGGATGCCTTCCCAGTAAAGCGAGTTACTAAACCGATGCTCGCTAATCTTGCGCAATCCCCAACGGAAAAATGGACTATTCGCACAGACGGGGCAACACAATCCGGTGACAGTATTACGTTGAACGCTGAGCAAACACGAGCATTTATGCTTGCAACCTTGGAACAGTTTTTTGATGAACCAAAAGAGAAGGCGCCTTATGCCGCGCGCAATGGCGACCTACTGTGGAAAATCAGAGATGGTTATTGGTATCGTTTTACTTTTGAAGACTCTGGAGACTATCACTACATTGAAGATGGAAATTGGGAGGACATGCTGGAATCGTACGCGAGAGATGATTTGCCAGTGAAAAAACTGAGCAAACAGCTTTTCGCCAACCTTGTTTAATTCCGTAATAAGATTCAAGATTACAGTGCGGCAACCAGCAAGAGAACATGACACTGTAATGCTCCACAGCCTACAATAAAAGCATACACAAACACGCAAAGTAAGGAGTACACCATGTCTGTTGCAATCGTAGGTAACACAGGAATTAACGCTATCGCTCACGCTGCAAGTTCGTTTATCTATGAGTATGGACAATTTCTCTCAACGGAAGAAAAACTGCCGATAACAACGTTTGATATTACAACTATTGGGCAGTACCTGTATCAGCGCAATATGGATGCTTTTAACCAGCGCTATTGCGGGGATAATCCTGCCCCACAGTTCAAGCCGTATTATAGCGATGATATTTCACCAGTATTCACGCTTGCCGCTATCGATGCTTACCTCTATCAAGTGTCCGACTTGTATGATGATAAACTCACTTATCTGCTCACACAGGCACGCTTGTATACCATCGAAACAATGGACGGATATGACGAAGCATGGCGACAAGCCATGAGTAACTAGTCTACAAGCGCTCGTATTGTTCGGGCGCTTTCTTTTTTAGGGACGCATGAAGTTGTGATAACAACAAAGTAAGGGGAACACCATGGAACTGAAACAACAACTTGAACAAGTAGCAACACCAATGTTCACCACATTCAAACTCAACGTGCGCACAAAAGACGGTATCACTTATGCGAACATTGAAGGCAGTATATCAAACGCTAAAAACCCACGAATCGTGATAAACCTAGAAGTAGACGCGGGCAAACAGCTTATCAAATCGGTAAAAATATACGCGACCGACAATAGTAACGCTTTTTTCCCATGGAACATGTACACGTGGAACGAACCCATATATGACAAGTGTCAAATACTACCCATATACAACAAGTATCGAATACTGCCTGTAGAGACATGCTTGCAACTATTACCCGAAGTTGTGCGCCATGCAAGCGCCAACCAACACGGCGCGGAACAGTCACTCTACGAAGCGTCCAAACACGTTGAAACAACCCTTCTAACATTTATCAACATGGTAGAGCATTGCGCGTCAAACGGAGAGCAAGTACACGTCTTAGATGTCAGCAAACAGGACGGAGTTTTCCGCATAGTCGTACAACCACCATACGAACAGTTCGACCGGTTTTTTCACACCACTTTGTTTGAAATCAACGTCAGTACGCTCACCCTACAGCGGGTTGCAACAAGAAGTATTAAAGGCTACTCGTCTGCACCGCACAACCTGCCACTCACTGCTATCCCGCCGGACGCGCTACGCGGACTTCTAACCTAGAAGCATTCGCCCATGCCCCTATGGAAAGGAAAAACCCATGAGTAACACACTACAGAATCTAGCATCCAATGTTACTGTAATCGAACACAACAACGGCGACACCGACCTCGTATTCTACACGAACGGCGTAGGATACATCACCCAAAAAATAACCATAAACAGCACACTCGCCCATCAGCTCTACCTTGAGCTCAAGCAACACTTTGAGCAGGAACTCTATGCCGAACCCGAAGAGCTCGGCATGTACGTCACACAGCAAGGTAGTCTCCTACTCAAAGACAGGCGTGGCTGGTCATACTACACCAAGACAGCAGACGGCATAGACCAGTGGACGGGTGGCAAATGGTATACAACCGACTGGCAGCTTGTTGTGGGCGACCTTGGAGCGGAAGCGTTCCCACTCGCGCCAATCAGCCAAGAACCGTTTGCGGAGCTTATTGCAGAAGCAAACGTGAAGGCAACGTTTACCCTACCACAAGAGCACGCGGACATACCAGAAGAACCCGTAGAGCCCGGCATGTATGCCGCACCAAACGGTCTCACCCTATTCAAGGATGAGAACGGAGACTGGACGCGAAGAATGTATCCGTACTCGGAAGAAGAATTTTGGTGTGGAGAAATCTACCACGATATGGATGACTGGCGTGACATAACCCGGACGGTAGGCTATGGGATTTTCCCGCTGAAAAAAATAGAACTAGAGGACATCATACAGTTCGCAACCAAGCAACAAGACAAGGAGCAAAATATCACATCTAACATCTTTGAAGAACCCGAACCCGTGGGACTATATCTCACGCAAGACGGCAGAATCGTATCTAACGATGAATACGGGTACTGGAAGCTACGCACCCAAGAACTCGCATGGAATGACCCTGTTGCCGACTTGGACGAACAGCACTACGACACGGACTTTTGGGAGGATTTTGTCGAAGAGCACCTGCACGCTCGGGCGCTACCTCTCGTGCAGATAACGCCGGAAATGCTCGCCAACGCCTGCCTACAAGTAGTACACAACAGGCAAGAAGAAAACATAGAAGAGTTTATTAACCAGCCGTTCAGCAGTGCACTCATATTCCAGCAGCTCATTAACCAAACGCGAAACAACAGGAAGGACTAACCATGAACATCACAGCCGAAACCATTAACCGAGAGTTCAAGCAACTTTTAGCCCACGAACAGTGGCTCGACAAGCATGTACGCCGATACACGCGACTACTCGACCAACCCGACACCATGTATATTGACCAACAGTACGACACGGAGCTTATTGGCGGCGTACTTGTCACCGTCCCAAACGTGCTACAAGTACACGTGCAGTGGCTCACTAACACGTTAGAAACGTTCTCTATCCACGTGGTAACACCCGTCTGCCCACCTATCACCATGGGTTATCAAGCACCCATCAGCCAAACCCTACCAGCACTCGCCGGGCTACTCACTCCTGACCATCGGAGCTTATGGATTACAGACGGCATCCCTAACGCGGGACTACTCGCCCAATACCTGCACGCCATCGGGATGAACCTACAAGTACCGGGCGATAAGCGGACGGAATAACAGGCTCACAGCGCATGTTTGCGGCGTACATTGAGGAAACTAGCCTCAATGTGCACTACGGCATAGTATAAAAGCGTACACGTAAACACGTTAAGGAGTACCCGCCATGAGCAAACCAGACTACGATACTGTAAACAATCCAAAACACTACCATCGGCAAGGCATTAACTTCGAGTGTGTAGAACTATCCACGCTATTCCCCCACCCCGTAGCAAGCGCAATAGAATACGTATTCCGACATCAATGCAAGAACGGAATAGAAGATTTACGGAAAGCCATGTGGTGGCTACAGTATGCGCAAGCACACGAACAGCTCATTTCGTTCAGAGTAGACGGGGACACAGCAAACGAACGAAGCAAACAATTAGCGCAAACCGTTAGCGGAGCGGAGGCAGCGTTTTGGAATAGCCTAGCCCAGTTCTCAACCCCGCAAGGAATGAAACACAAGCAGGAAACAATCGGCAATATGCTGAAAACACTAGAGCAACTCATTAAACAAGAGGAAGAGCAATAATCATGCTCACGTTTACGGCTACTACTCATGAAACTAGCTCCACAACGTACTACAGCATAGAATAAAACTGTACACGCAAAGTAAGGAGTGCATACCATGAAACTAGAAATCACACAAGCACTAGCAACCATCGCCACTAAGTCAAGATACACTCGCATCGGCTTTGTTCAACAACTCGTAAGCGCCTATGAAGATTATCAACACAGCCCACGCGCACAGCGATACCAGCGATACTCTGTAAGAATCGCGCGTGCATGTCCGAAAATGATGGAAGGGGCACACTATGCGCGACAAGTACTCGACAACGATATTGCGTTTGCTGGACGATACCGTGTCACCAGAGGCGCATATTTGCGCATGGTATACGACATCTATACCGATAGCGATATGAACAAGGAAATTAGCTGGGAAGGAATTGCGAACACACTCCCACAACTATACAGCTAACACTGCAAACAACCGCACGCGCACAGAATGGAGAAACAACACCATGTACCACATCGAAACCATAATTGACAACACCTGCAACAAAAACTTTAAGATTGGAGCATACCTCGTGCTCGCGGGATTCCATAAAGATGTAGCCGAAATGGATGCGCAAGCCAACGAGTTCACCGCCATTAACGTGAACAACGCTATCGTGTACGCTAAACGCTACCGAACCGAATTGTACGATGGTGCGCGAGCAGCACACAAGGCAATCATTAACGATTTTGCAACCATGGAATATCAACAGATTGCGGACTACATGCAATGCGTCTACCGAATGCTCAAACAACCCGCCGTGGCGACTATAATGCGCCAATTCAGAGCGGAACTCATCGCTACCAAAGACCAAAACTAAACGTGTACAAGCGTGGACAATAGTGCACGTTTGCGGCAGACAATCAAATAATTCGATTCACCATGTCTCACAGCCTATTATAAAAATATAAACAAAAGCACACAAGACAAGGAGCATCACAATGAGCGTAGCAATCTTAGGTAATCGAGGCATTGACACAATCGCACTCGCAGCGTACACTTACTTCCGCAACGACCCGCAAACCACAGGTCAATGGCTCTACCAGCGCAACATTGACGCATGGAACATGCACTATAATGAGCATGACACTGCACCAAAATTCCAACAAGACCTCAACTACTTGAATAGTATTGAAGTCCTTGGAGCTGTATCAGCCTACCGCTACCAAGTAGCAGACCTAGACGACCCAGAACTATTCAAGTTTTTGAACAAAATCGAGCGAGAAGCAATCGCTCACCTTGATGGCTACGATGACGCTTGGCAGCTAGCTTTCAAGGAAGAATAAATACTTGCCCTTGTGCGTGTACAAGAGAGCACCCACCATTGTGTGGGTGCTCAATTTTTGCCCGAAACAAACTATAGAAAGGAAACTATTATGCAAACAAGGAATGCGCAACACACTACGGACAGTGCGGAATGGCGGAAGCTCGACCAGCAGGCACAAGAATACGGGATAGAACTCTAGTATTTAGAAAACGGAGGAACAACAATCCATGCTTCGCATAACACCACGCGGGAAACATGCAAAACGCAACACCACAGCCAGCCAGTGGGAACGGTTATGGACGCAACCCGCAACAGTGGAAACAGTGCGCGGAATCATACACAACGCGCCACTCGACCTTAATGGTGCAAGCAAATAACCGTTGTAACCTTTGCGGCTAGGGCTCACGAAAGTAGCTCTAGCCACACTCAAAGCCTATTATCGAAACATAAACAAAGAAAACACACAGGACAAGGGGCAAACATCATGAACACGCTAGTCGCTGAAAACCTCAAAAACAACATGCTCAACATGCTGAACAAGCAGCTCGACAAGAGAATCCCCAACGAGTTTGAAATCGGGTACATCACCCCAGACCCCGAAAACAATCCACTCAATGGAATCATCACGCTCGCTAAATGCGATAGGTTCGTGAACCTTATCGCACAACTCGGCTACGACTATGCGACAAACAGCGTACAGTACGTGACCA
This sequence comes from Galliscardovia ingluviei, assembly GCF_014635685.1. Classification (GTDB taxonomy): domain Bacteria; phylum Actinomycetota; class Actinomycetes; order Actinomycetales; family Bifidobacteriaceae; genus Galliscardovia; species Galliscardovia ingluviei. The sequence continues at coordinate 59,251 of NZ_BMDH01000006.1, forward strand.
TCAGCAAAGGTAAAACGTCCGAAAACAAGCAAGAACGAACCCTTTTCGCATTTGAACAACTAGAACTCGACAACATTCCACTACACGCAGCCTTACAAGCAATCCGCCCCGCACTCACCGTGTTAGACGCGGAACTGAACGTTACAGAAGCGATGAGCGTGTTTGAAGTGGAATGCCTACTAGCAGAAAGAAACAACCTTGAATAGCAACATGCTCAACGAAGCATTTCAAAGTGTGAGCGCGGACAGCAACTACTACCTTTATGCCATGCGCGACCTACTGAAATACTTAGAATACGACCCGCAGTGCACAAAAAGTGAACTATGCGATTGGCTGTATCTTATTAACGAAGAAACATGGAGAAACAACTATCAGACGCTCATACAGCCAGCCGTACACTTCGGGCTTATTGAACGGCAGGTGAACGCAGAGGATACCCGATATTCGGTTTCACCACTCGGAGAGCTGGTATTGCGCGTACTTAAACAATACTGTTAGCGGAGCAGTGTGCCCCATGCTCCTTACAGCGTGCGGCAGGTAAGCAGTGAACTCGCGCCCACCATGTGCCACAGCATACAATAAAACCGTACAAAGTAAGGAGCATACATTATGAGCACGTGGGAACACAACATCGAACAACAAGTACACGCCACACTAGACGCACACCTTCCAGAAAACTACCAGTATGAGCTTAAAACGCGAACATGCGGAACAGGAACACTCGTAATCAGAAACCACAACAACACTAACTGTATTGAACTGTATTTTGAAGCAATAAGCATTAACGAAAATCTTGTAGACAGCTATGTGCTCGCCGAAGGAAACAACGTCCATTCGGCAGTAGCTAGAGCAATCCCACTCACGGACGCATTGAACGCCATACCAGCCACGCTCCAGCAGCTTGACAAGCACGGTATCAATAGCGCACTCAAAGAGTTCAGGTACAGGACACAAGGCTAACAACAGCATAATGCAGCTGGTGTGCAGCAAACTAGTAGCATACTAGCCTCACAGCATACAATAGAACCGTACAAAACAGTTACACTCATTTTAAGGAGCAAACAATGGCATACATGCAATTTAAGGGACTACCAGCAACACGAGTATCATTCGAGAACCACACAGATATTGCATTCTCAAGCAACATTTTCATTCAACGCTTTATCCACGAGCTCATTGATAGTGAAACTATCCTCACACGTCTCACAGCTCTCACAGTGCAAAACGTGAGAGATTGGGAAGATTGCTATTTAGAGTTTGAACATCTTTGCACCATGATTGAACTGCATAACAGCTACTACAGTCAGCAAATCAGGGAAGAAATTAACTACTACCTGTATAGCGTGCGTCAATTACTTCGGTGACGAGCACCGGAGCTTGTCCCTGCCCGGCAGTGATAGCGGAAAAGATTTTTCCTCCTGCTTTTTGTTCCCTTTGAGGGGTGGCGGAACATCTAAGGGGTGATTGACTGCACCCCGCCCAAGTTCAGAGCTTGTCCGACTGGGATTCAACGAGTTGCATATAGCCGATTCGTTGAATGTTCATAGCTGCTACACGGTCGTCATTTGACTGGTATGAGCAGTTTGCACACCGGTATTCGTGCATACGCTTATTACGGTTTGTTTTACAAACCATCCCGCATCGAGGGCATGTTTGACTGGTGTATTTAGGGTCAATGGCTATGCAAGTGTGCCCATGCTGTTTTGCCTTGTACTCTATCATGGTGCGCAATTGATAATATGCCCAACTAACTTGCACATACCTGTCGCGTTTACGTACTTTTTGTGTGGCTTGCCGAATTCCGGTAAGGTTTTCCAGTACAAAGAGTGTGGGCTCAGCTTGTTGGCTGATAAGTGCCTGAGATACTTGATGGTTAATGTCTCGCATCCAACGGTTTTCTCTCTTGCCAATAGCTTGTAGCTTGCGTCTTGCACTGCGCGTACCTTTCTTCTGCAATTGAGCACGTAACGTCTTGTAGTGTGCGCGTTTATTACTCACCTCCTTTCCGCTAAAGAACGTGGTATGACCGTCACTATCGTATGCGGTAGCGAGGAATCGTAATCCCATGTCAATACCGACTATTTGCTGAGGCTGTTTTGGTTCAGAAATGGTTATGGTACTTGGGATAAGTAGTAGCCACTTGTTGTTTCTTTGTAAGATTCGCGCTGTACCAAACTTACCGTGTCGATACGGTTGAGGCATGTGTGACCAGTCTACTGTGAATTTGACGCGACCTTGTAGCGTGTTAATGCTGATTCTACCGTCTTTGAGTACACTGTAGTCACGGTTGTATACGAGGTCGTATCCCATAGTGTGGTAGTGGGGGTGCTTACCATGCCATGAACTGCCGTGGAGTTCTGCAATAGTTCGGTAGTTGCCGATAACGCGGATAATGGCGGACTGAGCCATTTGAGCGCCTACATGATACTCTTCGCGCAGTTTATGATAGGTGAGCTTGTTAAGTTTCTTTTGACTGATTGTCCGCTGCTGGTATGCGGTGTCGCTTACCGTGTTGCAACATGAGAGAAAAGCTGTACACGTGTCAGTGAGGAGCTGTGTTTCTTGCATAGTGGTGTGTAAGCGCACTGCATACGTGAGTGTGTTCAGCATGTGCGGCACCTCCACAAAAACTTTCAATAACAGTAAAAATTATAGCATACTATTGAAAAGAAAGGAAGGCGTTCCTCCCTAGCCACAAGGGCTAAGGTATCCACGCTAATAACAATCATGAAGCTATCGACGATATTGAAAACACGGAAATGCTACTCGCCATCTACATGGCACTCAAAGGGTTCTCCAAGAACGAGAAAGTAGTGTACAAGCGACCAAGCGAACCAGACGAATATTCTACGAGCCTATCAAGGTTCTTCGCCTAACATTCAAGGGGTGCGGGGGTGTGCGCGACAAGCGCGCACGCCACCACAGCCTAAAAATCAACCAAACGCAAAAATCGAAACCAAGGAGCAAACCACCGTGAAAAACAAGTACAAAATCGAAGTTGTATTTAACATGCTCAACCAGCTACCACAAGAACAAAAAGCCTACATGTACAGTGTCCTTGCAGCACTATGGTTGGACTTGTCGGCAATAGTGCGCTCAATACGCGAACAAAAGGACGAAGCAAGCGCAAAAGCCTTAACCGACTACGTTTTCTATATCCTCGATACCGTGGATGCGAAGCAAGCACAAGCCGCTATTCATGCTCATCGCCAAAAATTAGAGGAGACAACCGTTGAGCAACGTTAAAGCCAGCCAAATAGCCACACTGAAAGCAACAATCTACCATAAGGACGGTTTCGCAAGCTACGAGTGGGACACCACGCCACAGAAGCTCATAGCCTACTTGCAGGAGCGCATACACGGCGAACCGCCACTCATTCTCGAAGCGTTACCATTTGGCACGCCAGCATTACAGCGCCTAGCGCAACAATATTGTAAGCTATACAAGCCAACAATCCCGCTAGAAGAACGCCAACCAGTTGAACAGCGCATACAGTGCGAACTAGAAAAACTCATAGACGAGCCGATAGAAATACTCTGCCAACTAGCCACCTTGTGCGAATGGGAAGAACCCGACTTGGAACAGTGGACAGGTACGCTTACGGACGGGCAAACTATTGTAATTAACACTAGCATGTAGCGCGACATCACTTCTGCGGTAGTCGCTTTTGAAACTAGCCCCACCTTGTCTCACAGCATAGAATCTAATCATAAGCAAAAACACAAGGAAGGAATACACAGTGAACACTATTATTGCCAATCAAGTATCTACCCTCACTTGCACACGAGTAGAAGATAGCGACACCTTTGAAACCACAGTGCCAGACCTCATTGATTACATGCAATTCCGCGCGACTAATAGTCCAGACCTCATACACGATGAGCTCTACCACTATGGTGGTGAAATGTTCAAAGAACTCACCGAACAGTATCGAGCACTGTACAAGAAGGCAAACGCCGACCCTGTAGAAACCCCAGTACTACCAGCACCATACAGGCAACAGCAACAGCAGTTAGAACAGCAGATTATAGACAAGTTCACCAGCCTTGCAGACGAGCCTATCACCATCTTGTGCTGTCTCGCTACGGTGTTCGAGTATCGAGACCCAGACGAAGAATCATGGACTGGTGTACTCAACAACGGGCACGAAATCATTATCGACATTCTTAAAATGCGCGTGCTCTAAAACCTTATAGCAAGGCGTGTAGTCGGCTTATACCCGCCAACTACACGCCATCAATATCAAGAGAGGAATAAACCATGAACGACACAACCATCAACTTCACCATCACCATGAGCTCACAGGATATTGTGCACAGGATAGCAGAAAAAACCCACGGCACTATCAGCTACTACAAACGCTCATACAAGCTCAGCGCAAAAGCACGCAAAATGCTAGAAAAAACAGAAACATACCGTAATACTGAACAGCTCATAAACGAGCTAGAAGCCACGCCATACGAGTACATTAACCAAGAAAAAATTGAACAGTTGCGCACGCAATGCGACAGAGCGTTTTGGCGTGCAGTAACACTATTCAGCGAAATGACCCCACGGGAGCAAGCAATCATGGTGAACATGGTTCTCAACTATCCAACAGGTAGCGAACAGGAGCACGTGCAAGCACAAGCATAAGCACCGTGAGCCTCAATAACGTACACAGGTTGTTGAGGCTCAACTTCGTGCGCGTGTGAGTTTCCCGAAGCAAAGTAGCACAGCCTATAATTAAATCACACACAAACACATAAACCCCAACCAACAGTAGAAACGGAGACAACACTATGAGCGACCTCGCCCGACTAGCAGGACAATTAAACGACACCACACCAACCACCACCATACAAGCCACACCAACCCCACCCAAGCAGAAGCCAGTGGAGCGGACAGTAGACACCAGTATCCCCGTCACACCACCAGCCGCCGTATACACGGACAAATGGTACTACCATTCTAATCTTGTGCAAGCAGTCACATTCCTCACGCTAGTATCCTTATTTATCATCATTGACCATCTACCTCCACAAACCAAGCCAGAAGCCAGTGAAATATACCTCATAGTAAACGGGCTCATCGCCGCCGCAGTATTCGCAGGAATCGCCTATATTGCATTCAAAGTAGTGGAAGAGTTCACAGACAGAGCGCGCAACAATCAAATACGCAAAACTCTCGAAAACGCCTACGGTCTGAAAGTCAGCCACGTGCTACGCACCGTAGAAGGCTACACCATCACCACGCTGGAATCCGGCGGAGACAACACGTGGCATACGAGAGACCAGCGCGTCTACGAGCATGGCACACACTTGTACTTGGGTGAAATCCTAGACGAAGGAGACAACCAGTGAAACAGCAACAGCCTGAAAACCTCCTCGAACAAGACGTGCAAGAATACGTGAACGAACACCCTAACGTGAGCGTTGCGGAAGCGTACAGGGACGGGCGTATCACCGACCCAACCGACCGTGAAATCTTGGCGGCTAGCCGCTCTATCGGAAAGCATCATGCTCGCACAGTGAAGAAGAATCATGAGCCGGTATTGTACTGCCCGTCTTGTCTTGTGTTTTTTGACAGTTGGACTGATGCGAATAAGCATGTGGTTGAGCAGTTGTTGGATGCTATGGCGTTTGAGCGGCAACTGTAGCGTGGTGCGGCAGCTTGTTTTTCGGTTTTGGTTGAGCGTGGTTTCACAGCCTAGTATTACGGTGCCACTTTTCAGAATCGCGTAATCAGGAGCGGAGTGTACCGCTGCCACAACGGTCGTAACAATAGTGAAAGGAACAAGATTATGGAACAGAACAGTATCCAACAATACACATTCGAGAACAGTAACATTCGCACGATTGAAGAGAACGGCAATGTGTTGTTTTGCGGGAAAGATGTCGCTACAGCACTCGGATACACTAACCCAAATAAAGCAATTACAGACCATTGCCATGGGGTAACGAAACGTTACCCCATCGTAGATAGCCTTGGAAGGACACAAGAAGCACGCTTCATCACAGAAGGTGACGTATACCGTCTCATCGCATCAAGCAAACTCCCCCAAGCAGTCAAATTCGAGCACTGGCTGTTCGATGAAGTCGTACCCTCAATTCGCAAGCACGGCGCATACATGACCGAACAAACCCTCGAACAAGCACTCACCGACCCCGACTTCCTTATCAGGCTCGCAACCGAACTTAAAGAAGAAAAACAAGCCCGCCTACAAGCAGAACAAAAAATCCAAGAACTCGAACCCAAAGCCAAACTCATGGAGGACTTTATTAACCTCGACAGCACGTACAGCGTAGCCGACACCGCCAAACTCTTACGCAACGTAGGCATCAACATGGGGCAAAACCAGCTCTACCAGCAGCTCGCACAAATGCACTGGATATTCCGGCGCGAAGGCGCGTGGAAACCCTACGAAACGCACGTGCAAGCAGGAGACTTAGCGCTCAGACCCTACACCAAGCAGGGCAAACACTCAGACGGCACACCATTCGCCTACCAACCACAGGTGCGTTTAACCGGACGCGGCATCATGCTCCTCACTGGACGGTTAAGTGAGCAGCAACTCCAGCAGGCACTCCAAACAGCACTCTAACCAACCCACTTAGTCAAACAGAAAGTAACCATTGTGAGTGAAAAACAACTCAAAACCATCATCAGCCTCATTGACCAAGGGCACAGTGACGCGGAAATCAGCCAACTCACGAACACGCAGCTCCCCGTCATCGCACAAATACGATGGGACTATAATCATAGAAAAATCAGCGTGTAGACGGGAGACTAAACCTACTATGAGAAGCCCATGCCCACAATGCGGGTTCATACAGCTCGCTCTCACTACAAGCGGCTGGAAGTGCATGGCTTGCCAATACAAGCTACAGACAGCAAGCCGCACACCACCAAGAACCGTAGCATGGAAGGCGCGCGCTAACAGCGGATACCTCGCCCCCGTCATCAGCTACACGAGCCCAAAACCAGCACCACCATCCTATGAGCCAACCACGAGCTCGCATCGAAAACGACACCGTAAACAACACCAACACCATTAAGGAGAACAGTATTATGGCAAACGAACCACACATTGAAATCACCGGATACGCTTCCAACGTGAAACACTGGCAGAACGAGCGCATCACGTTCAGCGTGGCAGTCACCCCATCATATAAAAACCAGCAAGGGCAGTGGGTGAACCAGCCGACCATGTTCTTTAACGTGTCATGCACGCGCAACGAAACCAAAAAAACGGCGCAGCAGATTGAACAGTTACTGAACAGCGGTAACGCGGTTCGCGTGCTGGTGACGGGAGCGTTCACTGAATCAGAAAACAAGCAGGGTGGCGCGGCGTTCAAGAATGTTATGCCTGACCGGATTGGTATTGTGGAATATCATCCGAAACGTAACAGTAGCGCGCCGAACGGTGGCGGTCAGCCGATGTTCCAGCAGCCGCAGTCGGCGGGCGGGCAGGCTTATGACCCTTGGTCACCTCAAGGCGTATAAACTGCCATTGGATATGGTTGAGCCTCCTTGTTTTCTGCACGTGTTGTGTGAGAAAGCTAGGAGGCTCTTTTGTTTAGGCGCTAACAGTGGTACGCAATAACTGATGTACGCGCTGGTAGCTAATACCAAGCAGTGCGCCAATATCCCTCAAGGTCATGCCGTTACTATGCAAACTGAGTGCGGCTTGACGCTGCTTGTGTTGCGCTTCCTGTTCGAGACGTTGTGCTTCTGCCTTGAGCTGTATAGATTCTTCTACCTCATTTGGAATGGCATATTGGATATTGAGTTGTGGGTTTTGTTCGCCCGTAACGACCGTAATAAAGTCTTGTGCCATGCTGCGTATTTCTTTTACGTTAGTCGCCATGGTGTATTGGTCGAGTTCTGGGATTTCTAGTGCCCAGTATTTTCCGTCTGGTATGGCTCGCACGGTGTATGTTTGGCTCATTTCCACCAGTCCTTTCCAAGTTTTTCTGCGGCTTGCTTGTATATTGAAGCGGTTGTAAGCTCAGGTATTTCTTTATGCCTTGGAATGACAATCATTTTGCCGTCTAGTAGCCAAATGTCGTGGTTGCCTCCTTTGCGTGGGGCTTGCTCGAATGGCATGTTACGCGCTTTGGCGGCTTTTCGTAGTGCTTTGATGATTGCCTTTTGCTTTGTCACAAAAGCTATTCTACCACACTAGACAAACAGCTGTGAATATGTATCACCAAAAAACCACACCATTGTATTGTAGCCTAGTATTAAAGCAATAACACTGTATAATAGAACCAATAACCCAGCCACCCCCACAGCAAAGGACAAACCATGCGCACAAGCATAAAAACCACCATCACAACCCTCACCATCAGCGCCCTCACAATCCTCACCTTACCCGCCCTAGCACAAGCCGACACCGCCCCAACAGCCATCAACACCCTCAACACGCTCACCGTCAGTCCGCAAGCCAACAACTACTCACAAAAACGAGACCGACCAGCAGACTGGGCACAAGCCAACAACAATCCCGGCGACTACTCCACCACAAGAGACACCATACTCGCCAGAGACATGACCAACACCACATACAACAAATACCACCAAGTACAATCAGGCACACTCAACGACCCATACACCGGCAAAACCATCAACTTCCAACGCACCAACAGGGCAACAGGCACAGGTGACAGCACAGCCGTACAAATCGACCACGTAGTAGCATTCGGCGAAGCATGGGAATCAGGTTTAAGCCAACAAAACAAAAACACCATCAACCAGTACTACAACGACCCATACGTGCTCATCGCCGTAGACGGCAAAGCCAACATGGCAAAAAGCGACAAAGACGCAGCACAATGGCTACCATCAAACGCAGGCAACCCGGACTACAACTGCTACTATGTTGCGCGACAAATCGGTATTAAACACAAATATCATTTAAGCGTTGATAACGCTGAAAAAGCAGCAATGGAGCATGTACTCGCCTCATGCCCAGCCATCACCATTCCAACCGAAGGTGGCATCACATGGCAAACCAACACCAGCGCCAATACTGGAAACAATGACAGCAGCAACACCGGCAACGCCGGTAATGCTGAAAACTCGGGCAGCAGTGACAGTACGCCAACACCAGCAGAACAACCAAAACCAGAAACCAGCAACCCTACCAGCCCACAACAGCCACAATCCCCAGTAACCAACCCCGCTGACAGTGGACAACACGTGAGCACACAACCCAACCACACCAACAACACAACTACCAGCACGCCACGAGAACAACAACTCGCACAAACGGGCATAGCGTTAGGCACACTCACCACCATCGTGGTGGCGCTCACCATCGCAGGAATCGCACTCACCACAACACGACTGAAAGAAACACGATAACATGGCAAAATCAACCAAAAGTTTCATCGGCAGTATCAGCCGCAACGGGCTCATGAGAGCCTCCACCCCAGACAAACGTATATGGTTGTACGCTCGCGTACCCGCAGGCGGAGCGCTCCTCGAAGGCGCACAAGACAAGTCACGCGCACAAGCAGCCAGCACACTCGACTTATTCTTTGACGGACTCGCCAACCTCGTGCCACAAGCAGCAACACGAAACCGCGACCTCATGCAATCTAAATACCGTGAGTTCCACCTCCTCACCGCAAGTATGCCCATCCACTACCAAATACCAGCCGCGCTGCGCGGCACAGAACTCGGCGTATGGTTATCCAAAAACTACAAGAACGAAAATATTCAACGCCAATTCACCGTTATAGGCGTACCCCTCATCAACAACGGGTTCGGCTTCGGTAGACAGTACAAGCACGCCAGCCTCCTACGAAAAAGCCTCGTATGGACAAACCGCATGGCATATAGTATTAAAAACCACGCGCCACGCTTCGATGAATACGATGAGGACACGCACCGTATTGAACGCATCATGCTAGATGCTGGACTAGAACCATTCACCCGCATGGACAGGGACGAACGCGACCAGCTCATCCAACAAGTCAGCGGATTCTGGGTAAGTAACAATAATGTCACCGACCTGCCAATCATGGCGGAAAGCGACCATATTCACCTATTCGCAGACAGCCAGCATTGCGCCACCGCGGAACGGCTCTACGAACAACACGTAGACTGTAGAGACTGGAATATGCGCGGGCAAATGCCAGCAACCCTATGCACTGTAACCAACACCAGCTTCCACGGTGACCCGATTATTAGCCCAGAAAACATGTGGGGGGCGCGCCTCATGACCGTGGCTACAGCGGGCGGCGCAAACGCCATCGCTGTGAGTGTGCGCGGGCGCGTAGAACCAGCACCAGTCACCGCGTCACAAATCCGCAAAAACGGGCAGAGTATCGACCAGAATACGCGCAAACGTGCTGAGCGTGGGCATGAAGCAACCGGCGAAATGATTGACACTCGCCGCGACATTGCCAGCGCGGAGGACATGTACACGATGAAAGATATGCCAGCCACGCTCATAGACTTGTCGTGCGTAGTGCTCGCAGACGGTGAATCACAAGACGCTACCGACAGTCTCCTCAGTATTGGTCAAATGGAGTTTGCTCCAGCGCCAACAGCTAACGAGCAGCTCATGCAGTTTAAGAGTATGCAAGTGTGCAGCCCCGTGCGTATTCCAAGCACACTGGAATGGTCAAGCACCATGGTTACGGGCGCAGGGTTCACCAGTTTCGCAGTCGCGGGAGACGCTAGTGGCGTATTCCTCGGCATGACCGAAGCGAACGAACAACCCGTGTACATTAGCCCAACCGCAGTGCAGGATGAAAGCAAAGCACCATTTTTTGTTATTGTCGGGCAAACCGGTAGCGGTAAAAGCATGGTGCTCGTGAACCTGATGCGACAGTTCGCTATGACTGTTTCCCGCACGGGAGGACGCACTTGCGCGATTCTCATCAACCCTAAGAGTGGTAATGATTTTGAAACCATCGCGGAGCATATCATCCGCATTGACAAGGATATTTCAGCAGGCACATTTGACCCGTTCAACGTGCTACTAAACATGAGTGAAGCTATTGAGCTTGCTGCCACTATCATTAACGACATTTTCCAATTCGGCGCAACCGACCAGATAGACGTGCAGTACATGATTAGCTACGGTGCTCAGCATGGCGCGAAAACCACAGGTCAGGCGCTACGGTTCGCGGCGCAAGCGTACCAGAATCATGAGCAGGGAGCGAACCTTCCAGAAAGCACGTCACGCTTGTACGAGACTATTGTTCGCGCATGGGAATCCAGCCAGCAGCTCAGGCTCATTATCGGCATGAAACCTGTAGAAACACCGTTGCGTATCAGCGAGGGGCTTACGCTCATTAACGCTGGAGAACGCTCCCTCATCCCAGAAAAGGACGCGGCAAACACGGTGAGCGGGCGTATTAAACAGTGGGTGCTGCGCATGATTGTTACCGGCGCAGGATACTCGGTGCGCGGGCGTGACGGCGTGGTGGCGCTTGACGAGGCGTGGGTTGCTGTCAATGGTAGTAGCGGCACGGCAGCCACCTTGCAGGAGTGGGAGCGTATGGCTCGAAGCCAACGATTCCTGCCTATTCTCGCTAGTCAGAAGGTGAAAGAGTTCGTGGACGCGGGGCTCTCGGGTGGTATCAGTCGTGGTCTTATCTTGTCGTTGAAAGACCTTGAGGAAACTAACGGCATGGTGTCGGACGCGAAATCAGCGTTGCGCCTGTTCCATATCAATGATGACCATGACCGTTTGCGTAGGCGTATGCCCCTTGACGCGGTGAAGAAGAATGGTGAAGCAAACTATCAGAGTATGAGAGCGTTCACTGACCCGCATACGGGTCAGACGCGCGGCTCGGTTGCGTTTTTTATTGACGGTAACGAGCAGCCTGTTCCTGTGCGTATTGATATTAGTGCGGAAAGCCTCGCTTTGACGGGTACGAGCGCGCTTGAGAAGATTCGCCGTGAGCAAGCTCAAGGTGAGGTGGTGTCGCGTGGATAAGAATTGGAAGAATGTTGGTATTGCTGCCGGGCTGGCGGGCGTGATGCTGCTGCCTGTGCTTATGTTGGGTCAAGCTGCTGACGTGGTTGGTGCTGGTATTAGTGCCGCTACTGTGTCGCAGTCGGGCGGTAATACGGGGTTTTCATGGTGGCGTAATCACCGTAAATGTAGGCAGAATGATGCGAACGCTACTACGGGTAGTGTGATTGCAGTGGCGGACGGCAAGGGTAAAAACCCGTATCATGGGAAAACATGGGGTGAAATCACTTCTATGGTCACGGAGAAAACAGGAGATGCGGGCGCGTGCTCATCATACGATGTGGGACAGTGCACGTGGTGGGCGTGCATGAGATACCGTCTCGCCGGCATCACCGTAGACCCTTACATGGGTAACGGGCAAGACTGGGTAAACAGTGCGGTAAACAAGCTCGGCTGGGAGAAAGACAAGCTCGTAGTGGGTTCAGTTATTTCTAACCGTGCAGGAGCTCGCGTAGGCAGCTGGAACGCTGACCCAAAGTATGGGCATGTGATGGTGGTGGAAAGCATTGACGAAGCCACGAAAACTGTTATTGCTTCCAGTGGTGGTGCGGGATACGGTGGTGTTATTAGCACGGAAACCTTCCACTATGACCCTCTACCTGAGGGCACTACGGTTGCCGCGCCAACCGCGAACGCGAAAAACGCTATCAGTGTTACCGGCACTCAAGATACGGGCACAGTCTGCGACATGACGGACAGTTCAGGCGATACCACGCCAATAGCGGATAATCTCACCGTGGGAGACGGTTACCACGCTACAGCAGAAAAAGCTAAGGAGATTGCTCGCGCACTCCTACCGAAAGTGTTCCCCGGAGCAACTGAGCAAGACTGGAAAGACCTAGAATGGTTATGGACTAAAGAATCTAGCTGGCGTTGGGATGCGGACAATCCATCAAGTGACGCTTACGGTATCCCCCAAAGCCTACCCGGCGACAAAATGGCAGCGTATGGGGCTGACTGGCATGATAATGCGGCAACGCAAATCACGTGGGGGTTGCACTATATTCAAGAACGCTACGGTAGTATTGCTAACGCTCGTAGTTTTTGGGAAAACCACCACTGGTATTAACTGTGAGCAGCCATGCAAGCATTGTATGAGCGTGATAAGGTATCCATCCAGTGGTAAGCGTTTAAGAAATCCTCCTGACTTTCACCGGAAGAGGGAGGATTTTGTAATAGTTTGTCAGCCTCTACGCATGTGATTTGTGGACGGTTCTGCATTTTCACTTTTATCAGAGGCTGAATATTAGCGTTAGCTGTTTCCCACACGCCATGCTCAAAATCAGACCATGCTTGCTGTAGGCGTTGCATATTCTGCCGGTAATCGGTGTCACGCTCACCCGGGTTGGCGGCAACATCTTTGAGAGTGTCCTCTAACCGTGTTTGCAACTCGTTGAGAGTGTCTGTACTGTTAGCAGTAGCGAAAAACTCGCTGACAGTGATACTGCTGTTCGTTTGAGACACTGGCATGGTTATGAGTGCAGTTTCTTTTCTTGATAATTGTTTCACGAGGTTTGTCACATCGTCCACACTAGTGGAAGGTTGTGCCGTGTGCTGTGGCGTGGACTGTGCTGGTGTTTGCTGCACTCTCGCCACGCTTGGCGTAGTCTGCTGTTGTGGCGCACGGGTTGCGCGCCACGCGGAAAACCCGAGGAACGCTCCAGCTAAAGCGATAACAACTATGATGAATACGAGCACCGGTTTAACCTGCTGCCATAGCATGGATTGTCGCTGTCGTGCGGAAACCTCAACTGGTTCTGTAATATTGTGTTTTTTTGCCATAATAAGCACCTACTAGTTAAGAAAAATTTTTGCGTGCAAAAGGATACGCTCCTATTATCGCACACGCCGTGTCTCACAGACTAGTATTAAAGCAGCCACAAAGGTAAAATTAGAGACACAATCCCCCAAACCTAATCCCCTATGCAAGGTTATGCCACTCATGCCAAGAAGAACCGCACCACGCAGAAAAACCACGCCACAACACACCCCAGCAAGCCTCCCCACCGTGGTTGCGTGCCTCACCACACCATTATGGGCACTCCTACACCTGCCAGTCATGCCCGTTATCCTCATTGGCAGCATCATCAGCATCATCATCAACAAGCCCCCACAATCCCCAACCAGCAGGCGAAGTGACCCGCCACTACCAAGACACCAACGCGCCTACGACCGTTGGAGCCAGTACAAGCGCGGGCTACTGCACCCCCTTGACGGGAGAACCCGCAGCCAGTGGGGCAGGTGGATGAACATTCGCCGCGTTTCATGGTGGCTTGGCATCAGCATCGGTCTCATGGTGAGTTTTAACACCCCATGGTGGGGAACCCTCGCCAACACGGTATGTGCGTGGCTCACCCTCATGGGCATAAGCGCTAGAACCGACCGCAAAACAGACAAGCGACACCCTAACCGTGGGGTCAGTATCCCCGCGTTCATCACCAACGCGGCAACACCAACACGCATCATCATGCTCGTTATCACCATACTCGCCTACCCGTTAAGCGCCGCATCCCGACACATGCTCCTCCTCGCCGCGCACGACAGCACGCCACTGTGGAGCCCGCAACTCATCCACCCTAGCGTCATCGGCATGTGGGCAACCCTCACCCTCACCATCCTTTACCTCATTGACCGACCACGCCAAACTGAAACATGGCAGCAAATCATCAACGCGCAGCAAACCATAGACGAGTGGAAAGAAAACCTCAGCAAAAGCTGGGAGCAAGCCTACGTCACCGATGCGCAAACCATCACCGTAGGAGACTGTGAACCCGTCACCGTTATCAAAGTGCGTCTCACCGGTCAAGACATTTTCAGTATTATCCGCAACGACCAGCCCATCATTGCCAGCCTCGCCTCCGAACAACACTACCGTTGGGCACAACTCCTCGCCAACCCGCGACAGCGCGGCAACCGTGAACCAGACTTTGACCTCACCCAAGTGCGCGTCATCCTCGCTAACAACGAGCAGCAGCTGCCAAACCTCACCACGCCGGGCATTGACAACACTATTGCCACGCTCATCACCGACATGGCATACGCGCACGCCAGTAACCAAGCCAACAAGCCAGCACCACTCACCTACACGTTCAACGTGAGCGCTAACCCAGAGGAAGCGCCAGCATGGCTCACCCTCATTAGCCAAGACCGCACGCACGCTATCCCCATTGAAGAAATCGGCTTACGGTGGCTACCAGACGAAAACGGCACTACGCGCATCACCCACCTACCAGCCTTCTGCGACTTTGATAACCGATTCCACCTATACGCCGAAGAAGATACAGAACTCTCCAACGAAGGCAACCCCTACCGTCACCCAGAAGCCATCACCAGCAGTGACAGTTTCAACGATTACATTGCTCTCAGCCGCCGATACTCAGACGAGGACACGAATTGGCATGACGCACTACCCTCCATCGTCCAGCCACCAATCCCCGACTACGATAGTGAATACCAGCAAGAGTACGCGCAATACGCCGTCACTGTCACCCCATACCAAGTGTCCAGCCTCACTGACATGCACGACATGTACGATTGTGCACCACTCGCCATGCACCCCGACTGTGCGAACATGCTCATCGCCCCAACCAGCGACTACACTATCGCACTACTCACCTTCTACGGCACACCACCACTACGCATCGACCTCCTCACCATCAACGATGAAGCAGGCGAACTACAAGCACGCGCGCTCGCCTACCGTGCGCTGAACAACGCGCTCTTGCAAGCGCAAGAAGCGCGAATCATTAACAGTAGGCTGGAAACCAACGGCAATAATCCCGTCTGGTCATTCACCATTAGTCTCAACAATGGCGCAACCCTCACCCAGCTGCGCAAAAAACAAAACAGTATTCTCACTGATATTGGCGCGCACGCTATCTTGTGGGAAACACTCCCAGACGGCAATATTGTCATGTACGCGCTCAACAGCACGCCGCCGCTTGAACTCAAACAGCTCAACCAGTGGCGTATCGGCAGTAGACAAAAAGCGCTCATCGAACTCATTCTCGCGGACGCATGGGGTGCTATCGGATTAACTAACAGTGAGGGTCAAGCGCCACAAGTCACTGACCTTAAGCCACTACCCCACAACCATGATGTGCTTATCGCTAGTTTTCTCATGCCCGCAGGTTTAGCGGAAAGTAGATTTAACACTAATCTCGACAAGTATCTCACGCAAGCCAACTATTTCTACGGTAGGCTCCTACCGCGCGGTGAAGAGCATGGTGCTCGTGGTTTTGATATGATACTCGCTAAGCAAAGCCCGTTCCCCACCAAGGTTATGGCAGACTGGCAGCTCATACGCCAAACCGATTATCTTACCCTCCCGTTCGCGGTGGATGACCTTGGTGCCCCAGTCTCATGGGATTTAACTAACACTTACCATATTGCTGTCATGGGCGGCACGGGCACGGGTAAAAGTAGCCTCATGCAAATTCTCGTAGCGGACGCGCTCATCAAACAGTGGAATATCATCATTATTGACCCCAGTAAAGGAGCTATGGATTTCACGCAATGGGCAAAACCACGAGCGCTTAACTTCGTGGGGTTAGGGCAGCTTCGAGAAACAGAAGCAACCGTCAGCTGGCTCGTGAACGAAATGGAACAGCGCGCTAAACTCATGAGCGAACACGGCGTAGGTAACATTCGTCTACTGCCCGAAGAAACCCGACCACACCCCATCCTCCTCGTGTTTGACGAACTCAACGGCTACCTCGGCAGACACAGGCAAGAGGCAGCCAACCCGGGAAGAGACACCGACATTGCGCAAAGCAACGCGCAAATACGCGAAATCAACAACAGTCTGCAACGCACTATGACAGCACTCAGTCGTATCGCGCTTGAAGGACGCGCCTCAGGTATTCACCTGTTGCTCGGCGGGCAGAGGCTCAGCCTAGACGACTTCCGCTCATACGGCGGTGACGCATTCTACCGTTCACTCGCCCGTGTGCTCCTCGGCAACGGGGAAGCCGCCGGCGTGGTAAGCCAAAACAACATTGTTGCCGCCCACCGCCTCCAAAACGGCATTAAAAGTAACGGCGGCACCATCCCCGTGGGTCGAGGCATATGGCAGAACGCGGAAGGCGCACTCAATGCTATTCAAACCTACTACGGTGGTAAGCAAGACAGTCTCCTCGAACAAGTGCAACACATTCCAGAAATCACGCCAGTGGACGTGAGCATGTTCATGCCAAACCAGACTGCACAACTCGGCAACATTAGCGCGGAAGAACTCCTCGCAGAACAAGACACCACCACCATTATCACCGACACTGACCTTGATGATGCAGAAGAAATCGAACTGTAGAAAGGAAACGTCTCATGGATAAGAACCCAGTGAAAAAAATCAGCCTGAAAAAACTGTTCCCCAACGGGTTCAACCCCGATAACGGTGAGGACACTATGCGCCTCAACGTGCTCCTGCAAGAAAAAGCAGCAGCAAACCCTGCGCTCAACGGGTACACTATCATTCGCCTAGACCATGACACAGCATACATTGCGCCCGTAGGGTACGAGACGGAGGATGAAGTAGCAGAAACCGCGCAAGACACTAAAGTCATTGGCGTAGACCCCACCGCGCAAGGCAACACCACCGCCCTAAGAAAAATCGTCCTCGACCTGCAAAACAAAAACGAAGGATACACTGTCACCGAGTTCGCGCGCAAAGGTATCGACTATGTAGCCTACCTGAGGCAGCTTGATGAGAAAACCATTACCGTGCGGTACGCGCTTGCGGATGCGTTACAGGTTGAACCGTATGAGCTTCGTTTGAAGCGCACCCCTGAAAATGGGTGGCATGTGCGTGTGCTGAAAGATGGGTTTGAGTTTCGTGCTAGTAAGCATCATGCGCGACTGCAAGAATCCATTGAAACGAGTATTGGCAAAGAAGGCTGGTGGTATCAGGCGTTTGCTGAGCAGCGTATTATTATCATTCACCCGGGTAAACTCCCCACGTTTCCTGCTCGCGTGGAATACAATAGCGGGTTGTGGGATAGGAACACGGTGAAAAGCATTTATTTCGGTATGAAACTGCCTGACCGTGGGCGTGAAACTGGTGACCCGCTCGCACTGAATCTTAAATCCTCGCCGGGTATTTTGGTTGCTGGTGAAACGTCCGGCGGTAAAAGCACTGTGATTAACAGCATTATTTACGGCGCGGTCATGGCGGGCTGTGTGCTCGCTATCTGTGATGATGAGGATAAGAGCGTGGATTTCACCTACGCGCAACCGTGGGTGATGCGCCACGGGTACGGTTGTGACGGTAAAGACAGTATTGTCGCTGTGCTCACCATGATTATGGACGAGTGTAAACGCCGCGCTGAGATTATTAAGCAAGAGCACAAGATGAATTATTGGGAGCTTGATGAAAGTATCCGTAAGGATATGCCTCCTATCATGCTGATTTGTGATGAGATTGCGCAGTGGGCTGCTCCTATTACTGTGCCCGCAGGTCTTGCTAAGGATGACCCTACTCGCATTGCCGCAGAATATGAGAAAGGTATTCATGCGATGGCTTTTCTCCTGTTGCGCCGTATCACGCAGAAAGCGCGTTTTACTGGTATTTGTTTCTTGTTTGCCGCCCAGTCCCCTACTGCGAATAATGGTCTTGACCCGAGTATTCGCACGAACCTTACTAGCAAAATTCTTCTTGGCGAAACAGTGAGTGATGATATTCGTAAGCTCGTGTTGAAAGACGCTAGGAAAGCTCCTAAAGTCCCTGAGAATGTGAAAGCGGACGGCGTGGGTAAAGGCACTGGTGTTGCTGAGCTTGGTGGTATTGAGCCAGCTGTGTTTAAGGGTTATTACATGGATGACCCTGAGCGTGATATGACATGGGCGGATATTTTGTGTGAGCGTCTTGAACAGCATGTGCCTCACGTGTGTGAGAATCTTGATGATATTCATTGGACGCGCGCTGAAATTATCGAGCGTATTCCGTTTACTGCATTCAACCCTGATGACGTGTTTATGGAGGACATGTCGGATGAGGCTACTGATGACCGCTTGTCTGTTGAAGGTGGTTTCGGTGAGGATGGGCGTGATGTTGCTGACCGTGACAAGCCTTTGACTGGAGCTGCGGCAGCTGCACATGCTTTGAATGTAGAGGCTCGTATTGCCCAGTCAATGGCATCTCAGCCGGTTGCGCATTCTGGTTTAAGTGGCTTAGATGCGTTGGATGCTGCTGGTCGTGATGCTGCGGCTCGTGGCTTGTAGTGAACGGAGTTTACTGTGGGTAGGAAGAGTAGCAATAGTTGGATGGTTGGTAATAATTTTTTGCCGACTGAACGTGAGCAGTCTGCCGATGTTCACGATGGTGAGCGCGTAAGCGCGCAAACAGGCACGAATGCAGGCGCGCAAACACGTGAGCTTGAGCAGGTGCACAATGTTGAGCATGTGAACATGGACAATGACACACACACTAACACGTGCCCCCCTACCCCCGTACATGCGCAGAGTGACAGTCCCGAGAACATGCAGGTGGTTGAGGGTGCAGGCACGGGCGTTGATGTGTGGGCAAACATGGGCGCAGACGCTAGCGCAGGCTTGCAAGAAGTTACAGGTGCACAAGTTCACGAGGCTAGTTTGCCACACACTCGCGAAGCAGCAAGCGTAGACCCGTGGGAATCTTTTGACGATGGTCTTGCACATGCACACCCGCGCGATACTACACCCATAGAGGAAGAAGCTCGCATACCCGTAAGCGTGCCCACATCCTCCATTACTGACCCGTCCACTGACGCGGAATCAGTCAAACATACCCCCGTAGGCACGGGCGCACGCGCAAGTGAGGACATGCAACAATCCACGAATGTAGACCCGTGGTCAGCATTTAGCGAAGCAAGCGTAAACGTGGACGCGGGCAATGCTGTACCCGTGAAAGCAGAACCATGTGCGCCTGTAGACACGCGAAAATCTACGATGACTGACCCTTGGACTGAAACAGAAGTCACAAGTGTTAAACCTGTGCAAGCGCAGCCACCTACACTTGCACATGCACAGAATCTTGCACCCGCCGACATGCAAACTGATACAAACACGAATGTAAACGCTAATGTGTGGTCGGACGTAGACACTGCCACGGATACAAGCACGCACGATACTACAGGTGCACACACTCACAATGATACAAGTACAGACCCATGGGCTGCATTTGACGAAGCGACAGAGAACACAGACATCAGCAATGCCACACTCGCAGGCACGCAGGTCTCTACACCCGTAGACCCGTGGGCAACATATGACATCTCCCAAACACACGAACCCGTGCCCGTGCCCGAGGCTACACTCGCAAACGCGCAAAACGCTACGAGTACAGACCCGTGGGAGGACACTCAACCCCACAACAGCGCACCATTGCAGGAACGCAAACCCGCGCTCACGCAACCATCAGCAGGCGTAGCCCCGTGGGCAGCATACAATGAACCCACCGAACCAGCAGCACAAAACCCGTGGGGCGAAAACGAAAACCAACCCACGCAAACCAGCAGCAACACGGACACAGCCGTATGGTTAGACGAACTCCCAGACGACAACTACCAACACCAGCCACAACAAGCCAACAACAGCAAAGCAAAAACACTCATACTCCGAACCGTAGCCGTACTCGCCGCCATACTCCTTCTCGCAGGAGCAGGCACAGGCGCATACTACGGAATACGACACTACCAGCATCAACAACAGCAAGCACAAGCACAGGAAGCCTACGCGCGAGCAGTACGCGCATACAACAAGCAACTCAAACAAGCTGAACAGCTTATTAAACAAGCAAACCAACCCCAATATCAAAGCCAAAAAAATATTCATGAAGCGGCAACAGTGTTAGCGAAAACACTGAAAACCAAGCCAACAACAACCAGCCAATTAGAGAAGCAAACCACGCTGATAGGGGAGCGGAGTAGGAAACTACAAAACCAGTTCGACCAATACCAGCTTGAACAAGACAAGAAACTCAAACAACAGCTTGACGACATCAGCGCACAGTACACGCAACTCACAAGCGTGCCAGACAATGACAGTAAGAAAAAACTAGAACAGTTAATCGCCAAGTGGAAAACCACGAGCGTGAAAAACCATGAGACAGACGCTGAGGAAGATTACGCAACGATGAGCCAACTGTTGAGCCAGTTGAAAGCTGACATTCAAGCCGAACAGCAGCGGAAGCAGGAGGAAGAGCAGCGTAAACAGCAGGAGGAGGAAGCGCAGAGACAGCAGCAGGAAGCGCAACAGCAGCAACAGTATGTTGCACCACGGCAACAGTACTCTACGCCACGCTACACTGCGCCAAAACAACAGTCCACGCCACAACAGCAAACCCCAGCGCCACAACCCGCGCCCTCGCCCGGCAATAGTGGCGTGAACCTCGGCTAACGCTGAAACAACGCATTATTGTTTTCAACATCGCCCGTGAGCAGGGAAACCGTTTTGCTCGGCAAGACTAGTAGCGTGTTCTCGAACATGCAGTCCGCTTCAAAGTATGCGCTCGGATACTGTTCTTCTTGCACTATTTGCTCAAATCGAGTGTGCAGGAGTGTACTGTACTGGAATCCCGTGTTGCGAAGCTCGCACATATAGAACGATACGGTATCGAGCACGCACCCATCGAACATGCAGTCGATAAACGTGCAGTACCTGAACACCGTATGATACAGGTCGCAGGAGCTGAACTGCACGTTAATAAAAGTCATGTTCGTATAGGTGCAGTAGGCGTAGAGGATTTTCTCGTATGTTTTGCCGCTCACGGTTCGGTCTTGTTCGTGGTGGAGGAAGAGGCTGCTTTCGGGTGTTTCGTGTGGCGTGAATGGTAGTGCGGTGGCTTGCATGGCAGGTTGCTCCTTACTTGTGGTGTGTGTTTAATGAGAGTATGCGCTCACGCACGCACATGTGTACATGTGTATGTGTTCGACTGGTTGCAGGTGTACGCGCTTACGCTTGTACTATCATACACGCGCACAGTTGAGTACATGCAGGCATGTGCGTGTACGCGAGCAAGCGTGCGGCAGGTGCTCAAGAAAATTGAACCACCACGTTCACACACGTACAGTAGCAAACACAACAACAAACTTGTAGAGGAAGGAAATTCTCATGGCAAACAGTAAAGGCACAACTCTTATTATTGGAGATAAGAACCCAATCACTCTTGGCTCATTCCCTCACTTGTATGAGGCAAGCGCTTACAAGGCAAGTAAGGAGGAGGCTGAGAAATCACAGGAGAAAGCAACCTCACCAACATTCAGCATTAAAGTGTCGTTTGACAAGGACAATAAGGGCGACATGGCAAACGTGGATATTTTGCAAGACACCATTGATAAGGTCATGGAGGACGCAGGATGGAGTACTCGAATGCGCGACCGTGCAAGCCGATTCCTGTTAGACGGCGATGAAGATATGGTAACTAAATCCATTGGCAGTGATGAAGTGGTCTTGCTTGCAGAAAAGTATCCTGAGCTCAAGAACCATTACAGTATGAACGCTAAGAACTCTATGCGCCCTGACGTGAAATATGTGAACCCTAAAACTGGGACGATTGAGCGTATGCCCATGCCAAAACTGCACCCAGTAGGAGAGAAAGAGGAGCAGGAAGCGCAGGAGATTAAAGACATGTGGCGCGAATGGGTGTATTGGGGTCAGAAAGTTGCACTCGTGCTGAACGTTCGCACATATATGATTGGTTCCTCAACGTTTGGTGTTCGCGCAAAACTTGACGGGGTTGTGTTGCTTGGCGGCGGTGAGCACCTTGGTAAATCCAATATTGATAACGTGCTCACCGAGCAGGTGACAGGCAATCTTGTGGCACTTGCACAACAGTTGAATGGGGGAGTGCAGGAAGAGGCTGAGGGTAAGCGTGCTAAGCGCCGTACTCCAGAAGATGAGTTTATGGAGGAGGATGATATTTTCTAACACACAAAAAAGAAAGTTGGCTGGTGGGAAATGCTTCGAGTGTTTCCCACCAGC
The DNA here is from genome assembly GCF_014635685.1 of Galliscardovia ingluviei. Classification (GTDB taxonomy): domain Bacteria; phylum Actinomycetota; class Actinomycetes; order Actinomycetales; family Bifidobacteriaceae; genus Galliscardovia; species Galliscardovia ingluviei. The sequence goes on from NZ_BMDH01000006.1 coordinate 82,182, forward strand.
CAGTTTCGTGTTTGTGGTAGAATCGTTGGAAAATCAACGAAATGTGAAAGTGCGGCTGCTGTAAAAACATTTTGACAATCCCACAGTAACACTAATAAGCTCAGCAGTAAGCAATATAGGCAGTAACCCTCTCTTACGCTAAGAAGGGGGAGGGGATAGCAAGAAAGGAAAAATACCATGCCATTCTTAGGACACGTTAAAGTAGTTGGTAAAACCCACTACGAGGACGATGATGAGGACGAGTATCGCCCACCATATGACGGTATCGAGTTCCCCGGAGATTTCGAGACCAGCCGACCAGTAACGCCGGGCGAATACAATGCGCTAGTGCTTCACGGTGAGGAAATCTACCCGGGTGCGCGCGCAGAGCTCGCCGACTGGGAGGGACGTATGGATGCGTACTCGCTTGCGGAAGCAAAAGCGAACGGCTACTACGTGCACGAGTATGAGAATAGTGCAATCCCTGATTTTGATGCGTTAGAGCGTGAGAACATGCCAACGCTTGTGCAGCCTGACGAAGGAGCACCATACGAAACCAGCGCCAACAGTCTCGCCTATGACAATAGACCACAAATGTTAAAAGAGCTGGAAGAATGGGAAGATGAGCACCCGCTCACACCAGAGCAGCAAGCCCTCGCCGATGAAGCAGAACAATACGGCATTATCTTGAAAAACCAGCCAGACGATGACTGGAATCCCGTGTTCGACTTCTACTGTGCAATAACTCAACCAGCTGAACTGAAAAAAGCAGCAGACCAAGGTTACACTGATTTTACCAGTGAAGAACGCAAAGAACTCAAACAGTTTGAAAGAACACTACCAGACAGGCTCAAAAAAGCGTTAGCAAAAATGCCGTATACGCGCAAGACATATGAGCCTATCGATTTCGGCGATTAGCTAATAACCGTATAACAATGGCGTGCATTCTTTAACAGGGTGCACGCCATTGTTGTTTGTGCGGCTACTGCTCACATAACTCGCTTCACCTCGTTTCGCAGTCTACTATGGAAGCAACAATCCACGCACAAGTAAGGAGTAATCATGAGTAACGCACAAATCGTAGCAATGGAAGATAAAGAATATTTCGCCCTACCAGACCTCGACCAAAGCCAGCTGAAACAGTATATGCGCAACCCTCGCATGTGGGCGTATCAGAGGCTCAACCCCATTGTGAAAACCACGCCAGCGTTAAACTTCGGTAGCGCATTCCACAGTCTCATGCTTGGTGGTAACCCAGTAGTGACCATGCCAGAAGGCATGAATTTACGCACCAAAGCAGGTAAGGAATGGAAAGCTGAACAGGAAGAGCAGGACGCTATTGTGGTGAACGCTGAGGAAATGAGCATGTTACAAACCATGAAAGCAACCATGCTCAGCGACCCCGAAGCTGCCGCCATGCTTAATGAAGGTCTCACAGAGCAAGTAATCCTATGGCAAGATAAGCCCACGGGATTAAATTTGAAAGCTAAAATTGACCTTATCCCAGTGGGAGACACCCCATACATTGTAGACCTCAAAACCACAGATGACGCTAGTGCAGAAAAGTTCGGCAAACACGCCATCGACTACGGGTATCACATTCAAGCAGAGTTCTACAGGAGTGCTATCGCCTTACTCAACCCTAAAACCCTCAACAGGGCGCGTAGAGTACCACCAAGCATGGTGTTTTGGGTCATTGAAAAAACCATGGCACCAAACTTCGCGAAATATCAAATTCATAAGGAAACAGAAATCGCGAAGATTGCGCGCAAACAGATTCGTAACGCGCTCACCAAAATCAGCAATGGCATGGAAGCGCGTAACGTGACCACGCTGGACGAGTACGCGCAAGCTATTCTCGATGAAGCTCAAGCGCCAAGCGTACAAGACATGCTGATTCCAACATGGGCGGTACGGGAACAGGCGAAACTCATCTAACTTGTTGCCTATCAGTTTACAGACTATAATTAGAGCATACGCTAGATGTATGCTCTAATTTTTTACGCCCGCACAACCCCACACTGGAGACACCATGCCAACAGCACGAAAACCCGCGCGCAAACGCCAACCATGGCAGCCAAACCAACAGCAAGCACGCAACGGGTACAGTGCTATATTCCAAATCCCCCCAGCATGGTGGACAAGCACCGACAGCCCACTAACCGAGCGGGAACGCTCCAACAGACGACACATAGTACGCTCACACGCAAAAACCATATGGGCTACCAGTAAAAAACAACGTCAAGCATGGCATGTGGAACGCTTCGTACTTATCATTACCGTAAGCCCGCCACGCACCATAACCAACCCCACGCGCATATTCCCCGCAAAAGCAGCAGAAACATGCAAACCAATCATTGACGCAGGCACAGACGCAAAACTATGGGACGATGACGACAGTAAACACCGTTACGCCACCACATTCATAGCCGTGCCACCAGTACACGAACAGTATTGGACACTCACCGTGTACGTGCTCCCCATCCCATCACACACGCCACGTTGGGAAATCAGACATTTAAGCAGCTCCATCCGCTCCGCATGGAAAGCAAGCTACGAAAAAACCCCTCCAGCATGGTACGCGGGATACAACGCAGGGTTCACTATCCCCAAACGGTTATGGCTCACCAGCAATATCACCGACAGTGACTTACACAACATGCACCACGCGCAACAAGTCGCGTGGGGAAGTGGCAGGGCGCACGGTGAGCGAGAGCGCATCCGCCAACAGTTGCAGGCGAACACATACCAGCAGTGGAAACGCCAATACCACTTGTGGTCAAACAGGTTCACGCTTGAAATTGGCGTATCCTACCCTCCAGCCGTGGGGGACGCTGACCCCGATAATGCGGCAGAAACCGTGAACACTGTACTGCAAGCAGGCACGCAGGCGGGCGCTTGGGACGCTATCACCGCAGCAAACTGTAAAGCTGTCACCTTCTACCGGCAAGCCAACAACATGACACCGGGCATACACAAGCTCAACATTACGGTCACACCAATCCCTGACACGTGTACCGCTTCGAGCTTGTGGGTGAACGCTATTCGCAGAGCGTGGCGTATGCATGATGAGAGGAGTAGCCAGTGAAAGAGCGGACGATTAACACGCTGATTTTCTCAGTATCTAGCCTCCTGCTTGGCGTCATTTTTGCCATGCACGCCGGGTTAGATGGTGTTATCACTGTTACAGAAACCACCATTACGGGCACGCTCATCACCATGGGTGTTTTCGGGCTTCTGCTTGCACTCTTCCGTGCAGTCAAATACGTGATAATGCGACTGCGCGACCAGCATACGCTACGACAGCAGGCAACCAACCAACAGTAGCGCACAATATTTCCCCCAACAATAATCCACCAATCACAGCCGAAGGAGGCAATCATGGTACGCAAGGTCACGAAGCCGAAAGGCAAGAAATACGTGTACAGGGAGAAAGACCATCCACGTAACATTATCGGACAGTGGCGGTTAAAAAACCTTGGAGCAGGATGGCACAAGGCAACCAGTAGTAGAGGCAAAGTCTACCACTATTATGTAGGTTCAACGAGCCCAGAAGCCGTGTACCGGCTCACGGGCGGGCAGACGAATCTGCTTTCTCGTGGCACTGTTGGTGGCGCGACAGCCACACAGTTTAGTGACGAGATGGAAGTTGTGCATTTCACGCGAACCGATGACAACCAGTATCTCGCTATTGCTGGCAGTGAGCATTACGCAGTAGGTATTGTTAATCACGACCAGCAGCCACCTGAGCATGATTTCCGTGTTACTCGCAACTCGCAGTTTGAGCCGGTAGCAGGTGAGTTTGATGAAGATGAAAACAAATACGGGTATGAATCTCACGTGGACGTGGCAGACAGTGAACGCACCAATAGGGAAGTGTTCAACGACCCTGATGCGCTCGTGCAGGAAGTGAACCCGCAGGAGCTGGCTGATGAGGTTGCTCGTATTCGCCGTGAGGAATACGTGGGGCACACCTACATGGAGAAGAATAAGCAAACCGGTGAGGAAGAGGCGATAACTGTCACCCCGAATCGGGCTCGTAACATGCCAATGTTCGTGTACATTGACGGTAAGAGTGGAGAACTGAAAGTTGAACGCGCCTACAACGTTACTAAAGACGGTGTCCTCAAGAGGCGTCACTCGCCAAACTCTCATGGCGGTAGCCCTGTAGTGAGATTGAACGCCGCTGACTTGACGCGCATTACTCGCGCTATGGACGCGGACGGCACAAGAAGCGTGCAGGTGGCGGTCGGCTCTGGTACGAAACAAACCAAAACCGGCAGAAGAGCGAATAACGCGCTGTTCTTCCGCGCTGATGGCACAACGAGCAAGAACGAGCAGATTACCACGTGGGCGACTTTGGAGAATAACCCTGAGCCGACACGGCGTGAGGAGCTGACGACTGCGCAGCGTGAGGCGCGTAGAAAGGACGCGATTCAACGCAATCTGAACCCTACTACCGATGATGGTAGGCGTGCTCTAGCGGCAGCGGTGTTCGATTCTAAGCGTCCTGACCGGTACTATGTTCCTAAAAAGCAGCAGACTGAACAGCATACAGTCGTAGGGGGCGCGTATCGGAACGTATACCGTATCGACAATAAGACCGGTGAAATTAACGGCATGAATATTACGGACGTGAGGGGAGCTGTGTTTGAAGTGCAGCGTCAAGGCTACTTTGTTGGTGCTGGACGCGGAGCTGTGCAAGCAGCTGAACGTAAGAACGGTTGGGTATTCCATCACGGTGAAGAGCAACTGTTTATTGACCATCATGGGCGTATCAACCAGTTATAGTTGCTGAGAGCATGGTGCAGTGGCTGGGCTTGCTAGACATGTTCTAGCGCCCAGCATCGCACGGTGTCGTGTTTTCAAACCACGGTTTACAGCCTATAATTAAAGCAACCATAATATTCTTTTATGATAGCACCACGCAAAACTGCAACAATCGTAAACAAATGAGGTATATTGTGAAACCAAACAAGTATGCTGCACTCAGCATGATTATCCCCACCGTAGCTGTTTCTCTCATCGCGCCAAGCGCATTCGCCAACGATAATGAGGATAATGCTACAGCACCGGGGAGCGAAGCCGTAGACACGAACACGTCTGACACTTCAACACAGCCTAGTATCCCATTGCACGCGGTGAGCGCGACCATTGACGGGCAGGATGTGAACGTCACTACCAAGGATAATACGGTGGTGGCTGATGGCAGTATTGATGTGAAAGTCACTAAGGATAGTGTGCTGAAACTCACGTACTCGGATGGCAGTACGCGAACCGTCCCCGTAACCAGTTACCGCACAGTCAGACAAAATTTCCTTGGCGTAGACGACTACAAGCAAGTCGGCGCGTTCACAGCAGACGCGGACAACACCTATAAGGACAGTGTGAACGTACAAACCTCACACGCATGGTCTGAGGGTGAAGAAACCACTATCACCAGCCCAACCGGCATGAACTTCACCAAGGACGAACAAGGCGACTATTCCGCAACCCTACCAAACATAGCGTTAAGCGATAAAAACGTGCCAGAAACTAACGAAATAGAACTCTCCGATGGCACAAAACTCCCTATCACGTGGGGCAACGTGGAAACCGTCACCAACGATGGAGCAACTACCGTGGTACGCCACGGCACCGCCAAATACCACACGTCAAGAATAGGGGGAACTACCAGCTGGTCAAACTCAGGAACACACCCAACCGGTAATGGCACATCCAACGACCTGCCAGTAACCATCCCAATCACCATCACCGCAAGCCGAAGCCAAGACACCAGCATCAAAACCCTCACTCTCGAAACCACCACGCCAGATGGCACCAAAACCAGCACCCCAATCCCCGGATTCCAACCAAACACCCACGAATACACCATCACCCTCCCCGCCGCAGCAGCAGCCAACGCCTACACCCTCAACACCACAACTGGCGTAGACGCAACCCAAACCGCGCCAACAACCAGCCTCACCCCAAACGGAGGACGCGACACCACCATCACCATCAACAACACCACCTACACCATCCACATCAACTTCCAGCCAGCAGACATCCAACCAGACAGCCCCGCAAAACTCGAAGGCATCTACATCAACACCAGCGGGCAAGCCACCAAAGGCATCCTCATCAGCAACTGGAACCCAAACAGGCTCGAATACGCCATCAACCTAGGAGCAAACGACCCAAGCCCATTCATCCTCCCCATCAGCCGAGAAGGCGTAACCATCAAAGCCGGCAAAGTCACCCAAACCAGCCAATCCGCAACCCAAGAATGGCAAGTCACCGACACCACAACCGGCACCAGCCGAACCTACAAAGTCACCGTCACACGACCCGTAGAAACCAAAGTCACCAAATTCAAACCAAACAAGCCCATAGCCCAAGACCAAACCACCCCAGCCGACAGTGACACCGACACCACACTCGATTCACACGGCTACGTGGACAAAAACGGCAAATACCACACCATCAACGGCAACACCTACCAAATCCCAGAAGGAGGCGTATTCTCCTACCAAACCAAAACCGGACAAACCGCAACCGTCACCAGCACAAGACAAGGCATGACCGTCACCTACAAAGTCACCGTGCTACCAAAACAAACCAGCGCACTACCAGCCTCCTACACGTTTACCACCACCTACATCACCGAAGCCACCCACAAGGCACAACTCACCGGCATCACCGTAGACGGCAACAAAGTGAACGAGTTCAACACTGACAAGCACGAATACACCGTAACCGTAAACAACCCAGACGAGTGGACAATCGTCCCACAATACGACAAAACCACGGGCATGAGCGTCACCACCAACAAGCAGGGCGCGGACGCAACCATCACCGTCACCAGTGGAGACGGGCTCGTGAAAACCGTGTACAAGGTGCACGCGCAGCGAGCATTGTTCGGCGGGCAGGGGAGTAGTGGCGTGAGCCTCGCGGAAACGGGGTCTAATGTGCGCACACTCACGATAGCTGCGGTAAGCGCCATGCTGCTTGCAGCAGCAGCCGCAGTCGCAGCAGTCGTGACCAGCAAACACTCCAAGCGCGGAAAACACGAAACCACAGTCACGGAGAATGGTAGCGCAGAAAATAACCAGTAGTAGATTTTCCCCTATGCGCAGCAAGAGTTACGTCATGGTGGCGTGGTTTGTCCGCGCAAAACGACAGGATAGGGAATGCTGATAATAGTTAGGTTTTCCGCCTATTATCGGCAAACCCCTGAACCAAATGAGATAATGGGTGCCATACAGAACACCACTGTATGACACCCATTAGTGTATGCAAGGCTCAGTATTCGCGGCTCACCACTGTAATATTGCTGAACTCACGCCTATACACACTTAAACCGTAAGTATCGCGCACATAGTCGCCCATCCTAGAGATTTCCTCCTCATTAAGGAAACGCAATTGTGCACGCTCCACACTGTTGAGCTTACGAGTGTGCAGCTCACCATGCTTAATGTTTGTATTGTTAAGCGTGCTACTAGCAATGTTTAACGCTTGCTCATGTAACTCCACCTCTTCAAGGAGCTGGTTGAGACTGTCGAGAAGAAAACACGTTTGACACATCTTGTCGTTTTCGGTTTTGTTTTCAACAAGCGTGGCAGGCGCGTTTTTCAGTAGGCTACTGATAATTTCCGCGCCGTTTTCCACGTAGCTGATTTCATGCAGTTCTTTTTCGGCTGTGAGTGCATAATACATGGGTTACTCCTAGTATTTATAGGTACACGTGGCTGATTTGCTTACCTACAAGTCGCTCGTGTAGTGCAGTGCGTTCTGCTTCGTCTAGCTTGCGCACGTGTAGTTCGCCTTTGACCGCGGGTTTTCTGCTAAGTTTTCGCGCGTAGTTAAGCGAGTTCTCCCACTCGCCCACCCTGCGTTGTAATGCCAGCAGATTATTCATCCTAACAAAGTAGTCTAGCTGATTTTCGTTTTGGGTTTTCACTACTCGTACTGTAGTGTTTTTGAATACATTGTTAATGTGGTTAGTGTTATTCAACTTGTAGGAGACTTCGTAGATTGCTCCGGGGACTTGTACGTAGTACATGATTGTTGTGCTCCTCAAATTGCGTGTAAATGTTTTTGTTTGTGCTTTTATTCTAGGCTGTGGTGGTGGGGAGATTCTAGTTTGTTTGTTTAGTGCCGCATTGTGTTGAGATGGTTATGCAGCAACTTGACTATCGTAGCCTATAAGCTACAATAGTTGTATGGAAATCATAACCAGCAGCGACTTCAACTCGTGGCTAAACACCCTAAAAGACAAACACGCACAACGCAGAATCATACACGCAATAACACGATGCGAAGCACACGGAACAATGATAGGAGACATTAAACCAGTAGGAGACAAAGTATACGAAATGCGCTTCCACTTCGGAGCAGGATACCGCATCTACTACACCCAAGTCGGCTCTATCACCATATTCCTCCTTGCAGGCGGAGACAAATCAACGCAAAGTAAAGACATAGCAAAAGCCAAACAACTAGCACACAACATTCATCAGGAGCACTAATATGAACACTACAACCTACAGCAAATTCGATGCAAGCCAATACCTCAACAACGAAGAAGCAATACGAGACTACCTCGCCATCGCACTCGAGGACGGCGACACAGCAACCATACAACTTGTTCTACGCGACATAGCCAAAGCACGAGGCATGAGCGAACTCGCACGCAAAACACAACTCAACCGCGAATCACTCTACAAATCACTATCAGCACAAGGCAATCCATCATTCGCATCCATTATGAAAATCATGAACGCTCTCGACTTGAAAATGACACTAGTTGGTCATGAGAAATAAATAATAATCCCTGAATAGCAGCATATGCTACTCAGGGATTATTGCAATACGTTAGCCCGTCACGTTAAAACGGTAGCCAACACGCAAAACTAAACTTGTTCCGAATCTCGCCGTTCAGCCTCCTCAATACAAATACGAGCTATCTCCTCACGCACATTCAGGCTAAAAGTCCTCGGGAAAACAATATCATCACGCACACTAAAATCCGGAAGCTCAGGCAGCTTATTCACAGCAGGCGGGCGGAACAACGCATTATCCACAAGCTGTTGAATTGTTAGCACCGTGTCCTCAATATCAATAGTGCACCATACAAGCGGCTTATTCATCACAGTATCCCATGCTTTTTGCATGATACGCTGACGGCGCTCAGGAAACACCACACTGTAATAGTGGGCTCGTATCTGCCTGTTCTTCTCATCAATATCCGCAAGTGTCTGCTGGTATTGTTGCAATATTTTCTGATACGCGACTGCGTTGGCAGCATCTTCACGCTCCGCCTCACGCTTACTGGTTTTACCAATTTGTGGAATTATTTTTTTAATACCCCAAACCGCGCCGATAATGAACGGGGACACAATCGCAATCATGATAATGAAAGCAATGCCGAGACTTATCGTGTCAAATATTCCCTGAGGCTTCCCGAAGTAGTCTTGATAAATAGTTCTTAGACCGACAATACAGTAGACGATAACTCCGATAAGAAAAAGTATAGCCACTGTTATCCCAAACTTCTGCAAATTATCTTCCCGCCGATTATATTTCTGGGATGGGGCAGGAGGCAATGGTTTTGCCGGATATTGCTTGTACCGAATACTATCCTCACCAAACTCACCACGATGCTTTTCCAATTGTGCAACCGCGTAAGCGTAAGCATCCTTTTCCCTCGCGGCAATAATACGTTGGAGGAGTGCTGTCGGGCGTTCAAGCCATGCTTGCGCACGGTCTGCCCACTCAGTGTATACGCGCCCATCTGGCGTTTGCCTCCATTGTGCGAAAAACTGGTAGGCTTGGTCTACTCGCGCTTGGTGGACTTCATCTCCAACCTCAGCGATGAGACCGTTTTGTATGTTGAGTTGGCGTGAGATTTCAGCACTTGCTGCGGTGAGCTGGGTGAGCTGGTTGTTGGCTTTTTTGAGTTCTTGTGTGCCTTGTGCTACCTCGTTGCGGATGGTGGATATGTCTCCGCTCATGTCCTCTAGGATGGCGTTGGTGTGCTGTTGCTCTTCGAGTGTTTGCTCGTGGAGGCGGTTGGCTTCTTTGAGGAGTTTATTAGTTTTGCGTTGTTCGTGGAGTTGTTGTTGGTTAATGCGGTTGGTTTTGGCTTGTTGAGCTACGTTTATGGTGCCCATGGCTGCTGACCATTGTGCGGCGTTGCTGGTTGTGCGTTGCTCGTTTTCGATGTCTTGTAGGATTTGGCGTGTGTCTCTGTTGTCTGCCATGTGTGCTCTTTCTCTCTTGTGCTTCGTTGCGTTGTGTGTTGGTTGTTATGGTAGTGGTTGGGGTGGTGTTTTGGCGGGTTTTGTGTCGCACTTTGAGCTTTGCAATCGTTTGCAATATTACTGGACAACACGTTGAACGATACGTGGACAAACACGGACACCACCCAAAACCCCAATAATTGCAACCATTCCCACCCGCAACCACCACGCGCACACGTGGACAAACAAGGACACCCGCCACTATCCCGCCCAACCCACACTCCACACACCACAATCGCGTGGACAAACAAGGACAGTAAACCAGTGGACAAACAAGGACAGCAAGTGAAACCGTTGAAAAATCAACGATAAGCACACAATCAACACCGTGGACTAACAAGGACAAGCACGTGGACAAACGGGAACGGCACGGCTTTCTGTGGAAAACCGTGGACTAACAAGGACACTAAGCCCATCCTCCATGTGGACAAACACGGACAAGCACGTGGACAAACAAGAACAAAACCGTTATTCTGTGGAAAACCATGGGATAACGGGAACAA
>NZ_BMDH01000007.1 GCF_014635685.1 Galliscardovia ingluviei
CCCAGTATGGAACGCTCTCCTACCCAACCAGCCACAACGGCTGCTTGTCGCGTTTTCGGTGGCGTGCTTGAGCCCCGCTACATTGTCGGCGCGGAACCACTAGACCAGTGAGCTGTTACGCACTCTTTCAAGGATGGCTGCTTCTAAGCCAACCTCCTGGCTGTCTATGCGACTCCACATCCTTTCCCACTTAGCACGCGCTTAGGGACCTTAAACGACGATCTGGGCTGTTTCCCTTTCGACAACGGAGCTTATCCCCCGCCGACTCACTGCCACGCTCAATATCACAGGTATTCGGAGTTTGGCTGCTATTGGTACCCAATACGGGCCCGCAAGCATCCAGTAGCTCTACCCCCCAGACACACAACGTGACGCTGCACCTAAATGCATTTCGGAGAGAACCAGCTATCACGGAATTTGATTGGCCTTTCACCCCTAACCCCAAGTCATCCCCCCAGTTTTCAACCTAGGTGGGTTCGGTCCTCCACACGGTCTTACCCGCGCTTCAACCTGCTCAGGGCTAGATCATCCCGCTTCGGGTCTAGGACACGCCACTCAACGCGTTTTAACACTCGCTTTCGCTACGCATACACCACACGGCTTATGCTCGCGACGCATCACTAACTCGCAGACTCATTTTTCGATAGGCACGCCATCACCCCATCAAAGAGGCTCTGACGGATTGTAAGCGCACGGTTTCAGAAACTCTTTCACTCCCCTCCCGGGGTACTTTTCACCTTTCCCTCACGGTACTCGTACACTATCGGTCATATAGGAATATTCAGGCTTACCCCACGGTCAGAGCAGATTCACACGAAATTCCACGAGTCTCGTGCTACTCGGGACAAGTCATAGGCAGGCGTTGCACTACCAGCTACGGGGCCATCACCCTCTACGGCAAGGCATTCAATCCTCTTCACCTCACACAACGCTTTATCACTACCCGAACACGCGTCGGCATGCTCACAAACCATCCCACAACACCCAGCACGCAACCCCCGACGAGTATCACACGCACCAGGTTTAGCCATCATCCGCTTTCGCTCGCCACTACTCACGGAATATCTTTTCCTGCAGGTACTAAGATGTTTCACTTCCCTGCGTACCCCCCGCACAAATGCGGTAGTAGCCCATCAAGACTACTGGGTTCCCCCATTCGGACACCCTCGGATCAACGCCCTGTCGGCAGCTCCCCGAGGCTTATCGCAGCCCCACACGTCCTTCATCGGTCCTATATGCCAAGGCATCCACCATACGCCCATACACAGGCAACCACAACAGTCACCCACAAGCAAATCCAGCGACACCAGACAACATCACACAATAATGATCACTAAACAATACAAAAGAAATCACATTACAAGAACACACACCACACCGGGTGTGCGTCTCTCGCGTCCACTATCCAGTTCTCAAACCACCAACCACACACCAACAACCACAAGCCCAAAAAGACCAGGATTATCAGCGTGAGTGTCCACTGACCACAGTCGCAGTCAGGGAACCCAAAAGCATGCTCACACCACTCACACGATCATACGCTTCCACCAGCACACACCAACCAGCAAACAACCTGCCCACTGTCAGTGCACGACCCTCCAACCAAACACAGCAAGAGGGATTTTATTCAAATCTCCGTAGAAAGGAGGTGATCCAGCCGCACCTTCCGGTACGGCTACCTTGTTACGACTTAGTCCCAATCACGAGCCTCACCTTAGACGGCTCCCCCCATTAACATGGTTAGGCCACCGGCTTCGGGTGCTGCCCACTTTCATGACTTGACGGGCGGTGTGTACAAGGCCCGGGAACGCATTCACCGCGGCAATGCTGATCCGCGATTACTAGCGACTCCACCTTCACGGAGCCGAGTTGCAGGCTCCGATCCGAACTGAGACCGGTTTTCAGGGATCCGCTCCGCCTCACAGCATCGCATCCCGCTGTACCGGCCATTGTAGCATGCGTGAAGCCCTGGACGTAAGGGGCATGATGATCTGACGTCATCCCCACCTTCCTCCGAGTTAACCCCGGCGGTCCCCCGTGAGTTCCCACCATAACGTGCTGGCAACACAGGGCGAGGGTTGCGCTCGTTGCGGGACTTAACCCAACATCTCACGACACGAGCTGACGACGACCATGCACCACCTGTGAACCCGCCCCGAAGGGAAACCACATCTCTGCAGTCAACAGGCACATGTCAAGCCCAGGTAAGGTTCTTCGCGTTGCATCGAATTAATCCGCATGCTCCGCCGCTTGTGCGGGCCCCCGTCAATTTCTTTGAGTTTTAGCCTTGCGGCCGTACTCCCCAGGCGGGATGCTTAACGCGTTAGCTCCGACACAGAACCCGTGGAAAGGGCCCCACATCCAGCATCCACCGTTTACAGCGTGGACTACCAGGGTATCTAATCCTGTTCGCTCCCCACGCTTTCGCTCCTCAGCGTCAGTAACAGCCCAGAGACCTGCCTTCGCCATTGGTGTTCTTCCCGATATCTACACATTCCACCGTTACACCGAGAATTCCAGTCTCCCCTACTGCACTCCAGCCTGCCCGTACCCGGCGCCAATCCACGGTTAAGCCATGGACTTTCACACCAGACGCGACAAACCGCCTACGAGCCCTTTACGCCCAATAAATCCGGACAACGCTTGCGCCCTACGTATTACCGCGGCTGCTGGCACGTAGTTAGCCGGCGCTTATTCACCAAGTACACTCACTCACGCTTGCTCCTTGATAAAAGCGGTTTACAACCCGAAGGCCGTCATCCCGCACGCGGCGTCGCTGCATCAGGGTTCCCCCCATTGTGCAATATTCCCCACTGCTGCCTCCCGTAGGAGTCTGGGCCGTATCTCAGTCCCAATGTGGCCGGTCGCCCTCTCAGGCCGGCTACCCGTCGAAGCCTTGGTAGGCCATTACCCCACCAACAAGCTGATAGGACGCGACCCCATCCCATACCGCTCAAACACTTTCCCACAATCACATGCGATCATGTGGAACATTCAGTATTACCACCCGTTTCCAGGAGCTATCCCAAAGTATGAGGCAGGTTAGTCACGCATTACTCACCCGTTCGCCACTCTCACCCAATAGCAAGCTATCAGGATCCCGTTCGACTTGCATGTGTTAAGCACGCCGCCAGCGTTCGTCCTGAGCCAGAATCAAACCCTCCACAAAAAACCTGTAAGAGAGCCCAAAAAAAGACTCAACAAAAAATAAAGAAAAAAACAGTAACCAAAACAAAACGTTCAAAGTCACCAAAACCAAACACCACCAAACAACCAAACAACACAACATCATTCAATCATTCAGCAGCATCAAACTGGCATACAATCAAAGTAGTACAAACACACTCTTGAGTTCTCAAACCACCACACACACCCAACCAAACCAGAACCACAATCCCAGCAGCTGAGCGGCAGCGAGAAGTAAACTTACACCAAAACCAACCCAAACACAAATATCGGCGTGTCGCGCAAATAATCGCCCTTCAAACTCGATAATTTTGAACGCTTAATACCAAAAATGAAAAAGCGGTTGGAAAACATAAAGCAGTAAGAATACAAAAAGTGGCTGGAAACCACAATGCAGTCTCCAACCACCGGCAATCACAATCGCTGTAACGTGTGTTTATGCGTTTATCACGCTTCAACGCTTGTAGGCTTCACCCTACTTTGCATTTTCGCTACTTACGCTTCTACGCCTTCTTGTTCGAAGTAGTAGGTCATAGGCAGCAATTCTTCACCGTCATAGGAAGCAAAGAACTCTTCCACAGTTTCTGGATGATGCAAAGTGCCATTAGCGTTGTAGTTTGGATTGATAGTCTCTACAAACTTGCCGTCCTCTACATGGAATTCAAGCTCTTCAACTGGCAAACCACGCTTATCGGTAATCTTGGCGTCAATCAAGAATGGACGACCAGCCTTAGTGACTTCAACTGCCTTATCGAATGCTGCTGGCAATTCATCTGAAGAAGTAACGGTTACTGCCTCAACACCCATACCGCGAGCAATCATTGCAAAGTCCTGATCTTCCAAGAAGATGCCAGAATGCTGTGGAATGGACAAATCATCCTGCTCGGACTTAATGAAGTTCAAAGAAGCATTTGAAGTAATAACGTTGATTACTGGCAACTGATACTTCTTCTGCGTAATCAAGTCCTGCATCACCATGGAGTACGCACCATCACCAGCAATGTGGAATACCTGGCGATCTGGGAAGCTCAGCTTTGCAGCAAGAGCACCTGGCAAGCCGTAGCCCATGGATGCGAAGAGTGCAGAAATCGTCCACTTGTTCTTTGGAGTCAAGTTCAAGTAACGGAAGGAATTGATGATGTTATCACCGACGTCGATGGAGAAGATAGCGTCCTCTTCTGCAACGCGGTTAATTTCCTTGTATACTGCCTCAAACTCAAGAGGGTTAGATGGGCGATTCATCATCTTGTTGAGGTATTCGCGCCAATTCTTGTTGGAAGCAACGCATGCACGGAAGAATGGTGTTGCAGGAGTTTCTTCAACTTCACCATTGTCAAGCAGCGCAAGTGCCTTATCAACGAATGTTGTTGCGTCAGACCATACGCCGTAATCGAGGAAATGGTGAGAACCGAAACGTCCTGCATCAGCGTCAATCTGCACAAACTTAAATTCGTGAGTACGATAAATCAGGTTTGCAAATGGGAAGTTGGAACCGAGAGCGATCACCAAATCAGCTGTTGCAAATGCTTCATCAGCTGCCTTGGATGCAGCGCGGTTTGCGTATCCCAAGTTTGCTTCGTAGTCATCTGGCACAAGACCCTTAGCAAGACCAGTCAATACCAGCGGAATGCTCAAGCGACGAGAGAGCTCAACAAGCTTTTCGCCACCAGTCTGAATACCGCGACCAACGTGAATGATTGGGCGCTTAGCCTGCTTAATCATATCTACTACAGTGCGTACTTCTTCATCAGTAGCTGCAGGGAGTGGAGCAGGCTTGCGGTCAGTTGGTGAAGAACTGGAGTATGGGGTATCTGGAATCTGTACATAACCGAAGTTGTTCGGAATAACAACAACAGCTACACCCTTGTGCTTGTAGGCTTCACGAACTGCCTTATCAACGACATATGGCAGGCTCTCAGGAGTCATTACTGTACGGTCGTATACTGCGACATCTTCAAACATTGGGTTCTCTGCGAACTCCTGGAAGTAGTCGTAGTTCATGTTGGTTGTTGGCACCTGACCAATCAACGCCACAACTGGGGCATGGTCTTCACGTGCGTCATAGAGACCGGTCAACAAATTGGTTGCGCCTGGACCTGCAGAGCCGAAGCATACCTGCACGCGACCAGTTAACTTAGCATCTGCAGATGCAGCGAGCGCACCAACCTGCTCGTGACGTACCTGAATGAACTTGATGCGATCTTTTTCTGCATCCAAAGCAGCCATAGTGGAATTAAAGGATCCGCCTGGGTATCCGTAAATGTGCTCAACTCCCCAAGATTCCAAAACGCGAAGCATTGCGACGCTTGCTGGCACTGTTGCGCCCTGTGCTGCGGTATCTTCTGCGATACTCATGTCAACCTACTTTCGTGTTAAATGTTCTACCTTTCATCTGCGAAAGGTGCTGATATTATTAGAAACTGTTTTTGAAAAATTTACAAGCCCTAAAGTATTGATAAACATCACATGTGATTTAGCTCTCACGAAATAGGTAAAAACACGTAAATTACAGCTTATACCGGCTCTTCATCCTGCTACACACATCGGGTAATGCGCTACTTCAATGCGCATTATTCACGTACTGTATTGAGTTTATGAATACGCCGATCGTAGGTTAGTAGCCCGTTTAATTCGCCTTCTACATCAGTAAGTTGAGTATAGACAAACCCTGTTAATCCTTGATTTCCGCGCATTTTTGCATGTTGCAATATCTCTTGAACTGCCTGCTGCCTCTCTGGTAAAGATGCATATACCGCATATCCGTAGGCCTCACGTAGCGCACTATGCCCTGCAATGGCACAAGTCAATCCGCCGAATTCTGAAAGCACAAATGCGCGTTGTGTCAAGTGTTTGCTATCAGCAAAATACCCAGTTATCAGGCGGGCAGCGTCTTTATATCTACCCCATATAAAGCGGCACAACTTGGCAAGCTGTTAGTAATCAGAGAATTGTAATCGCCGTCTACTCCACTCCCCCTATTACACAAATCACAATTACTGTTTGCATATGAGCTAGCTTGTCGCAACCCATGCAGTTTTCACCATTTGTTAGACAATATGAGCAAATTTCATTACAATGCAGATAGTTTCAAGACGAAGGAGTGATATGCGCACTATTAGGATCGGCATTGTAGAGGACGACCCAGCATGCGCTCAACTTCTCGTGGACTATTTGAACCGATATCAATCGGAATTCAACCAAGAATTTACAGTTTCCCTGTTTAATGATGGCGAAAAACTGGTTGAACGCTATCAGCCAACATACGATATTCTGCTTATGGATATTGAAATGGCGCATATGAATGGCATTGAGGCCGCACGTCATATTCGCCAACGGGATTCGAGCGTTACTATTATTTTCATTACCGCAGCCCCACAGTATGCTATTAGCGGGTATGAGGTGCAAGCGTTGTCATATATTCTTAAGCCTGTACCTTGGTTTGCGTTTAGCCAAGAAATCAAAAAATCTATTGACGCCATTAGTAAGCGTCAGGACGATTCGATTTTAATTGAGACGGGCGCTGAGCAGATTCGTGTAATGCTCGCCGATATTGTGTATTTTGAGTCAATTCGTCATACGATTATTATCCACACGCTTGAAGGGAAACTGTCAGTTACTGGCACATTAAAAGATTTTGAAGCCAAACTTGCTGACCGTAATTTTTTCCGTTCTAACTCCTGCTATTTGGTAAATTTGCGCCATGTGACTGGGGTGCGTGAGCAAGATAGTGTGATGTCTAATGGTGAAAGTTTGCGTATTTCCAGACCTCGTAAAAAGGACTTTCTTACTGCATTGACGCAGTATATTGGTGGTTCGCGATGATTGATATTTTTGCGTGGCAGCCTATTACAAATGCCTTACCTGATATTCCAAGGCTCTATACAGCAATTTGTGAATGGTGTGCGTGCTTGGTGTATGTTGCTGTGCTCTACCGTAGAGCATCCACGCGCCGTACCATTACGGTATGTGCAGTGAGTTTGCCGACGCTTATTGCCATTCAGTATTTTGATGGGCTGATGCCTCTGTGGTTTTGGATTATTGGCATGCTACTTGCTGTCGCTGGTATGTATGTGATGATTCTGCTTGCTGTGGGCACCGGTAAGCGTGAGGGTTTGTATATTACGGTTCGCGCATTTGTGTTGGCTGAACTTGTGGCATCACTGCACTGGCAGGTTGCTACATTTGTGGGGTTGAGTGCGCATATTCCCGCGAGCAGCTCACTCTCAATTATCGGTTTAGTAGTAATATATGCTGCTTGTTTTGCGCTTGCTTATTTGGCAGAAAGCGATAATTTTAGCCGCACTGCCCCGACGCTTCCTCCTACGGCGACTGCAATTGCTGCTGTGGCTATTACAGTGGTAACGTTTGCTATGAGTAATTTGAGTTTTATTTCTGCAAATACGCCATTTTCTGGTTCTGTCGGTAAAGAGATTTTTTATATTCGCACGTTAGTTGATTTTTGTGGGTTTGCTATTTTGTATGCGCAGCAAGAACAGACTCAGCGACTGGAGGCAAGCACAGAGTTGGCTTCTATCAATGCGCAGCTCACGAGCCAGCATCAGGAGTATTTGCAGTCAAAAGAGAATTTGGAGTCTCTTGGCAGGTTGGCGCATGATTTGAAACATCAGATTGCTGCATTGCGCGCTGAGGTTGATCCTGAACATGCTGCGCAAGGTTTTGAACAGCTTGAACGATCTGTGCAAGAATACAGTGCGCAGCGGCATACGGGTCATCCTGTGCTTGATGTGGTGTTGACGACTAAAGAGCGCACCTGCGCTGATCATGATATTACGTTTACTGCTGTGGCTGATGGTTCTCTCTTGAAGCATATGTCATCTATGGATATTGCGTCTTTATTTGGTAATGCGCTGGATAATGCTATTGAGGCTACTTCTAAATTGTCTGATCCTCAGCAACGCTTGATTAAATTAGCATTGTATGCGCAAAATCAGTTTATTGTGCTTCGCGTGGAAAACTATTTTGATGCCTCGCTCAAGCATAATGCTGATGGTAGTTTGCGCACCACTAAGCGCGATAGTTTGCAACATGGTTTTGGCGTGAAATCAATTCGCCATATTGTGCATAATTACGGCGGCGAGGTCACTATTGAGACTGATCAGCATTGGTTTACGCTCACATGCCTTATTCCAAAGCAAGAGTAAAACTATAAATTATTCCCCTGCCAGAGTTCTTCAATCGGTCTGCTTTTGCGTCCGCTTTCTTCATATTCTCGCTGAGCGTCGCGAGCAACGGCTAGATCAATTCATCTTCAATACGCTCAAATAACGCTTTTTTGAAGGCTTCAGCAAGCGTCATATCATGTATTTTTGCGTAACTCGTTGCTAGATTTTTTCTTCTGTCGTGAGTCGTATTGAAAAGGTCATAATTGTTCCTCCTCTCGCATATATTACATTGCAATACATGCGATAAGAAGGCACCATGATTTTCTCTATTACATCTCTTTAAGGTGGCGCTCATAGGCAAGTATGGCTTGCTCAGCTTTGTCACCAACTAGTGGCTCGATAATGCGTGCAGCTTCATCAAGGTCGATTGACCCTTTCTGAAATGCTAACTCATGGAATGCAAAATTTGACGCTGGTAGGATTCGAGCGATGGGTCGAGCCAATACTGCACATGCTGTGCATCTTGTAGCGAGCCCATGCCATAAAGTGCTACCAAACCAGCAAGTTGATGTTTCCAAATGCGCACCAGTTCCTGCAACCCATCAGTGCCGTATTCAAGCACAGTATGCAGCATTACCCCAGAAACCCCAACAGCTTGAGCACCCAACACTAAGCATTTCATCACATCAAGTGGGTGACGCACACCACCAGAACCAAAATACATGAACTCATGCGATGCGCTATCAGATACAAGTTCCGAAGCAACCTGCTGTGCATTCAGCAAGGACTGCACTGTGGATAATCCTGCATCTTCTAACCATGAAAAATCAACCGACATGGCACGTTCATCGGCTTCGCGTTCACTATCTGCACTAATATTACTTGCAGTATGATTCTCTGCGTCAACAGCACTCACAGCTGCACTACTTGCAGCACTACTAGACTGCTGCTCTGCTCTGCGCAATCGCTCAATTTGCGCAAAATTTGTGCCCCCAGATCCTGCTACATCAATAACATCCACACCGCACTCAAGCGCACGCCGCATCGATGCTATATCCCAACCAAACCCAACTTCTTTGGCAATAACAGGAATATTCCACTGCTCGTGCACTGCTGCGCTAATACGCTCAATGCCTTCACTCCAATGAAAATCACGATCACCTTCCGGCATGACGAGCTCTTGCACAGCATTAATATGCACTTGTAGTGCTGCAGGGTATAGCTCTTGAATGAGCGTGCGCACGACATCAAGCGGGGTAGCAGGGTTTACATTGATGAATACTGGCACGCTTGGCGCAAGCTCACGCGCATGCACAAATCCAGCAAGCGCCTCAGACTCATGCCCCACAATACTTGCAGAACCGAAAGCAAATGCAATGCGCTCACGTTCAGCTACAGCAGCAAGTTGTGCATTGATCTGTGTGGCATGTTCAGTACCGCCGGTCATAGCGTTAATGAAAAACGGTGCCGCGACTGGTATGCCAAACAGTGTAGTTGCTAAAGACTGCTCATCGACGCAAGTTTCAGGAAGTGTTGGTCGCACAAGATGCATAGTATCGAAATCATTGTGGCGATGCTGCCTGAAACTTTGCTCGGCTAGGCGCAGGTGATCTTCTTTGCGCTGGGCACGTAATGCGTTATTAAGCATCGTAAACCTCACTTACATGCAAGTCGAGTGGCACAATGCCCTGAGCTTTCCACATAGCATACACTTGCTCAAGCGAACGGCTGTTCTCCTGCGCCTCGGGCTTACCAAGACTATCGCTTACACCAACATATCCAGCACTACTAGTGCTTTCAGCTTTCCCAGAGCTATCAGCGTTATCAGTTCTGTTAGCGTTACCAGAGTTATATAGGGCAATAAAACAATCACCACCACCTGCGCCCGAGGATTTAGCTGCCATGCCTTGCGCGCAAGCAGCATTAATACCAGCTGCTAGGGTTGGTGTTTCTATAGGGACATCTCGTAATTGCGCTAATTCCAGTAATTGCGAGCGCAGCTGCGCGACAATATCTTGTAGTGCACCCGCACCTTGAGGATGCTCAAGTTCTGCTCGTAACGCATCCACACTTTGCGCAGATTGTTCAAGAAAAGCCTGATATGCTGCTGGTTCAACGGGTCTTGCAGCTCGTGCCACAAGATCTTTGGTAGAAGCAGGGCTTCCAGTCCAACCAACGATAATATGCACTGTGGGATCTACACGAACCGGCTCTATTACTAATAGTGGCCATGCTTGCTGCACTATGGCATACACGTCAATTGTTGCTAATTGCTCTAGGCGCTGCTGTGCTGGCGCATGGGAGTCTAATAACGATTGCAATCCGGTCGCGCGTGCCAACCATGTTCTATCGCAAGAGCGGTAATATACGACGCCACCCATACTGCTGGCAGCGATGTCACCTAAGGAGCCGTTACCTTGCATAGCAAAATGCGCTAATGCCGCTAATTTATACACCACCAGTGCGTCGGCAGTAATGCCATACGCTTGCAATACAGCGCGTACTACCGCCACACATACTGCTGCCGAAGAGCCAAGTCCTAGTTTCCTTCCATCATCAGATTGCAATCGCGAAGCAATCGTCAGTGCTGCTGTAATCGTTTGCTGGGTATAGTGCTGCGCATACGTATCTGCAACCATGGCGGCAGCTTGTGCAAAACTCAACGCATCAGTGTACACCGTTGGGAAAAGACGCCTGGTAGTAGTCGAACGACCACACAAGGCAACAGTATCTGGGAATTGTTCCGAAATAATACGCCATTGCTTGGCACCTGCGCCAACAGTCTTATTACAGTCATTGTTTACATCATTTACATTGTCTACACTATCTGCGCGAACATGCACATAACGATCTACCGCAATCACCAGCGACGGATTGCCCGCATGCACCACAGCATATTCGCCCGCAAGATAGAGTTTTCCAGGAGCTGAGCTGGATGCCAATTGCATACGTTCTCCTTCTATCTGCCGGTCTATCGTTTGCCGACAAAGCATTTTCCTTATATCGACAACGTATTTGCCCGTGCACCACTTGCCTACAAAATACTTACGGGCACACCATTTGCCGACATCGTTATACCAGGACCTACGCCAGTGCTGAGCATAGTTGCATCTGGTACTACTACTGCAAGACGTTCTAATACTGCCGCCTCATGCTCAGGCTGCACTAGTACTTTAACATTAGGACCAGCATCCATGGTGTAGTAGCATTCCACACCTTCTTGGCGAAGCTGATCCACAGCCTGCAATACTTGCAATGTTTGTGGTTCAAAATAAGTAAACCCTGGGCGTGCAGTTAAATTCAGCGCATGCATATCCAGCGCGTTCTGTTGTGCTAATTCACCAAGCGTAGTGAAATCAGAGTCTGCAATCGCTTGCTGCATACGTTCGCAAGCATCAACATTATGCTCTACCCAAACTGGGAAGTATGGCGAAGTCTCTACCACTCTGCGCATACCTGCAGTAGAAGAGATAGCCTTAGGTTTCACATCAATTTGCACAGCAATCATACGAAGTGCAAAACTTGGATGCTCATCAATGGGCACAGCCACAGAAGTGGCGTCATCACTGCCAGCAATCCACCGTGCAAAACCACCATATACAGAGCGAGACGCTGACCCTGAGCCAAGACGTGCCATACGTGATAACTCTTGCATATCCACTTGCAACCCATATGCAGCAGCAAAAGCCCCTGCAAGAGCTGCAAAAGCAGACGAGCTTGAAGCTAAACCCGCACTAGTTGGCACATGATTTTCAGTGGTAATTGCCAAAGAACCACGTACCCCAAAGCGCTGCTGCAAACGCGCAATATATTGCCATACGCGATCAGCAGCTTTACCTTGCACCGGACTGCCGTTCATGGTAAAACGCTTTGGAAGCGCACTATCAAGCACTGTAACTTCAGTTGTGGTATAAAAATCCGCTAATGTGAGTGAAATAGAATCAGTAAAAGGCAACCGCAAAGCTTCATCTTTTTTGCCCCAGTATTTAATTAGAGCAATATTAGTATGTGCTGTTGCTGTGCCTGTGCGTTCCATACTATTAACTGTACTACTGCTTATACTATTGTGCGTATTGCAAGCGTTTTTGTGCATATAGGGAGCGCCGGTAGAACGCGCATCACCATGCCCTATGCCGTCAGTATTCTGATTACCAAGTTGATCTGGAAATAGCACAGCATGTGGCATTAGAGCTCCTCAACCCAAACACCTGAGGCTTTACCACTGAGCGCCTGCGCAACCTGCTGCGCCTGCTCGCGCGTCTGAGTAAGCGCTATCACTACACCACCTAGACCAGAGCCAGACAATTTCGCGCCTAATGCTCCAGCCTCACGTGCAGTATCTACTAACAAATCAATCATTGGCGTAGAGACACCAAAACTTGCGAGAATTTCTTGTGCTTGATTGCAAATATCCCCAAGTTTGAGCACATCTTGCTGTACCCATGCCTGTGCTGCCTGATCAGAAAGCACACCCAAATAATCCAAGCGTTCCCGATTTTGTTCAGAAGCATCACGCTGCTGACGTACCATCGCTACTGCTTCTTTTGTGCTGCCTTCTGCACCAGTGTCAGCAATAACAAGATACGCACCAAGTTTGCCATCAATATGGTTAAAGCCTGTGGCACGATTAAAACTTACCAGCTTCTCGGAGCGCACAGTCGCGAAATCAAGCCCAGATGCCTTACCATGCACAATATCCTCAGCATGGTTACCGAGTACAGTCACGCCATCTTCACTGAGTCCAAGCTGGAAATACTGGTCAAATGCCTTAATAGTAGCTAAAGCTGATGCAGCAGAAGAACCAAGACCACGCGCCATTGGAATACGCGAGTCAAGAGTAAGTCTGCAATGTGTATCCTGCTGACGCTTGACCACTAATTCTTGGAACAGATACATAATGCCGTTGTAAATCTCAGGAGCTTGCTCAAATGGCCCGCAATACCCTTCGGTTTCTAATATTGGTCCCTGCTCATCGTAAGCTACGTGCGCGTGAAGTGTGAGATTCAACATCGGAATGCAAAGAGCATCAGCTCCATATACGACCGCATGCTCACCGATAAGAATAACTTTGGCATGAGCAGTATAGTCGCTGAGCATTGGCTTCTCCCTCTCTTAGCTTGGCTCAAATACATATGTACCGTACTTTGGCGCAAACGCTATGGATTAAAATACTATAGGCACTGGCTTATTATGCGCTTTTTATGCGGGTATAGCGCAATTGTGCACAACATATGCACAACATTCATGCACATATTTCAACATATGAGTACGCCATACTTCGCTTACACATGCGTACGCATACTTACAAAATTGCAACACTTGCATATACATACACACACTTACATGTTACGTACACTTACACAATCGTATGCACTTACACAGTTGCATACACTCCACTTCAAATGTACAAAAGCCCTAGCGACCACGTATGGTTGACGGCTAGAGCTTTTGCTGAAGGAGAGAGAGGAGAAGAATTTACTTCTTGTTTTTTGGCATAATCCAGAACTTCAACAGCGGATAGCTGACAATTACTGCCATCAATGTATTAAAGACTGCATTAAGCGTACTTGCAGCACCACCAAATCCAGCGCTAGTAGCCCATGCACTAATGTAGCTTGGCGCAAAACCAGAGATAATAATGATAATGATGGCAAGCACTACATACTTCCACGCAGCATCTTTGAAGCTGGAATCTGATTTGAATACCCACTTCATTTGTACAAAGAAGTTTACTGTTTGCGCAATAATTTCAGCAATAATGGTTGCCAAGAAGGTGCCCAAACCGCCAGCTGCTACATCATAGTTGTAGAACATGAAATGGAATGGCGAAGTCAATCCCATGGCTTTCACAAATAGTGGAGTCAAGCACCATAGCACAATAAATCGCGATGCTGTAGAAATATTGGATAGCACATTAAAGAGAATGAACTCCCAAATATTTGGGTGAGTAGCAATCCAACGGCGCACTGAACCCATTTTTGCTAATTCCTCTTGAGTAGGGGCTGCTTTTGCTGACTGTGAACCGCTGGCGTGCTGCTGAACTTGTGCCTGTTCAGCAGTTGGTTGTTGTACATCACTCATGATTAAGCTCCTTTGCCGTGCGCTTATTTGCGGATTGGTTGCGGAAGAATCCGGCAATAACTTTGCCTAAACCGCGGAATGTATGCTTATTAGCAATAGCAACAATGCCTTCTACCATGGCTGCATCCACCATGCCTTGAGTCATTTTGCTCATTGCGCGAGGAGGCATATTCAAAATAAAGAGGGTGTTCAAATCTGGCTGACCAGTTTTTTCACGGATTTTGCGTTCACGCTTTATCAACGTTTTTGCTACAGTTCGCGCTACAAAACCGCGTGAATCTACCCAAGACAGGATTGGATCATTGCTACCAAATACTTCTGGTTTGCCAGGAGCTAATACTTCATGACCAAAGAGCACTGCCATTTGCGTGTCAGTAACATTCTTAATATCACCGTGCAAGTAGGCGCCTAATGCTTTATTCGGTGCTTGTGGCTCTACATCGCCGGCAACTGCGTATTCTTGACTTGCTACCATGGTATGCGCATCCGTGCCAAGTGCAATCGTCCACCATCCAGACTCGGTATGCCAAGCGTTGGAAGCAACATCAAAATGGCGGAAGGTATAGCGATCGAATGCGATGTCTACTGTTGTACTGTCATGTGCGGCAAGCTCAACTTTAGCAAAGCCTTTGAGCTCGCGAACTGGGCGTAGTACACCCTGGCTTGGTCCAGATATATACATCTGCACTACAGTAGCGCCGTCAATATCACTGGTATTCGTCACAGTAATATGCGCGCCCTGCTCATCTACATGCAAATCACTGTATGAAAACGTTGCGTAGCTCAATCCGTACCCAAATGGGAAACGTACTGGCACTCCAGCAGTTTCGTAATACCGATAGCCAACAAATGGTCCCTCTCGGTAAATAGCATCGCGTCCAATAGCCGGATACCAGTCGGCACTTGGGCAGTCAGCATACTGCATTCCCCAAGTTTCCGCTAAATGTCCAGAAGGATTAACAACGCCAGTAAGTACACGTGCCGCTGCAGAAGCACCAGCCTGACCTGAAAGCCCGATATAGAGCAACCCTGCAACATGATCAAACCAAGGCAACTCTACAGGAGAACCAGTCACCAGCACGGCAACAACAGGCTTACCCGTAGCACACAAGGCTTCCACGAGTTCGTTTTGCGCATCGGCAATAGCCATAGTAGAGCGGTCAAGCCCCTCAGATTCGCTACGCTCATCAAGACCAACCACAGCCACAATAACATCAACGCTATCGTTTGCAGCCAAGGCTACCGCTTCTTGCTGTAACTGCTTATTTGCAGCGCCATGACGTTCGTATCCTTGAGCAAAACCTGCAACTTCTACGCCGTCAATAGCTTTTAATTCGTCAAGCAAATTCTCTTCACGAGTGGCATTTACTTTAGAAGAGCCAGAGCCTTGGAAGCGAGCGGTTTGTGCCATATCACCAACTACTGCTACGCGCGTTCCAGCAGTAAGTGGCAGCACGCCTTGCTGGTTTTTCAATAAAACACTAGAATGCTCAGCAACAGTACGAGCAACTTCATGATGTTCAGCAATAACGGACTCAGCAAGCAGATCATCACGACCCACGCCTTGAGTTTTTGTGCGCTTAGCTACAAGAGCTACTTCTGCAGCGCGAGCATTCAAATCAGCTTCTGCTAACGTACCTGCTTCAACTGCGCCCACAAGTTCACGTGTGGAAGTGAAGCCAGGAGAAGGCATTTCCAAACTACCACCTGCTTTTACCGCATCAACAGCGGAGTTTGAGCCACCCCAATCAGAGACCACCATGCCATCAAAACCCCACTCATCGCGCAGGATTTCTTGCAACAGGTGACGGTTTTCATGAGCATATACACCGTTAATTTGGTTGTATGACGTCATAATAGACCATGGGTGCGCTTCTCGTACCGCAATTTCAAACGCAGTAAGATAAATTTCACGCATCGTGCGTTCGTCAATAACAGAGTTGCTGGCTTGACGACGCAATTCTTGGCTATTGACCGCAAAATGCTTAGGACATGCGGCAATACCATTTGACTGGATACCTTTGATTAAGCCTGCTGCCATGCGCCCCGCAACTTGAGGATCTTCTGAATAATACTCAAAATTACGTCCGCACAACGGGTTGCGCTTAATATTCATGCCCGGACCTAGCAACACATTCACATCTAAATCATGTGCTTCTTTGCCAAGTGCCTGACCCATTTGCTCAGCCAATTGAGGATCCCAAGAATTTGCCACAGTACCCGCAGTTGGGAAGCAAGTTGCTGGCTTAGAAGCACCAAGACCTAAATGGTCTCCTGAGCCAAGCTGACGGCGTACTCCGTGAGGGCCATCGCTCATAACAAAACTTGGAATATCAGCACGCGCATTGCCTCGCGAATCCCATTCTGAGGCGCCAGAAAGCATCGCTGCTTTCTCTATAGTAGAAAGTTCTTCTAGCTTCATACTGTTCCTTTGCACTACATTGTTGCAAGCTATCTGCTATCTTTAGCTATCTCTTACCTCTAGTCTTACCAGCTCTATATTGGCAATTTGCGCGGTTTTCATAATCTGTCTATTTGCTGGCATAAACGGCAAAATCAACTAAAACAGTGCCGCGTAGCACATGCCTGTATAACGCAGCATAACGGTACTGGCATAAACGGCACCTTATGGCATACACCCTCTGCACATACAGTAAAGGCGCACAGCCATAAACCATGCGCCTTCACCATTTTCAATTATTGTTTAACTATCGCTCTACAGCATTGATGCTGCGAACTGTAAGGTGAAACCAGCAAACTAC
The DNA here is from genome assembly GCF_014635685.1 of Galliscardovia ingluviei. Lineage (GTDB taxonomy): Bacteria > Actinomycetota > Actinomycetes > Actinomycetales > Bifidobacteriaceae > Galliscardovia > Galliscardovia ingluviei. The sequence continues at coordinate 17,153 of NZ_BMDH01000007.1, forward strand.
TTAGCAGCAACTGCAGCTGCTTTTTCTTCCTTGCGGCGCTTCAAGAAGCGTGTAATAGCAAGGGCTTCAAACAGTGCCACAAGTACCGCTGCCAGACCAATGACTACATAAGTAATAGTCTTGTACACTGGGGTTGGCACCTTTGGCTCGCCATCCTGATACATCCAGCTGTTAGCTGCTGTGTAAAGGATATTGTGAGCTGCAGTACGCATTGCCTTTACCGATGTTTTGGACTGATCGGTGACGTGGTTAGTGACCTTAGTAGTTGCCAACATCATATCGCCGCCACCGCGGATAATCTGATCAGCGTTCTGGTAGCCGTAGCCTGCGAAGTAATCAGTCAAGACCATGCCGCGGAAGCCCCATTCATCGCGCAATACATTATTGAGCAATGGTGCATAAGCGCCAGCATAAGTGGTACCAATGTAGTTGAAGGCACTCATCACAGCCTGTGCGCCACCCTGCTTGACAGACATTTCGAATGGCTTCAAGTAGATTTCGCGGATGGACTGTTCGCTTGCCCAAGTGTTGAGCATAACGTTACGGTTGGTTTCCTGATCATTCAAAGCGAAGTGCTTCATGAAGGAGTACACACCGTGGTCGCGAGCGCCAGCAATAGCGTTGGAAGCCATCACGCCAGAGAGCAAACCATCTTCTGAGTAGTACTCGAAGTTACGACCTGCGAATGCAGAGCGATGAATATTCATTGCTGGAGCATACCAACCAGTGACATGCATTTCGTGTGCCATCTGACCAATCATGTCACCAAATTGCTTAGCCAAATCGCGGTTCCAAGTGCAAGCAAAAGTGGTTGCTGCTGGGAAGCCGATAGAGCCAACCTTGGTGAAGTTGTTGTTCAATGAAGCAGGACCATCCACATCAGTGAGCTTGATCTTGCCGATGGAGGTGATAGCAGCATTACCGTAACCGCCATTAGCAATAATATCGTCCATCTCATCGAAGGTAAGCTCGTCAAGGAGCTTATCCCACTGAGGGTCGTCATAGTCTTTGCCTGTCAAATCAGCCAAGCGTACGCCATTCTTAGCGCCAGTGGTTGGCATCTTATCGTCAGACTTATCGAACTTCTTTGGATCGTAGTTATCGTTGTTGATAAATGCTGCCTTAGCTTCCTTAGACATATTCAAGGTTGCTGGCTTTGCAGTAGCCTGATCGTAGTTGGCGAAGTGATCCTTACGGCTCAAGTATGTAACATCACCGCGAGCATCATCAAACTGGTTGGTTGCTACAGTCTTATCGCCATTGTGGGTCTTGCTATCAGAGTTATAGGTGATAGTTTGTGGCACATTCACGGTTGCGCTGGCAATCACATTATGAGAATCAGATTGCAAACTAATCTGGTAATCGCCTTGCTCCAGCACCCATGCCTTGGCATTCTGGTCATCGTAGGAGGCCATAGCATCGTCATTGAACTCAATCTTGATGTCTTGAGATTCACCAGGCTTCAATTCCTTGGTCTTTTCAAAAGCTACCAAGTTCTTGGATGCTTTCTCAATACCACCGTTGGTGTATGGAGGGTTGTAATAGATTTCTACAGCGTCTTTACCAGCCACATCTCCAGTGTTGGTGACCGTGACAGTAGTAGAAACTTTACCGTTATCGTAGCTGACATCACCCATCTTCTGATCAAACTTGGTGTAAGACAGACCATAGCCAAATGGGTAACGCACGGTATCGTTATAGTTAATCAAACCTTCGTTAGCAGCAGTCTCATAGAACTTATAGCCAACATAAATATTGTCGGTGTAGTTGATAAAGGTTGGGCTTGCTGTAATGTCAGTGCCGAACATGTTGTACTTGAATGCCAAGTCCTCAACGTTATCGTACTTGAAGTCGCCAAAGTTATTCCAAGTTGGCGTCTTCTTCAAATCACGCACGAAGGTGTCAGATGTCTTACCGGAAGGATTGACCTTACCTGCCAAAATCTCACCAAGTGCGGAGAAGCCAGTCTGGCCTGCTGGAGGGCACCACACTACGGACTTAATCTGTGGATAGTTGCTGACAAAGTTCAAATCAAATGCGTTAGCACCGTTGTATACCAAGGTTACCTTATTGAAGTTCTTGGTAACCAAATCAACCATATCCTGCTCGGTCTTGCTCAATTGCAGGAAGTGTTCACCATCTTGGAAGTCTGGATAATCCTTGGAATTGTCGGTATATGTAATGCCCTTTGCCTTCATATTAGTTGGCAAATCAGCGCCCTCACCACCAGATCGGGAGATGACAATAACTGCTTCATCAGAGAAAGACTTAGCCTTATCCATGGCGTCTGCTGGATACTGAGCAGCTGGAAGTTCTGGAAGTGTCCAATCCTGCTGGAACATACCAACAACTGGGCGATCTGCACGATACTTGGTGTACAAAGCGCTCAAATCCTTGTTAGTTTCAAGTCCCGCTTCTTTCATGCCGTCGAGCAGAGAAACGGTTGGATACTGATCAGACATAGAACCAGAACCAGTACCGCCATAAATTGGGTTAGTTGAACCCCAGCCAAACACATTGACCTTCTTATTAGCTAAAGGCAAGTTCTGGTCATTATTTTCCAGCAAAGTCACACCTTCGCGCTGGATATTCTTAGCCAGATCGTTTGCCTTCTTCACCGTGGCTTCAGAAAGCATGTACTTTGGTGCAGTTGCATTGCTAATCAGTGTAGACAGTGGACCAGTAACCATCATCACGATGGCAACTACAGCTGCAATAAGGAAAACAATCCATGATTGCGAGTGGATCATCTTGCGATTTGCTTTGCTAGATACAGTCTTCTTGTTGACTGCAAAAGTCACAATAAGCGCGAGCAACAATACTACGCCAATTGTGATTAACTGCGGCATGATGGATTTCACCACCGCAATTACGTCACTCATGTTAATACTGAGCATGACGGTTCCTCCCTTGGATATGACGTCATGTCGAAGTTCTCTCCTTGAACTTCACACACCGAATCCAGCAATATTGAGCACATGTGCATGAGCATCCTTGCACGCGCAATACCACTATTTCCAGTGTTTTCACGTCTGCTGTGAAACATGTATGGTTTTATTATAGGAAAGTTGTTTGTGTTCACTTTTGGGCTTTTACACAACAAATTTGCACTCTCTTACAAGCTAAAACTGCTGTAATTTCAAGGTTTTTATAAGGTTACATTTGCAACTTAATACTGTATGTTGGCATATTGCGCTGGATAACTTGTCAATTTGTAAGCACAATTTGTCATATAGCTTTGTCATATAGCTTTTGTTATTTAACTTTTACACACAGCAGCTTATGCAGTAATTTCTCGCGTATGAGCACATATGAGCAAAGGCATCTCAAAAATGAGCGTATATCGAGTATTTGTTGCGCCGTGCACTATGATGTGTACCGGTAGATAAGCAAAGGAGCTGTAATGCACGCTGTACTTATTGGCGGAACTGGGACTATTAGTACGTCAGTTACACATGAGCTACTCCAGCAAGGCTGGCAAGTAACTTTAATTAACCGCGGTACTGATACCCCAGAATTGCGAGAACTTGTCGAGCTAGGAGCACGCTCACTGGTATGCGATGTAAATGACGAGCCAGAGATGCGCGAACTGCTCACCTCTCACCGTGAATTACAGCACGTGGATTGTGTAGCGGAATTTGTAGCGTTCACTCACGAGCAGGTTGAGCGCGATATTCGTCTTTTTCTTGGTAAAACTTCACAATATATTTTTGTCAGTTCTGCTTCGGCATATGCTAAGCCTGCCCGTTCCTACATCATTAGTGAGGGTACTACATTAGCTAACCCGTATTGGCAGTATTCGCAGCAGAAAATTGAGTGCGAGCGCGTGCTTATGGAAGCCTATCGCAAACTCAGTTTCCCTGTGACTATTGTGCGACCGAGCCATACATATGATCGCCGTTCACTGCCACTTGGTGTGCACGGTGCGCAAGGTTCTTGGCAAGTAGCACAGCGAATGTTAGAAGACAAACCGGTAATTGTGCACGGCGATGGTAGTTCGCTGTGGACACTGACGCATGCACGTGATTTTGCTGTTGGTTTTGTGGGTCTTATGGCAAATACGCATGCCATTGGTGAGGCTGTGCAAATTATGGGCAATGAAACCTTGACATGGGATCAGATTTACTCATGCATTGGTGCGGCTCTTGGCGTAACTCCTCAACTAGTACATGTCAGTTCGCAAATGCTTGCTGCTGCTGGCCCTCAGTATGATTTTACTGGCTCACTTACTGGCGATAAGGCTGTTTCCGTGGTATTTGATACTACAAAATTACAGCGTTTGGTACCACAATTTGCTACTCGCACACGCTTTGATCAAGGTGTTCGCGAATGCGTAGACTATATTTTGAACCATCCTGAGTATCAACAGGCTGATCCTGAATTTGACCGTTGGAGTGATGAGCTGATCGCGCAGTTAGATGTTTTTGTTAATCATATGTCGGCATTTAATGCACAACATCATAACTAGACATAATTAAATACGTATAAACTCACGCAACCGCAGTTCATCAGAGAGGAGTGTATATGGGCAAGATTGCAGTACTCACCGGTGCCGGTATTTCAACAAGTGCTGGTATTCCAGATTTTCGCGGTCCCGATGGCGTGTGGACGAAGCATCCTGAGCAGATGAATGTGTATGACATTATGTCGTTTATGACAGATCAGGAGGCTCGTGAGTATTCGTGGCGCTGGCAAAAAGAATCACCGGTGTGGGGTGCGCGCCCTGGCGTGGCTCATAAAGCACTCGTTATGCTGGAGCAAGCTGGGCTACTAAGTGTGCTTGCTACGCAAAATTTTGATGCCTTGCATGAAAAAGCTGGTAATAGTAGCGATGTAATTGTGAATTTGCATGGCACTATTGGTACAAGTCACTGCATGACATGTCATGCGCAATACGATACTGCTGACATTATGAATAATCTCGATCAGGAGCCTGATCCGCATTGTCATCGTAAACTGCCATTCAAAGGCAATATGCCATGCAATGGTTTGCTGAAAACAGATGTCACATACTTTGGTGAGTCTTTACCTGAGGGCGCGATGGATAAGGCGATGCAGCGTATTAGTGAATCGAGCGCATTGTGGGTGGTTGGCTCCACTCTGGAAGTACATCCTGCTGCGTCATTAGTGCCTTTTGCTGCACAACTTGGCATACCTATTACCATTATGAATATGGGTGCTACTGCCTATGACTCTTTGGCGCAAAAACTGATTCGCGAGCCAATTCAGGATGCTTTGCCAGCCTTGGTAGAGCAAACTATTGCCCAAACTAAGTAGCGCGCATAGCGAGTGGGTGTAGTTATGCATCAAGACCAATATTATTCAGATTATACAGACCGCGCAGAGTACGTGGAGCAGCAAGAGTACAAAATCCAACAAGAGTGCCCAGACTTATCAACAGATGCTCATGACAGTGTGGATATGTCTGTGCCGCCGCGCGTACTGACTTCACCAGTAACCTATCAGGGCGCAGTATTTAACGTTGAAGATCGTTTTATCAAGCTGACAGCGGTTGATGGCTCTGCACTAACTATCCGCCGCCAAGTTATGGTGCATAACCCTTGCGTGGTAATGCTAGTACATGATTGTACGCACGATACCTACCTTGTCGAGCGCGAATACCGAGTAGGACCTCATGCTTATGTATTCGGCTTGCCTGCTGGCATTATGGAAGATGGCGAGCTGCCTCACCGCGCGGCACTGCGTGAGTTACGCGAAGAAACCGGCATTGTGGCAGATACCAGTATGCCTCTTGGAGATTCGATATATATTGATGATGTTGTACAAACCTATTCTTCTGAAGGCATGAGCAATGAAATTGCCAATATTATGGTGATTCATTTGCAACATTGGAGCACTACGACACGCAAGCCAGATACTGATGAGCATGTACATAGTGGGTGGGTCTCTTGGCAGCAGCTCAATGACATCGGCATTGTTTCTTCAAACGCAACGATTGCAATACTGCACGAAAAATTACACAGACTGACAGACGCTGCTCATTACCGTGTCAATGCATATGATTAAATTGTGCAAATCCATTATTTTCTTGCTTATATGCGCATATATGTGATGAGTTATGAGTAAAATAATGGCAGTACTTTGAAGTCAAGCATAAGTGTATTCGTGTTTGCTTGAAGAATTTGCAACGATACGTAACGCTGCACCACATTCTGCCTACAGAATGCATAGGATAGAGCGGATTGTGAGAAAGGGATGATCATGAGCGTTCTCGATAAATTTGAGAAGAAAATTGAAGGCGCTGTCAACGACATCTTCGGGAAGTTCGGATCTAAAGATTTGCAGCCTGTTGACTTATCCAGCGCACTTGAGCGTGAAATCAATGCTCAAGCAATGCCAGTAGATCGCGACCGCACTGTTGCTCCTAACGAATACCGTTTTAAGCTCTCCACGCCGGACTTTGATCGCATCGATCAGTGGGGTTCAGAGACTTTAGCTAATGAACTTGCTGATAACTTAACTAAGTATGCAGAAAGCCAGCATTATGCTTTTGTCGGTCCTGTAGTAGTGATTTTTGAAGAGGATTTAGATCTGCCTCGCGGTGAATACAAGCTCACCAGCGAATCAGTACAAGGTAATGCTGCCCCTGTGACTACTCCAAGTGAGACCAAAGATTGCCCAGTATTAGAAATCAATGGTCGTCAGTACCTGCTTACAGCGGCAAAAACAATTCTTGGTCGTGGCTCGAACTGCGACATTGTTATTGATGATCCTGGTATTTCTCGTAGCCACTTGGAAATTGATATTACTGATACTGGCGTTATTGCACGTGATTTACACTCTACCAATGGCACGTATGTAGAAGGCCATCAAGTGCCAGCAGCCACATTAGTAAACGGTAATACTATTACAATTGGTCGCACTCGTATTTTGTTCTGGGCGTCCTCCGAACCTCAGGATTAAGGCGAAGGCAAGCACGCAATCTGCTTGGAAGAACGATGACAGAGCTGACATTTTCTATTCTTAAATATGGCTTTTTGGCGCTATTATGGCTGTTTGTATGGCTGGCAGTACGCTCATTGCACAATGATGTGATTACTTTGAGCCCGCGCCCATCAAAAAAACACCGTAAACGTGAGCGCCTGGCTCGCCAAGCAGCTCAAGCACCAGCTCCTACCCCTGTGCGCGTGAATGCAAAGCGCAATAGTGCAGCATCAAACTCTACTAGCATGCAAGCTACCGGCCAATCTAACTTAGGTGCTGGCGCGCCTGATATTCCAACACTGCTGGTTATTATTGACGGACCTCTTGCAGGTACTACTGTGCCATTACAAGGCGAGCAGCTTACTCTTGGTAGAGCTCCGAGTAATACTGTGGTGCTTGATGATGAATTTGTCTCTTCGCATCATGCGCGTATTTATTTTGATGAGACAACGCAGCAGTGGGCTATTGAAGATTTGCATAGCACCAACGGCACGGTAGTTGGTGGTAATACTTTGCGCGGAGCAATTGTGCTCCCTGCTCGTGTGCCAGTACGCATTGGTGCTACTACGTTAGAATTGAGGTGATTATGACTGACGATAATCGTTTGACATCAGCACAGTCGCCCCAGTCAGGAGACGTAGCACAATCTGAGACGCAGCCAATCCAACAACCGCGACCGGCGACGCAAACAGCAGCTGAACACCAGCTTGTCATGTATTCAACAACCGTGTCTGATACCGGTTATGTACGACATAATAATCAAGATTCTTCGTTTGCAGGCCATCATTTAGCTGCAGTATGTGACGGTATGGGCGGTCATGCTGGCGGCGATACTGCTTCCACTATTGCTATTCGTTCACTTGCTCATATCGAACTGGATGATGCGTCACGCTCTGTGGAATCTGTTGCTACGATGATGCAGCGTTCTATTTATGCAGCGCATGATGCTATTGTCGGTCAAGCAACGCAGAATCCTAAACTGGCAGGCATGGGTACGACGGTTACCGCAATATCCCTAGTCAAGAATACGTGGATTTTGGCGCATATTGGCGATTCTCGTGCTTATTTGCTACGTGACGGTCGGCTTATTCGCGTCACTAAAGACCATAGCTATGTGCAGCATTTGATCGATACTGGGCGCATTAGCGAGGCTGAGGGCAAGAATCATCCTAAGCGCAATGTGGTTATGCGAGTGCTTGGTGATTTTGATATTGATCCAACGCCTGATATTTCTATTCGTTCTGCTGCCCCTGCTGACCGCTGGTTATTGTGTTCAGACGGCTTGTGCGGGGTGCTTGAAGATGCCACTATTGAAGAGCAGTTACGTGATGTTGCTGACCCTGAGCAATGTGCTCAACTTCTCGTGAGTATGGCGCTACGTGCCGGAAGCACTGATAATGTAACAGCTGTGATTGCTGATGCCGTTACCCCATTAGGCATACATCGTGAATCTGAACAAAATGAGGATAGTGTGCTGCTCCTTGGTGGCGCAGTAGTACAAAGCTTGCAAAGCATTGCAGAAAGTTTGCAAGCTCATGTTATGCAAGCTCCTGAGCTTGTTGAAGCCGCCAATCCAGCACAACGCGCATCACAATTGGCTAAAAGTATTCAGGCAGATACCAATCATGCGGTGCCTATGGTTGCCACCCCTACTGCTGTAGCGGATGCTCACGAGGAGACTGATACGCCAATTACTGGTGAAATTCCAGTAGTGCATAAAAGCGATGGCACCGTCTCGCGCGATCCTCATGATCCTGAGGTGGCTGATGCTATTCGCGATCAGCAGCGCGAAACAGTACGTCAGAAGCGCAAAATTCATTTCAGGGCGCGCACCATTATCGCCGTTATCATGCTTATTGTGGCGATTGGCGCTACGATTGCAGGTGCATTGGGCTGGCGTTGGTCTCAGCAGCAGTATTACGTGGGACAAGCCGATGGCGTGGTGGCTATTTATCAAGGCGTACCAACTGATGTTTTTGGGCTTCGTCTTTCTCATGAGGTTAAGAAAACGACTATTACTGTCAAGAATCTTCCAAGCTCTTGGCAAGAACAGCTTGAAAAGGGCATTATTGCTGACTCTTATGATGATGCTATAGAACATACTGAGCAAATTCGTGATGAAGCCCAGAAAATGCGTAAGAGCCAAAATACTCAGAATAAGTCATCTGATACCAGTGCCTCTGACGGCAGTGGGCAGTTTGGCGGCACAGAACAAAGTGACGATAAGAAAAGCGAATCTGACACCGCAAAGGAGCCGCAGGCATGATTATGCAGCGACTTCGTCAACTTCTGCTTCTGCTTTTCGCAGCAGGTATCGTTTTTCTTGGTATGTTCCAAATGTTTATGCGCCTTGAGAACGCTATGCCTATGCGCTATGTGTTGCTGCTTTCTGTAGCTTTTGCCTTATGCGTAGTATTTTGGTCCGTACTAAGCCATATGCAACCGTTTGCTTCGCAAAGCATTCTACCCTGCGTCGTTTTGCTCACTGGCGTAGGCATTACTATGATTGCGCGCATTGATCATCAAAATGGTGATACCTCATTTGGCACACAGCAGCTGGTTTGGGCATGCATAGCGTTGGCATTATGCACCGTGCTAGTAACGGTACTGCGCGACTACCGTATGCTGCGAAGGTTTGCATATATTTGTATGGTTATTGGCTTAGTTTTGCTGCTTTCTCCTATGGTTCCAGGTCTCGGTATGGAGATGTATGGTGCTCGCATCTGGATTCATATTGGATCTCATTCGCTGCAGCCAGCTGAATTTGCTAAGCTCTTTTTGGCTATTTTCTTTGCCGCGTATTTGTTTGATCATCGTGATCAGCTTGCCGTTGGCGGTAAGCGCATTGGTTCTATGCATTTGCCTCGTTTGCGCGATTTAGGCCCTATTTTGGTCGTGTGGGCAGTGTGCATGGGCGTGCTGGTTATTCAGCATGATTTGGGTACGTCGCTTATGTTTTTCGCCATGTTCGTATCCATGTTGTATGTGGCAACTGGTCGCAAAAGCTGGATTGCATTAGGCGGACTGTTCTTCGTTATTGGCGCGATTGCTGCTTCTACTATTTTTGCTCATGTTGGTAACCGCGTTCATGCGTGGTTGCATGCTTTCGACCCGCAAGTGTATAACGCTATTGGCGGCTCTATGCAGCTGGTGCAGGGTGTATTTGGCTTGGCTACTGGCGGTTTAGTTGGCACGGGTCTGGGTCAGGGGCATCCGACGGTTACCCCGCTGTCGCAGTCTGATTATATTTACACGTCTCTTGGTGAAGAGCTTGGTTTAGTTGGGTTATTTGCTATTCTTGCTCTGTATTTGGTAATTATTACTTCTGGTTTGCTGATTGCATTACGCAATAGTGATGGTTTTGGAAAATTACTTGCTTCCGGCTTAGTCTTTACCATGGCATTCCAAGTATTTACTGTTGTTGGTGGTATTACTTTGGTAATTCCATTAACTGGTTTAACTTTGCCATATATTGCTTCTGGTGGCTCGAGTTTGATTGCTAACTATATGCTGATGGCGTTGCTTTTAGTAGTTTCTAATACTGCTAATAAGCCAGATGCTGATGTACAAAGCGATACATTCCAGTATGCAGCAATGTTAGCATTGCGTGAAAAGGAGAAAGAAAAGGCACAAAAGGCAGCGTTGCAAGCTAAGCACTCTCGTAAGGCACGCAGTCTTGCTATTACGGTACCAGCAGAGCAGCTCTCCCAAGCGACTACTCAAACAACTATTCAGACATCTGATACTCACCGTAATATTGCGTCTACAGATACTGCTGAAATGACTGAATTCCCTTCCACAGCAACTATGCCAATACTTCAAGATGCGGCAGCACAGCCACAGCCAGACCAATCACAGACAGACCAGTCACAGGCAACGGAGACACAGACAATTCAACCACAGGCAGGTCAAGTACAGTCAGCTCAAGAGCAGGCAGGTGATGAACAGTGAACCAGTCACTTCGCCATTTATTTAATGCCGTTATTGCGCTATTTGTGGTATTAGCTATCTCTACTACCGCCATTATGACATTTGCCTCGAACTCATTGAATAGTGACTCCCGCAATATACGTGCACTCTACCATGAGTTTGGTGCTCCTCGTGGACTTATTGTAGCTTCTGACGGTACTGTACTGGCTCGCAGCGACCCCTCTAATGATGCATTCTCGTATCAGCGCGTGTATCCCAATGGTGCTACATATGCTCCTATTACCGGCTTTTTCTCAATTGCTCAGCGTGCAGATCGTGGCATTGAGGCTTCGCGTAATTCGCTGTTAAGCGGTGAGAATGATTCACTATGGCTTTCTAAATTAAAGGCAACTTTTACCGGTGAAGCAGATCAGGGTGCCACTATTGAAACTTCTATTGATGCTAAATTGCAAACGCTTGCGATGCAGTTGCTTGGCGATGGCGGTTATAATGGTGCTATTGTAGCCATGGAGCCTTCCACCGGTCGTATTTTAGCAATGGCAAGCACACCAAGCTATGACCCAAATACCTTGGCAAAGCACTCCACTAAAGAAGCTTCACAAGCATATCAGCAATTAGCTACTGCCGATGGCAATCCTATGCTCAATCATGCCACGAACGAGCTGTATTCGCCAGGTTCTACATTCAAAATTATTACTGCTGCAGCAGCGCTTGAAAGTGGCAAATATCATACAGATTCTGTAGTTCCAGCAGGTGCTACATTTACGCTACCCGGCACGCAAACACAAATTACTAATAGTTCTGTAGCTGCTAATGGTACCAATGGCTCAATGACATTGCAGCAAGCTTTTGTAACTTCTTCTAATACCGCTTTTGCACAAATTGGTATTGCACTCGGCGCTGATGCGATGTCCAAGCAAGCTCAACAGCTTGGTTTTGGTTCTACTATTGTGATTGATGGCTCACCTGCATCTAATAATGCTATTGAAGCCACCGCTTCGAAATTCCCTAGTAACGCATCTCCTGATCGTTTAGGATTAGCTGCGTTTGGTCAGGGTGATGTTACAGAAACGCCGTTGTTGAATGCCATGATCACATCAGCCGTCGCTAATGGAGGTACTATGATGCAGCCAACATTAGTCGACCGTGTGCGTGCTAGTGACTTATCAGTAATTTCGCAAACTTCTCCATCGGTGTTCTCACACCCATTTTCTGAGCAGACGGCACAAAGTCTGAATCAGATGATGCAGGCTATGATTAAAGAAGAGACACCACAACTACAAATTGCCGGTATCAGTGTAGCTGGTAAAACAGGTACAGCACAAATAGGTGACGGGAATTCTTATAATGCTTGGATTACTGGGTTTGCTCCCGCGGATAATCCTAAGATTGTTGTATCAGTAATGGTGCATGATGTGACATCGTATGGATTCCAAGTAGCTGGACCCATGATGCAACGAATAATGCAGGAGGCGCTTAAACAATGAAACTGGTTGAAGGACAGTTAATCAATCGCCGGTACCGGCTTGATCAGCGCCTAGCACAGGGCGGTATGGGTGAAGTCTGGAAAGGCTACGATATCGAATTACAGCGCCCTGTAGCGATTAAGGCTTTGCGCGCTGATGTCAGTGCCGATGCATCTCAATTGCGACGGTTGCGGGCAGAAGCACATAATTCCGCCAATTTAGCACATCCTAATATTGCGGCATTATTTGACTACTATGAGCATGATGGCATCGGCTTTTTGATTATGGAGTTTGTCGATAGTCAATCCCTTGCTGATGTGTATCGTGCTGAGGGAGCAATTCCTCCTACTCGCCTGTTGCCTATTTTGATTCAGACTGCACGCGGGTTGTATGTTGCCCACTCTCATGGGGTGATTCACCGCGATGTGAAACCTGCCAATATTATGGTGAGCAGCACTGGCGAAGTAAAAATTACTGATTTTGGTGTTTCGTATTCCACGAATCAGGCGCAAATCACGCAAGATGGCATGGTTGTGGGTACTGCGCAATATATTTCCCCAGAGCAGGCGCAGGGTGAGCAGGCTACCCCGCAATCTGATATTTATGCGCTTGGTGTGGTCGCGTATGAAGGCTTGTGTGGACATCGCCCGTTCACAGGAGCTACTGCTGTCGATATTGCTGCGGCGCATGTTAATGATCCGGTGCCAAGTTTGCCAGAGAACTTAGATTGGCAGTTACGCGAATTTGTGATGACGATGCTTGCTAAAGATCCGCTGGATCGTCCAAAAGATGCGCTGGTAGTTTCAAGTACTCTGGCAAAAATTGAACGACGTTTGCTTGATCAGGAGGCGCCGGAGCCAATTTCGCAAACGTTGGCAGTCAAGCCGGTTCGCCGTATTATGAGTAAGCCGTATAAGCCTTTGACTTTGCTTTCCGCACGGGATTGGGCACAACGACAAAGCAGCCAGCCAAGTGCAGCGCAGCCAGTTGTGGCTCAGCCCAATATTGCCGAGCCAGCTATAGCACAACCTGACATTGCACAACCTGTTATAGCGCAGCCAAATATTGCACAGCCAGCTGTAGCAGTATCTGAACAACCAATTGCTCACGATGAGGCATCTAATCAATCCGACGCTGAATCTGCCCCATATAGCAAGCCTAATACTCCTAGTGATTTTGGCAATTTAGACAAGAGCAATTCAAACGAATCTGACAATCAGGACGCAGCATGGTTGAGTAATGTTGTTGATGACCAACCTGCTCTTTCAGCAGTAGATATTGCACAGACGGCAGCAGCATACAGCGCGTCTATTCCATCAGTCACACCAATTTTTGATGTCAGTGATGATGCACCAAGCGCTATTAGTGGGCATCACGAAGAACTCCATATTGAAGAAAACGTACAGTCACCGAATTCAGACGGCACAGAGGGAGCAGCACGATGAGCATGTTTATTCCAGCAACACTGGCTGGCGGACGGTACACTGTCGGCAATCTCATTGGACATGGCGGCATGGCAGAAGTCCATGTTGGCACCGACACACGCCTTGGCAGAACAGTTGCTATTAAGATTATGCGTGCCGACCTAGCCAGCGACAGCATTTTTATTAGCCGCTTCCACCGCGAAGCACACGCTGTCGCACAAATGAATAATGCGAATATCGTCTCTATTTACGATTCTGGTGAGGAAACTATTCGAGATGATGCAGGGCGAAATGTTAGCGTGCCGTATCTGGTAATGGAGTATGTACAAGGTCGCACACTACGCGATATTTTGAAAGAGCATGGCGCTTTGAGTGTGCAAGATGCGCAGCAGGTTATGCTTGGCGTGCTGAGCGCTCTTGAGTATTCGCATCGCATGGGTATTATCCACCGTGATATTAAGCCCGGTAATATTATGATTAACGAGCAAGGCATGGTCAAAGTGATGGACTTTGGCATTGCTCGCGCACTTGATGATTCTGCCGCAACGATGACGCAAGCACAGGGCGTGGTTGGTACTGCTCAGTATCTTTCCCCTGAGCAGGCGCGCGGTGAAAACGTGGATATGCGCTCAGATTTGTATTCTGCAGGCTGCGTGCTCTATGAAATGCTTACTGGTCGTCCTCCATTTACTGGTGATTCCGCTGTTGCTATTGCTTATCAGCACGTGACAGAAATTGCTACTCCTCCAAGCGCTATTGTGCCAGGACTGCCACGTATGTGGGATTCTATTTGCGCTAAAGCTATGGCTAAAGATCGCCAGAATCGGTACACAACTGCTACGGAATTCCGCAATGACATTATGACTATGATGCGCGGCGGCACGCCAACTGCAGCACAGTATAATGCATTGCAGGATTTGCCAAAAACTCGCGTGCAGCAGCCTGTTGATGCAGCAGCTACAGCAGCTATGGCTCCTATTACTGGCGTTGATCCTTCCAATCCTTTGGAGCAGTTTGCTGAGGAAGTTCCTGTTGAGCAGCCTCAGGAGTTGAGCCGTTCTGAGCAGCGAAAAGAGGCTGCTAAGAAGAAAAAGCGGAACCGTATTATTATTGCCAGTGTTGTTGCAGTGCTAGCTGTGATCGCGGCTGGTTTGGGTATTTGGTTTGCCAGCCGTGGCGGTATTGAGCCAATGGCAACAGTGCCAACAATTAGCGCAGCTATGAGCAAAGATCAGGCATGTTCTAAGATTGAAGATGCTGGTTTCGTGTGTAAGACTGCAGAAGATAACAATTCCAGCGAAGATCGAGGTACTTTCACCAAGCAGAGCCCTAAAGGTGGCGAGCAAGCAAAGAAGGGTTCTACAGTGACCGTGTGGTTCTCTTCTGGTCCTAAGCGCGTAGCTATTCCTGATTTGAAAGGCGCTACACAAGACGAGGCTCGCAAGAAGCTGGAAGATCTTGGTTTTAAGGTTAATGGCACTGCCAAAGTGGAAAACAGTGGCGATGTAGAAAAGGACATGGTTACACGCACTGATCCTGCAGCATCTACCGAGCAAATTAAGGGATCGACCATTACGATTTATATTTCTTCTGGTATGACAGAAGTCCCCGGCGGTCTTGCTGGTTTGACTCAGGATGAAGCATTACAACGTTTGCATGATGCTGGTTTGACGCCTGTAGTACGTGAGGAATCATCTGATTCTGTAGAAAAAGGCAAAGTAACCCGTGTAGAGCCTGGCGAAGGCACACAGGTGGAGCAGAATGCTCAGGTAACGTTGTATGTTTCTACCGGCGTGGAGCAGTTGAATGTACCATCGGTAGTAGGTTTGACGCTTGGCGAAGCTCGTAATGCGTTGAAGGGCTTTAATGTTCAGGTTGCTGAGGGTTCAAGCAGCGATGATAATGCCGAGGTGACTGCTCAAGATCCACAGAGCGGTCAAGCTGCGAAGGGCTCGACTATTACCCTGACTACTCAGGCGAATAATGATACATTCGGCATTACTGGGCAGAGTCTTGATAAGGCTAAGAAAATCCTTGATAGTAAGTCAGTAAGCTACTCTATTAAGGGACCAAATTCTGGTAATGCTACAGTTAGCCAGGTTATTAAAAATAGCGATGGCAGCTACACGATTGTGACAAGCAACTAAGCTCATCCGAGCCAAATTAAACTAATATGCGTTTGCATGCGTTTGCATAGTTGGTTGCAAGATACAAGTTGCAATATACAAACTGTGCGAACGAATAGTGGCGAGGCGAATCTGCACTGTGGATTCGCCTTAGTTTTTCGGATCGTCATAGGTGCAGCACTTGTGTACGTGCTCGTGTTGCTTAGCGTTCTTGCACTAGCTTAGCATTCCTGTGTTGCTTAGCATTCCTGCACATGATGCATACGCTGTACTGTGCCACTGCGGCGAGGCTTACAGCGCATGAGAGACCGCACTATCAGGCAGGTTATAGCAGCGCCCAGCACCGTGAGCAGTGCAATACGCACCAATATCATGCGCATATCTTGCTGCGCATCTTGCGGGTATGGCGCTTGACTTGGAATAGCTACGCGATGCCCTGAAACAAGCAAGCGATGAGTATTCACACCATATGGTGTACAAGTCAGCAAAGTGATGCGGTCTTGCCCTGGTACTACACGCAAATACTGCTCGCCTTCTGTGGGCAAAATCACCCGAATAGAGTCAATTTGGTATCCCAGTGTAGTACCGAGCACATGGATATAGACATTATCACCTGATTGCAGTTCATCAATTCTGGTGAACATTAAGGCCTCTACCATGCCGCGATGCCCAGAAAGCACGGTATGTGTATTCTTACCACCTACTGGTAGTGAAGTGCCATATAAATGCCCCGCGCCGCGATTGAGCGCATTGGTGCCAGTACCATGATAAATAGGCAGGTTTAAGGAGATTTTTGGTATTTCCACACTGCCCATAATCCCGTCATAAGATTCATTGAGTAGCGACATATAGGCAGCGTCTTTGCTTGAAGCAAGATCTTCATCTGGCTTTGTAGTAGATTGCCCAGCCTGTGAGGTAAAGGGGTCCACATTTTCGCCAATCACTGCTTGTCCTTGCTGGGCAAGTTGAGCATTATAGTCATGGGCAGCTTGTAAGGCAGCACGTACTTGTGCTGTAGGCCAATGAGAAACTTGTTGATTGATCTGCTGGCTGCGCGAAGCTTGCCGGAAGCTATCTATTGTTTGTAGCACAAAGGGATAGCAGATAGCACTGATGCCAATAATAGCGAGCACAACAGTAAGTGCAGTAAATATGCGAGCTTGACGTTGTGCTCTACGTAATGCACGACTTCGTGATTCGGGGTCAGGCTCACTCATAGTTCCTCTTTAGCGTCATATTGTGCAAGAATTGTGGCATGCACTGTGGAGTGTAGTGTGTGTGGTTTGCAATAGGTGCGATTTCGCAACATGCTCGTTTTGCAACATGCTCGTTTTGCAGCATTGGCAGTTATAGCTTCAACAAGGAAAGCATTATATATAAAGAAGTGTTGGCCCATCAGGGTACATGGGCCAACACGATATCAGGTGTAATGGTTGGGGTGAATTACACCTGCTTACTCAGGGGTAAGTATATGAGGTACATCTTTGGGTTACGCCAAGTTATGCACCTTGAGCAATCTGCTTGGCAGCCTTGCGAGCGCGAATCCCGAAGAAGCCTGCTGCACCAAGTACTGCTACACCGAATACGGTGAAGAGTGCGATGCCAGCAGCACCGGTCTTTGGCAGCTCAGTGAAGGACTTCACGTTGTCCACGGTTACTGTGGAGTTGTTAGCTGTTGCGGTGACCAAACCGTTTGCTGCATCGGTGTCGTAGTTGTAGGTGAGCTCGGTCAGCCAGTCATCACCAGAGTTGCTGGTTTCTGCCTTGTTCGTTGTGTCATTAGTGTAGGTTTCGCCAATAGTCACTGTGAATGATGGCAGAGCATTCTGATAATAGCCGTTTGGTGCTGCAATTTCCTTAACCGTGTAGGTACCGGCCTTCAAGCCGTTGAAGGAGATAGTACCTTTATCATCTGTGGCAAATACGCCATCTGCATTCTTGGTAGTCTTATTAAAAGTTGCAGTGGTATCAATTGGGCTGCTGGTTGGCTGTGCTGACACGGTGTCCCAGTCTCCTGCAGTAGCATCATAGGTCAAGTAGTTGGTGCCATCGGAAATAACGAACTGAGCATTCTGCAAAGCCGTCTGATCTACCTTGTACTGCTTCTTAACACCAAGCTTAAAGGAGTAGACGTTAACGTCTGGGCCCTTAACCTTGCTTTTTTCATGCTTCTGGCTGTTGGTGAATTCTACTTCAACACCATTGCAGTTACCGTTAGTATCGCAACCAGTCTTAGGATCTGCTGATGCGTTTGCAGTGTCGGTTACAAAAGCGTCCTTGTTAAGAGTAGCAGTAAGCACTACAGTGATAACGTCGCCGGTCTTCCAAGTGGTATTTGCGCCGTCAGCACCGTTAACAAGCTTTCCGAAGTCGATTGTTGCGCCATTATCAGCAGGGGTTACTGTGTAATCAGTATCGGGAACAAGAGTTGTAGCTCCAATTTTAGCGCTTTCAACCGCAGGATTGCTGAATGGAATCTTGCCACTCTTGTTCTGCTGGAAAGTATCGATAAGCTTCAATACGCGAGCGTTCTCACCAAGAAGAGTAGGATCTTTATCGTAACCAGCATAGTCTGGAATGGTGGTGGTGAGCTCAAACTTTACAGTGTCGCCAATATTGTAAGAAGGAGTGTTATCTGGGGTAGTACCGTTAGTTTCTACTACCTGCTTAGTGACTGGCACAGTAGTATTCTTCAAGGTGATATCACCCTTAATATCGGTGGTTTCACCTTCTGCATTGACAAGACCTTTGTATGTACCAATAGTGGATGGTACCAGCATTGGCACGGACTGTGTAGAAGCTGGGTTTACAGACTTAGTATTGTCCAAAGTATCCAGCACTAAGTATAAACCTGCTGGATCTACCGAAGTGGCGCTACCTGCAGTCAGTGTTACTGGTTTTACGCCGCTAGTAAATGCGCTGCTTGCAGCGAGCGCGTCTGCAAACTTGCGTTCTGCAGCGGTTGCAGTGCTAGTGCCAGCAGTATAGCCCCATGGTGTTGTTGCACTAGAAGTAGTCAGCTTTTCCAAATCCTTGCTGACTGTGCCAGTTGTAGCAGTGTCAACACCCGCAGCCTTCAATGCTGCGACTACAGCGTCAGCCTGAGCTACAGTACCATAGCCGAAAGTATCAATATCCACGTACTGTGCATTGCTGCTAGACGCCTTGTAATCATCGTTGTACGGCGCTACCAAGTATGCCTTATAGGTGTGTGCAGCAGCATCACCGTTGGTGTTAGTAAGGGTAATAGTTCCTGCAGCGTTTGCAGCGTTTGCTGTGCCTAATCCAAGCGCAAAACCGCTCACTGCAATTGCAGCAGCTGCGATTCCTGCTGCCAGCTTCTTCAGCGAAGTAGCCATGTTCTCTCCTAGTTCTATCTACACTACCTGCTTTGGCAGTGTCTATCGCCTTTGTGCACCAACTTGCTGTGCTGCAAAGGCAAAATCTTTTGGGGATTTTGATATGAAATGGTTGTATCTATTTGTATCTGGTATTACATTTCATTTTTCTATAGGTGCATGAGTGTTCCCATGCTGTGTAGTAGTGTTATTTACTCGCGCTCTCTCCTTCCGCCTCGGCGTAAGAAGTAAGCTATTGCCCAGCTAGAGCCTGCGAGCACGCAAATCCCTAAGCCAGCAAGTACTATCCATCGCGGTGTTAAGAACCGTCCGGTCATTGGCATGCCGGTGATATACCGCTCATTTTTGACGTTCAGGCGATTATTTCCTGTACCTACTGCGCCACTGAGCGAGCTATCCCAAGTAACTTCACCTTTGGTCACGCTAAAGTAATATTCACGAGCACTCTTTTTATATCCAGTTGGCGCTTTGGTTTCCGTAAGCGTGTAGTAACCCCACGGTAGCGCTGTCATATAGAAGGAAATTGCTCCAGCGTTAGGGTCACCTGCTTCCAAGCCTTCGTCATCAGTGGCGCGGAATGCACAGTTTGAATCGTCATCAGCCACACAGCTGTACGTATAGTGTTCAGCTCCCTCTGCTTTCGCCGCACTAATCGTATAGGTTACTTTTGGCGTAGTGCGCTTTGCATCAGTTTCACTATACTGCACGAGTTTCCACTCAGCGCCTTCAAGATCATGTCCGTCAGCAAAATCCGTTTTCTGCCAGTTCACGCTGGCTACACTACGCACATTTGGAATACGGTTATTCACTAGCGGCACGCCTGTACTAAAGGAAATCGTTACCGCATCCTGCCGGTCACGGATGGCAAATACGTACTGCTCATCACTTTTATCGTAACCTTGAGGAGCTTGTTTTTCTTGCAACGTATAGTTCGCACTAGTACTCAAACCTTGTACTTTGAGCTGACCAGGGTTGGAATCCAGATCACACAGCACAGTGGCACTTGGCACGCATGCCACATCGCCGTCTACATAATCAGTAACTGTCCAAGACCGTCGCTTTTCACTATCAGTTAGTGTCCATACGGATCCTGCAACAAGTTTCTTTGAAGTATCATCAATTTTCTGCCATGTTACTTCGGTTGGCTTGTTCACAATTGCTGTATTGTTATTCAAAGCAACATCAGCGTTATCCTCATCAAGAGTGAATTCGTATTCGTGAATTGCGCCGCACTTTTGTGCAGTTGCGTCATACGTGCAATCGAGCCAGTAGCCCTTTGGAGCCGCACGCTCAACTATTTTGTACGTGCCAAATACTAAGCCGCGTAACGTAATCACACCTGCTCGCGTATCTTGGTCTACATACGTGCCGCTACCGCAACCATCTGCAGAAGTACAATCCTTGATGCCACCGCTGATCTGTGGAGCACTAGCATAGCTTCCGTCATCATTTTGACGATAGATATCCCATACGGAACCAGCGAGGAGCTTGCCCTGCTCATCAGATTTACTCCACGTTACGCAAGTTGGTTTATCTGGAATGATGCCAGCAGACTGACCTGCAGGAAGATCCGTGAACGTAGTACCGTTATCGGTGCTTTGCTTCCACGTAGCATTACCATCAGTATCCAGCGTAATCTGGTAGATAACGCTGCTGAGCTGATAGCCTTCAGGCGCAGTAGTTTCGCGCAAATAGTATGTGCCCGCAGCCATATTTTTCACTTGGAACTTACCAACGGCCGTGTTGTAATCACACTTGTAGCCATCGCTATTGCAATCGATAGCATCTGTAGTTTCAGCAATGCTACGCACCACACCAGTACCATAATTCACTGCAGCACGCGCTGTATATGGATTGGTGTTGTCAAGGGATACATCACGCAATACATGTTCGTTGGTATCGGAATTGCTGCGTACTGCGCTATCTGATGAAGTAGCAGTGCTACTGCCTGTGCTCATTCCCTTGCGATATGCAATAGTAGCCGTAGATGATGTTGCTACTTGGCATCCAGCAGGTACGCCGGAGGTCGCGTTCACATCGTTATTTTCAGTATTGACGGTATAGACGGTATGTCCATCAAAAGTAAAGTTTCCGTCTGATGACTTTGGATTCCTATACCAATCAGTAAAGCCTTTATCAGAGCTTACTTGTTGCTGGAAGCCATACTGGTAGGTGCTATCGAATTTACCTTCTATTTGCACTACCAAATAGTCAGAGTTGCATGCGCTCGTTTGCATAGGGGCAGTATCTTGCCAACCCTGAGTAGCGTTTTTCGGACCATAATGTACGCGCACTAGCTCGCCGTTAGCACCCCAACCAGCTACTTTTCTAAAGTAGATAGTGGTTAGGTCAGAGACCACATGGATCTCGCTACCTGCAGACTTCCCATTGGCACTAACTTTGACAATAGTTTCGGTAATACCATTGCCGATTACCGTTGCCCGTGACGAGTCACCGGATTGTGGGGTAATGCTCAACTTGTCCGATGTGGTACTCCAAGTGAAGGTTACTTGGTTCGTAATATCGTTACCATCGGCATCAAAAGCCTTTGCCCTATAGTTTACTGTCGAACCTTGCTTAATAGTTACTAACGTCGGGCTGATAGTGACATAATCCACCGCTACATATGTAATAATATTTAGCGTTTGCATAGCGCATACGTCTGGGTTGGTTGCCGAGCAGGCTTGCAGTGTAGCCGTACCATTTTTGAGTGCAATAACAGTACCTTGGGCATCTACTGCTGCATTCTCTGCACCATCAGTAATCTTCCAAACTACCTCTTGGGAAGCATTAGCTGGCGTTACTGTAGCGCTCACGTGGAGCGTGCCATGCACGTCCCAGTTACCTGAGGAGCTGTGCAATGTAATACCTGTAGCCGCATTGGTATAGTCATTTACTTTCCAAGTGCGAGAAGCGTCATCAGGGAATACTGTATCTGTAGAAAGCTCCCAAGCAGAGCCAGCAAGCGGAGTTTGCTGAGTATCTCCATCCTTAATTTTGGTCCAGTTGATTTCTCCGCCTTGTGGAGTGTTCACAATAGCAGAAGCACCATCACCGCTGTTTGCTTGCATGCCAGCAGTAGTACCAGTGGCATAGTTTTCTGCACCATTTTGGACAGTTACTGCTTCTTTGACAACATTCAAATCGCTGCCTGTGGCTGTAGTTGTAACATGGAAGATGCGGTTTGACGCAGTATAGCCATCTGGCGCTTTGATTTCTACAATATAATAGTCTTTATTTGGAGCCAGGTTCATTGTGCGAATTACGCCAACATCTGGGTTCATATCATTTGCGCCATTATCGCTGAAATTAGCAATAATTTTGTCATTCTTGGCTTGAGCATCAGCATAGGTGCCATACATAGCCCAAGTGGAACCATCAAGCTTTTCTCCAGCTGCGTTTGTTTTACTCCATTCCACTACCGAGCACGATGTAGAAGTAGCACCAGTCCATGGCAGACTATGGCGCTCCTGATCCATATCAATAATGGAGGTGGTATTATTAGTGCCGTAGTTTACAAACTGGTTCCCCTGCTTAATTCGTGCACTTGCAGGGTTAAACATAGCATAGTTACCACCGACCCATACACGACCATTGGTAGTGACGTGGCTTGTAAAATTACCATCTTGCACCAGCACACTACCGAGCAGTGCGGCAGATGGGTCGTCAGTAGTTACAGCGTTATTAAATACATCCCAGCTGCTATTGCCATAAACAGTCTTATCAATATCGCCAGATACACCACCTGCTAGAGTCTGTGCACCTTTAATTTCTACGTTGAGTGCATTGTAATTCCACATAATGCTGCTGGCAGCAGTGGTATAGAGGTCACGAATAGTTTTGCCGCTGCCATCTACGGCTTTACGGTTAGCTTCTTCATAAGCACCGCCAACATTATTCTTAGGATTAGCAAGCATATAGCCGTTGGAAATTTCTGTGCCATTCCACCAGAAACGCCAGCCTTGCTGATAATTGATGTTGGTCGCTTGTCCGCCATCATCATCAGTAACATTTATCAAAATAGAAGCATCATCAGGAATGTTCTTAAATGCAAAGTCGGTGCCGTTATATCCTGTGGAGGAAAGCTGGCTTGCTTTCACATTAAATACTTGCAGAGGAGACTTGCCGTCACCAGTGAAAGTTACCAGCTTTTCTAGTCTTTCGGTAAGAGGAATGTTTGCTTTTACTGAGCCATCGTACTTGTAACGCACATAGTCACTTTGTGCTGGAGCCAAATCTGTAGTTACCGTGCCATTCGCTGGTAACTTGCGTAGGGTATCCCCGAGTTTCTGAGCAATCGGGTTGTTGGTGGCATAGTCAGTGCCGTTAACAGTAAACTTGCTTCCTTGTAAATTCGATTGATTCTCTTGTACCGTTTTTCCTGTTAATCCACTTTGATAGGTAGCTTGGTAGATTTCAAGGCTCTTTATACCCGGTTTACCATTATCCCTACTACCGTAGATATCATAATTACCGCCACCAAGTTGGGCGCCATAAGCAGTAACCGCAGTATTACCATTTTTTAGCTGTTGAATACCTGCTTTTTTATAAATCCACTTGTTATCCTCAGGTTTAGATGTAGGGTCTGGTAGGCGCCAGACCATAGCACTGCCGCCAATTGCAACAATGGTGGCATCAGGATCTGCTGGTAGATATTGCGCACCAAAAGCTACAGATCCCATGGTGAAGAAGCCTTTTGAAGGACGGGCACGAAAATCGCCACGCACTAGGGTCAAGCCCTCAGCTTCTGCTGCATATGAACCTGTTGGATCAGGATTACTAGTATCCCAATTAGATGTAGGATCACCAATAATCATATCGCCGCCTACATAGGTAGCAATGCCCGAATCCTTTGCGTTGTTTGTGTATGATGCATTATCGCCAAAAGTAATGTTTTGTGGAGTACATAGTGAGCCTGGTTCAGGGGGTTGTGCAAAACTTTGCTGCGTTGGGAATAGTCCTACTACAGCAGTAGCAATCATCATGCTGACAGCTACAACGATGGCAACAATGTTATTGCCGTTAATATTGTTAGAGCGGCTCGCTAAACCACGCTCACGATAGTGTGAAGCGCTTATCTTACTTGATGTATGTTCCGCATTCTGCGCACACGGCTGTGACTGAATACCCCCCCCATGGGAAAGTATCGTGTTTGCCTATGCGGTTTCGGCGATACATCTGTACCTCTTCCTGTATCCATGATCCTCAAATCGGAGCAGTCTGCTCAATTGGTTTCACACACCTGTACAATTCGAGACTTCCACCATGCAGTCTCTACTTGCACCAATCTGCAATATGGTTTTAACTTCTCTTCTTTATTCTTATGTCTGCACGCATATCCACGTGCTTTTCATATGATTTTTTTCTGTATTGAATTATTGACAACGATGTCATCGTTTATCTCTTGTGTTGTGAGTAACAATATATAATCCACAATGTACAAGAAGAGCTTATCTAATTCGTATTCAATTACCAACTCAAAGATACTGTAATATCAACGTTTTGAGAAAAGGTCTCTTAAGTAAGTCAGTAATTACCACCCTAACAACAACATGGAGTAATGTTAATTTAGTTAATACATTTTCAAAAATAGCAACGTTTGCAACATATTATTGCTGTGCTTAGCTTGCAATCGTATGTATGATTATGCGTATATACATCCACTCGTTATTTCCTCTATCGCCACATCGCTTGAGTAAGCATTACATATTCACACCCACATTAAGCGCGACACGCCCAACACTTATAGAAGCTGGAAGACTTCATCTAATACGTATTCATTGCACTATCAGACACATGCAGCATAAAAACTGAACGATACAAAAATATAGACAGATACGCTAAATCTAAAAAGGGCGCAGCAAAGTCGTTTAACCAAAACGGTATACTGATGCAAACGTTGCGCAAGCAGACTTATCCCATGCTATCTACGCCACATGCTATGCACTAGCGAATGCTATCAGCAACTTTCGGCGCTAACCCAAGAGAAACAGCCACCGCATTACTCTGACCGCAAGCCGCTAAGAAATTAGCAAAAAGTCGGAAACCATCTTTCGTCATCACCGACTCTGGGTGGAATTGCACAGCTGAAAGTGGCAACCCCTTAACTCGCAGCGCTTGCACCGTATGATCCTCAGTATCCACCGCAGTTACCTCAAGCACTGATGGAATCGATTGCGGATTAACAGCAAGTGAATGATAGCGCGTCACAGTCATCGGTGAAGCAATCCCCTCAAACATAGGGTCATCACTAATCTGTACCTGTGAAGTTTTGCCATGCATAATATGCGGTGCGTGCTCCACCGTTGCCCCATACACTTCTGCAAGTGCTTGCAGCCCCAAACACACACCAAACATTGGCTTATGGCGTGCAATGCACAAACGAATCACTTCTTCACTCACCCCAGCCTCACGCGGAGTGCCTGGACCTGGAGAAATCAGCACGCCATCATAGCCGTCAAGAGCGCCCTCGGCATGCACATCAAAAGCATCATTGCGCACAACCGTAGTTCTAGCACCTAAGGTTTGCAAATACCCAACAATGGTGTATACGAAAGAATCATAGTTATCAATAACAAGAATATGTGCACTGTCAACCATATTCACCCCTTACTTTCGGTGCTACTACTAGCCTACTGCAACAAAGTTCGAAGCGACTTGTAAATACGGAATAGTGGACGCTGCCCACGGATACCCCCACTGCAGTAAAGCAGCGAGGCAAGCCATGATAACGATTGCCATCAGCGCAAGTCTGACCACTGCAGGACCCGGCATATGGCGATACCAGGAACCATACAAACTAAACATTGGGCGAGGCTTATGTCCCTCTTTAATAGCGCGCAATGCCGGGAAGCGGTATGCAATAAGAGCTGCCAAAAAGACCACAATAAACGCGATAATCAACGCCAGTACCACGCGATCTAGCGATTGAGCTGCACGAGTTACCGCATTTTGCTTACTGGAGCTAAACTTCACCGCGCCACCCTGCGCACTATCAGCCAATTCCTGAGGTACGCCGTCAGAGACTTTTGCCCAATATTTCAA
This sequence comes from Galliscardovia ingluviei, assembly GCF_014635685.1. Taxonomy (GTDB): domain Bacteria; phylum Actinomycetota; class Actinomycetes; order Actinomycetales; family Bifidobacteriaceae; genus Galliscardovia; species Galliscardovia ingluviei. The sequence continues at coordinate 43,447 of NZ_BMDH01000007.1, forward strand.
TGTGCCATAGCTAATCCAACGATGTGTGGCTGTGGTATATCGTGGCTCGCAGGTAGTCAACGTAATATATCGATTATCAGGCTGAAGATCTGGATGATTAGGCACCGCCGCCACTACCTGCACTTGGGTCGGGAGCACAATTTCATAGTTAGTGTATTCGTACACATACCAATAGTCTTGCGTGCGCACAATAATCGCATCGCCCTGCTGCAATTCATCAACATGTGCAAGCGGCTCACCATAGCCAGCGCGATGCCCTGCTACAGCAAAATTACCCATTTGCCCGGGCATTTGCGTATCTTGATAATGCCCCACACCATGACGATTAAGCTGATACACATCAGTGCCTTCAACAATATTGCGTTGCCAGCTTTTACCAAATCGCGGCACATAGAGCTGTGCCACTAAATCCCCGTACTGCGCATGTTCAGGCTGCACTGGCACATCACCAGTCTGCGGCTTTGCAATAGAAAACTGCCCATTATCTTGGGTTTTTGGCTCAATCCATTGCACAGCATCTCGCTGCTCGATCTGCGTGGCTTCTGATTGCACCCCGGTCCACCACAATTGCCAAAGAATATATCCACCAACTATTACTGCAAACGTAATCAATAGCTCTGCAATTACACCAAGCACAGTGTTAAATATGCGCCTGCCACGACTACCTCCCTGATACTGCGTCGGAGGTTGATACGAGTAGTTTGCTTGGGCACTATGCCTTGGAACAGCTGTAGTTGGTGTGCTCATGGTACTCCTCATATCGTTTGGCTTTATTCTCGCGCATACACTTTCAGTTATTGTATGCTCTCAACTATTATGTGCTCTCTACTATCCAGTTCACTACCCAGTTTTACTGACTGACCTGCGCATAAGTAAGCGCTTGCAAGGCAGATGATGCAGGGAACTTGAGTTTATCTTTCGTCTCTACTTTCCAGCCTAAACCAATTGATGACACATATTCTTTATATATTTCAACAGATGGCGAATTATCTAGCGACCGTTTCATATCTTCTATCGGGCCTATTGCACTAATAGTATATGGTGGCGCGATACGCTTACCATGCACCGTAACAACCGTGCCCACGCATCGTACTGCAGTATTAGGCAGTACTCTCTGGTCTGCAATCATCATAGATTCAGCGCCCCCTGCCCACAGCGCATTGATGACTCCTTCCAAATCCTGCTGATGCACCACATAATCGTTAATATCTGCGCTGGATCCAGAGTTATCCACACGATTTTGCCAGAGCGGTGAATCATCAAGCGTCACCTGTATACCTGGGCCTTCTACAGCTGGCAATTGCGTGCCTCTACCGGTATCTTCGCTAGTAGTTGCGGTATCAGCATTATCAGTAAGCGTTTTTACCGAATCAATCTGCTTGCTTAATGCATCGATTTGTTTTTGCAATGTTGTAGCTTGGCGAGCGCGCTCATTGAGTAATTGCGAAGTATCAGAAGTAACGGTAGCTGTGCGGTTAATACGCATATTAGTAATTGCTAAATAGCTTACCAAAGCAAAAACGAGCATAACAGACACAGCGCTCAGCGCGGACTTGCGCAATGAGTGCTGCTTAATATGCTTGCCCATACTTACCTCATTCCAGCTGGTACCACTCATGTCACTCGCACGACCAAGTAGCGCTCCCCATACACTACCTGCCATGCTCACACACACCATGTATGCACGTGTACTATGCAGTCGCAACCTACTATACACATGACTATTGCAACTTTACAGAGGAATATGTGCTTTTCTTGTACACGTGATAGTGAGTTTGCTCATGCGGTTGCTGTACACTACACTCGTGTCGTTTCGACGCTTTCCACTCTAGTCATTACTATGATTAGTGGTTGAGATAAAGGAGAATCCTCTTATGGCTGAACAGGATGAGCGCGTGCTCGATGAAACTGAGGTGGAAAACGCCGAGCAGAGCGCAGCAGCAGAGTCAGATGCTGATACCACGTCTGATGCAAACAAGACTAGCGATGCAAACAAAAACACTTCTGCAAGCGAAAACAATGACGAGTTCGCTCGCACTATGGATCGTGTAGAAGCTGCATTAAGCGAAGTTGCTGATAAAGATACCATGACTCCTCAAATGCGCAAGATGTTTGCACGCCAGCAGGAAAGCACTAAGCGCGTAGAAGAGTCTATTAAGGGCACCAAGTCCAATCCTCGTTGGTTTGTGCCAGTGCTGTGCGCATTGTTGATTATCGGTTTGGTATGGGTTGTTGTGTATTACTTGTCAGGCAAGTACCCAATTCCAGGCATCAATGATTGGAATCTAGCTATCGGCTTTGGCATTATGCTTGTTGGCTTCTTGATGACTATGTGGTGGCATTGATACTTATCTGTTGTATTGCAATACCGTCGCACTGTTAATGACATTGTATGGAAGCACAGTATAGTAAACAACGCAGTATGGTAAGCAACGCTGTATAGCAGGTACATCATACAGAAATACGCTGTATTACCAATAATTGAGGGAGCAGTTATTACTGCTCCCTTTTGCATACTATTGCATACTATTTGTGCATATCGCCATGTCTACACATGACCTAATACAACATGGCAAATGACCATACCAAAGCTGCCACTATCACCACTGCTAATGCGATACCGTATATCCATGCTCGTTTGGCAAACGAATACTGACGCAGCTGCGGAATACCAGAGGTTAGCAGCCAAACATACAACCCACCAAATATGAAGCCACCAACATGCGCTTGCCATGCAATATTGGGCACAATAATGGGTAGCGCGAAGTTGATCGCCATGAGCACAATCATGCTGGAAATATCTTGACCAAGCCGCCTGTAGACCACCAGTAATGCTGCAAATAAGCCAAAAATCGCACCTGATGCACCATAAGCTCCTGAAAGCCAAGACGCTTGTGTATTCATAATTCTGCCAAGCAATACCAAGAATGTGTTGCCACCTATGCCGGAGAGCATATACAGTGCAAGGAATTGCCAATGCCCCATCATGCGTTCAAGCACCGGCCCCACACTCCACAATGCCAGCATGTTAAAGAGGATGTGGAAAATACCAGGCTGATGCAAAAACATTGATGTAACCAGTATCCAGGGACGGTACGGCACTAATAGCGGTACAAGGGTGCCGTTGCTGGCAATAATGCTAAAGAGCTGCGGGAACAGGAATCGCGTGATGATTTCGAGAGCCCACACCACTATGCAAATGAGCACTAAACACTCGGTAATAATTGGACCATTATTACGCCATTGATTGGCAAATACGCGCTTATTGGTGAGGTCGCGCAAACTCGGTGAACCTGGGAAAAGCCAATTACTCATGCCACTAGCTTACGAAAGGTTGCCTATTTCATTACATGCTTAAGTTTTGCACTTTTTGTTTCTCAATACATCTAATGTGCTCAAAATTTGAGTGTGCTACGCTGGATTTGCCTTATACAGAGGCGAATAAGTGAGTGGCAGTGAATTAGGAGGAAGCAGATATGCATTGGGTTGGTATTGGTCTTGTTATTGTCGCTATCGTAGGATGCGTGGGATTTGGAGTGCACCATCATCTGGATGCAAAAGCTCAGAAACTCTCTAAAGGCAGCGAGGAGGAGCGACGTCTAGCCGGCGAATTGCGCGATATTTCTTCGCAGATTGATCAGGGACGGTATTTGTACCACTGATGGATGCCTTTATACCTTTATGCCTTTATAGCATATACTCATTCAGCGTTTGCATTGAATTGACGATATCCAAATTGAATTGATTCTGCCAATAAGTATGTAGAGTAGGTATGCGCTCGGATTTATACTACCTTATCTACACTTTCTGCGTTTATCTGTAGCTGCCTGCACTTATCCACTTTCTGCAACACGCTCTTGAAAGTTCTGTGGAACTCACGTAATCCCCACAACACAAGGTTTACAATGGTACGAGGACGGTCTGAATGGCCAGACCACACCTTTTGGGAAAGGAGCCAGCATGGAGCAAAAGTCGTCGAGCGGTTGGAAGTTCTTCGCGCTGCTGTTTGGTGCACTACTTGCAGGTCTTGCCGCACTATATATTTACAAGCAGCAGAATCCAGAATATGATCCTTGGGAAGAGCCTTGGGAGAATAGCTCATCTCCAGTTGATTTGGGCATTGCTAAGAAAGCAGCTGTTCAAGAGACAGAAGATGACGAGGACGAAGCAGAAGAATCTGCCGAATAATCCACATCTGTTTATCAACGTTGAAGCCGTGTAGTGTTTGCTGCACGGCTTTTGCATATTTATGCACGTATTAGCCCTGATTTGAACTCCGCACCGTGAAATAGTGCATAATTATGCAATATAGATATTATTCACGTATTTTCCACGTCTACTATCCACTTTTACACGACTTGTCCTCAAGTTATCAACATGGTTATCCACACCGGTGGAAAAGTCTAGTGGATAACACCACTATATTTTCTAGTTACTGCTATCTATAGCCACTATATTCAGTTGTTTATGCACTATTGCAATGCGTTATGCATGACCTGCTATAGTATGTGTATAGTTGCTTTTACACACATTATTTCCACTACTTATACCCTGTTTTCCTCAAGTTATTAACATAGTTATCCACATTGGTGGAAAACTTATAGCTTCGCGGATACACATAATGCCTATGCACATCAGTACATAGGCATATGCGTTATGGAGCAACACACTCCACTATGGCGTTATAAGAGCACTAACAAAACTCCCTAGGGTGCTCCGAAGTGCTCCCTACAGCACCTTTATTAGGCAAGTGGACCAGTGTGCCAAATGCGCTCCAAATAGTCCTCAATAGAACGATCAGAGCTGAAGTAGCCGCTATTAGCCACATTCAAAATAGCGCGACGGTTCCATTCCATCTGATCCTGATACAGATCTTCAATCTCAGACTGAATATCAGCATACGTACTGAAATCAGCCAAAGTCATGAAGTAATCCTTGGTCAACCAGTCAGCAACCAGTGGAGCATACGTATTACGATCGCCATTGGAGAAGGTGCCGTTAGAAACCATGTCAATAGCCTGCTTCAAACGAGGATCAGCCTCATAATATGCAGCTGGGCTATATCCCTTAGCATACAGCGCTTCTACCTCATCAACAGTCATGCCGAAGAGGAAGAAGTTTTCTGCACCTACGCGCTCACGAATCTCAACGTTAGCGCCATCCAAAGTACCTACTGTTAATGCGCCGTTCAAAGCAAACTTCATATTACCGGTACCGGAAGCTTCCTTACCAGCCTGAGAAATCTGCTCATCCAACTCGGTTGCAGGAATCAAATGCTGAGCCAAACGAATATTGTAATTTTCTGGGAAGTGTACAGCCAACTTGCCCTGTACGTCTGGATCATTGTTGATAACGCGAGCAACATTGTTAATCAACTGAATAGTCAGCTTTGCCATGTAGTAGCCAGGAGCTGCCTTTGCACCAAAGAAAATAGTGCGAGGCAATACGTCATCTGCAGAAACAGTGCCATTCTTAATCGCAGCATAGCGAGAAATTACAGCCAGAATCTTCAATGACTGACGCTTGTACTCGTGCAAACGCTTGACCATGGTGTTGAACATAGTGTCAGGGTTTACCTCAAAACCGTAGTGTTCCTTAGCAAAGTTGGCAAATGCTACCTTGTTATCGCGCTTGACCTGAGCAAACTTGCGTACAAACTCATCATCCTGTGCCAAAGGAGCAAGACCCTGCAACAGCTCCAAATCGCTCAACCAGCGATCGGTGCCCAAGCCTTCGGTAATCAATGCAGAAAGGCGTGGGTTGGCAAGGCGCATGAAACGGCGAGGGGTAACACCGTTTGTCACATTGGTGAACTTATCTGGGTAGTGCTCAGAGAAGTCACGCAGTGTCATATCCTTCAACAGCTGAGAATGCAACTCAGCCACGCCATTGACATGAGAGCCGCCAACGGTTGCCAAGTATGCCATACGAACCTGAGGATTGTCACCTGCAGTTACAATGCGCATACGATCAATCTGAGCATCATCACTGCCGGATTCCTTCAATTCATCAACAAAACGATCATTGATACCGCGAATAATTTCCATATGGCGAGGCAGCAAATCACCAATTAAACCAGCTGACCACACTTCCAAAGCCTCTGGCAGCAAGGTGTGGCAAGTGTAGTTGAAAGTGCGGGTGGTGATAGACCAAGCAGTATCCCAATCGTAGTCGTACTCATCCATCAGCACGCGCATCAATTCTGGGATACCAATCACAGGATGCGTATCATTGAGCTGGAAGCAGATCTTATCTGGGAATGTTGTCAGATCTGGCTTGCTTTCACCTGGGTAGAATACGCGAATCGCATCTGCAATAGAAGCAGCAACAAAGAAGTACTGCTGTTCAAGACGCAAACGCTTACCCTGTGGTGTGGAATCTTCTGGGTACAGAATCTTAGTAATATTTTCAGCTTCAACCTGTGGCACGACTGCACCCATGTAATCAGAACGGTTGAATGCTGCTAAATCAAACTCGTCGAAGGAACGTGCAGTCCACAAACGCAGTGTGTTTACACGACCTGACTTGTAGCCTGGAACCATGTAATCTACTGGCACTGCACGTACTGCCCAATCTGGCTTCCACACGCGCTTGCCATCAACCTCTTCTACGCTACCGCCAAAGTTCACAGTCTGGGAACGATTGTAGTCGATATGACCCCATGGCTCATCATTGTTAATCCAGTAATCTGGACGCTCAACCTGACGACCTTCTTCATCAAATTCTTGACGGAAAATACCATACTTGTACTGGATGCCGTAGCCGAATGCTGGAACGCCAATAGACGCAAGCGAATCAATAAAGCATGCAGCCAAACGACCCAAACCACCATTACCAAGGCCTGGCTCTACTTCTGCATCAATAACAGCATTTGGCTCATGTCCGAGGGCACGAACTGCATCATCAAAAGTCTCTAACATACCGAGGTTAAGCAATGCATTACGCAATTGCTTACCCATCAAAAACTCAGCAGAGAGGTAGCCAACAGCCTTGGTAGAGCCTTGTACCATGTCACGCTGAGTGGTCATCCATGAATCCATCAGGTGCTTACGTACTGCAAGGGATGCTGCAACATAAATATCGGCATCGGTGGCAAGGTCTGTTGTGACCCCTTGTGTGTATGTGAGTTGCTCTTTGATCTCATCGGTGAACTGCTCAACACTGACAGGAGTGTGTGGAGCTGTCTGTTCGGTCATAGCAATACTCTTTCTCTTGGGAATTCCAATAAACAGTCCCCAATTTAGACAGGGAACTCCGCATTCCATTATGCGCTATTCCCACGTCAATTGCGAACGTTTGCAATAACAATACCAGATACGTGTACAATTGTACAAATGGCAGTGCTACTTAACAAGGATATCCCACATAGCAAACGTTGCTGGCAAGAATGGAAAGAGACAGCCTCTACATCTCCTGATCAGCTCGACCAGCTCCCGCGCAGCACATGGGCTATGGCAGTGCGGTACACGTTGTGGCTGTTAGAACGCAAAGCTCCGGGTCCTGGCGTAGAAGTGCGCGTAGCACCTTGGGGTGCTGTGAAAATTCTTGAAGGACCTGCATCAGACCCACATAATCTCACACCACCAGATGTTATTGAACTCGAACCGCGCGTCTGGCTTGAGCTTGCTGCTGGTATAACAACTTGGCAAGCAGAACGTGAAAAAGGCAATATTACAGCCGTTGGCGAGCGCGATGATTTAAGCGAACTTTTGCCATTAGCAGACTAGTTACTGGTCCTGAGTAGCAGTTTTTTAGGCGAGAATGCAGAAGGAGAACCAGTAAATGGTCTAGGGTATGCATTGAAGAGCCGTTTTTGTATAAGCAGAACCAGCTACTAGTCCAGAACATACAGACACAGCATATATACATACAGACGTAGCACACATAAGAGCTACATACGAAAATATCCGCTCAGACACACAAGCTATTACACATGTAACTGAAACTTGCGCATATGAGCGGATATATCACGAATTAATTACTCAGATTGCTCTGAAATACCGTTACTCTTCCGAAGCCTTATGAATATGCTCTAACGCAGACTTGCGCAATGCACTTGGCATAGGCATAGGAATTTTTCGAGGAGTAGAAGTAGACGCTGCTGGTGCTGACTCTGCCTTTTTTGCAGCTTCTGCAGCCCACTGCGCGTATTCGTCAAGCTCATCAGTTGAGACTTGGTCAGCTACCGATTCCACACCCTCATCTTGGTGAGTATCAACCGTAGCAAATGGATCAGCAGCTGATGGCGTTACCTCATCTTGACTGGAGAGCTCTTTTGCTAACTCATCATAGTCAGTATCCGTAGTGAGGTACTTGAGTTTACGAGCAATGCGCGTCTGCTTTGCCTTCTGACGTCCGCGGCCCATCTGACCCCCTTCGCCAGCTTATATGCCCACTGGCAACATGTGTCCTATTTCATCACAATAGAGAGTACCACTACTTAGGGTATGTCGCCTCACACTTTTACGATGAGAGCATTATTTTTCAAAAAATTTCAACATATGGATTGGTGTGCTATGGCGGAAGAACAGCAGCTAACCGCAGCAGGTAATGAAATCAGCGCGAGCTTCCTTGCGGCGCGTCGTCGCAGTGAAAACACGATGGCTGCTCTTGAAAAAGACCCAAGTAAATTTACAATGCTCACCGGCGATCGCCCTACTGGAAGATTGCATTTAGGACATTATTTTGGCTCTATCCGTGAGCGTGTCGCCATGCAAAACCGCGGCGTGAATACCAACATCATTATTGCGGATTATCAAGTAATTACTGACCGTGATACTACAGAGCATATTCAAGACAATGTGCTCAATTTGGTACTTGATTACTTGGCTGCTGGCATTGATCCTGAGCGAACGATGATATTCACACATTCTGCAGTTCCTCAGGAAAATCAGCTTATGCTGCCATTCTTGTCTTTGGTTACTGAAGCTGAATTACACCGCAATCCAACAGTAAAAGCAGAAATGGAAGCAAGTGGACATGCGCTTACTGGCTTGCTGTTGACATACCCTGTGCATCAGGCATGTGACATTCTGTTCTGCAAGGCAAATGTGGTTCCAATTGGTAAAGATAACCTTCCACATATTGAGATTACTCGTACTATTGCACGTCGCTTTAACGAACGATATGCCAAAAAGGACCCTGTATTCCCAGAACCAGCCGCCATTCTCTCCGAAGCGGCAGAAATTCCTGGACTTGATGGACGCAAAATGAGCAAGTCCTACGGTAACTCCATTATGCTTGGCGCAACTGCGGAAGAAACAGCAAAACTGATTCGCAAGAGCAAAACTGATGGCGAGCGCCGCATTACCTTCGATCCAGTACATCGCCCTGAGGTATCTGCACTGCTTACCACTGCAGGATTAGTCACCGACCGCAATCCAGAAGATATTGCCGCTGAAATTGGTGATGCTGGTGCTGGCGCTCTCAAGCAGTACGTCACACAGTCAGTGAATGAATTCTTAGCACCACACCGCGAACGCCGCGCAGAACTGGCACAAGATATGGATACTATTCGCGATATTTTGCATGACGGCAATAAGCGTGCACGCGAAATTGCTGAACAGACACTTGATGAAGTGCGCGAAGCTATGGGAATGAAGTACTGATGTTTGAAGCAACTACACACTACACACCAGCAGCAGACCGCTACGATACGATGACCTTTAATCGCTGTGGCAATAGTGGTCTGCTACTACCTGCAGTCAGCCTCGGTTTTTGGCATAATTTTGGTGATCACACACCAATAGAAACCATGAAAAACCTGATGTTTACTGCGTTTGATCATGGTATTACTCATTTTGATTTGGCAAATAACTATGGTCCAGAGCCAGGGTCTGCTGAACGCCATGCCGGCATGATTTTACGCCAGCATTTTGCAGCACACCGCGATGAACTGATTATCAGCACGAAAGCTGGATATGAAATGTGGCAAGGTCCTTATGGCGATTGGGGTAGCCGCAAATATTTGCTGGCTTCGCTCGATCAAAGTTTGCAGCGGCTTGGTCTTCCGTACGTCGATATTTTTTATCACCATCGCATGGATCCTCATACTCCGTTAGAGGAGACTATGGGAGCATTGGCGCAAGCTGTACACAGCGGTAAGGCGCTATATGTTGGATTGTCAAATTATGACGGCGACACCCTACGTCAAGCTACTGCGATATTAGATGAATTGCATGTGCCATTTGTGATTAACCAAAATCGCTACAATATGATGGATCGTGCAGTAGAGAGCAATGGATTGAAGCAAACAGCACATGAGCTGGGTAAGGGGTTGATTACTTTTAGTCCGCTTGCACAGGGGCTACTCACCGACCGCTACTTACACGGCATTCCTGCAGATAGTCGCATATCAACAGACGGTAGATTCTTGCACAAACAGCAGCTAACCGACGAGTTGCTGCACACTATCCGCGAGCTTAATAGTATTGCTCAGCAGCGTGGGCAAAGTCTTGCACAAATGGCGTTGGCTTGGCTACTGCATGACGGCATGGTAACTTCTGTGCTTATTGGTGCGTCTAAACCAGAGCAAATTCTTGATAATATCGCGGCGCTGAGCAATACCACTTTTACTCAAGAAGAGCTTACACGTATTGATGCGCTTACTGCGCAGTGAATTCGTAGGTTAGCTTTATGGAGAGAACAGCCTTGTAGAAAGGCTGACAGTGTATAAGGCTGATCCCGTTAGTGAGTTAGCTTCACAAACGCGCTTATTTGGCATCCGTATGCTCAATTGTTCTCCGTTATGCCCGTGTTTACTTGGTGGACACGGGCTTTCGCATATTCCAGCGGCTATTGCAATAGCAGTGCACAACTATCAGGAAGTAGTTATTGCAGTAAGTTATTGCAGTTATGCAGCAATTTCAGGTACACGCAGTTACATGCAGCTATATGTCATAGCGCCAGTTTTTATCTGTTACTACTCGCGCCATAGCAAGCCCAATTGGTAGGCAAACAATTACCATAAACGCTCTAAATGCCCAATCCAAAGCAAGTTGAGTATCAAACTGCCCTAAATAGAACATGGCGCGGTACATATACAAACCCGGAACCATAATCACAATCGAAGGAACAGTTAAACAAATTCGTGGATATCCCAAATGCGGGGCTAACCAACCACGCCGCACAGCAATACGCCAACCAGCTGCCAGCAATCCGGCAAGAAATGCACCAAGAAAAGCCGCTGCTTCTGCAGGGACACCTGCATCGGAAATTTCCAAGCGCAACGTATCAGTAATTGCGCCAATAACCGCGGCAACCAAACACATACGTTGTGGGGAATTAAATAATACAGAGAAGCCCCACACGCCGACGCCTGCAAAGAAGAATCGCAGTACTGCATTTATCCACGGATTTAACCCCAATGGTTCAAAACCTTGTGGATTAAGATGCACCATGCGCGCCACAGCCCAACCTGCTAACGTTGCCATCAAAATAATAGAAAGCGCATACGTGAGACGCTGTATACCAGACGGGAAATCAATCTTGGCAATATCCAAGCCGCCCGTCACCAGAGGAAAACCAGGAATAACAAACAGCATTGCACCGATATATGCCGTATCATGCGCTAAAGCGATTGGATCGACAAGACCAATAATGCGCAGCGTGCCAGTACAAGCAAGAGCTGCGACTGCCACTGCCATAAACGTAACAAAAAACTGATTAAGATGATGTGCAAATAATTTGCGACGTAACCAGTGACCAAGGCCTGCACCTACAAAAGCACCAGTCATATCATAAGGACCGCCACCAAGGAGAAAAACGAAGGCCGCACAAGCACAAGCCGCAGCAAAACCAGCAAACACAGGCGAATACAATGGTTTGCGATGTTCAATCATATCGAGGCGCTCATGAGCTTGGCGCACGGTAATTGGCTTAAAATCAGGGTGTGAAGGCAGTTTCGCGTCCGCTCCAACATGGTCGAAATGTGCAGCATACTTACCTTTTGGCGGTTGATGTACTTTGCGCGACACCGCGGAGGAAGCAACAGTGCCAGTACAAGCAGAAGAAGCTGGAGAAGCCAGAGAAGCTGGAGAATCAGCGTCTTTAGAAGACACTGCCATAGCTTGGGCAATAGGATCACGCTTATCAATTTCACGTTGCCTTGCAATCTCATCAAGGCGTTCCTGAGGAGTAGTCGCCTGCGTCTGTTGTACAGGAATATGCGCAACTGGCTGGCTAGGCTTATCAGACTGCTCACCAAGCAGTTCTTGCTCCTGCCCTGACATTTGCTTGGCAATTTGTGCACTCAATTGGGAAGCATCTTTCACATCATCGCATAAATACTCCACAAGCTGATCAGAGACCACTGCCCCATGCGAATGATACACAGCAGAATGCCCCAAATTAACGCTTAACCAATCAGCAAAATGTTCAAGTAACCAAATTCGCTCAGTATTGACACCAGTTGTCGGCAAATCAACTACTTCTGTAATACGGTTCTGCCCGTCAGTACAAGAGGCTTCAATATCCGTCAAATTTACATCTGAGCGCACATGCACACCCAGCGGATATGCCACGCGATGCATCATTTCACGCACACGGAAACTACCTGTACCAGCTGCCAAATCCAGCATACCTACGCGCACAATCACGCTTGCTTTTGCCGCAATACCCGCGTCAATAATTGGTTTATCAAAATCCCGCTCAATGTCTTCCATATCAAGAGGAATGGCATGCGAGTGAAATTTTGTTACCTGCCCTGCACCAGCAGGTTCATTATTGCGAGTTGCTGCCTTATGTAATGCAGACTGCATTTTGGAACGTATTGTCGAGACAAAACTTGGTATAGGCACGAGCACTAACCTAGCGCACCGTGCGAACGAAATGTTCACCAAATGAACGGCCGACCCTCACCTGACCTTGCAAAGGTTTACAATAAATCTTGCGTCTGTACCGGCTTTGGGTTTGGAACGGTCGGCATCAATAACTGCGGAGGAGCCGCAGAACGCCGATAGACGAACAACCGGAACATGGCTAAGGAGGTCTCATGGCAGACGAACCAACAGGAATTGTCGCAGCCGATTCTGGCATTGTTGACACTGGCACTGGAACGCATGTTCCAGAAGAGCATGAATTGCCTGAAGTTTTGCGCAATAATATGGATCTGTTTTTGCGGTTATTGCGCACTGTTCTTGAAGAATATGACGCTTCACTCGTTGGGCAGTTTGATACTTTACTTGAGTATGCCAATGAAGCAACAGGCGAAGAATACAGTGAATACGGCTTAGATTATGGCGATGCTGATCCAGAGCACGCAGGTTTTGAAAAAGCAGTACAACTTATTGATGATATTTCATTAGAAAATGCCACACTGCTTGCCCGCGCATTCGCAGCATATTTCCATTTAGCAAACTTAAGTGAAGAGAACTATCGTGTGGATGTATTGCGTTCACGCGAACATGATGTTCCTATTCACGCAGCCACCGACCCTATTAACGAAATGACAGGCGCATACAAGCGTATTTTTGAAGAGGTCGGTCCTGCAAAAGCCAAGGAACTACTGAATAAGCTTGAGTTCCACCCTGTATTTACTGCCCACCCAACTGAGGCACGCCGCAAGGCAGTTGAAGGCAAAATCCGTCGTATTGCAGGGTTGCTTGCAGAGCGTCCAACATTAGGCGGCTCTGATTTGGCTGAAAATGAGCGCATGATGCTCAATGAAATTGACGCGCTCTTCCGCACTTCCCCAATTGCAGTACGCAAGCCAACGCCTGTAGAAGAAGCCGATACTATTATCGACATCTTTGACAATACCCTCTTTACTACAGTGCCAAAGGTGTATCGCAGATTTGATGACTGGATGCTTGGTGAGGAAGCCGGCAAAGTGGAGCCTGCCTGCCCAGCATTCTTCCATCCAGGAAGTTGGATTGGTTCTGACCGTGATGGCAACCCAAATGTGACTGCAAAAGTAAGCCGCCAGGTAGCACGCAAATTCTCCGACCATGTTATTGGCGCACTGCGTGATGCCACATTTGAAGTCGGTCGTAATTTAACGCTGGAATCTAAGGAAACTCAGCCAAGTGACGAATTGCGCACCTTGTGGAGTCACCAGCGTGAAATGAGCGAGCGCTTAACGGACAAGGCTTCTGTAATTTCTCGCAAAGAGCCACATCGTGCTGTGATGCTGGTGATTGCTGATCGTTTGCAGGCAACTATTGACCGCGATGCTGATTTAATGTACCCATCATGCGAGCGCTTTATCGAAGATCTGAAAATTGTGCAGCGTTCTTTAGCTCAGGCTGGTGCTAAACGCAGTGCGTATGGTCCTTTGCAAACGTTGATTTGGCAGGCGCAAACTTTCGGCTTCCATATGGTTGAAATGGAATTCCGTCAGCATTCTGTAGTTCATGCACGTGCAGTAGCTGATATTCGTGAACATGGTTTGCACGGTGAGCGCGGCGAACTACAGCCAATGACGCGAGAAGTACTCGATACCTTCCGCGCTATGGGTGCTATTCAGCGCCGTTATGGTCAAAAGGCTGCACGTCGTTACATTATTTCGTTCACTAAGTCAGCGCAGAATGTTCGCGATGTATTCGAGCTTAATCGTCTGTCATTCACTCATGCCGAGGATGCTCCAACTATTGATGTTATTCCTCTGTTTGAGCAGTTAGAAGATTTGCAGCATTGCGTCAGCGTGCTCAATGATATGCTACGTATTCCTGAGGTGCAGGCACGGTTGAAGGAAACCGGTCGCAAGATGGAAGTTATGCTTGGCTACTCGGATTCTTCTAAGGATGCCGGTCCTACTACTTCTATTTTTGCATTGCATGAGGCAGAAGCCAATATTGTGGCTTGGGCTGAGGAAAACGATATTGATTTGACGCTGTTCCACGGTCGTGGCGGCGCTGTCGGTCGTGGCGGCGGTCCTGCAAACCGTGCAGTGCTGGCACAGCCAAGAGGTTCGGTGAATTGCCGCTTCAAGCTCACTGAGCAGGGTGAGGTTATTTTCGCTCGTTATGGCAATCCAATTTTGGCTATTCGTCATATTGAGTCTGTTGCTTCTGCAACGCTCTTGCAGTCCTCTCCAAGTGTGGAGAAGATGAATACTGATATGACGGCTAAGTACGCTGATATGGCTGCTAAGCTCAATGAGGCTTCTCATAACCGCTTCTTGCAGCTGCTGGGTACTGAAGACTTTGCTCCTTGGTTCTCTATTGTCACGCCACTGACTGAGGTTGGTTTGTTGCCTATTGGCTCACGCCCTGCTAAGCGTGGTCTGGGCGCTAAGTCGCTTGATGATTTGCGTACTATTCCTTGGGTATTCTCTTGGGCACAGGCGCGTATCAATCTTGCTGCTTGGTATGGTTTGGGCACTGCTTGCGAAGAGTTCGGCGATTTGCAGACTTTGCGTCAGGCGTATCAGGAATGGCCGCTGTTTAGCACATTTATTGACAATATTGAAATGTCTATTGCTAAAACAGATGAGCGCATTGCTAAATTGTATTTGGCATTGGGCGACCGTGATGATCTGCGCGATATGGTTATTGACGAAATGGAACTCACTCGTAAGTGGGTACTGCGTATCGTTGGTGATGATTGGCCATTGCAGCATCGTCATGTGCTCGGTCAGGCAATTCGTATTCGTTCCCCTTATGTGAATGCGTTGTCTGTGATGCAGGTACGAGCACTGAATTCTGTGCGTCGTCGTGATGCTAAGAATGAGCTTAGCGAAAGCCAAACCGCAGACTTTATCTATCTGATTCTGTGCACTGTGAGTGGTGTGGCAGCAGGTCTGCAGAACACTGGCTGATATTTAGTTAAGCCGTCTAGCCGCTATGATTGGGCAACTCGCCTGACCATAGCGGTTTTTCATATTGAACATTGTATATCACATATCTTGCCATATATTGGCGTGCCGTATAGGTCCTCGCGTACCATGAGTGTTGGTAGGAATAAGGTAAGTTCCTCAACTTCCCGTACTGAGGATAGGTGTATGGATACTACGGAAACTCGCGCAAACGAAATATTAACCCGTCTACTTGCAGGCAATCACCGCTTTGCTGATAATAAGCTCAAGCACCCTCATCAAAATCCTGCGGCGCGTATTCAACTATTCGAACAGCAGCGCCCTGATGCAGTTATCCTGTCTTGCTCAGATTCACGAGTGGCGCCAGAAGTTATTTTTGACCAGGGATTAGGCGACATTTTCTCTATTCGCGTGGTTGGTCATGTTGCTGACGCTTCCGCTATTGAGTCTATTGAGTATGCCGTAACTCAGCTTCGTGCTGGCATTATTATGGTTATGGGACATCAGCATTGCGGCGGAGTACGTGGGGCAATTCACAAGCTACGCAGTGGCGGTAGTACTTCTGATTCTGTATTACTTTCAGAAATTGGTAAGTCAGTGCGTGTAGCTATTGAATCTGATATTACTGATGCTGATGATATTGAGCGCGTACATGTGGCTCAAACATTGGAGACGCTTATCGACAAATCGGAGGCTATTCGTCAGGCAGTGGCTCGCGGCGATGTGCGATTAGTTGGTGCACGATATGTGATGGAGACTGGTTTAGTAGAAATACTGTCGTTCTAGTCTTCTAGTCGTTCTAGCCATTCCAATAGCTCTTCGGCTACTAATGGAATGCATAAGCTCGCACTATGCGCTAGTTGATTCAGCTACTTCACTAATGCAATTGCTTTGCTGATAATTTCCTAAATTTTGCATATTCTCCATCAATATATTTGTAGAATAGAACCGCTATGTCACTTGGTGTAAACATTGTTTTAATTGTTGTTTTTTTGTTGATTGGTTCTGTCTTTTCTGGAACAGAGCTTGCTCTGGTGAGCTTGCGCAGTTCACAAATTGAGCAGATGGAGCAGGAGGATGCGCGTGGAGCTCGCGTGGCCAAAATTGCGCGCGATCCAAATACTTTCCTTTCTACCGTGCAGATTGGCGTCACACTATCTGGTTTCCTTTCTGCATCGTTTGGCGCGTCTTCTATCGCACCATTTCTTATTCCAGTTGTTGAGTCGTGGGGTGTGCCAACTGCTGCTGCAGGAGCACTTGTCACCATTGTGCTGACACTGATTATCTCCTACTGCTCTATTGTGATTTCTGAGCTCGTGCCTAAGCGTATTGCTATGCAGCGCACTGAACAGATTGCACGAGCTGTAGTTCCTGCTATTGATACTTTTGCCAAGATTTGTAAACCAATTATTTGGTTAATTGGCAAGAATACCAACGGTATTGTGCGATTGCTTGGCTTTGACCCTAATGAAACAGAAACTGAAGTTTCTGATGAAGAATTGCGTGTGCTAGTCAATTCAAATAGTAATTTAGGTAAAGATGAGCGCACCATTCTTGATGATGTGTTTGACGCTTCAGAAACTATTGTTGCCGAAGTAATGCGACCCCGCGCTGATGTGGTATTTCTTGAAGGTAGTATGTTGCTTGAAGAGGCAGCACAATACGTACGCGAAATGCCATATTCACGCTACCCTGTAACCGGTAAAGATTTTGATGATGTACTCGGGTTTGTACATGTGCGTGATCTGCTGGATATTCGAGATCCTAAGGCGCAAACTGTTGCTGATGTGACGCGCGAAGGCATTAGCCTACCGGGCACATCAAAACTCTTACCATCGCTGAGTTTGCTACGTAAACGCGGTATTCATTTAGCTATTGTTATTGATGAGTATGGCGGCACTGACGGCATTGTGACACTAGAAGATATGACTGAGGAGCTGGTCGGTGATATTCGTGATGAATATGATTTACCTGAAGATTCGGCTGCTCAGGGTTCGGCAAGCGTATTTGTCAATGGCGTCGCCACCATTGACGGCGGTATGACGCTGGAAGATTTTGATGATGTCACCGGCATTGAGCTTGAGGATGGTCCTTATGAGACTGTCGCCGGATATTTCTTAGCTCATACTGGCGAAATGGGCAAAGTTGGTGACGTACTGCACTCTGATGATGGCTACGATATGGTGATTACTGCCGTTGACGGGCGTCGCATACAAACTTTAGAAGTGCGTAAATCTACTGCAAACGATGCTCGTACTCATACTGATGATGCTGTTACGCATGACGATAATACTGCAGTAAGCGATACCGCAGAGCGGCAGCAATAGTGTGATATTCATCACTCTTTCCCAAAGAGCAAAGTTGCCAACGCACTTATCAACTTCGCTCTACAATAGAGGTAATCAGACGGCATATGGGGTGCCGCACAATAAAAAGTGAAAAAGCATAATACAAATAACAACTTGTAATGCATTGCTGGAGGAAAAATGGCATTAGAATACGTAGTTCCAGGACTTACTGAAGAAGTTTCTGAAAAGATTGTTGCAATTTTGCAAAGCCGCTTGAGCCAGGAGCAAGAGGCAGCCTTGGTATTGAAGCATGCTCACTGGAATGTTGAAGGACCAAACTTTATTGCAGTTCATGAAATGATTGATCCAGAAGTAACTGCAGTGCTCGCTCAGGCAGATGAAACCGCAGAACGTATTTCTACTTTGGGCGGCTCTCCAGATGGCACTCCAGATGCTATTGTGCGCAATCGTTCTTGGGAAGGCCTGGGACTTAAGGGTCACCAGTCAACTACCGATTACATCAATGCTTTGATTGCTTACTACGATGAGTTCATTGCTAACGACCGTAAGGCTATTGCTGAGCTTGATGAATTGGACGTTATTAGCTCCAATATTATTCAGGATCATGTGCAGGAGCTGGAGAAGTTCCAGTGGTTCTTGCGCTCTCATGTAGCATAAGAAGCCATCGATCAGACTTACGCTATAGCGACGTCCTAAGAGAGGGTCTATAAGACTATGAATGTGCGTGTGGAAGGGTATTCTTTCCACACGCACTGTTGTATCGGGTTTTGTTACTTTCTCAGTATTGCTTTCTAGCTACAGCTACATGCGCAAAAAGTACTCATGCACACTCGTATCACTATCTACCTCGGGATGAAAAGCCGTCACTAGTTGGTTCTTCCAGCGTGCAGCAACAATATTTCCATCTACACGAGAGAGCACAGATACGCTATCTTCTACCGAATCCAAGTAGGGAGCACGAATAAAAGTCATCGGCACCTGCATATCTGCGAAGGTATCGACTGTGTGAAAACTCCCAAGCTGGCGACCATAAGCATTACGGCGTACGCACGCAGGAAATGTGGCAAGAGCTCCTGATTGAGTATCGCCTCCTTGCCCATTATCCACATGTTGCGCCAAAAGAATCATTCCTGCGCAAGTGCCAAACGTAGGCATTCCTTCCTCGATTTTACGGCGTAACAGTGTATCCATACCGCGTTCTTTAAGCAGTTTGCTCTGCACAGTGCTTTCCCCACCGGGGAGAATTAAACGGTCAAATGCAAGCGCACAATCATCGCTATCACGCAGCTCAATGACGGTTTCTCCTAGTTCTTTAAGTCGGGATTCATGCTCAGCAAAAGCTCCTTGAAGCGCAAGCACAGCTGTTGTCATCGCTTCTCCTCACTTTCACTAGTTCTCCTCACTCTCACTAGCGGATTATTTGCCGCGTTCAGCCATCAATAACTCAATTTCATCCTTATTGATGCCCACCATGGCTTCACCGAGATCTTCTGAAAGCTCTGCAATTTTTGCTGGATCATTGAAACTGGTAGTAGCGCCCACAATCGCACGCGCACGCTTGACTGGATCACCAGAAGCAAAAATACCGCTTCCAACAAAAACACCTTCCGCACCCAGCTGCATCATCAGCGCAGCATCTGCAGGGGTGGCAATACCTCCAGCCGCAAAATTAACTACTGGAAGTTTGCTATGGTCATGCACATATTGCACTAGTTCAACACTTACTCGCAGTTGCTTAGCTTCCTCCCAAAGCTCATCTTCACGCATACTGACAATGCGGCGAATCTGCGCATTCATAGCTCGCATATGGCTTACTGCCTGTACAACATCGCCAGTGCCAGGTTCACCTTTTGTGCGAATCATTGTCGCACCTTCGCTGATACGACGCAGTGCTTCACCAAGGTCCTTTGCCCCACATACAAATGGCACATCAAAAGCAGTTTTATCAATATGGTAGATATCGTCAGCTGGAGAAAGCACTTCTGATTCGTCAATATAATCAATATCAATTGCTTGGAGCACTTGTGCTTCCACAAAATGACCAATGCGTACTTTTGCCATCACCGGAATACTCACTGCTTCTTGGATTCCCTTAATCATCTTTGGGTCACTCATGCGAGAAACTCCTCCAGCAGCACGAATATCTGCAGGAATACGCTCAAGCGCCATAACGGCACAGGCGCCCGCTTCTTCTGCAATACGCGCTTGCTCAGGGGTTGTGACATCCATAATCACTCCACCTTTGAGCATTTGTGCAAGTTCTCGGTTAAGTTTTGTTCGGGTGATAGCATCGCGCTCTTCTGCGGTCATATATGCTCCTAAATTTTCTTATTATTTGTGCGCTTACATACGTAAGTCCATGGTGTTTATTGCGGTTCCGAGATCTACCGAGATCTACTCTGCCTTGAAGCGATTGCTACATAGTACTGTGGTTTATCTCAAAACATTTTGAGGATAATACCCATCTGACTATGTGGAAATAACCAATATTAGGAAATTTTTTATGCCAGAATATAGTCAGATTATGAATATGGATATGACCAGATTCTGGTATAGCCAAAATATAGATAAAAGCTGTTACACCAACTCTGTTTGGTTCTCGTACACATGTGGCAATGCAATGAAATGCCATGAGGAGGATGCGTGCTCACTTACGATCTTCATTCACGCGGCGAACTTTCCCTATTTGAATTTCTCTATCGCTCGATAAAAAACGATATTCTTACCGGTCAGCTCCAACCTAGCGAGCGTTTACCTTCCAAACGCACTTTTGCACGCCATCTTGGCATTAGTACTATCACTATTGAAGCTGCATACCGTCAGCTTGTTGCCGAGGGATATGTGTATGCTCGCGAGCGCAGCGGCTATTACGTAGCTGATGTAGCTCCTGTTTCTTCTCCTACTCTTGCTTCTGCGCTGGCATACTCCCCAATCGGAGCAGAGCAGCCTTTTTCACACGCATCAAGTCTTGTTTCTCATGAAGTTGCTCATTACCAGAATGATTCTCTTCATAACCGTGCACAACATGAACAGTATGAGCAGCATGGAGCGCACGGACAGGTTGAACAATACAAGCAAGATAAGCAATACGAGCAACACATTCTGGCAGATTTTTCACGCCCTGCTTCCCATGCACACCGCCAAGCAGCAAGATTGTGGGAGCGTACATTGCGCTCAACATTTTCACATGAATCAGAAGCAACACTTTTTCGTGAGCATACGGCTCGTGGATCTATGCGCCTACGTGAAGCAATTGCACAGTATTTATTGCGTTCGCGCGGCATGCATGTAGAGCCAGAAGCAATCGTCATTGCTGCAGGAGCAAAATTACTCTATAGTTTGTGTGCGCTAATGAATCCTCGTGCTCGCACTATTGCTTTAGAAGATCCCGGCTATCCCGTGCTATGCCAGGTTTATACAGCTTTTGGCAAGAGAGTGCAAGGAATTAGCCAAGATGAACACGGCCTATTGGTAAGCGAGCTTGCCCTTAAAAATGTGCAAATAGCTCATGTTATGCCTTCTCACCAATTTCCTAGCGGGCACTTAATGAGTATTTCGAGGCGGTATGAGCTACTGAGCTGGGCTTATGACGGAGCGCGGGAAATTATTGAAGACGATTTTGACTGGGAATTTCGATTAGCAGGACGCCCCATTCCATCTCTGCAAAGTATTGATGCACAAGGAAAAGTGATCTACATCAGCACCTTTTCTGTCAGTCTTTCTCCTGCATTGCGCATTGCTTATGCTGTATTTCCAGATGCTCTTAATGAGCGAGTTGAGCATGCTCTTGCCTGCTTTTCACAGACAGTAAGTACGATTGACCAAATTGCTCTTGCACGCGCTTTGGAATCCGGGGATTACGAGCGGCATATTTCGCGTTTCCGAGCCTATGCACGGCGAGTGCGCGATGAACTTATCTCCGCATTGCAGAGCAGTCCGATTGGCAATCGCCTGATATTTGGACAAGTGGATAATGGCTTGCATTTTGTGCTTGGTGTGCGTACTGAGGCTTACGCGCGCGATATTGCACGTGTTTGCCGTAGTAGCGGCGTAATTATGGCTCCTCTTGACGCATATTGTCTTGAGCAGACTACTGCCCATGATGGCTACGCGCGGTTTGTGATGCAGTATTCAGGAGTAGATCCTCAACATATTCACGAAGCTGTACTTGCTTTTGTGCGCGCTGTGAAGGAGTGCGAATAAGACTATTCCTAACTGTTACTATTAAGATCTCTAGTGCGGACGCCCCCTAATACAACCACTCTTTCTCGCGGACACCCCTAATACAAATACTCCTTGATGCGAACAATCTCTAGCGCAATACAATATTATTGAGCTGACTACGCAACTGCTTCCATTGCGGCAAATACTGCGTCATACGACGTTGGAATCCTGCACCGTGACCTCGTTCCCATAAATGAGTTAATTCATGAACCAGCACATATTCAAGGTATTGCTCAGGTAAGTAGGCGAGTTCCAAGTTAATGCGTATTCTGCCGGTTGCGGGGGTGCAGGATCCCCAACGCGTTTTCATTCTGCGCAATGTAAGTGCAGTTGGAGACTTACCAATAATAGGTACCCAATGGCGCAATAACGGCGGGATACGTTGGTTAAGAATGGCATGTGCTTGATCTATACGCTCCTGTGACCAAGGTTGTCGAGCCTGTTGGCTTGCCGGTGAGCTCACATGCTGACGAGCACGCGCAATCCAATCCTTGCGTTCACGCACTAATGCCACAATATCGCGCTGAGGAACACGATTTGGTGCTGTTACTACGATTTCTCCTGCAGGAGGTTTCACGCGCAGATACAAGCGTTTGATTGGTTTTCTGATAATGTGTACTTCTAAGCCATCAACGAGTATAGTTTTTGAAACTGTTGCAGTGCTTGATTGCCGAGCAAGGCGTGATTGCTCTACGATACGTGACTGCTCTACAGTATGAGCATGTAGAGTATTGCCGTGGACTAAGTAATCATCCGTTGCGTAGGCGCGCGTTTGATAAGTATTTGTGGTGTAAGTTTGCGTTGCGTAAGTTTGCGCAGTATCACTATGTGTTGCATGAGAATGTGTTGCATAAGAATGCGCAGTATCACCGTATATTGCAGAAAAAGTCATAATGCCCATGATTATATCGAATATGACGTTCTACCCCAAAGCGCAAAAGCAATTACAGCATTTGAACAACGTCAAAACGACACGCCGTCAGTATTTCGTTTTGACACTACCGCCTCAGTAGCGTAGTATAACTGCTTGTGCGATTTGAGGTCGCATGGATCGGGCCCGTAGCTCAGCCGGTTAGAGCGCATCCCTGATAAGGATGAGGTCGGAGGTTCAAGTCCTCCCGGGCCCACGCAACGAAAGTTGTATGGGGCTATGGCGCAGCTGGTAGCGCATCTGCTTTGCAAGCAGAGGGTCAGGGGTTCGAGTCCCCTTAGCTCCACTTTCAGGGTTTTCAGAGCAATCTGGAAGCCCTTTTTTCATAAGAAAACGGCGGAATTCCAACGATTTCAAGGCATACGGCGCAAACAGAGAACGTACGGAAATGTGCGCCAATGTCAACATTTCCGGTACCCACGGAGGTACCCGAGTTGGGTACCCAAAGATTGATACTGGAATCATGCGCACAGGAAAAAGCCCTTCGGGTCAGTCATCCACCGAGCAGACCGAAATTCCTACCGAGCCAAATACACCCACAAGGGTGAAGTCATCACGAAGACATTCAAGGACGAACGGTCGGACCAAGCGTGGTTGAGCGCCGAAAACGCCCTCGTAGAAGCCAACAAAGCCGGATTAAAACAGTGGACTAGCCCAGCCGAACGGAAACGGCAGGAAACCGCCATTTTCAAATCACCAAATCCATCGGCGTGTCGCGCTCAAAAACATGCAAAAAGTAGGAATCAGGCAAACACCTACCAATGTAAAAAAGACGTGAAAAATCAAAAAATAGAATGTAAAAAAGACGTGAAAAAGACGGAGAGAAGCGGACGTGGTCACCGCTTCGCCCGGTGGCCTGCCGCACGCAGGGAAAGCCCTGCGTAGGGCGGGGTCCCCCTGCCCCCGCCGGAGAAGAGCATGGAGGACGGTGGAAAAGGCGGCTTCGACTCCCGTCATCCGCTCCATTCGAAACCCTTGATGTGGCTACTATATGTAGCTATCTGACTTAGGGGTAGAATATAAGGGGTGAAATCTATGTTGACAAGAGAAGACGTAATAGAGAAGCTTAGGAGCGGCGAACTGACGCCGCAGGATATTGCTGCGAACGGATGGATGTGTTCTGTGACGCAGCGTATCAGCAAGATAAAGCAGCCGAGAGGCGGCTATATCAAACCCAAAGAATTTGAGCAAACGATGCTCGACGGCGGGGGCATTGACGATTTGCATCCAGAGGAAAACGTATCTCCGGGCTTGGTCGGCATCGCCGTGGACTATCTCACACGTTTCATGTCCGGGACTTCGGCCGAAGAGGCGTTTAAGATTCCCAAGCTGGGCGCTCATGTTGTCCGACAGCGGAGATTGTTCAAGCAGCTGTTGTCGAATGTGTATGGATTGGACGACGATTCCATTGTAGCCGCCGTAAAGCTATCTGGATTTGATTCTGCATACAGAGCTGGCGTCATGGCATACCGCCCCGTGGAAGATATTGAGCCCGATGGCGACACGGTTGAAAATATCCGCACTATGGTCGAACGCTCGTTGAGATTTTTCAATCAGTACGGTCCAAAAGTGCTGGACGGTCTAACTTTTGAAGGCGGATACACCGGCTACGTCGCTACTGGTGACGGTGACTTTCTGACGGATGATACGTTGTGGGATTTCAAGGTTTCGAAGAAAAAACTTCAAAACAAATACACCCTCCAGTTGCTTATGTATTGGCGTATGGGACTTCATTCTATTCATCCTGAATATGAGAATGTGAAATACCTCGGTGTATACAATCCGCGTATGAATATTGTGTATCGGCTTGATGTGAATGACATTCCTACAGATGTAATTTCGACAGTCGAGACTGAAGTTATCGGTTATTAGCGACCGATAATGCCCATCGCTCCTGTGGACGTCGGGCATTCTTTTGATAGATAGACTTATTCGTCGTTTCGTGCTCCTTGACGAAGAAGAAAAAAGCCACGTAAGGTACCCAACGAGGTACCCGACAATCCGAAACGCCGAAGAAATAGCGGAACACCAATATACGAGGGGAGCCCCCCTTAGCTCCACTATTGAATGCAGGATGAAAATCCTGCATTTTTCATATCTGTGCAGTACTTCAGTTCAGATTCATTGCTTTGAGCTTGGAAACAATGAGGCTCTGATTCGTTTTTTAAGCGCGCGCGAATATCCTTCAATCCCACCAAAATCCCAAGAGCCGCCTATATGCCAAAAGTGGCTACTTTGGAATATCAGATGTTTCAAACCGTACAAAAGAACAGGATGAAATGGCTGTTTTGCAATAGCTACTATTACAAACAGTACATAATTAAAGGCAAAACCAATGAAAAACGGCTGTTTTGCAATAGCAAGTATTCAAATGCGTACACTCTCACACCAAAACCCGCTACTTTGAAACATCAGATATTCCAAACCGTACAGAATCCAAGAACAAAACATATAAACCCGCAAGTTTCCAATAGCAACCAGTAGCGAGCAATACAACCACCCTCAAATCCGAAGAACCTAAACCGTTGCAATTACAGTAATTTGAACGTTCTATATCAATATTATGGGTACTTCTATGTCAACATTATGGGTACTTCTATGTCAATATTATGGTAAAGAAAATGGCAGATAGAGCATCGCTCGATACCCCATCTGCCATATTGAACCTTTTCAAAGAACCATATCCAGCGCTACTGCTGAGACTGTGTTAGGTCGTAGAGCGTGACTCCATCAACGGTTTGCGAGGTGAAGTTCTCTTCAACCCACTGTGCAATTTCAGAAGCAGCTTGCGAGCCTCCCATTTGCTTTCCTCCCATGCCATTACCAGTGCTTTGCTGCGCATTACCATTAGACTACTGGGAACAGCCATCTAGCTGAGCACTATCATGAGATTGAGGACTGTTGTTAGGCATATTATTTGGCATGTTCTGTCCAGATTGACCCTGTTGCAATCCTTGCTGTGCACCTTGCTGCATACTTTGCTACATTGGCCCGCAATATTCAATCTCAAGCACATTAGCAGCCGTAGGAGCATCGTTAGTAAAAGACGCACTAGTCTGCATGCCGGCATTCATATGAGTGGCTGTATGCGCGAATAACCTAGTACTAGTTGATTGGTTAACACATGTGTCAGCATAACTATTATCAACATGACTATCATCAACATAACGATCATTCATTTGACGTGTATTCATGGCACTACTCCTTACACTCACATCGCTATTGAGTGCGTGTAAGTGTAGGTATAGCTACTTAAACCTAGGTTAAGCTCCCAGAAGTTGCAGTATTGCTGAAAAGTTAGCGCAAAGAATTCCTGAAGCACAGTTGCTACAAAGTGAATATTTGCTGTGAACTTACTGAATTATGCAAAGTACTTATTCTCTGTAGCTCATATCATGCATGATATGCCGTAGCTCAACCAGTATTCTACTGTAAAACTATATACTCCCCAATAACACCAATAATAAAACTAGCCCCTTAATCAAACACGCATATTGTCTTATTAGGGGGTATTGATTATAGTCAAAAAGGGCGAGGATAGAGAAAGCAATACTCATCCAAATAACTTCTATCATCCAATCTACATACTGCAATTACTCCATCTCAAACATATGTCCACATTGTAAAACTTGGCTCAATTGTCAGTTGTTTTACTCAATAAATCTTATAGACTAATAACGCCATAACTTGGGGGAAGTTCATGCAAAGCATGTGGTTGCATAGCAGTAACTACATAAAAGGGGGATAGCTTTGTATGAATTATAGGGGGTATTATGCTTATGCAGAAGTTTCATGCCAAAAAGCTACGCTATTGCATATCCGTGTTAGTCGCATTAGTACTAACTCTTGCCTTACTCATTCCACTAAGCATGAGCATGATGCCTTCCGCAAGCAGTATGAAAAGAACTTGAATAACGCCATCTTAATGACCACTATTGGTGTGCGGATGCCATTAGATAATGATATTTTCCCAGGCCTGCATGAAGGATACTTCCAAGTGGAATGGGATAAAGGCAAGTACGATGGCAAAATACAGCAAGCAGGCACTTCCAAACAACAAGTAAAGCAGGGATTCTATGTTGATTCCACAGCCGTGCGCACCTTTGATAAAGGCGTCATCACCAAACTAGATGCTGCAAAGACCTTTGACACCACGCCAACAGGATCGCAGGTTAAAGCTGGCCAGCAGTTCTATTACACGCTTTCTGAAAACTTCTTTGGACAAGCTAATATGCCAACCTCAGTAGTAATTGATGCCTTACCTCGCGCCAATACCACTGTTGATCCCAAAACAGGTACTGATACTACAGGACCTGACTACAATAATGCCAAACTCAAGCGCGCTTTAGACGTGTATATGACCGGTCCGGTTACAGGATTAGTCATTAGTCAAGACCCAAATAACGGCTACAAGACGAGTGCTCAACCATCAACAGGTAATTTTGTAGCTTGGTATACTACAGATGCTGCTGTGCAAACCCAGTCTATGAAAGCAGTACGTGATGATAGCTCCATAACTTGGGTTAGTGCGTCTGCAATCCATGATTGGAAGCAAGTAACCGGCATTAAAATTAGTTTTACTAAGCTAGCGCGCAATGCTATTACCCGAGTGCTCGTGCCAGTAACTACAGATCATGCGCCAATTGACGCTGATCCTGACAGCACAGAGGCGAAAACACCATTTATTTCGGACAATATTGCTGGACATCTCTTCAGTGACCGCACTGATATTTCCGAGCATAAAGCAACAGTTCAGTTAATGCCAACTACACTTAGCGAAATTATCGAACGTAATACTCCAGAACTTCCGCATACCGGCGCTTCTGGGCTTGGTGCACAAGAGTGGATGCTTGTAGGGCTTGTTGTGCTTTTGTTTGGTATTGGTAGTGCAATTCCTGTACTACGCAACCACTACGGCATAAGCGGCAAGTAGATCGCTTTCGCAACAGCGAAGTGTTACGTTCAAAGAGCAAGTGTTCCGCTTGTACGGGTAGGCACTTTTACAAGTGATAGCGCTGACGTTTGACGTTTGCGTAACGCGATGCGATGAGAATGCGCTTGTAGCGAGGACTATAGCGCAACCATGCCTTACTCTGCTAAGCTTCGTTACAGGTGGCAATGCAAGTGAACTATGCAATTGCTATAAACTGCTATAAACCAACAACTCCCTAGAGCAAAAGTGAGGTAATATGGCAAGCACAATCGATTTTTATGGCGCAGACTGGTGCGGAGACTGCCGTCGTTCTAAAGCAGTATTCGCCCGCTTAGGTGTCGATTACAATCTTTTTGACGTGGAGCATGATGAAGCTGCCGCTGCAAAAGCTATAGAAGTAAGCGGACAGAAGCATATTCCTGTTATCCACTTTGCTGATGGCACGGTGCTCGTCGAGCCTTCTGATACGCAGCTTACTGCCAAATTGCAGGAGCTTGGTCTCGTAACCAAGTAAATGTAGTGCCAGCGCAATCGCACTACACTAGCGAATAAAGTACATACAAATAAACCGCAGCCTGTAGAGCGCAGCAGGTGATGCACATCAGTTCGTCTGATGATGTATGCCTGCGCGAACTCATAAGACTGCGGTTTTGTATATCTACGCTTCTAAAACTCAGTTATTAACATTTCGAAGTTGCGTGAGTTACTAGTATTACGTGAGTTACTTGTATTACGTGAGTTACTAGTATTACGAGTTGCCAAAATTGCTAGCATTACTCACCGTCGCTAGATAGCGGATGCACCAACTGCACATCCTTAATCGCAGCATCTAACTTCTTAGTCTGATCCGCATACCACTGTGCATTCTTATGAATAGTTGTAGCATTAGCGCTAAGCTCAGCTGCCGTATCAACATTGCAATACACGCCTTGTGGCACTTCCTGGCTCATCAGATCCTGAACTTTTTGCAAGGCATCAGGATTCTTCACATCATCTTTCGTTAAATCTGCGTATGGCTTTGCATCCCCATTCAGCAATGCGTTATACCCATTAGTATCAGTGCGTAGTTTTTCAGATGCTTGTGTGCATTGTGCTTTGGCATCTTCTAGTGCCGACGCCTGCTGTGCTTTCATTCCAAATACAATAGCGCAAATAACTGCAATTACTACCACTACAATGGCAACAGCAATACCGATTTTCTTAGACTGCGACTTTGTTTGTTGTGCTGCTGCATCTTTGCTTTGCGACATTTCTATTACTCTTTAACTTTCTATACTGTTACTATTCACATCTTGCCGGCAATACATACTGCTACCCTGCGCAGCAAACGCATTGCCCCATCATCAATTGGTTAACCTCAGCTAAACCTCAGATATTATAGGCATACGCTCAAACTTTGGGACGCACTACGCTAGTAGTCCAAATAATGTATTCCGTATGGCAAGGCGTATCCATATTAAGAGTTTTCCCTTCACATCTTAAGGGAATTCTAAGCTTTTCCTAGTGTTAGTTTAAGCATGATGATGTTATATAGATACTGTCAACAGAAGAACACAACTTCTGAACCAGGTTTTCATCGAAAGATGTACCCGATAATTGAATCCCCTCTTCTCTCTTCCTCTAGCCCCGATTCCCCATCGGGGCTTCTCTTTTACCCAGATGGGTTTCTACAGTTTGCTCTATATTGCTTATAAAACTGCCCATACTATGCGAGCGCCAATACAAGGTAAGCTCTTTGCCAAGCATCCCCCTACTGGTGCTTCTATACTCTTTATCAACTGATTGCAGGTATCATATTGTCGCAACTATGCAATTAGCTATGCTATTTAGTGCATATGATGATGGTCACCAGTATGAGTAATAGCCTGAATCTTATGCAATGCAGAACGACCAGCAGCATGAGCTGTACCAGCACCCTGACCACGCACACCGACAAGCACAATAATCAGCATAATCAAGCAAAGTACGCCACTAATGCGAAGCACCCACTGCGTACCAAAAATATTAGCCGCAGCAAGTGTGGCAGCACCACCGCCCAATGCTTCATGGCGTATTTGAGAGAAGGTTTCAAGCAGAATTACCAGCACAGGAGCACCCATAGCACCAGCAATCTGGCGGGCAGTATTAGTCACAGCACTACCTGCAGAAACATTGTGCTCTTCCAAGCAATTCAACGACCATGTGGTAATAGGCATCAGCACGAAGCCCATACCAATTTGACGAATAAACTGATAAATGGATACCCACCAAATCCACGATGTTGCAGAAATAGTGCTCATGCCAAAAGTACCCAGCATCAAAATAGTGCTACCCACAATAGCTACAGGGCGAGCGCCAAACCGATCCAATGCTTTGCCCCCGAAGAACTGGGCAATGGCTTGACCGAGAGCACCTGGCAACATCACTAAACCGCTCATCGTAGCACTGAAACCGCGATCATCTTGAATATACAGTGGCATAATCACCACAATCGAGCTAAAAGCAAAGAACGAGATAGACGCTGTAATCGTACCAATAGTAAAACCACGATTGCGCAGCACAGAAAGATCCAACAATGGCGCACGGAGACGAGCACGCTCCACATCACCTTGATCGATAGCAAGCTGCTCTTCGCGCTTACGTTGGATTTGTCGAATAACAAACCATACAATGCCTGCAATACCTACCAACATTGGTGCCCACACCATAGGGTGTGCAAATGGGAAGGACTCAATGTTGGTAAAGCCGAACATCAGACCGCCAAAACCAAAAATAGAAAGTATTACAGAGAAGAAGTCCGCGTGAGCGGTAGCATCATGGTTGCCAAAGTCTTTCAACCACAGCACAGACGCGAGAATAGAAATACCGCCAATAATTGTCAATGTTAAGAAGATTGAACGCCAACCTGTTAAATCAGTTTGTACGCCACCAAGCGTTGGACCGATTGCTGGTGCCACACTCATTGCCAAGCCAACAGTTCCCATAGCCATACCGCGGCGAGAAAGTGGGAAAATCGAAAAAACAGTAATCTGCAATACTGGCCACATAACACCAGTACCGATGGCTTCTAAAATACGTCCAGTAAGCAGCAAAATAAAGCTTGGAGCAAGCCATGCCAGCGCAGATCCAGCAGTGAAAATAATCATTGAGGCAATAACAATTTGCCGTGTGGAAAAACGCTTGGTCAGGAATGCAGTAAGCGGGACCATAACGCCCATAACCAGCTGAAATACACTAGTCAACCACTGCCCAGTGGTGACGCTAACGCCAAATTCTTCAACAATATTTGGTAAGGCTGCGCTTAATTGCAGCTGCGTAAAATTACCAACAAATGTGATAAACGTCAAAATAGCAAGAGAAAGGAAGGCTACATGTGTGAGTTTGCCGTCGCGGTATGAGTCTTCGCGACTTAATACAGTGGTGTGCGGTGCTTTTACCGCGGAAGTTTTACGAGCTACTTGGGCTGATCGGGTTGCATGAGTTGCTCGAGTTGTGTGCGCAGTGCGCGAACTGCGCTGTTGATTACGTTGCCCTTTACTGTGTTGCTCTTGATTGTTCTGTTGCTGATTCTGCTGTTCTTGATTATGCTGTTCTTGATTATGCTGTGATGTTAGTTCTACTTCGTGTTCTGACATTCCAGGCGGCATTCTACTTCTTCAATTACTACTTATCTATTATTTATTACTTTGCGATACTATTCACTATTCAACGTTTACATTGTATATATGTAAATCGGGGATATACCCATATGAAACCGAAACTAGTGTACTCTCAGCACAGGAGCTTTGCCGTTTGTTGCCTGCTCTGCTGATTCAATGTTGAATTATTTTTACTGTAAGCGTTATTTCTTATAGTAGGTATGAAATGCAATATATACGATATGTAAGGCGGCAACTTTATTATCAACGATCATCTATTTGCTGCTTTCAACAAATACTCAACAAAAGTTTCAACCATTAGAATGATACCCATACCACCATTTTTCCGTATACTAGAGGGGTAAGGGGGTCATATGGAAGTATTGGGACCATTACTGGTATATTTTCCAGGTTTGTTGATGACGGTTATTTTTATTATTTCTTTTCGTAAAGAGCCGCGACAATTCCGTAATGCAATATTTTTGCTTTTTGCGTTAATGTTCCTGCTTCCAGCATTGCTCTTGCAATTTGGGCAGCAATGGATGGTGTTACCGCTCGTTCTGGTTATTATCGCGTCCCCATTGGTAACGTTAATTTTTCTTATCGCTAATACGATAATAGTGGTGCGGCATGAGGGACTGCGTCTTGCTACTGTACTTCCAGCTTTGCTTGCCTTTGCTATTATTGGTTGGTTTGCTGCAATGCTAGTTGCCGCAATATTCCATTTCCCAAGTTGGCTTCAAAGTATTATTGGGCTGGCTATGCTGGAGGGATTGTGGTTTATGATGTCGTTTGTGGCATTGTTGCTTTACACGACTTTATATCGCATACTGCCGCGTAAGCGCGTATATGATGCCATTATTATTCATGGTGCTGGTTTAATGGGTACTGAGCCTACGCCTTTGCTACAGGGGCGTATTGATAAGGCCGTTGATTTATGGATAAAGCAAGGTAAACGAGGTGTGCTTGTTGCTTCTGGCGGTCAGGGTGCAGATGAAGAAATTTCAGAAGCGGAAGCAATGCGCCGGTATATGGTTCAGCACCGAGATGTTCCTGATCAGGCGATTGTGTTAGAAGATAAATCGACCACAACATTTGAGAACGTGGTTTTTTCTAAGCGCCTGCTGGATGCGCTACATCCTTCACAACCGTATCGTTGTGCTTTGGTAACGAGTGATTATCATGTGTTTAGGGCTTGTGAGTATGCACGTACTGTTGGTTTAACTGCTGATGGTGTTGGTAGTCATACGCGCGCTTACTATTGGCCTACTGCTTTTATTCGCGAGTTTATTGCTATTACAAAAGCACACTGGATGCCATACGTTGTTATTGCTGCATTATGGGCTTTCCCAATAATTATAAATTTGATTAAAGCATTATGGCTGTAATTATGTAAATACTTGAAATTGTAATATTGTATTACAGGTGTATCAGGAAGCTTATTATTTGTATAGCTTGGTATGACTAGCTTATACCTAGGATGAACGCGATATATAAATTAGAGTATGCGACGTACAACGCAGTATAAATAGTGGCTGCTATTGGATTGCTAGGCACTAGCGGCGACGGGGTTTATAGCCACGTTTTCTGCTATGTGGTTTGAGCTGTTGATTAAGCGGTACTTTGGTCCATGCCGTCTGTGGTAAGTGACTAGTTAAATGCCATGTATTGCAATATTCACAATGGTAGATCCATAAGTCTACGTTTCGTTCAATGCTTAGTCTGTTGGCTTCGCTTTGTGCAGTTTGTTGTGAACGGTACATTACTTTATTTGCTGTCGCACAACGTTTTGGTGTGAATACATGCATGTTTTGTACCTTAGGGAAACGCATTGACTGCTCACATGCAGCGTAACTAGGGCTTGTAAGGCAGCAAGAAAATCGTGTTGTGGGTGTGTGTGGTTAGTGCAAGAAGAATCACGCATTCGCGTTAGAATACAAGAAAGCCACCTCAATGGGTGGCTTTCTTGTTAAGAGTGTGTCCGTGGCGGTGTGCTACTCTCCCACACCCTACCGAGTGCAGTACCATCGCCGTGCCGGGTCTTGGCTTCCA
>NZ_BMDH01000008.1 GCF_014635685.1 Galliscardovia ingluviei
TTGCGTCAGCGAAAATTAGAGCTGTTACAGCAGCTAAAGAAAGCAATGCTGCAGCAGATGTTCCCTGATAAAGGCGAAAATACTCCGCAAGTTCGATTCCAAGGATTCAACGATACTTGGGAACAGCGTAAGTTGGGTGAAGTAACTTCTCAATTAACTAAAAGCATTTATCCACAAGATACTCCGAAACAGATGTATATTGAGTACAGTATGCCGGCCTATGATAATGGAAAGCATCCATATCATTCTCTTGGCAGTACTATGTCGAGTTCCCGTAAGGTGCTAGATCGGCCTTGTGTGTTAATAAACAAGCTAAATGTAAGGAAGAAACGAGTTTGGCTTGTCGTTGCTCCAGCAAAAAACTCAGTTAGTTCGGCTGAATTTGTTCCTTTGGCTTCAGAACAAATAGATTTGAGTTTTTTATCTTATTTGACAACTTCGAGTAGGTTCACAAGTTATTTACTAAATTCATCTTCAGGGTCTTCAAATAGTCAAAAACGTGTAACTCCTGAAGTGGTCACGGATTATCTAGCAGCATTACCATGCAAAGCTGAGCAACAGCAAATAAGTGTATTCTTCCAGCAGCTTGATAACCTTATTACTCTTCATACGAGTGATCTTGATCGACTCGCAAGGTTGAAGAAGTTCTTATTGCAAACTATGTTTGTGTGATAAATAGTTAGTGCATTTGTTTGTAAGGAAGCTGTCCTTGGTTTCCTTACAAACAATCATGTCTCTTGTGGTAGCTACATAATCCTGTAAATTGGGTGCTGGTTAATACTTTTAATAAAAGATTGACGAATCAGCTTAGCAAGAGGGTTTTCAGTATTTGAAGTTGTCAGATACGATTTGCGTACCATGTCAATATCCCTGTTAAAGACTTCGCGTAGAGACATCCGGAGTTGTCTGGAAATTCGTGCACGTTCTTCTATCGAGGCATTTTGTGGAACATCATAGATAAAGTCGATATCAGAGTCAGTTTTTGCTGTACCGCGTGCCATGGAGCCGAATAGATATAGTTCACTTGCCCCAACTTGACGCGCAATGGGTGCAGCAATATCCCCTATTTCTTCCACAGAAGGTATCAATTTTGGGGTATGCCCAAGTTCTGTACTGATCATGACTTCTCTTTTCATATTCAATAGTCACACGGCTTCTTTTAGCGTATCAAATTATTTTTAATAAAAGTAGCCATATCCGCATGCATACTTTCCTGTGCCACTATTCAATCTATTAAGGAAGGTATGTATGTCTCGTCAACAGAGCAGGCAACTTTTTGCTCATTACTATGCACGTTGGATTCGCTTGTATAAGGAAGGTGCAGTTCGTCCCGTTACCTTACGCAAATATGAGAAAGTGCTTGATTACATTAATGAGCTCGCCCCTAATGTGCATCTTAATGAGCTTAACCGTGCGACGTACCAAGCAATTCTCAACAAGTATGCGCTTTCTCATGAGCGACAAACGGTGTTAGATTTTCATCATCATTTGCGTGCTGCAATTATGGATGCTGTGGATGATGAACTGATTCGTCATGATCCTACAAGACGAGCAGTGATTAAGGGATGCGCGCCTAAACTCAAGAAGAGCAAATTTTTGAATCTGTATGAGCTCCAATTATTGCTCAGAAGGTTAGAGTTGGATTCATCAGTGAGCTGGGATTGGTTCATTCTCTTAGTGGCAAAAACAGGGCTACGCTTCGCAGAAGCACTAGCACTTACTCCAGAAGATATTAATGTTGAAGAGCAAATCATCAACATTAGACGCTCTTGGAATTACAAAAATCCTGCTGGCGGTTTCCAAAAGACAAAGAACGCTTCTTCTGTACGGAAAGTTGCTACTGATTGGAAACTAATACACCAGCTTGCAAGTTTGTGTGAGGGAATTCCTAGAGATCGGCCAATTTTTGTTCCCGATGGGAAACGAGTGTTTAATTCAACAGTAAATGATCTACTTGAAAAATACTGTACCGAGATTGGTATTCCCGTGATTTCAATTCATGGATTGCGTCATACTCACGCATCACTGCTCTTGTATGAAGGCGTATCCATTCCCAGCGTCTCACAGAGGCTCGGGCATGCAAACACAACTACAACTGAGAAAACCTATCTGCATATCATCCAAGAGCTTGAGAATCAAGACCGTGACAAGGTAATGCGCCATCTCTCACAGCTATAGCAAGTTGGGCTTATAGAAGACAACTTGCGCACAAACCCAGTTACTAGTGTGCGCCCATGCATATTCGGCAAGAAAAGAAAGATATCAATATAGCATACACTATGTATACAAGAGAGCATACGTAGTGTATGCTAGACAGTATGAGAGTGCGCATACATCCAAACGCTCTAAAGCACGGACTAACAGTCCGACAAATACAAGAAGCCTACAGCACACTTATCAGCCCAAAGAAAGTGAGATCACGCGATACCAATACCGAACCACAACGATACGCAGCCATCGGACTAGATGCAGCAGGAGCACCGATAGAGCTAGTTTTCGTAGAACTCACTTACAATACGATACTTATTTTCCATGCAAACCGGTTAACCAAACAGTTTGCAAAAGAAGTGCTACATTAAACATATAAGGAGTACACCATGCAATACACCTCATCAAATGGGATTACATTCACCGATAAGGATATTGAGCGTTGGGCAAATGAAGCAGAGCAGGGCTTCCCAAATTCAACCCTTGAACCTGCTCAGCCATATGAATGGGAACATAAACCAACTATGCAAGCAAGGACTATACGAGCACCACAAACCGTGTGGAATCTCCTCGACCAAGAAGCTGCGAAGCGCAGTCTCACGCCAAGTGAGTACATTCGTCAAGTACTTACTCGTAGTCTCGTTGACTAGTTATGAATAGGAAATAGAGCACAGTATAATACTGTGCTCTAAACGTTAAGAGATGGGAATATCGCCATGCATAGGTTTCTCTGTGCTGAGGTCATGTTCTCATTGGTGAAGAGCCAAATATGCAATGTCACACAAACATTCGTTGAAGCAAAAACTTCTTGAGTTGTTCTATCCTCTCTAACTTACGTTGATGAAGGGTAATAAGATTATCGAGCTGCTGGAAGAATATGCCGATTTGCTGTTGCTCTGGCTCATTTGGAAATGCGATTTCTAGTTCGCGAATCCGCTTTAAGGATACGAATTTCTGTGTCCCACCATCCAGACTGGAAGATAATTGACTCGTAACAAAGCTGCTTTGAAGTGCTTGATACAAGTATTGATAATCAATTCTACCACTGTATTTTATTAAAGCAACATTTTTTATCGCAAAATCAGGCTCTTCACGTATTAAAGCGAGATTCCCGATAGTGCCAATCATGCCCATAAGGATATCGTGAACATCCACTTTCGATCGCTTATTTATTTCTTCGTAATCATCATCCGAGATGTATTGAATATTCTCGTAATTAATAAAACCATTGCTTACATTTTTGGATGTAATGAATGGATGACCCCTTTGAATATATTTTGGAGAACTATGCGTCCCATCCCTAACATCTGTTACTTCCCCCAACTTACGCTGTTCCCAAGTATCGTTGAATCCTTTGAATCGAACTTGCGGAGTACTTTCGCCTTTATCAGGGAACATCTGCTGTAACATGGCTTTCTTTAACTGCTGTAACAGCTCTAACTTTCGCTGACGCAA
>NZ_BMDH01000009.1 GCF_014635685.1 Galliscardovia ingluviei
TGGATGGTACTGGGATTGATGCTCCGGTGATGCAGCATGTGGGTGATGATGCTTTTTATTTGTCTCATGATGCTGATGGGGTGAATAGTCACTATTTGTATCCTGAGTAGATTGGACAAAATATGTGGTATGAAGTTACTGGCAGGAATAGTTTTCTAGAACGATTGTTTGATAAAATTCCTCCTCTTGAAGATTTTTGGGTTACTGAGTTAAACATTCGTTCGGGACAATATGTAGAGGTATTTTTTACTTCTAAGAATACGGTTGATCATATCCCTGCAAAGTGGGAGAGAGATTGTAGAACTCATGCAAACATTGTTTTGAGGTTCGAGCATATGTTTCTATGCGAATATATAGACCAATGTAGTGGTGTGAATGGGATTGCACAGATAGAACAAGTGGATGATTTAGTTGTATGTTGTAAAATTACTAGCTCTAATTTTAGAGTAAAAATACTTTCTATGTACGTATCGATAGGACATGTTTATGGTAGCCGCATCTGAGCAATTACCAAACGATTGTTTATTGAATTATAGTGCTTGAGGTTAATATGACTTTATGGAACGAACTTGTTCAATCTGATTCGGTACTGTCGAGACTGTATGAGACTGCTCCGAGTTTGTCAAACATTGTTTTGAGTGACACAT
Organism: Galliscardovia ingluviei; assembly: GCF_014635685.1. Classification (GTDB taxonomy): domain Bacteria; phylum Actinomycetota; class Actinomycetes; order Actinomycetales; family Bifidobacteriaceae; genus Galliscardovia; species Galliscardovia ingluviei. The sequence goes on from NZ_BMDH01000009.1 coordinate 648, forward strand.
TGTATGACATTAAGGATCATAAAGTACAACTTTCTTTATGGTTGTCTGCTCCGTTTGATCGACAGATTCTGCAATGGAAGTTTCAAAATTATAATAGAGCCTGTGCTAATTTAGTTTTTTCTAATGTCTCATATTGCAACGTGTTTATGCTGGCACAATATTCTACAATTGATGTTTCAATGTATCGGGATGATGGTGAGGTACATTTTCTGGCATATGATGATGAATGCGACCCTACCTGTAGGGTTAGTATTGTTGCCTCGCAGATTTCGATTTCGGACGTCAAGGGGTATACAAAAAAGTAAGATGCGATCTACTGGTATGTATCATTTTATGAAATGAGGGGGTATCTGGATCTATACTTCTTTTGATTAAACTTGGTCTCGCATGTTCATGCTCGTCCTGCGGCGAATCCTTGGACTGGTAGTATTGATGGTGTGCAGCGTCATTATTATTTTGAAACTGACGAGTAAAGGAGCTTGCTATGNGATGGCATGGTGCTGTGCGGTCTCGAAGTTCAGAGCAGTGGGCAGATGATTGATGTGTATTTTGATATCCCTACTCCGGTGGATCATCCTTCGAAGAAGTGGCAGCAGCAGGGGTTTACTATTGCGAGAGTGGAGTTGACATTCTGTTGGATTAGAGAGTTTTCTATGCGGTTGGATCGTCCTTTCGCTGTGGTGGATGCTGAGTTTCATGATTTGGATAATTACGATGTTCGGTTTGTTGCTCATGGGCGTGATGCTGATCTAGCTATTACTTCTGATGGTGCTCTTGTGCAGCATATTTTTGGTGTTCGTGCTGTTGGTGATCCTTTTAGGGTCTGGTAGAGAGGGGTTTGATGATGTGGATTGATGTTGTGGAGTCAGGTGAATGGTTACGTCAGTTGTATGATGTGGTGCCTTCGTTAGAGCAGATTAGGAGTTATCGTCTTACTGTGGAAGAGGGTGGTAGTCATATAGAGATAGGTATGTTTTTGCCTGTGCCGTTAGATCATTCTGCTGTGCGTGGTCGTGGAAGTAATGGTATTGGCTTTGCTTTGATTTTTGAAGGGGTAAGGAGTTTTCGTGGACATGTGATCGGAGAGCATTTAGTGGCGAGTGCGGAATTAAAGGAGGTGGATGGGCAAGTGGTGTTTCATGGATCCGATAAATATACTGATTTCACTATTGTTGCCGATAGGGTATCCATAAGAAAATGATAGGGCAGTAACAGTTGTTGTTGTGCTGTGTGGTCAAAGGTGATTACATGACGTTTTATGCTGGGTTGTTGTTGATTTTTACGTGGCTGTCTATGCTGTTTACTGTTTAATTTCTAAAGAGTTGAAGGTTTTAAACCACATTCTGGCTGTTGGGTTGGGGCAGTTTCTTCTAGATGATAAGTACTAGCAGCGTAAGTTGTATTTACCTGAGGGTATGCGTCAGATGATTGTGATTGATGTTGAGGGTCAGGATATTTCTGATGATATTAGAACTTCTTTGGTGGAGAAGATTCGTAGTCGTGTTTCTGTAGATGTTGAGATTATCTTTGAGGAAGGAGATTAGTATGTCTCTTGGGGTGAAGTATAGGTACGGACTGTTTAACGTTGGTACTGTTGGTTTTTTTACTGAGTTTTTTGCAACGGTATGTATGCGGTTAGAGAACGGTGTGTGGGGTAGTCGTTTTCCTGTGGTGATGCGGCAGTTGTATTGGGGTCGTGTGGAGGTGGCGTCGTTGCAGGAGGGGATTGCTGAGCTTGAGGTGATTAAGCGTGAGTTTCTTGAGCGTCCTGTCAGTGATGCGCTGTGGGTGACGGGTGTTGGTAATGATCGTGTTGAGCCGGATTATATTGTGACGCGTGGTGAGCATGCGCATAATCTATTCGAATATTTTACAACGATAGATAACGGCTTGCTGTTAGATCGTCTCATTGGGGTTTTTACCGAAGCAATGAGATGGAAGGATGAGGGTGTGAC
>NZ_BMDH01000010.1 GCF_014635685.1 Galliscardovia ingluviei
GTCACACCCTCATCCTTCCATCTCATTGCTTCGGTAAAAACCCCAATGAGACGATCTAACAGCAAGCCGTTATCTATCGTTGTGAAATATTCGAATAGATTATGCGCATGCTCACCACGCGTCACAAGATAACTTGGCTCAATATGATCATTAGCAGCACCAGTCACCCATACCGCGTCACTGACAGGGCGCTCAAGAAACTCACGCTTAATTACCCCAAGCTCAGCAATCCCCTCCTGCAACGAAGCCGCTTCTACACGACCCCAATACAACTGCCGCATCACCACAGGAAAACGACTACCCCACACACCGTCTTCCAACCGCATACACACCGTAGCAAAAAACTCAGTAAAAAAACCTTCCGTACCAATACTAACAAGGTTAAACCAATACTTTAACCCTAAAGCCATAATGACTCCTTCCAAAAGACAACTTCAACATTTACACCTGTCGGTGATTTTTCAAGTATTTTGCTTGTCACATAAGCTCTAGTCTCACTACTGACATCCTGCCCCCTAATATCAATCAAAATCGTCTGACGCATACCCTCAGGCAAATGCCTCACGCGCTGCTTCACCTGCCGAACCACATTGTTCTAACAAGACCACGATATCTCTCACCTGAATAATCGAATCACAACATATAAATCAGCGCTACCGCTCATGTGCCATACAATACTCTTCGATACGCGCATAACTCTCGCTACCAGCTATGGAAAAACCTGTTTTACCTTGCTCTAAAAGCGCATGCGCACGCTGACGAGCTTTCGCATACTCACCATTACTTAAATCCAGCAGCATATAATGCAAATCAGGATTAAACATACGATTCGATCGAAAACGAGACTCACGAACCTGCTCATCCTCAATAATCGCAACCACACTCTGCTGAGCCAAATCAATAAAATCGGCTACACCATCCACCAGCAACACATACTCACGCGATTGCGCTACCCACTGACCAACAAGCTCACTCAACACATGATATAAATATTGCTCGCTACCACCACTCTCGTCAACGCTCATATCACGACCAAAAAACACTAATGGAAATGTACTTAACGCATCATCACAACGCATCACCGCTACATCACAGAACTCATCATGACCAAAAACATGCCAAAGCATATCATCACTGACCACAGGTTTAATCAACCCAAAAACACTCAACTGATTCCCATCTGCAGTATCTGCTCTCACATTAATAGTGAGTACTACCCAATATTGCCCAACCTGCTGAAACAAAATGTTTTGATAATACCCAACACCAAACTGCCGAGCAATCTCAGGCACTACACGCAACACCTGCTCAAAACATTCACTGCCATAATGCGCTTCATGATAGCCAACCAACCGTTGCAACGAAATCACTCTACCCTGCTCATCGCCACCATACTGAGCCTCATGAGCACGACAATAATCCACAACATACTCGTAAATATTGCGATTACCATTGACCATATTACCAGTTCTATGATTCGCCAATTCAAGCACGGCACGCTCTCGCGCCTGCGCAAACCCTCCACGAATAATATCTATCAACATCCAAGTCAACGCACTATCAAACGGATACAGCCGCCTACCATGAGCTACACGATCTGCATAACGCGCATACTCCTCCACACTCCCCAAGCGTGCAACCAGCCCACGTAAATCACGCATCATATCGGACACAGTCTCTTCAATAAACACAGCAACCTGATCAACACTATCAACCTGCCTCTTACTCATTGCAACAGGAAGCGCTCCAACAGTAAAAGCACCATACACACGCAAACTTAACGGTCCACGACGATTACTTGACATATCAAAAACATCCCAAAAAACATCATCCAAGACCATAGGCTTCAACATTGCACGGAGCATAATAGTGTTGCCAGCAACACCCTCTACAAAACACGAAACAGAAACCACATACCCATCAACCACTCCAAACAAAACATCCTCACGAAGCCGCAAACCAAACTGATGCTTCACCAATCTCAACACCCGAGTAATCTCACTCTCAAGCTGCCGCTTCAACACATTCCTAACCATCAATGCCCTTCCTTATCACTTCTACGTTTGTCCCGCTTGGAATCTGATAATTGTTCTCAAAAATACCCTTCCCATGACCAATAACATGTGCCCCACTATCTAAAATTTCTGGAAAGTCCTTTTTCTGATTTCTCGTAAGCCGTGCAGTTGGAGAAGATTTATATTCTTGGACGATTATTTCTCCAGTTTTATTATCGATCCCAGCACCCCATCAGCATCATGAGACAAATAAAAAGCATCATCACCCACATGCTGCATCACCGGAGCATCAATCCCAGTACCATCCA
>NZ_BMDH01000011.1 GCF_014635685.1 Galliscardovia ingluviei
CCGTGGCGGTGTGCTACTCTCCCACACCCTACCGAGTGCAGTACCATCGCCGTGCCGGGTCTTGGCTTCCAGGTTCGGAATGGAGACTGGGCATGTCCCCCGGGCCATGACCACCACGGAAAAACTAGATTATAGATTCGGTTATCACTCTTGTGTAATACAAGAGTAGTGTTGGTGGGTTGGGGACCGGCTAGTAGACGCGAGGTTGCTTGCTAGTGTTGCTTTCATACATGGTGTTTAGCGCAGTATATTATGTTGTGTTGTCTGAGTGTTTGCTACTACTGTCTTGTAGTGAAATGATATTGTGTGTTGTCTTTCGACTGTTAGTACTGGTCAGCTCCACACGTTACCGTGCTTCCACATCCAGCCTATCAACCACGTGTTCTTCATGGAGTCTCACACCAAACCCCAAAGGAGTTTGGTTAGGAATATTTATCTTGGAGAAGGCTTCCCGCTTAGATGCTTTCAGCGGTTATCCCATCCGAACGTAGCTAACCAGCCACGCCACTGGCGTGACGACTGGCATACCAGAGGTTCGTCCACCCAGGTCCTCTCGTACTATGGGCAGGACTCCTCAATATTCCAACGAGCGCAGAGGATAGAGACCAAACTGTCTCACGACGTTCTGAACCCAGCTCGCGTGCCGCTTTAATCGGCGAACAGCCGAACCCTTGGGACCTGCTCCAGCCCCAGGATGCGACGAGCCGACATCGAGGTGCCAAACCATCCCGTCGATATGGACTCTTGGGAATGATCAGCCTGTTATCCCCGGGGTACCTTTTATCCGTTGAGCGATACCGCGCCCGTGCGCCGGTACCGGATCACTAGTTCCGACTTTCGTCCCTGCTCGACCCGTCAGTCTCACAGTCAAGCTCCCTTGTGCACTTACACTCAACACCCGATTGCCAACCGGGCTGAGGGAACCTTTGAGCGCCTCCGTTACTCTTTAGGAGGCAACCGCCCCAGTTAAACTACCCGCCAGGCACTGTCCCTGAACAGGATAACTGTTCGAGGTTAGACGTCCAATATTCACAGAGCGGTATTTCAACAACGACTCCCCTTAAACTAGCGTCCAAGGTTCACAGTCTCCCGCCTATCCTACACAATCAACACCGAACGACAATACCAAGGTATAGTAAAGGTCCCGGGGTCTTTTCGTCCTTCTGCGCTTAACGAGCATCTTTACTCGTACTGCAATTTCGCCGAGCTCCTGGTCGAGACAGTGGGGAAGTCGTTACGCCATTCGTGCAGGTCGGAACTTACCCGACAAGGAATTTCGCTACCTTAGGATGGTTATAGTTACCACCGCCGTTTACCGGGGCTTAAATTCACCACTACCCTCCAAACTGGAGATGATGGATCCTCTTAACCTTCCGGCACCGGGCAGGCGTCAGAGCGTATACAGCGACTTACGTCTTCGCACGCTCCTGTGTTTTTGGTAAACAGTCGCTACCCCCTGGCTTGTGCCACCCCCAACAGCTCCCACAGCAAGCATGCTCACTATCAGGGGTCTCCCTTATACCGAAGGCACGGGAGTAATTTGCCGAGTTCCTTGACCAGGATTCACTCGCTCGCTTTAGTATTCTCTACCTGACCACCAGTGTCGGTTTAGGGTACGGGCACCATACACCCTCACATCGAAGCTTTTCTCGACAGCATTGGATCACCGAATATCGAGCCAAAAGACTCCCATCATCACGCCTCACCCTTAATGTTTCCCGGATTTACCTAGAAAACAGGCCACACGCTTAACCACGGATAACCACCACCGCAGTCGGCTACCATCCTGTGTCACTCCCATGCTCCCCTACTGCCAGCAAGATCCCAACACCACACACATCCAACAACCGAAATTATCTTCAGCATGAGATGGAGGTTAGTATACTAGTCTCGGGTTTGATCGGTTGCATGCCGGTACGGGAATATCAACCCGTTCATCCATTCGACTACGCCTGTCGGCCTCGCCTTAGGACCCGACTCACCCAGGGACGACGAACGTGGCCCTGGAACCCTTAGTCATCCAGCGGACGGGATCCTCACCCGTCTTTCGCTACTCATGTCTGCATTCTCACTTCCATACAGTCCACAACAAGGTTACCCTGCTGCTTCACCC
>NZ_BMDH01000012.1 GCF_014635685.1 Galliscardovia ingluviei
CGTTTGGGAGCAGCGCAAGTTGGGTGATTATACGGAAAGGGTTACAAGGAAAAATAGGAATAATGAATCCGATATTCCTTTGACTATTTCCTCTCGTGATGGTTTAGTCGACCAACGTACCTATTTTAATAAAACCGTTGCGAGCAAAGATATGTCTAATTATTTCTTGTTGCTTCGCGGTGAGTTTGCGTATAACAAAAGTTATTCTGTTGGTTTTGACTTTGGCTCAATAAAACGGCTTAATTATTTTGGCAAAGGTGCTTTATCAACGTTATATATTTGCTTTGCGCTAAAATGTTTTTCCGATGTAGATTCCGATTTTCTGGAACATTATTGGGATAGTCAAAAATGGACACCGGAAATTGCAGCTATCTGTGCTGAAGGTGCACGAAACCATGGATTACTGAATGTGTCGACAACAGATTTCTTTAAAATAGTTACAACACTTCCTTCTGAAATAAAAGAACAAACCAAGATTGCGTCTCTGCTTTCTACCCTTGATAACCTTATCGCCTTGCGTCAGCGAAA